>VYFX01000037.1 GCA_009842205.1 Paracoccaceae bacterium | reverse complement strand
GGAATGATGCAACCATTGCCCTGTCGGGCTCCTTCGGGGATACCAGTTTCAGGATTACAACTGCTGACCCGGGAAAGGAGGTTCAAGTTCCTGCACGAACTGTAAATTTTGAACTTCCTGTAAATTTTCCTGCACGTGATGCCTATACAGCTGCCGTGGCTGCGAAGGCCAATGAGAATGACTGGTCGATCGGTGTCAGCCACTCGATCAACACGATCAATGTCGGGGTTGGTATGGATTCCGAGGACGGGCTTGCCATTGGCGTGGGTACCGAGCTTTCCGGTGTAAGTACTTTTGTCTACTGGTCCAAATCAGAATTTAGTGATGTACCATTATTTTATGGTAATTCTATAACTGGATCTGATGATGTTAAGGGTTCACAGGAGAACACGGGCTTGGGTGTCAAGGCTTCGATATCTGCAGGTGAAGGTGCCACTTTCTCGGTTGGATACTCCACACTCAAGCTTGAGCAGGATCGACCTGGAGTTTCAAGTATTTTTGATGGAACCACAAAGACCAAGTTGATCGAGGTTGATTTCAGCTATGATCTTGGTGGTGGTGCCACCCTTGAGGCCGGTATTGACAAGAAGGATGCCGAAAGCATAGAACTAGTTTCTGATGACGTCACTGAAATCAGAAGTACCGACACCACCACGCTTGAAGCGGCAATTGCCTTTTCCTTCTAGTTCAAGGAAGAAAAACGAATGCAAGGGAGCGGTTTTTACCGCTCCCTTGTATGTGGAAGGTACTTGCCACGAAAAGGGCTTGTCAACCTGAATAGATAATTCCCTAATTTATTGGATATACATGCCATTGTTGAAACATCGAATTTTTTTCCGACGGGTTGATAAGGTTTTGGGCAAGGAAGCCCATCAAGAACTGATTGACTGTCTGACCGGAAATCCATTGGCAAGTGAAGGGGTCCCGGGAACCGGTGGCGTGTGCAAACTTCTGATTGCAACCTCGGGTAGGGGCAGGCGTGGTAGTACCCGTGTGGTGTATTCCCATAGGGGAGTTGGCATACCGGTTTGTTTGCTGATGATATATCCCAAGGTAGCCCGGAAGGACCTCACCCCCAGGGAACGCAAGTTTCTGAAAAGACTTTCCGCCGTACTCAGGAAGAAAGGAAAGGTACGAAAGTGACGGAATTTGGTGAAGAGTTGATCAAGGCCATGAGGGAGGCCGTTGCTCATGCAGAAGGGAAGGGTACCGAATATCGGGTGCACAACCCCATTGATCACAGGGAGGTCCACAAGACCGCTAAACCTACCTAGGAACAGATGGCTTCCTGATGGGGATGAGTGTTTCGGGCTACCGCAAGTGGGAACAGAAGCAGCGAATGGTAAGCGGACCGACTGGAGTCCTCCTCCAGGTCATGACCCTTGAATCGGAATCTTTCAGACGTGCTGTGCAGATATCCTGAACAATGTCGATCAAGCCATTGGCAAATTTACCAACCCCACTCATCACAAAAGAATAAATTTTTTCAAACAGTAACGGAAAAAACTTGTATGCCAACTAGGTGATTGAAACCTCAGAAGATGTGAAAAGGAGCGGTCAGCACGGTTTGGAGAACCTTTGAGGGACAAACCGAATGAATTGAAAAAATTGGAAATGTTTTCTGGGCTAAAGTCCTATATAAAAAAGGTAAAGTTGGAGTAACTTCCGCTTAAATTATGTCCCCATAAATCGAGTGTATAAGTACTTTTCAAATATTTTTTTCGAAAAATCTAACCCTTTTTCCTTTAGGGAATTGTAGCATATTTCCCCAACCCCAATCTGAACTATTCCTGTTTGTATCTTTTGGGCATGGATTAAAAGGTTACCATTCAAAGTATGTGTATATTACACCTCGAAGTTGAAACGATCTGATCAACTCTCCTGACATCAAGTCAATAACTCTCAGTTCCGGTGATAAATTGGCCAGGAAATGAAATTTATTTTATCCACAATTACTTTTCTGATAGGATTCCAACCCCCTTGATACCAGTAGAAAACCTGTCTAGTTGCCTAACCAAATATAAATTGTTTTCAACTTGGTGATAGACATTGGGGAGGGTAAAACCATTACAATTACATCGGAGACCATTCTATCTGGAAAAGATATCAGCGTTTCAAGGAAAGTGGTTCTGGAGACTGAAAAAAGGATCTGGTTTTCAAGGAGAATCCCAGTTCCGAATGATATCATTGATCAATTGGCCATTCGGTCAATTTATCTGAAAGAAAACAGCTGTATCCACGAACGGAAAGCAATCAGGACCATTATTGCTCGATCAATCGGGATCAGACAAGAAGAATTAAAAATGGGTAACAGGATAGGTTTTAGAACTACCATACCCGAGTCAGGGCATTTTCCCGAGTGGTTCTTATCATCCAATTGGACAGATATCATATTGCTTCATGGTGCATTAACAAATATCACAATCAAGGAATTACGAATTAAGGGAAGGGCAATCATTAATGAAGTTTCAACACCACTCATTTCCCACTATCCATTGCTTCTTACCAGTGACATACAGTTTATGGCCACCGGCGTTAGTGATCAAATATTCAGCACAGCAAAAAGAAGATTATCCAAGATTAGCTGTCAACCCATCCACAGGGATGATCTGGAGAAACTTCTGGAGGGGTTGGCACCCGACACAGAGTTGGATGGTTTCTGTTCCTTGATTACCAAGAGAAATAATTATCCTGGATTGACCAGATTATTTGCACGAGCAATCTGGCTAACCGGTATGAGAACAAGTGAGATGTTCACCTGTATGGTAGTTAACTACAAAACTGGCAAGGAAGCACTCTCACTTCTGGATACAGGGTATTTCACGAAGGCTGAACTTGATTCAAACCAGCAAGTGGCAGTTGGCTGGCTTGAAGAATTTGACCAAATCCTAGATGAGATCATTGCATCCTATTCAGGTGAAGGTGGTATCCGTGGTCTCAGCCTGTATATACTGACTCCCAAAATCGCCAATTATTCCAAATGGATTGATAAAAAGATCCGTATCCAAAAACTGGACGGAATAAATCAGGAAGATTTGAAAACAATCCTGATAATGTCCTGCGTCAGGAAACTCCATCTATCCAGTAATGATAAATCCATTATCAGCAAGTATTGTTCACGCATTCTAGGGGATAACTCCGAACATGTTTTTCCAGACAGAGGTGATAGGATAACATTTCTTACCTTGCGTCATGCCTTCATGGATGAGGCTATGAAATCAATGGCATTAAAAAAAGCTTGTACCCTTACAGGTCTTACATCAAAACGAACAATGAGTAGGTATGGCGACATATATTCAAGTTACAAACGGAATAGACAACACACACGCTGGTTTCCAAAACCTGATAAGCAGTCCATGTCTAGAATCAGAAAGAAAGTGGAGTCTAAATGGAAGAAGTCTCAGGAAAATGATTTGAGAAATACCGACCATCAAACCCTTCCCGACAAGGGTTATAACGAACCTAAGGTTAAAGACCATGTTTACCAACCAGAGCCGGGTTTGGAAAGTGAAAATGCCATAGGGATCGTAAGTTACTTCCGAAAGAAAGTTTTGGGAATTATTGGTAAAATTGAAAAATGATTGCTTTGATCTTATTTTTTACTTGCGGAAAACCGGATAGCTGCATGATTTTATCATGAGGAAAGTCCGGACTCCACAAAGCATGGTGCCGGGTAACTCCCGGCTGGGGTAACCCAAGGGACAGCGCCACAGAGAATAGACCGCCAAAATGATCTTATAGGTTATAAGGCAAGGGTGAAACGGAGGTGTAAGAGACCCCCACATTTTTGGTAACAAAAATGGTAAGGCAAGCCCCACCAGGAGCAATGCCAAGTAGAGCTGTAAGCTAATTTAGCAAGGGTGCTTTGACCTTACAGTGTGGTAGGCAGCAAAAAATGAAGGGTAACCTTTGTTTTAGATGAATGGCTATTGAAGAGTGTCAACTCGGAACAGAATCCGGCTTATAGGTTTTCCGCGTTTTTAAACATATCCTGTTGACTAGGTAAATAATTTACCTAAATCTAAATCTTCCACCCAATGGTGGATAAACGAATAAATTGGGAAGGAAGTTCTGATGGCCAAACCTGCTACAATAAAAATTCGACTTAACTCTACAGCCGATACAGGTCATTTTTATGTAACCAAAAAGAATGCCCGCACCATGACCGAGAAAATGCGTGTCAAGAAATATGATCCTGTTGCACGCAAGCATGTGGAGTATAAAGAAGGTAAAATTAAATAACCTTCTACCACTAAAAGTATCTTTTGGGATTTTATACAGTTTTTCCAGAAGAAAGTTTGCTTTTAGTCACAAAAGCACCCAATCCATCCCATTAACTAATTTATATCTAATCCAAACCATCATTGACTTTTTTCAGAAGTATTCAAACGACAATATTTCTGAAATTAGGTAGTACAAAACTGATGGATAAGACGTCAGCCGCATAATTCTATTATCATATGTGGTTTGGCTGTTTTGGAATAAACCTACGATTTATTCTCATGAAATTCATAAAGGAATGATAATGAATATTTTAAGATGCACATCAAATAAATTGGGATTTCTGGTGTTAGGCTTGTGGAAAACCTATTGTCCTGAAAGTGACTTAAGGCATCCCGAGGATCGATTACAGGAAAGCGATGGTGTACGGATTGCACGAAGGAACAACCTAGCTTTGGCAGGAATCGTCATAGTGGCATTCGCAGCTGGTACAGAGCCTCAACAACTGGAGGTATTTGGTGTGAATCCCATTGGGGAAAGAGGTGTAATTACTATCTGCATAACTATATTTGCTTGCCATGCTTACTGGTATTTCATGAGGTGGCAACATCTCTTAGATGATGCAAACATACTGATTTATTCCAGCACACAGTCCATACCCCCACAGCCATTACGGTACGACGAGCCAAGAATGTACAGCCAGAAATCAGCTGCGTTGTATGCAAACCGGGTATGTTTTATGTTAGTGTTGATGTCATTTGTCATTCTCATCATTTGGGGATTTGATGTCATGACAAGCAATGGTCACATGAGTAAATGACAGGATTTCTACCTCCCTTCAACTTCGGCTATAATTAGTTCAGTAGTAAAGCAAAAAAATACCAGCCCGATCTATCGACCAGGCTGGTATGGAATGAATTTCTAAATTGGTTTTGAAACCTGATTATTCCCTTTGTCCAAAGAGATGAAGGAGTAATAAAAACAAGTTCAGGAAGTTCAGATAAAGACTCAATGAACCAAGGATGGCTGATTTCTGCAACCAAAGTTCATCACCTCGGGTGGCAAAATGCAGGTATTCATTTTTCAACCGCTGGGTATCGTATGCTGTAAGTCCGGCAAATATGAGAACTCCAAGTATTGAAATGGCAAAGCTCAAACCCGGTAGAGCAAAAAACAAATTAACCAATGAAGCCAATATGATGCCGATAAGCCCCATTATCAAAAACGATCCCCAACCACTGATGTCCTTCTTGGTGGTATAACCCCACAGACTCAGACCTGCAAACGCAATTGCCGTGACAAGAAATGTATGTACGATCGAATACCCTGTATACACAAGGAATATGTAAGAGATCGAAAGCCCCATTAGACCTGAAAAAATCCAGAAAGTTGTTTGTGCCGCAGAAGGTGACATCTTATTAATCCTTGCACTAAGCAGGAAAACAACACCCAATGGTGCCAACATGACTACCCATTGTAGGGGTGTGGCATAAATCAGTTGCATCAAGGCCAAACTTGTGCTGCTCAGGTAGGCAACAGCACCGGTAATTAACATTGCCCCTGCCATATAGGCATAGATCCTGTTCATATGTGCCCGTAGACCCTCGTCTATTTGTGCCTGTGTTGTCCCGATAGGGTTAACAGCTTGAAAACGATCCATAATGTCCCTCTTACCAAGTAATTAGTGAATAATTGTTTAATGATATTTTGTCATTCTTGCTTGGAATTTCAAGAATGAATAGGCTTAAAAGAAACCATTAATTGCTAAATTGAATGTGGAAAAAGGTACAACAATCTGTGATTTTATGGATGATAGATTATGTTGGTTCCTTCATATATCCCTTGGAATTCTAACAACCACCTTACCGATTGCTTTTCGCAATTTAAGTGTTTCCAAAGCCAAATTGGCTTCTTCAAGTGGAAAAACATCTTTCACGAGTGGTCTTAGTCGACCTGCTTCAAACCAGCCGAACAACTCACATAGGCTATCTCTGATTACGTTGGGAGCGAACTTCATATACCCACCCCAATAACAGCCAATAACAGTCAGGTTTTTTACCAATAGGATATTGGCAGGTATGGATGGTATTTCACCCGAAGCAAAGCCAATAGGAATAATTCTTCCCTCAGGATTGGTTGCTCGCAAGGCCAGTTTGAACAATTCACCTCCGACAGGATCATATACTACATCGGCACCACCTAGGGACTTTACCTTGGAGAGCAGGTCTTCTGTACTTGTATTGATCAAATGATCTGCACCTGATCTCTTTGCTTCCTGGAGTTTGTTATCATTGCTAGCTGCAGCAATTACATTTGCACCCATCAGATGCCCGATTTCAACGGCTGTTCTTCCAACACCGCCGGATGCACCCAAAACAAGCAGGTTTTCTCCTGAAGTTAATTCTGCCCGATGAGAAAGGGCTACATGCGATGTCCCATAGGCAACCATAAATCCAGCAGCCTCGACATCAGCCAATTTGTTGGAAATTTGAAGGCATTGGTTTTGGTGCAAGGTGATATATTCTGCCAAACCACCATAGTTTCCAAAACCGACAATCCGATCACCCTTTTGAAACCCCTGGCACTCTGGTCCCAAATCGGTGACTATCCCACATACTTCCATACCGGGTGAAAAGGGGAGTTCTGGTCGTACCTGGTACTTACCCTCACAAATCAGTAGGTCGGCAAAATTGATACCAACGGCTTCTATCTTGATTTGAATCTCATCTCCTGTTGGTACAGGGATTGGAACATCAACGAGTTTCAGCTTGTGACCAAGGTCAAATAATTGCATTGCTTTCATGGACTGTTTCATAATTGATAGCTTGTTTTAATATTGAAAGTATATCGGCTTAAATGGTTTCCCAACAATTTGGAATTAGGACTCCAGAAAAGAGAATATCTGATTTAAGGCATAATCCCTGCTTACTTTGGACTCCATCAATACCTCATGCTTGGTTTCAGGAATGATTTCCAGTTTAGCCTTGTTCCAATCTTGGCAATAGGAAATAATTGTATTCATATCAACAAGTACTTCCTCAGTTCCCAAAATAACCAGGGCACTGGCATCTGGAGGAGGTCTGGAAATCAGGAAATCACTCTCCTTGATAGCGGCCTCCAACCAACGCCAGGATGGACCACCAACGTTCAACTCGGGATGGATTTCAATTTGAGATTTCAGAAAGAGGAAGGTTTCCGGGTCTGTAGTTAGGCTATTCTTCTCGGGAGTGGATAAATGAAGGTAGTTTCTTTCATCAGCACCAATAATCAATCGTTTGCCCAACCCCAATGCTACGGCAAGTGAAGTTACATACTTTGCAGCCAGCATCAGGGGTTTTCCATGTATTTTCCACATTGGTCCAGTGAAGACAGAAGATTTGAAAACATTTTTTTGATGAAGTGTGCGTAAACCTATGCAACCTCCCATGGAATGGGATACCTGAAAAAAGGGTTGAGGCAATTCCAGGTTTGCAGCGATATCAATAACTTCGTCTAGGTCCAATTGGTAATCTGAAAACTTTTCAACATGACCAATGTTGGAATTCGGGAGAAACCTTTGAGACAATCCCTGGCCCCGCCAGTCATGAATGACAACATTGTATCCCTTCTTAGAGAACAAATTGGCGATGGCAGCATATTTTTCTATGTACTCCGTTCTACCCGTCAAAATGAATATTGTTCCCCTTTCACCACCTTGCCATATGGCAACCCTTATCCTCACCTTGTCCTTGGTAAGGAGCCAATAGGCTTGGACATCGCATGGATCTGATACGATATCATTCAAGTAGGGGGCTTTTTCCATGAATTCTGATCAAGATATCTAGTACAATGGTTTTTGGAGAATCAGTTTCTGTCGATGTTACTCAAATACCTGCCCAATTGCATTGCTATGGCAACATCTCCCTTGATTTTAAGCTCACCATTCATATAAATCAATGTTGGGTTGAGTCGCCCCCTCAAAAGCCCCTTGAAGGTTTCAACTGAAGCAATCAGGGTACATTCCCTGTCTTCATTACTTGCCAGAACCTCGTTGCCATGGAAAACGAAGGAACCGACTTCCTTGACTTCAAATTTAACCTTTTGGCTGATGTTACCCAGCTGCAGTTTTTTCAATTCTGCAATTATTGCCGTTTCGATGTTCATTGAAATTATTTTCGTATTCTGCTATAATCCAGTTTTTACTCCCTGGCCCAGGATTACCCTATGAAATTGCCAAAATTCTTGTTCTTGCTCGGGTTTCTTGCCAGTTTCGTTTTCTCCTCTTCCATAGCCGGAAATGAATCCAGAACAAACGAATTGATTGATAAACTACAAACCAGTACTACGCAAGAGACTAAAGTCATTGAACGCCGAATATTGTCATATTGGATGGATTCTGGTTCTGAAGAAATAAACAGTCTATTGGATCAATCGATTGAATACATGAACAGAGGGGAATTTCAAGCATCCTTGAAAATTTTGAACTATATTGTTACAAACAGACCTGAGTTTGCCGAAGGTTGGAATATTCGAGCCACTCTCCATTACCTCATGTTGAATTATGACCTTTCAATTGATGATATAAATCGTACATTGGAGCTAAATCCAAAACATTTTGGTGCCCTGAATGGTTTGGCACTGATTTATGAGAACACAGGACAGAAAATCAAGGCATTGGAGGCCTATGAAGCAGTTTTTCAAATATCTCCCAACAGATTTGGAATCAAGGGAGCCATAGACAGGTTGAAAAAAGAGTTGATGAGTAATTCAATTTAAACTCTTGGATTAACAGCTTACTGCTTCCGAATACCATGCCAAATTATTCCCCCAAGTCTCATGTCAATATAATTTTGGGTTCAACCAATACCGGCAAAACCAATTTTGCCATAGAAAAAATGTTGACCCACAAGTCCGGGGTCATAGGGTTTCCACTCAGATTACTTGCCAGAGAGGTTTTTGACAAGGTTGTGAAGCGGGTAGGACCTTCACAGGTTGCCCTGATTACCGGGGAAGAAAGGATTGTTCCCACCCGGGCCTGCTATTGGATTTGTACAACAGAGGCCATGCCAACAAGGCTGGGAACTGATTTTCTCGCAGTAGATGAAATTCAATTGTGTTCTGATCTTGAACGTGGACATATCTTTACTCATCGCCTATTGCATGCCAGAGGACAAAAGGAAACCCTTTTTCTTGGGTCTGAAAACATCAAGCAGGTGATTTCGAATCTTCTTGGCACCATTTCATTTGAGCGAAGAGATCGATTCTCGACCCTTACCTATGTCGGAAAAAAGGATATTTCGCGGTTGGAGCCAAGGACAGCCATCGTCGGGTTTTCCCTTGATGATATTTATTATCATGCCGAAATGATCAGGCGGTTGAAGGGGGGAGCGGCGGTTGTGTCTGGTGGTTTGAGCCCGAGAACCAGAAATGCGCAAGTGGATATCTATCAAAGTGGCGAGGTAAACTACCTTGTTGCAACGGATGCCATTGGAATGGGGTTGAATCTTGATATAGACCATGTTGCATTTTGCAGGTTAAGGAAATTTGATGGTCGAAGACACAGGTATCTTACACCCATGGAAACCGGTCAAATTGCTGGCCGGGCTGGAAGATACAAGAGGTCCGGAACGTTCGGGATCGTGAAGGACTGTGAGGAAATTCCATTGGATATGGTCGATGCTATTGAAAACAGCCGGTATGACCCGATCAGGAAAATTCAATGGAGAAATGCGGATCTCGACTATCGTTCACTGCAAACCCTTCTTAAATCCCTTTCCGTTCCAAGCAACAATCCCATGCTTGCCTTGACTAGGGAAACCACAGATATTCTGGTACTCAAGGACTTGATGGCAGACAAGGCATTCGATAATGAAACACTGAATCCTTCGGAGGTGGAATTGCTTTGGGAAGTGTGTCAGGTACCTGATTTCAAGAATACCGGAATTACCAACCATGCCCCATTAGTTTCAAAAATATTTTGGTTTCTCAGAAACGGGAATTACATACCTGAAGACTGGCTGAACTTGCAGTTGGACCGAATAGATAATACAGAAGGTGGAATTGAAGGCCTGTCGGCCAATCTCGCTTCAATTAGAAATTGGACCTATATAGCACAAAAGCCTAACTGGATTGAGGATACAAAATATTGGCGGGAAAGAACCCGTGGAATCGAAGATAGGCTTTCAGATTCGCTTCATCGTAAACTTACCAACAGGTTTATTGATGTGAAAGTTAGTGTATTATTAAGGAAACTTGGTAAAAAGGAGCAATTAGTGCCTGAATTAAAAGAAGATGGTAGTATTGAAATCGAGGGACAGAATATTGGCAAGCTGGAAGGCTTTAGATTCTTTCGCAACCTTGGTTCAACTCCTGATGAAGAAAAAGTCCTTAAGGAAGTTACAAGTAAATTTATTGGACCACAATTCGAACAGCTTTCGAACAAGATAGCCAAGGCGCCGAACCAGGAATTCGATATTACCGAGCAGGGTGGGCTCATGTGGGGTACCCAGGCAGTTGGTAAACTTGTTAAGGGGGATGATCCATACGAACCCAAGGTAAGGGTTTTCGTGGATAAGATTGCTGGGGACAAGGTAAAAGCAAAGGTTCAAACTAGGCTAGAAACATATGTCACTCAAAAGATCAGGGTTGATTTGGAAAATCTACTGAAACTGAGAAATGCCGATTCCTTGGAAGGTGAGGTCCAGGCTTTTGCCCAACGCATCGTTGAAGAATTTGGTATCATCAAAAGAGACACTGTAGCCAAGGAAGTTACAGACCTTGATCAGGAAAAGAGAAAAATTCTCAGGGCTTTAGGTGTCAGGTTCGGACAGTATTCGGTTTACGAATTCACTTCAATCAAGCCATTCCCGACCCGCATGAGATTGATTTTATGGTCCTTGCAAAATGATTTTTCTGAATTTCCACCATCACCCCCCTTGGGTTTAACTTCGTTAACCCAATTGCCAGAGGCGCCAGATGGGTATTTTCCCAAATGTGGATATTACCAGATTGGCAGTTTGGCTATCAGGGTGGATATTCTGGAACGGTTGATGAATCTAATCAGGGTAGAGGATGGTAGGAAAGGGTTTGGACCCTCGGCCGAAATGCTGTCCATTACCGGTTTATCACATGAAAAGTTTTCAGAATTCATGAAGGGGCTGGGATACACCGTAATCAGGGAAGAAAATCAGAAATCAATTACCCCTTCTACCGAAGATGTAACTACAAGTTCAGAAAAAGTTGAGGAAATTACAGATCAGAAAGAGGATATAAATACCAAAACTGAAGAGACCAATTTGGAGCAACCAATTTCTGAAACAGTAATAGATGCCAATGAGTCAGTGCAAGACAATTCCGAGGCGGAAGCAAATAAGGCAACCACTAATGATAACGAAAACACTAAAGAAGCGACACTCGCGAATACCCACAAGGATCACCCCCTGGCAGAGAATGTAAACGAAACGGTCGAAGAGGTCGTAAAGGAGGTAGTTTATATCTATAAGTGGAAACCCAAAAGGGCTGTACCTCCCAAAAGGAAATTCTCAAAGCACAAGGGGGAGGACCAGGGAGAAAAAGGAGTTTCATTCAGATCCAAAAGAGGAAAGGGACCAAAAGGTAAATTTGGCAATAATACTAAATCCAGATCCTTCAGCAGATCAGATTCAAGAAAGTCCGGAAATTCCAAACCTGTTCCAAGGAGGATTGATCCCGATCATCCCTTTGCAGCATTGATGGATATCAGGGATAAATTATAAAATCTGATTGCAAATCTAGTATTTTGTTTTACTGGGAACAAAATTGTGAAATTTGCTTTTTATCTTCCCAAAACAGGTTGAAACAGGGCAAATTATAAATACCTAGCCATTTTCCAGTACATTTTGCGGATTTTCCCAAGGCAAAAATGACATATGTAGTAATTGATAGTTGCATAGCTTGCAAATACACGGATTGTGTTGAAGTATGCCCCGTTGACTGTTTTTATGAAGGTGAAAACATGTTGGTCATACATCCGGACGAATGTATTGATTGTGGGGTTTGCGAACCTGAATGCCCGGTTGATGCAATTAGACCCGATACGGAACCGGATATGGAAGATTGGGTTGAGTTCAACCGCAAGTATTCTGAAATCTGGCCAGTTATCCTGGAAAAGAAGGATGCTCCACCTGATGCCGAGAGTCACGAATTCGAGGAAGGTAAAATGGAAAAGTATTTCTCGGAAAAACC
>VYFX01000001.1:79611-163200 GCA_009842205.1 Paracoccaceae bacterium | reverse complement strand
GGTGTTCCCCAGGATTATGGTGAAGCAATTAAGAGGTATCAACTGGCTGCCGAGCAGGGCCATGCTGAGACTCAGCACATGTTGGGTTTCATGTATAAACATGGGGAAGGTGTTCCCCAGGATTATGGTGAAGCCTTGAAATGGTTTCAACTGGCTGCCGAACAGGGGCATGCCGGAGCTCAGGTTCAATTGGGTTTCATGTATAAATATGGCGAGGGTATTTCCCAGGATTATGGGGAGGCTGTGAAATGGTTTCAACTGGCTGCCGAACAGGGGCATGCCGAGGCTCATGACAGTTTGGCATTGGTTGATCAGGAAACAGGAAGTTGGGAATTTTCTTCATCAGAAGATAAAATGGATGATTCAAAAATAGATATGATTATGCTTAGGGATGATTCAGTCGAAAAGGGTTGGCTTATTATAAGGTGCAGAAACAATACAACGGATTTAATGTCTATTTGGTTCGATGGAATTTATTATAATCAAAGCCGTGGTGTTGGAATATTTAGCAGGATTGATAAGGAAGAAAGTACTGGGAAACGTTGGGTGGCATATACTAACCAAGTGGCTTCTGCAGGAGAAGGGTCTCATAGTATAAATTTCATAAAGGAAATGTTTGGTCACGAAAGGTTAATTCTTCAAACAGTTTCATATGGGGATAGAATCATTGATGCAACATACAGCATTAAAGGTATTGAAAATGCTGTTAAACCAATAAGGGAAGCATGTAATTGGTAAAATAATGGTGGAAACAAGGATATAATCCCAAATTAAAGAAACAGCAAATCCCCGTCCCCAAATTACTACTTATGGGAAAGCAATAAAGAAAATTAGATTATGACCAAGACCAAGCAACCCAAAATCCGCAAAAACCAGTACAAATACTACGAGGAATTTGAGACCATTAAGGACACTCCTCGTAATGTTGCCAAGATTATAATGAAGCAATCGCCAAAGAAGGACTGGCGGTTTCTGGCAAAGAAAAATGATTGATACCTTTATTCAATTTTTCTGGATAGTGGCGGCAATAGTATTCTTGATTTGGTTTGTTCTGAATGTTTAATACGAATTTGGGGAAACAAGTATATAATCCCCATTTGTTTCGACTGGTCTCAGCTTCCCCTAGATCTACTGGGCGGCCAAGAACGGTTCTCAAATCGTCAAGCAAACCCATGAACCGGTCAAAAAGTCCCTGTTCACTTGAAGGAAGAAATTCAACCAGAAAATCGGCATCACTGCGGTCCGGATCGAAATCCGTTCCGCGGGCAGCAGATCCATAGACTTCCAGCCGTGCTACCCTATAGTGTTGGCAAATCTTGGCTATTTCTATCTGTTTGTCTACAATCAGTTTGTGCATTATTTCATATCCTACTTTCCATACCCAAATATAATTATTTAACACTTCTCTGGCAAGACAAGCCCATCAAATGGCGGAATAGACTACACACCAGTCAACCCGAGGAATCAAGGAAAGTGTACTCCTATCAGCCCTTCACCAAGAGATGTGGTTTAGCCGTTTCCCCCTAGTCTGGAAGACATATTTTTCAAAGCCGTACAATCTTCAATTTGGTTTTCAGATCGGTCTGGCAGAAGGCATGTAGAAAACAGGTTCTTTCGGAAATATCCAGCATCTCTTGTGCCGTTTGGTCAGGTTCTGAAGTTTCAAGATAGACATGAGTCTCGATAGGGCCTGCTTCACCGGTCTTACCTGTTCGTCCGGTGGCACCACCGAGGCTGAAATGCGTATCCTGAACAATGCGGTAGACGGGTAAATCAAGATTCAGCATTGATACGAAACGACCGAATTGGGTCATGAAACAAAACCCTATCCCTGCACTGATGAGCGTATTGGCATCCGGGGCTCGACCATCTTCAGAACTTAGAAAGCGAAATGAGGTTCCATAGGGGGAATACTGCATTTGCTGTATTTCCTTCAGCCCATCCTCCCGCATAATCGCAACAGCACCGATGTTAAGTCTTCTGTCCTGCTCCTCGGCTAGACTTCCAGCAGCAGATGATGTCCCCCTTTTCACTTCTTTTTTTGGTGTTGGGCCAACCGGCTCCATTAAAGTCAGGGGATTGTCTTCAGCAATTGATTTGGCAAAATGGTTGCCGGGATCACCAAATAGATGACCTTCCAATTCAGCGACCTTGTTGGTTGGTATCTCCCTGCCATTTTTGCTCAACTTGAAAAGATTTGTCAGTTGTCCACGCATCAGTCCATTCAGGGGCGAAGCATAAGTGGCATTGACCAGAAACTCGTATAAGGCAGCATCTTTCAAACTACAGTCGATTTCCACCTGCAGGTCAATGTTTTCTGCACCCCCAACCATGGTTCTCTTGGGCATTGAGCCCTTCATGGTGTAGTAGTTATCTTGGATAAGTTTCAGTTGGTGTATTTTGATTCCCTGGATTTTGGCCAATGCCAGAATTTCATTCATGTAACTTGCAACCATCCCGCAGGAAAGGAAGGCCAAGGGACAGGGAGCAGCATCATGCCCATTCAGATAGGGCCCTTCATCTGATACCAACCTCCAGGTTCTGCCCGTGAGGGAAGAACGGATGAGGGCCTCTTTTTGAAATCCGCTGAGGGAGCGAACCCAGGTACGGAGAGCTTCTCCCATTCGGTTTTCTGGAGCATCTATTGCTACCTCATCGGCATTGGCAACAGCAAAGAATGGAGGTAACCCGCTGGTACCTATGATGTTCTCGCCTAGTGTTGCCATGTAATCCTTAAAATTTGATCAGTTTGCTCGGGGATGAGCAGACTTGTAAACATCCAATAGCAGTGAAGTTTCGATTTTTGTATATGCTTGGGTAGTGCTTAGGGAACTATGACCTAGAAGATCCTGTATGACTCTCAGATCCCCACCGGCATTCAATATATGTGTAGCAAAGGAGTGACGCAGGGAATGGGGTGTGGAATTGGCCGGTAGTCCAAGTGATATTCTGGCACTTTCCATGGTTTTCCTTACAGCACGTTGATTCAGCAGACCCCCACGGACGCCGAAGAAAAGTGGATCCGTCCTTTTGCCAATAAACGGACACAATTGTGCATACTCCGAAACAGCTTGCTGACAGTAGGGAATAACCGGAATGACACGTTCCTTTTTGCCCTTGCCGATTATGCGGATGGTTTCACCAAGGGGGAGTTCCCTTTGTGTCAGGGCAAGGGCTTCCGAAATTCGCAATCCACAGCCATACAACAGCGAGATAATTGCCACATCACGTGTTGCAACCCATGGTTCGCCGGATTTTGTACCAACGTATTCCAGGACCTCTCTTGTTCCCTGCTCCGTTATTGGACGAGGAAACCTCGACCTGAATCGTGGAGTTTTGGCAGTTTCAACGTAAATGTTTTCGAAACCGTATTCCTCCCCCAACCATCGGTAAAAATTCTTCAGGGAGGAAAGTTTTCTGGCCAGTGATCTGGAGGAAATCCCACGATTGCGCTCATGTGCCATCCAAGATCTCAATACCCTTTTGTCAATACCCTTCAAATCATTTAGGGAAAGGGCATGTCCAAGGTAATTCTGGAGGAAATCACAAAAGTCGGTAACATCTTTTTTGTAGCTGTTGTAGGTATTTTCCGACCGGCCTGCCACTTCTACCTTTGCAGCCAACCACTTTTGAATTGTTTCGCCGTAATCCAACTTGTTTCGAATATCACCATCCGAAACCTTGGGATTTGTAACATGGTTGGAAATCGTCACTTGTCTGTATCAGAAAATCCTGCAATCGATTTTCTTACCTCAATGTTATATTATTCTATTTACTGGTGGCTCTTACACCTTATGGTGGCCCAAAATAGAACTTGCCTTACAAAATGTCAACAAAAACAACAGAAGGCCCAGAAGATGGACAAATTTGATAACTGAGCAGATATCTTATTTTTTCAAGAACAATTCAATAATCCTGGCAAATCCTGACCCGAACCTCTCCAGCAAATCCGTTTCCATACCATCTTCAAACATATCCGGTAGAGTTGATCCCAGAATGAGAAAGGTGAGGGTAAAATCATGGTCAGAATCAAGTGAAAGATCAATGATTGCTTCTGATTTGACATGACTGGCAAGATTACCGTAGATATTGGTATTTCCACTTGAAACTTTCCTCATGGCAATCCCTTCATCGTAAAGATCCTTGCCCTCGACACCAAGATATGAGTTAAGTTCGTCCTGGGTCAGGTTTTTTACTGCCAAACTATTGATATCGACCAATGGTGGCGGTGAGGAATTGCCGGTCAATTGAATAAAACGAACATAATCAACATTGATGATCTTCGGGATCCTGGTCAAAACCTTGTGAAAGAATTCATCGAGATTCCTTGCTTCAAGCAAAACCAGAATGGCATTGAGTATGCTTATGGCCCCCTGGAAATTCTCACTTGCGGCCTGCAGTGCAACTCGATTGAATTCCTCGGTTTCAAATAGAACCTTTTCCAGTTTATTTATGGCGACATTGCGGATGTCAATGACATTGTCACCCAATTCAGGATTTTGGGTTTTGCCCAGATGAAGTAATATTTCCGGATCGTCCAGAATTATTTCAGGGTTGGAAAGGATTTTCTGTTTCAAATCCTGTTTGGAGATATTCCTTTTTTGTCTGGGTTTCATTTGTGTGGAATTTTTGTTCAAACTATTTTCATCCCTGTTTTGTCCCAATCGGCCAAAAAGCTTTCCAAACCCTTGTCTGTAAGGGGATGTTGGGCAAGTTTCTTGATAATTGCCGGGGGTACGGTAACAACATCTGCACCAGCCAAGGCCGAATCTCTTACATGTAATGGAGACCTGATGGAAGCAGCCAATATTTTTGTATCGAAATCATAATTGTCGTAGATGATTCTTATATCCTCGATCAGTTCCATTCCATTCATGCCAAGATCATCCAGGCGACCTATGAAGGGGCTTATGTAGGTTGCACCAGCCTTGGCAGCTAGCAAAGCCTGATTTGATGAGAAACAAAGAGTTACATTTACCTGCCTGCCTTCAGAAGAAAGTATTTTACAAGCCTTCAAACCCTCTAGGGTCAAGGGGACCTTGATCGTGATGTTTGAGGCAATCTCGGCAAGGCGTCGGCCTTCGGAAACCATTTCCTCTGCCGTTAAACCGACAACTTCAGCACTTACCGAACCCTTCACCATCTGACATATTTCGGATAATACCTGGAACACATCACGTCCAGATTTCCGGATCAGGGAAGGGTTGGTTGTTATGCCATCTATCAGGCCGAGATCGATCAGCTCGGCAATTTCTTTTGTTTCTGCGGTATCAGCAAAGAATTCCATGTCTTTTTCCAGTTGATTTGGTTGGAAGTGTAAAAATTTAAGTTTAAATTTAAATGTCCTAACAGGACTTTTAATTCAATAATAGTTTTAATTATTTCTCCAGCAAAGAATAGTTTATTTGTGGATACCATATAACCGATGGGCGTGTTTGTAGAAGCAGATATCTCCTTGAACAAATGACATCCATCACACTGGCATAAAAATAAGGCAAAAATCTTGTTTCAATTTCAACCGGTAATTGACTTAATCAATCCCCGAATTCAATCTCCCACTCCAATGGCGGTCGGGATAACTGCAATTGGCCATTAAATTTGGCTAGGGAATTCAAATCGGGTGATTTGGTAGGAGTATTGCCTTCTGCGCCAATTGATGGATTGCTGGATTACCGGGTTTCCAAATCAGGAGTGGATACTGGTTCCTTCGTATTGATACCTTTGGGACCAAGAAAGGTGGTTGGTGTCGTATGGAACAAGGGTGAAGGTAATTTTGATCCAAGCAAGATCCGTCCGATCATCAAGGTTTTGGATGTACCCGGCCTTGATGACAATTTTCGGTTGTTTCTGGAAAAGGTAGCTGAATATAACCTTGTTTCGCTTTCATCAACTCTGGCCAGACTCACAAGATTGCCCGAACCGACAGAAGGTCCCAAGGTTGAAAAATGTTGCTGGTGGGATGGCAATCTTCCTCCTAAAATGACTCCAACCCGTGAAAAGGTATTCGAGTTTCTGAAGCTAGGAAGGGAATATCTGATAAAGGATGTAATTACCAAAACAGGCGTGGGAATGGATGTGCTCAAGCGCTTGGAATCGGGAGGTTTTCTTCAATTTTCCGAAAGGTTGATCAAGGATGAGGTACCTGTTTTCAATCTCGAAGACAATACCGTTGAATTGAATGATGAACAAAGAAGAGCAACGGATAAAATCTTTCGCTTTTTGGATCAGGAAGAATTTTCACCGATTTTACTTAAGGGAGTTCCCGGAGCAGGTAAAACGGAAGTTTTTCTTGAAGTCATAGCCAGGACGCTGAAGGAAGGGAAGCAGGTATTGGTTTTGTTACCTGAGATTGCCCTGACTTCACAGATTATCAAGCGGTTCAATGACAGATTTGGCGAGACACCCTTTGAATGGCATTCATCTGTCAGCAAGGTTCAAAAGAGAAAAGTCTGGCGGATGGCTGGTGAGGGAACTGCCCAACTTGTGGTAGGTGCCAGGTCAGCCCTGTTTCTACCCTTTTCCAATCTTGGTCTCATCGTCGTTGATGAGGAGCATGACAGTTCTTACAAACAGGATTCCGGAATAATATACAATGCCAGAGACATGGCCGTTTTGCGGGCTTCACTGTGTAAGGCAAACATAATTCTGGTTTCCGCAACACCCTCGCTGGAATCCTTGGTTAACGTAACAAGGGGAAAATACAAAAGGGTTGATTTGCTTTCGCGTTTTGGTGATGCCACTCTTCCCGATATTGACATTATCGACATGAAGGGTGAGACTGAAAATTCCGGAAAATGGATTTCAGGGGCTCTGATAAAGGAAATCTCCGACAGGCTACAAAAGGGAGAGCAATCACTTTTGTTCCTTAACAGAAGAGGTTATGCACCAATTACCGTTTGTGCCAATTGCGGTAATCAGGTCGGTTGTACCGATTGTGATGCCCGACTGGTTGAGCACCGTTATTTCAATGAGATGATTTGTCACCAATGCGGAGCCAGAAGTGTGGTTCCCAAGAAATGCCCGGATTGTCATGCCGAAGGAATGATGGTTCCCTTGGGGCCAGGTATAGAAAGGCTTGCTGAAGAGGTGAAATCAATTTTCAAGCAAGCACGGATCGAGGTTTTGTCTTCCGATCTGGTCGAATCACCCGTGCAATTGAAGGATACATTGGAAAAAATATCCAAAGGTGAGGTGGATATAATCATAGGAACCCAGATTATCGCCAAGGGCCATAACTTTCCTTATCTCACACTCGTGGCAGTAATTGATGCGGATGTGGGATTGCAAGGGGGTGATTTCAGGGCAGCAGAGAGAACCTTTCAGATCATCCGTCAGGTTACCGGTCGCTCCGGCAGGGCTGATATCCCCGGTATCGCCTTGTTGCAGACATGGAATCCCGATCATCCTGTTATCCAGGCCATAACGTCCAACAATGATGAGGCCTTTTGGGAAGAAGAAAGTCGAGAAAGGGAGGTTACGGGAAGCCCCCCTTTCAGTCAATATATCGGAGTAATAGTTTCGGGTAAGGATGTTGATGAAGTTGAAGGTTTCAGTCAGGCTTTGGCACGGGATTCCAAACCACTAATGGATGAAAATTATGAATTATACGGACCTGCACCTGCCCCGATTGCCAGAATCCAAGGACGGGTACGATACAGGTTATTGATCAAGGCAGAACGGGGTTTGCGGGTGCAACGAGCCATACGGGCATGGTTAAACCAGTTCAAAATACCCGGAAGTATAAGGTTGACCATAGATGTTGACCCCCAAAGGTTTCTTTGAAACAGTTAAGCCTTCCAATCCTTGCGATAATTGATTGGGTACTTTGTATTTCAGTTTGATTATATTCTGGAAAAACAGGCTAAATCGCAACTTGTCTATGTGGAATGGTTCTTTTTTTACTTTTCCAGACCAAATAACTATGTTTCGTTAATACCAGCACCAATTCATTTTGAATTGATTTATGCAGTAGAACACCCAGTGTGAATATGAAGGATTAGAGATAGTGTTTGAACGCGTTGCCTTGATAGGTGTCGGATTGATTGGGTCCTCAATCTCTTTGGCAATCAGAAAACATGACCTTGCCCAAAATATAGTAGGTCATACCAAATCGAGTGAATCTACCAGATTGGCTCTGGAACTCGGATTGGCCGACAAGATGTATCCTTCTCCAGAGGAAGCGGTTGAAAATGCCGATCTGGTAATTCTTTGTACACCTGTAGGTACCTTTGAGACCATTGCCAACAAAATCGGGCCCAAACTCAAACAAGGTTCGATACTTACTGATGTGGGTTCAGTGAAGCGTTTCGTGATCGATAAGATCGTTGGTCATGTACCTGACAATGTACATTTTATTCCTTCACATCCCCTTGCTGGAACAGAATTCTCCGGTCCTGAGTCAGGTTTTGCCGAACTATTTGAAAACCGTTGGTGTTTGATGACACCATTGAAGGGTACAGACCCTGATAAAGTCGCTGAACTTAGTAATTTTTGGCAGACCTTGGGTTCCAAGGTGGAACTTATGGATCCTGATCACCACGACACGGTTCTCGCGGTTACATCCCATGTACCCCATCTCATAGCATATACCATGGTTGGTACCGCAGATCATCTTCATAGAATCAGGAATTCTGAAGTTATCCAATACTCAGCTGCAGGATTTAGGGATTTTACGAGGATTGCAGCATCAGATCCGACCATGTGGAGGGATGTTTTCCTCTCAAATAAGGACGCAACCCTGGATATCCTTGGTAGATTTACCGAAGAGCTCTTTGCCCTGCAAAGGTTAATCAGAACAGAAAATGGACCAGAACTTTTCGATTACTTTCATAAGACCCGAGCCATTCGTCAGGGTATAATCGAAGCCGGTCAGGATACTGCCTCACCTGATTTCGGCCGGTCAACGAGCGCAATCAGCAAAACTCGGGGAAAGAGTCAAAAACCTTGATATCCACCAAATTCAGAAAATTTATACTTCCATCAATAATCTGAATTTCATAGCTGTCTATCGGCAATCTGGAAATGATGGTGAACTGGTCTCTTGAGAGAAGACCGTTTGCTACCAACAGTTCAAAGAATTTCACTTTCTTGCCTCCAAGGGTAATTGACAGAGAACCATTTGGTAAACCAAACTTATTCTTGAGTTCACCCTTTAGGTGTAGTCCGAATTCATCAAAATTGAAATTGAGCGAACTTAAATTAACTTCCTCAACTGAAATACATTGGCTGGAATCAGACCCGGAAAGTAGCACTTCACCGTTTACTACAAAATCAAATGGTTCCAAGGCAAGCAGGGTCCTTGCGTTTGACAGAGCAATATTGTCCAAATTTAAATGAACCAGAAATTTGTTTGGGTTGGTCTCATCGGGCTTGATTGCGAAGAGGCCAGAATCTAAGTTCAGGTTTGTTTCCTCGGATGTGGTGATACTGGTTTGCTTTATTTCGGTAATAAATGAATTCAATGGTATTCCTGATTGATTGTTCAAACTTAGGCTTGAACGTGGATAGTCAGAATCTATAATGTATTCCACACCACCGATCACGGCACTTTGCAATGGGGCAAATACAACTATAAAATCATTCCAGTTGTAAACCAAACTCAATATGTTCAAATCCCCCAACATCAAATCGGTTTCGTTATATCTATTGGTGATTTTCAGATCATGAATCCTTAAATCTGTTCGATTCGGAAATCCTCGTATTGAAATATCGGAATAATCAAATTCCCAGTCGTTATTTCCCTCATCAAGGAAGGATTGGACGGTGTTTTCAGTTATATTACTCCTGACAAACCAAAATATGGACCAAACCCCTGAAAGAAGGGCGATTGCCACAACCAAAAAGAACAATTTATTACGTTGCATTTCGTTGATTTACCCGAGGAATAAAATCAGGGACTATAACTTTTTCTCAAAACTATTTCATTACTAGCCCAAATTTGGATTAGTCATGGGCTGGGGATTCCTGAATGAATTAACCAAATTGTCAATAACTTTGAAGTAGTTTGTACAAAATGCTTAAATGCTTGTTGGCTTTAGGAGTAAGAAACACTAATCAGGGTGCAGTATTCAATTCTTGATTAAGATTGGTTTATGAACGATAAAATATGGGATAAATTCAAGGAGGATAATACAGATCTCTGGGTTTTTGCATATGGCTCTCTACTTTGGAATCCGGGATTTGAAATAGTTGAAAGTATCCCCTCGGTTTTGTGTGGCTATCGAAGATCATTTTGTATGTGGTCCGTACACTATCGTGGTACACCGGAAAATCCCGGTTTGGTATTGGCACTTGAAAAACGTAAGGGAGAAAAGTGTCGGGGGATGGCACTAAGATGTAAACGTGAGGATAAGCGGAAAGTCCTGTCATATTTGCATAAAAGGGAATTGATATCCTATGCTTATATTGAATGTACGGATAACATCAATCTGAGTGATGGTAGAACTCCAATCGCCCTGCTATATGTTGTCAACCCTGACCATCCACAGTACACTGGGAACCTGTCCCTTGAGCAGCAAGCACATATAATCTCAAGTGCCAGAGGGGATGTTGGGCCGAATAGTGATTACCTCAGCAAAACTGTCAACAGATTAAACCAGCTGGGTATTGCCGATTCCAACCTGGAGAAATTGAATAAACTGGTTAGGGAGCGTCTTGGTTAACAAGGGGCCGTACAATCAATAAGGAATCCGTTGAATCTACAACCTTGACCTTCTTTATGGTTTCGTTATCAACAGAGACACCTTCTTGTAACCGAAAATGCCAGCGAACTCCCCCGAAAACCCCGATCCCCTCGTTTTCATCCAAAGAAATGACAGTTCCGATTTCACCAATATTTCTTCTGGTAGGGTCGTTGAGAATTGATCGGTTCTTTCCACCAAAAATATTTTCAAATTTTGGCAGCAGGTATCGACCCACAAGCGCCACAACCACGGTAAGAATCAAAAACAACAATATCTGGGCAATAAAACCCAGATTCGTCATGAACATTGCAATACCTACCAACAAAGCAGCAAGGGCCGGCCAAATGAAAATGGTTGTGGTTACAAGTAACTCGACAATTCCCAATAAAAACCCAAGGGAAATCCATACCCAGGGAGACAATTCCGTCAGCAGTTCAGGCATATTTCTTCCTTTCGAGATCAGGCATCATCAGGCTTTTTTGTATCTCCCTTGACCAGTTCGACGATACCGGCAACAGAACCAAGCAGGTTACTTGCTTCAAGGGGCATCATGATGGTTTTCGAGTTTGGGGATGAAGCGACTGATTCCAAGGCCTGGGTGTATTTCTGGGCAACAAAATAGTTCACTGCCTGAATATCACCGTCGGCAATGGCCTTCGAGACCATTTCAGTTGCCTTGGCTTCAGCTTCGGCTGCTCTTTCGCGTGCCTCTGCATCCAGAAAGGCGGCCTCTTTCCGGCCCTCTGCTTCCCTGATCTGTGCCTCTCTCAAACCCTCAGCCCGCAATATGGCGGATTGTTTTTCTCCTTCGGCCTGAAGTACTTCGGCACGTTTATCCCGTTCCGCCTTCATTTGCCGGGCCATGGCTTCCGATATATTGGGAGGAGGGGTCAGATCCTTGATTTCAATTCTGGTTACCTTGACGCCCCAGGGTTTGACAGCTTCGTCAATAACCATTAGCAACCGACTGTTTATCTGATCCCGGTTGGAAAGAGATTCGTCTAGATCCATGGATCCTATCACAGATCTGATATTGGTTTGGATCAGGTTTTCCAGGGAATTGACCAGATCCCTGACTTCATAGGAGGCCTTTTCAGCAACGATGACCTGATAGAAAGCAATGGCATCAGCCGAAATCGTAGCATTGTCACGAGTAATAACTTCCTGGGCACCAACATTCAGGACATTTTCCATCATGTTGACTTTCTTCCCAACACGCTCGATTAATGGTATTATGAGTCTTAGGCCGGGTTGCTGAGTTCTAGCAAATCGACCAAATCGTTCGATTGTCCAGTTTTCCCCTTGTGGTATTGACTTGACCATCATAAAGAAGAAAATCAGAATGAATAGCCCAATTACTATTACTAATCCAATATACCCCTGATACAAAACAGCATCCATGACAACCTCTTTAATGTTATTTTATTTATAGATTATATAATTAAAGGGTTTCAGAAAGTAAGTCTTGTGATTAGTTTGGTGTTGTTTGCTTGCGCCTTGAGAGGTATCTAAAAATATGAAAATATTTAACTTTCCATTTGGGTCACGGGAATCATCCGGTGATAAAGGGTCACAAGACTCCACCCAAGGGGGAGAATTTTATACATATTTCGAGCAACCATTTACCCAGATGGTATCCATGTTGTTGGTGGTATTGGCTGTAATATGTGGTGTTTACATATTTTGGGAAAACATCACGGAATTTTTCTATCAATCCAAGTATTCAGGTTACATTTTAGGATTGATTATTTTTGTCTTCCTTTGGGGAGTAGTCACCAGTTTTTCACAGATTTTTCTCATTTTCAAGTCGGTAAGGTGGATCGGTCTTTTCATAAACTCCAGCGGTACGGATAATCTTCCTTCGGCACCAAGCCTATTGGCTCCCCTTTCAAGTTTGTTGGGGTCTACATCCAAGAGATTGCGTTTAACAACTGTTTCAGCCCAATCATTACTTGATACGGTGGCATCCAGAGTCGAAGAACATCGCGAGAGTACTCGCTACATTACCAATCTGCTCATTTATTTGGGATTGTTGGGAACCTTTATTGGACTTGCAATTGCCATTCCCCAGATCTCGGAATTTATCCAGAGTCTTGCTGAAGACAGACCAACAAGCAATCTTTTTGAAGTGATAATAGTAGGTTTGGAAGGACCCCTTAGTGGTATGGGACTGGCCTTTTCCTCATCACTGATGGGATTGATTGGTTCCCTGGTGGTTGGGTTGCTGGATTTATTTGTCAGCAACAGCCAGAACAGGTTTTATCGAACCCTGGAGGATTGGGTTTCAAAAATCACCAAAATTGGTGTCAGCCAGCCTGGAGTGGAAATCCAGGATGAGTCCTACTCCGCAACACCTTATTCACAGGAAATTTCGGATTTGCTGCTGGAGATGAGGAATTTGTTTATCATTTCCGAGCAAAACAAGGCTGAGACAATGGAAGCGGTCAGAGATTTAAATCTGATGTTCTCCAGAATAATGGAATATACCGAAGCCAGTACCCAGGACCTTGAGTCAAGAGAGCAGCAAAGCCAAAATATAACCAATGCCCTCTATCAAATTGTGGAAAATCAAGCCCAACTATCTGAATCACTCGAAAAAATTGCCTTGGGCATCGGGGATTCGGAAACCCGTTTGTTACTCAGAAGTATTGAACTTCAACTGCTGAGGATACTTGAGGACAATGCCAATGCCAAAGGTGAGATCATTCGACAATTGAGTTCAATTTCGAACTGACCTGAAAACTGAATCCGGTAATTAATCACCTTGAGATTGTATCAGGTAGTAATCAACCAACCTACTGTGCTCCATTACGAAATCTCCATTCGGCAGGTCATTTTCATAAAGCTTGAAACGGATGGATTCATTATCCAACCCATAGTATTCCCATCTTTCTCTCAACCTGTCCTTTAACACATTTTTGGGAGTATTAATCAGGATTCGCAGATCAAAATATTTCTTGAGTGAATCCCAAGGAGAAATGTCGCATAGGATATAATTTCCTTCGACAATCAGCAAATTTGTATCTTTGGAAATTATACTGGCGCCAGCCCGGGCTATTTCCAGGGACCGATCAAAGACCGGTACAACAACATCTTCAGCCGGACACACATTCAATCTCTTCAGAGTATTTTCCAAACCTTTTACATCAAAAGTATTTGGAGCTCCTTTCCATTTCAGCAGGTTCATTTTGGTCAGGAGAATATTATCAAAGTGGAACCCGTCCATATAGAGGGCCTGAGCCTTGAATTGTGAGTTTTCATTAATTTTCTCGACCAGCCAGTCGGTCAAGGTGGTTTTGCCTGCTGCTGGAGGAGCAGCAATAGCGACTACGCTTCGTTTATCAGTGGGCAGGTTTCCAAGTTTGCCTAACAGCTGTTCCTGAGTAATTTCGTTTATGGTTGATTTATCAGACATTATATGGATTGAAGGAGTCTAGTTTAATATATATTTTCTGGCCTCGTTAAGAAAAGAAGGCAGCCCGTGCCCATTTCTTTTGCCAGCGATAATTCATCTTGACTTAAATCCTAAATTTAAAACTCCTGTTATGTTACAGTTTTTGACGATTTTTACCCTTTTTGGAATAGTCTCATGGAAAAACAGACAATAAATCAGCCAAAATTAGCTTCTTTGTTTATATTTGAAGGTTTTCCATAACCAAAGTCGATATGATCCGATTCCGTTCAGTGAGTTTATCCGGTGTTTCCCTATCATAAACGGGAGTAAATCATGTTAAGGAAAAAGAATGTTGTTGCCCTCCACGAATTGAGGCTGCAGGGTCTATCCATTAGGGAGAATACCTACCCGACCGTGCAATGCATGTAAGTCTTTGACTTGGAGTGGTAAGTGATAAAAAACTTCTTGAAACAAATTGGAAATGCTGTATATTGATAAAAGCCACCCCTAGTGGCGTCGTCCCTAGGGTGCGGGGCATCAGGCCCCGCTTTTTTTATGCAAGGACGGTTATGCGAACCAACATTTACGTTGATGGTTTTAACCTGTATTGTAGTGCTTTGAGGGGCACTCCATGTAAATGGCTGGATCTATCGGTAATGTTTCACAACATACTTTACCTACATCACCAAATCCTGGCAATGTTTTTTGATCCCAATGATGATCCAAGAGAAAAATACCCGGAATTCCAATTACTTAATACAAAAACAAAGCCAAGACACAATGATGGTAGAATTTATGTTCTGAATAGTTCCTTATGTTTCAGGTTTTAGGTAATTTTAGCTCCTATAGTAAAGCATAAGGAAAATGAGTGAGGCAACAGACTTGAAACCTTCAGCAACTCCCATCCAAAATGCCTTGATCTGTGTTTCCGACAAGACTGGCTTGATTGAATTCGCCCAAGAACTCCAAAAGAGATCAATAAGAATCCTGTCAATCGGGGGAACTGCCAAGTTTCTAAAAGAGTCCGGAATTGCAATAAGTGAAATCACGGATTACACTGGGTTCAAGGAAATCATGGGTGGCAGGGTTAAGACACTTCATCCGTTGGTCCACGGGGGAATACTTGCAAGAAGGGGGCAGGATGAGGAAGTTATGCAGGAGCATGGCATTATTCCCATAGATCTTGTCGTAGTAAATTTTTACCCGTTTGAAGCCGTGGTATCCAATCCTGAAGTCACCTTGTCCGATGCCATTGACAATATTGATGTAGGTGGGCCAGCCATGATCAGGGCTGCTGCCAAAAATTACAAGCATGTAACGGTTGCTGTCGACAAGGAAGATTATGACCTTGTTCAGGTCAGCATGAATAATAATGCCGGTGCTGTCGACGAGGAAACTAGGTATGCCCTTGCCGTCAAGGCATTCGAGTATACGGCAAATTACGATGGCATCATTGCTAATTTTCTTGGTCGTTTAAATCCACAAGACAATCCCCGGTCAATTGATGAGTTTCCAGCTGTTTTGAATCGGAAATGGTACTATCGTCAAGGTATGAGGTATGGAGAAAACCCTCACCAGAAGTCTGCATTTTATGTTGAAAAGAGTATCCCCTCAGGGAGTATTTCCAGTGCGAAACAACTTCAAGGCAAGGAATTGTCTTACAATAATATTGTTGACACCGATACAGCCATTGAATGTGTACGCCAGTTTGATGAAGCCCCCGCATGTGTGATAGTTAAACATGCAAATCCATGTGGTGTTGCCATTTCCGATAAATTAACTGATGCATACGACAAGGCATATTCAGCCGATCCCGAATCTGCTTTTGGTGGAATTATTGCCTTCAATCGAGAGCTTGATGAAGAGACATCCAAGAAAATACTCAAACGGCAATTTGTTGAGGTAATTGTAGCACCATCCATATCCGAACCTGCCAGGGAGGTACTTGCCAGCAAGGAAACGATAAGGGTATTGGCCTGTGGTCAATGGCCTTTGGATTCAGATTACATGACTTACAAGCAGGTATCCGGAGGGATGTTGGTTCAGGAATCAGACTCACAACTGTTCAAGGAATTGAAGGTTGTAACCAAAAGAAGTCCCAGTACAAGGGAAATGGCTGATCTTCAATTTGCATGGCAGGTTGCAAGGATGGTCAAGTCCAATGCCATTGTCTATGCCCGGGACAAGATGACCATTGGAATTGGGGCTGGTCAAATGAGCCGCATAACCTCGTCACGTGTTGCTGGTATCAAGGCACGACAAGCCGGACTGAACATCAAGGGAGCAGTAATGGCTTCAGATGCGTTTTTTCCTTTCCAGGACAGTATAGATAATGCAGCTTCCGAAGGCATCACGGCATTGATCCAGCCAGGTGGTTCAGTACGTGATGATGAAGTGATTGAGGCTTCCAACAAGCATGGCATGGCTATGGTATTCACCGGTATCAGACATTTCAGGCACTAGGTCGGTTTTCAGGAATTGAGGTTTTCATCGCCATCGGGTTTGACCCAGTATAAAAGTATCAGGCCGATCAGGGCCAGAAGAATAACTGGTGATATGCCCAACCGCTGGTCACCAGAAATATTGGTTACAACAGCAATCAAAAATGGTGCCAAAAACGAGGTTGCCTTGCCGGCCAAGGCATAGAGCCCGAATGCTTCAGTGTACCTACCCTTGATGGCCTGGATAACCATCATCGTACGCGATGATGCCTGAAGAGTACCACCTACGGCTCCAATTAGGCATCCGCAAATCCAAAATGATATATGGGGTAGGGATGAACCTTCCTTTACCGGTATGAATAATACTTCCTCCAAAGATGTGGATAAAATGATCAATCCTGTCAGAATCAAAACAATGATTGATATCAGTATGACAATTTTTGGACCTATCTTTTTGTCGCAATACCCTCCGATAATTGTTGCAATAATGCCGCAAACCAAGGCTAATATTCCAAAAATACCCAATTGGGTGATTGACCATCCCAATACTCCTGCAGCATAGATCCCTCCGAAAGCAAATATGCCAGCCAGCGCATCCCTATAGAACATGGAGGAAAGAAGATAAGCTGCCAGGCTTCTACTCTTTGCCACATTGGAAAAGTTGGCTAAAATGGTCTTTAAATCAGCGCTGACCACCTGGTAAAGGTTGCCGTTGTTTTTCTTCACATTATCAGTCCCCCGCATTTCATCGGGTCTTACCCACATGAAAAAGGGAATCATGAAAATCAGGTACCAAAAGGCACAAAATGGACCAACAAATCGGGTGCCCTCCCGATTTTCCGGATTCAAGCCAAACAATGGGTCAATGTTCAGGTAAGTTTTACCAGTCTCTGTTTCTGCAAAAAATAGCATCATTATTGCCAACGCAATGATACCGCCCAAATAGCCAAACGCCCAACCATTGCCTGAAATTTGACCGACATCCCTTTTGGGTCCCAGATCGGGTAGTATTGAATTGGTAATGATCGTGGCAAATTCTATGCCCATAAGACCAATTCCGAAAAAAAGTAAAATCAATACAACCTGACTGGAATTTGGAACCGCCAGCCAGAGATAGGCTGATCCGACAATGATCATTAGTGAAAAGAGTATCATCCAAGGGTTCTTGGAAGGACGATTGTCGACAACAGAACCCAATACCGGAGCAAACAATGCAATCAGAATTCCTGAAATTGTCAACATCCATCCCCAGTATTCCTGACCAAGGACAGGATCATTCATTACTTCTGAAACAAAATACGGTCCAAAAATGAATGTTATGAGCAAGGTATGGTATGGTTGGCTGGCCCAGTCAAAAAACATCCAACCCCAAATCCGTTTTTTATTTGTTGTCAAACTATTTCCCCCTCCGCCGAATTTACACTAAACAACATAATTTTGATTACTGGTTCAAAGTCAAACCATTGATAACCATAATACATGCGAAAACAACTTTGCGGTTGAATTTTATCGGTGATTCGGAGATACCCAGAATCTGATTGGATATCTTGGTTGTTATGATTTGACTGGAATAGTAGGGCTAACAAATTTAAGTATGGCCAATCCACCCAGTCTGATTTCAGTCGAATCCATTAAGAAATTAATGTTATGGAAACATTTGAATAGGTCATGCTAAAGCCGGATACATCTGCCTACAGAGCCACTGCCTGGATGATGGGGGCTGTTGTTTCCTTCAGCCTGATGGCTTTATCTGGTCGGGAAGCATTGCTCCAGCTCGATACGTTCGAACTCATGCTTTATCGATCCTTGGTTGGGATAATAATTGTCCTGACAATTGGTGGATTAGCCGGGACTCTAGGTCAAATCAAGTTGAGGAACATGAAGTTGCACATCACTCGCAATCTGTTTCATTTTGTGGGTCAGAATCTGTGGTTCTATGCCGTGGCGTTAATCCCCTTTGCCCAGTTGTTTGCACTTGAATTTTCCTTTCCGATCTGGGTTGCTCTGGCGGCACCGTTTTTACTCGGCGAGAAACTTACCAAGCCTAGGGTGTTTTCTGCCATTGTCGGTTTTGCCGGTGTCCTGATAGTGACGAGACCCGGTATAGCAACCTTTGATTTAGGAGTATTGGCAGGAGCACTCTGTGCAATTGGATTTGCAGGATCATACATTTATACGAAAAAGCTTACCAGAGTTGCATCTGTAATCTGTATCCTGTTCTGGATGTCGGTCATTCAGGCAATTCTGGGTTTAATGATTGCAGGATTGGATGGCGAAATCCCAATACCAGGACCGGAAACCATGATTTGGATAGTGGTAATTACATTTACCGGCTTATTCGCACATTATTGTATCACCAGAGCACTGGAATTGGCACCAGCGGTAATTGTTGCTCCCCTGGATTTCCTGAGACTGCCCCTGATTGCGGTAATTGGAATGCTGTTCTACGGAGAAATTATCGATATTTTCATAATTTCCGGTGCAATCCTGATTGTCTGCGCCAATTATGCGAATGTTCATTGGGAGAACAAACAGCAAAAACGAATGCTGACAACCAATGGGAAATAGCATCAGGCATAAGTAATTTACCTGTTTGATAGCAGCTTTTTTTCTTTGGTTTAGTGGGGAATCAGGTTTGGTACGATGGTTACGACTTCAGGGAAAAGACTCAATAGTCCCAAGCCAATCACCTGAATGATGACGAAGGGAACAACTCCGCGATAAATGTGCTTGGTCGTGACTTCCGGTGGAGAAACACCTCTCAGGTAAAAGAGGGCAAAACCGAATGGTGGTGTCAGGAAAGAGGTTTGGAGATTTACGGCAATCATGATTGTAACCCATTTCGGATCCAATGTTCCACCATAAATAACAGGTCCGACAATTGGTATGACGATATAGATGATTTCAAGAAAATCCAGTACAAAACCCAGAACGAAAAGAACGATCATGACGATCACAAATACGACCCATTCCCTTTCGAAACTTCGTAGAAACTCCTGGATATAGTGCTCACCTCCAAAAGAGATGACTACCAAATTCAACAATTGGGAACCGATCAGGATTGTAAATACCATGGAGGTGACTTTGGCTGTTTCCCTTACAACAGGTGAGAGAACCTTAGTCCTTAGTAATGTCCAACAGGCGTACAACAATCCCAAAATGCAGATATGATACATGGCCAGGGCAGTAAATATGGCAATCCATTCTTCCACAAGAATGATTTCCTTACCTGTTCGCAAATCAAAATTGATACCAATAAGGATCATGATGACCATTGCAAAACTGGATATCAGAATGACACGCCCGGACTTGTTTTGATCATGGAGTTTTCGATAGGCGGCAAGCATGATTGCACCACCTGCACCCAGAGCTGCTGCGGGGGTTGGATTTGTTATTCCACCGAGAATCGAACCCAAAACGGCAACAATCAGAATGAGTGGGGGAAAGACCACCCTAAGCAATTCATTTTTGCCCAGTGTAGTAAGGGCATGTCCGCATCCGTAAACGACCAGAGCCAGTGGAATGACAAGGTATACTACTGTCAAACCAGGTGAGGTAGTTGGACTGATCAATAATATATCAATCAGAATTGCCAACACCGAACCGCCAAAACCAATATATAGAGGTTTGGGATCGGTTGATATCGATACCCCCCTTGCGGTGGTGAGAATCAATGTCAAAAGCAGAAACAAAACTGATACGCCTGTCCCGATCAGGGGAGCAGCTGCAATTTTATCCTGAATGGCCTGTTCCAGTTCCTCCGGGGATAATTTCCGACTTTCTTCAACCCCTCCGGCTTCCCTTATCTTTTCTGCTTCGGCGACTGCCCTGTCCCAGCGTTCCTGACCATGCAACTCAATCATGGATTCCTGACATTTTTCCGAGACATTGGTCCTGAGTTCGGAAGTAAAAGTTACATCTGTCATGGAGTCCACAACAATGTTTTGACTGCCTATAAAACCAACCTGCATCAGTAGTATTGTTCCCCCAATCAGGCCAAAGGGTACACCCAAAAACCATGTAAAGGCCGTACGCTTGGTAATTGTTCCCTTTCTTGAATGATCGCTGGCTACTGGGGGTGCATTATTGGGATTGATCAGCGCATATCCGAAGGCGTAGGCGGCATAAAGAAATGCCAGCATAATGCCAGGCAATATGGCGGCCTGAAAAAGCGTACCAACTGAAACCACAGCAGCTTCGCCCAAATAGGTAAGGGCATCAGAACAACCTGCAGCCTGTGCCCTTGTCTCCTGCGCGGTGGAATAGAGATCCCCGGCCAAAGTACCCAACAGGACAATAACAATGGATGGCGGAATGATCTGGCCAAGTGTTCCTGAGGCCGAGATGACGCCGGTTGCAAGTTCCGGTGAGTAGTTATTGCGCAGCATTGTGGGTAAAGAGAGCAGTCCCATGGTAACCACGGTAGCTCCAACTATACCTGTTGATGCTGCTAGAAAGGCCCCAACGACAACGACAGAAACTGCCAATCCTCCTGGCAAAGGTCCAAAAATACGGGCCATGGTTGTCAGCAAGTCATTGGCAATTTTCGATCGCTCCAGCGTTATTCCCATCATTACAAACATAAGGACAGCCAACAGGGTTTCGATCGACTGCCCTGCCAGAACCCTCTCATTCATCCGGTTGACAATGAAACTGAGATTGCGATCGACAGCCACTTCCCAACCCCTCTCAAACAAGGGCTGGGCAACTACCGGCAAATCGGGATATCTGAATTTTGATATGTCATAATGCGAAATTCCAGATTCGATCAAGGCTTGGTATTGCGTGCTTGATACATCAATTACCTGATGGATCATCAATCCTGCACTGTCGAGTGAGGCCAATATGGCAAAGGAAATTACTGCCGATCCACCTATTGCAAAGGCGACAGGAAATCCGGACATGATTGAGCCGAACAGAGTCAAAAAGACTACCAGCAGTCCTATTTCGACTCCATCAAGACCAAGGATCATTTTGTATTCCCAATTTCCGTGGTAACTTGGCCAGGATCATCAATCGTGACTTCCAGCACATCCTTTTCAAGGTATTTGTTGTCTGATCCTTCGCCCTCACGATACTCAAGAAGTGATCGGTAGAAAAAGGCAATTGCCTGCAGAAACATGAGGCCAGCGAAGAGCAATAAAAGGACCTTGAAAAGAAAATACGCATCAAAACCACTAGGTGAGAAGCCGATGGTTTCAACATTCCATTTTGCTATACGCGATTTCCTGAGTAGTGCTTCAATGGTGTCGGTGGCAGAAACCTTGGGAGTAATTAGGTGACGCCACATGAAATACCAGGCATACAGCCAAATCAAAGACATGGAAGGTATCATGAAGAAAAGGGAGCCTAGCATATCTATGATTTTCTTTTTGCGACGTGCGATTCCCGCATAGAAGAGATCAACCCTGACATGACCCCCCTGGATAAATGTATAACCGCAACAAAGGCATATCACAATGGCATTGTAGAACTTGAGCTCTTCTGCCCACCAGGCCAGATCCTTGGAAAACAACATGTTGGTCGTTCCCAGGAATAAGTCGTAACCAAGGGGTGATGTAGGTCCGAGTGAAATTTCCGAAACCCTGAATATTCTTTGCAAAAAGACGATAACGATTTGTTGCAATACCATCAGCAGGCCAGCCCAGGCTGCTATGCGGCCAACCCGGTTGCCAAGAAATTCAAGGATTCTCACTGACCACCACATGATGGGACGGTGATAAAGTCCGGCCGCAGTCAGGATAACAAATACCAAAATAATAGATGAAAAGAATTCAAATGACCCGCCGTAATATATGAAACGCATCAGGGACTGTTTGTCTGTCCAATCCAGCCAAAGCTGGGGGTGTGTCAAGGCGTAAAATATATTATAGAATGTTAGGGCTGTACCAACCAAGAAAGAAGAAATAAAATCAATCATCAATCAATCTCAGCTGTAAGGGAACTGCCCCTTGGTCAGGGGCAGTTCTAAATTTTATTAACCCATTACGCGGTCACGTTGGGCGCGATAGGCTCCTGTTGAATTTGTAAGCCAACTGGAACTGTCACTCATGACTGCCTGATAATCAGCCAGTACCTCGGCAAACAAATCATCTTCAGAATATTGTTCATAAAGCTGCATGGAGGCAGAACCAAAAGCATCCCAAACACTGTCAGGGAATTGCAGAACTTTGACACCTTCGGCCTGAAGACGATTAAGAGCTGCACCATTGTGGAACAGATATTGGCTAAGATTCCAAACATTGGCATGGCCAGCAGCAATCTCAATCATTGATTGATGCTCTTTTGAAAGATTGTTGAACACTTCAAGATTGGTTGCCAAAGTCAAACCAGCTGCCGGTTCATGAAATCCTGCAGTGTAGTAGAATTTGGTAATTTCCTGGAAGCCGGCTTTTTCATCAGCCCAGGGACCAATCCACTCAGTACCATCAATTGCACCTGAAGCCAAGGCCTGATACACTTCTGCCCCCGGAATATTTTGTACGGAAGCACCCAATAGACCCAGAGCCTGTCCACCAAGTCCTGGCATACGGAACTTGAGACCATCAAAATCCTCTGGCCCGTTAATCTCCTTACGGAACCAGCCACCAGCCTGAGTACCTGTATTACCTGCCAGGAAGGACTTTAGACCGAAAATTTCACCCAGGGTATCATGATACATTCTGCCATTGCCATGATAGTACCAGTTATTCAACTCGGTAGCAGTCATGCCGAACGGAACGCCGGTAAAGAATGCAAAAGCGGGATGTTGACCAACGAAGTAGTAGTCCGCTGCATGATACATGTCTGCCTGGCCAGAGGCAACAGCATCAAAGACTTCAAAGGCACCCACAAGTTCACCTGCAGCCTTGACATCTATTGTCAAGGAACCACCGGACATATTGTTGATGTTATCGGCACAAATTTGTGCAGCATCAAAGACTCCTGCCAATCCCCTGCCCCAAGAAGTAACCATTGTCAGTTTGACATTGCCTTGGGCAAATGCTGGAGCAGCAAGCCCAGCAGAAGCAACACCAGCAACTGCGGATGTCTTTAGAAAAGATCTTCTGTCCATATTTTATTCTCCTATAAACAAAATCAATCTGGGAAAATCACAAATCCTCCCAGAATCAAACTAGATGAGCCAAGTTAAAACACAGGTAAAGTAAAGTCAAACAAAACTATTTTTTTTTCAAAAATACTCTATCAGAAACCATTTGTCGATTTGACGGCAATTTGACAATACACAGGTTTTCAAGCATCTTGGGAGTTTAACAAAAAACATAAAAACTCACCTGACTTTCCAGTTGTTTTTGTCGATTGGGTATATTTCAAATAGTCCTGACACTTCCAACGGGCAGTTGGCATTATACGATTATTCTTAGTGATGGCTTTTCCATAAAATAAAAATGTATAAATAAACGTAGTGGGTCAATTTGCTGTTGTTGTACATTTCATTGGATTCCCGGATGGATGAAGATGCCAAGAATTAGGAAAATAGATTGTTAAGAAGGAAACCTATAACTCGAAGTACCAGTAATATATGGACGGGTTTTGTTGATATTTTGACAGCCTTGTTGCTGGTCCTGGTTTTCATCATTACAATTTTTGTATTGATCCAATACGTGTTTTCCGCCGAAATCAAGAACCTTGAAGGTGAAAAGACCGACCTGTCCGAAGTAATCGAAGAGCAGGACACCAGAATTCTTCTGCTGGATTCCAGAATTGGGGAATTGTTGCTGGAACTTGAAGAACTTCAATCGGAGAAGGATCAACTCAGTTCGGACCTGGAAAATAGAGATGCCCTGATCGTTATTCTCAATGACCGCATAGATGAAATCATTGCGGAGGTCAGAAATCTCCAGCAGGAAAGAGTGAAACTGGAGGAGAGTCTAACTGAAAGAGAGACAACCAACCTTACTCTGGCAAGCAGAATTGAAGAACTGCTGATCGAACTTGTAGAAGCACGGTCCGAAATGGAACGACTTGGTGGAGATTTGGAAAGCAGAGATACCCTGATCGTTATACTCAATAGCCGTATAGAGGAGATTATTGCGGAGGTGAGAACTCTCCAACAAGAGAGGACCAAACTGGAGGAGAGTCTAACTGAAAGGGAGACAACCAACCTTGCTCTGGCAAGCAGAATTGAGGAACTACTTTCAGATCTGGATGAGGTTCAATCCTTGAAGGATCAACTTGATACGGATTTGGAAAATAGAGATGCCCTGATAGTTGAATTGAATTCCAGGATTGAGGAGATCAATTCTGTTGTTGGCACCTATCAAGATGAGCAGGAAAAACTTGAAGCAGAACTATTTGATATCAATGAAGAAAGGGATCGTCTTAGAACCTTGATTTCAAATCTACAGGAAACCATCAAGGGTTTACAAACTGATTTGAATAATTTGGGTTTGGAGTATTCCGGAAACCAAGCTGCAATTGATGAAAAAGAACGGTTGATTTCAGAACTGACAACCCAGCAAGAGATACTCAGGGAAACAGTTGCCAATCTTGAACTCGAAGTTTCGGAATTAACAAAACAAAGAGACAAATTGACAGGAGAATTGCTGGTCCTGCAAGGAGAATTGGACCAAAATAATGAAAAGTCCGAGGAAATCCTGTCGGATATATCCACTCTGAAATCGGAACTAAGCGACCTTAATCGAGACATCGAGATCAGGGACAATCTTATCTCCGAATTACAGGATGAGATCATAAGCCTTCAAGGTGAAATTCAGGTTGGGAGTGCCCTCTTAGAAGCTAAGGATGATGAAATAAACAGATTGAGACAGGTCAACAAGGCATTGATAGATGCCAGGGTCAGTTTGGAGGGAGAAATAACAAGGAACAATCTTGCTAGGGAGCAGTTGGAAGGTGAACGAAAGGAACTTCTTGAAGAAATAATCAAAAACAATTCGGAAATCCAGGAAAACAATACCCTGATTTCAAACCTTCAAGAGGATATCTCCAAGCTTAACGCGACTATTGAAAGTTTAAGAAATGATTTAAGGAATTTGGAAAGCAAGGATTTGGAAAGCCTTGCTTCAATTAAGGAATTGGAAAAGGAAAAACAGGACCTGTTATCACAAAGGGAAGAATTAATTGAACAGATTGCAAATCTTCAAACCGATATAGAAACACTTACAGAGGAGAAAGAAAATCTAGAGGAAAACAATCAGCTATTGCAGACTCAATTGAATGAAAAAGAGACTAGTCTTGAAAGCAATATTGCTAACCAAAGTAAATTGGAAAGTGAAGCTGAAGAGCGTTCAAAACAATTGGATTTGACCCAAAAGGAACTTGAGGAAGCCAAGAAAAGCATTGAAGAATTCAAAACAATGATATTCGATCAATTGGGGGGATTGATAGAAGTCGAGGATTTAAAGGAACTGGATACAGTTCAAGGAATCAATCAGGTTGCAGATAAGTTGTCTGAATTTCTTGAGCAATATTTATCTGCTGAAGAGCAAGTAAATACATATTTTGAGACTAAACGCACCGACGATTCCAGTTTGGGAAGACTTCTTAATGCCTCATTGGCAAACAAGGTATTGGAACTCGTCAATGATTTGAAGGAGCAGGACAAGCGGATAGCAGAACTGGAAGCAAATTTGCAAGAAACAAAAAATAGATTGGCCGAAGCAGGACAGGACCTTCCGGATGATCAGGAGGAGTTGGGATTATCCAAATATCAGTCGCAGTTTCTGGCAGATTTGAGAGACCTAGTAGAAAGTGCCGATGGTATTGAAATAGTTGGCGACAGGTTTGTATTTTCAAGTGAGATTTTATTTGCTACAGGGGAGGCTCAACTATCAGATGAAGGAAAGGCAGAAATTCTAAAAGTTGCAGATATCATAAATGCTCTCGGTATTCCTGATAATATAAATTGGGTATTAAGGGTAGATGGTCATACTGACAACCGACAAATTATACCTGGTAGTGAATTTAAGGATAACTGGGAATTAAGCCAGGCAAGAGCACGTTCTGTCGTCATATTTTTAATTGAGGAAGATGAATTACCACCAGAAAAATTAGCCGCGACCGGTTTCGGTGAATATCAACCTGTTGATGATAGAAATACCCCTGAGGCAAGAGCCAGAAACCGCAGAATTGAACTTAAACTGACGGAACCCTGATATATTTTGTGGTCAATTAAAATAACCAAAAAAGAGTTGTTACTAATCGAATCGAACCGAAACAATGTTAGAAGTGGCCGAAAATAAGCGTGAAACACAACTATCATTAGAGAAATCAGATGATGATCAGGAAACTGTATCAGGAACAGTCAAAAGGATTGTCTTCTACAATCCTGAAAATGGTTATCACATTCTTAGGATAACATTGGATCGAGGAAAATTTGAATCGACCGTAGTTGGTGTCGGATTGGGAACCATAGAAGCTGGTACACATATTACGGCTTATGGAAAATGGATTAAAGATCCAAAATATGGCAAGCAATTCAAGGCCCAATCCATTCAAAGCAGATTGCCAACCCAACCTGATGCCATAGAAAAATACCTTGCTTCGGGTATTTTCCCAGGTATAGGCAAGATCCTGGCTGCCAGAATAGTAAAGATGTTCGGCAATCAAATTTTTGAGGTTCTGGAAAAGGAACCACAAAAGTTAGCTAAGGTAAGAGGGCTTAGCAAGACGGTATCCGACAATCTGGTCAAAACCTGGGATTCACAAAAAGAAGAATCACAGGTTACAATTTTCCTTCATGAATTTGGACTTTCCAAATCGGTAATTCGACGGATCATCAAGCGGTATGGGTATAACACTTATAACGCCATGAAGGAAAACCCCTACCAATTGATTGAAAATATCTGGGGTATTGCTTTCACCACTGCTGATGATATTGCAAAAAAGGTCGGGATCGAAAGAGATGATACGAGGAGAATAAGAGCAGGTCTCAATTATACTCTCCAACTGGCCGCACAAAATGGTAGTTGTGGGTTGATACTTTCGGATCTGCTATCTGAAACAGAGATTCTTTTGAATGTATCTCGGGATGCAATATACCAGGCACTGAAGGAGGAGGTACAATCGGGTGACCTTGTAGTCGAAAGCCAGTCAGGTGCACAGGCGGTTTTCCTTAGATATTATTTCGATCTGGAAAACCTTGTTGCCAAGTTGATCAAAAGGAAAAACCAGGAACCTCCTGTCTTTAAGTTCAATAATTTCCAGCGAATTTTTCAGACTATTGAACATAATTCCAATATTGTGTTTTCAGAACAACAAAGGGAAGCAATAAAGGTTGCCTGTACCAATAATGTGTCCATAATTTCAGGTGGGCCAGGTGTTGGCAAGACGACAATCATCAATGCCGTATTGAAAATTTTCCAATCCCAGGACAGGGAGGTGAAACTCTGTGCACCAACCGGTACGGCAGCCAAGAAAATGGGATTGGCAACTGGTCATTACGCATCAACTATCCACAGCCTATTGGGTATAGACCCCATTAGGCAGGAAATGAGATTTGACGAGCATAATCCGTTGGAATGTGATTTGCTGATTGTGGATGAGGTCTCGATGATTGATATTGAATTGATGGCCTCTCTCATGAAAGCAATTGGCCCTTCTACAGCAATATTGTTTGTTGGGGACAAGGATCAGTTGCCATCGATAGGACCAGGTAATGTCTTGAAGGATCTCATCCTATCCAAGGCTGTTGAAGTGGTTTTCCTGACCGAGATTTACCGTCAGGCACAGGGAAGCAGGATCATTACCGTTGCCCGGCAAATTCTTGCCGGGGATGTTCCGAATTTGAAAAGTGATATCAATGATGATTTTTTCTTCATTGAAACCAAAGATCCCCAGAAATGCCAGGATTATGTAAGTCTTATGGTTACAGAACGCATTCCAAACAAGTTCGGATTGAACCCTGTTCGTGATATCCAGGTCTTGGCTCCCATGAAAAACGGTCTTGTCGGAATAAATGCCCTTAATGAGGTTCTACAGGAAAAACTCAATCCCAAGGCAGGTCAGAAAGTCATTCATGGAACCAGAAGTTTTTCCAGAGGTGATAAGGTCATACAGAACCGTAATGATTATGACAGGGAGGTTTTCAATGGGGACATCGGTTTCATACATGCAATCGACAGAGACAATAATCGCTTGGAAGTTGATTTTGACGGCAGGGCCGTGGAATATGAATTCGAGGATTTGGACTCCCTTGATCCTGCCTTTGCCATAACCATTCACAAAAGCCAGGGATCGGAGTACCAGGCGGTGGTCATACCCCTGATGTTACAACATAGAATAATGCTTCAAAGAAAACTGGTTTACACTGGTATTACCCGTGGCAAGGGTTTGGTCGTTGTTATTGGCGAAGCCGAGGCATTGGCCAGAGCGGTCAGAAATTCCAGCATTGGCAGAAAAACTACCGAAAGGGTGACCCGATTGGGCCAATTGTTATTGACCAATTGAGATAAATTTCGAACAAAAATTAAATTTTTTTGCACTGCAGCATCTTTTCTCTTGAAATGTTGCACTGCAGCATTACATTGTCTGAAACAAAGCTACAGTTCCAGTATCAAAGGATAAGACAATGAACCAGTTTCAGGATTACACCAAGGCCTTTTCAAACATGGCCATGAACGACACCTACCAGAAGACGGCCGCCAACATGGAAAAGGCGGTCTCGATCGCACTCAATGCGGCTTCCGAAGTCGTTGACATCAACGACAGGTGGGCCAAGGACACCCTTGCCAGGGCCAAGGGGGTTGCGGAGGAAAGGCCGTCTCCGGAAAACATGGTCAGGACCATGCAGGACTATGCCTCTTCCAGCTGGGAAGCCTCCGCCCAGTATCTGGCCTCCTACACCGAGGTGGCCCGCAAGGCCCAGATGGATGCCGTCGAGCTGGCAATAGGCACCGCCAAGTAAACAAAACCTTTCATTTTTTCTCCCACTGGGAGGGATAAGCAATTATCCCTCCCTTTTTTTGTTTGCTACCCAGTGGTAAGCTTAAAACTTGTTGATATTTGGTAAATATGAAAGGCTGAGAGTGGGTGAATTAATTAATTTAACCTACAGCCCCTGGAATTAAAAAGTTGCTGAATTAGCCTGAAGTAAGAAGCGGTACCTTGGTCAAGGATGATTGTTTCTTTTGGGGAGGAGAAATCTTGAAATCCAATTTATCCTTCTTGAGTCCAATTTCTATTTTTCCACCCTTTTGCAGCTTTCCAAACAGTATTTCATCGGCCAGGGGTTTCTTGATTTCCTCCTGAATCAAACGGGCAAGAGGTCTGGCTCCCATTTTGGTATCATAGCCCTTTTTGCCAAGCCATTTCGAAGCCTGGTCACTAATCTCAATCTGGATATTCCGTTCAATCAATTGACCTTCCAACTGGGTGATGAATTTCTGTACGACCTTGACTATCGTGTCGGTACTCAAGGCCTTGAAACTGATGATCGCATCAAGCCGGTTACGGAATTCGGGCGGAAAGAGTTTATCAATGGCAATTCTGTCTTCGCCTTCCCTTGATTCCCTGCCGAAACCGACAGCGCTCCTTTCCAGCTCAACGGCACCCGCATTGGTTGTCATGATCAGGAAGGCGTTTCTGAAATCAACCGTTCGTCCGCTATGATCAGTCAATTTGCCATAATCCATGACCTGAAGAAGGATATTGGATACATCCGGATGAGCCTTCTCGATTTCATCCAGCAGCACGACAGAATGTGGATTTTCATCAACCCCGTCTGTTAGCAATCCTCCCTGTTCGAAACCGATATAACCCGGGGGTGCACCAATAAGACGTGATACGGCATGTTTTTCCATGAACTCCGACATGTCGAAACGCAATAATTTTGCCCCAAGATTCTCTGCCAATTGCCGGGCCACTTCTGTTTTACCGACTCCTGTCGGACCGGCAAAAAGATATGAACCAACCGGTTTTTCCTGATCCCTAAGACCAGCCCGGCTCAACTTGATGGCACTGGTAAGAGCTGAAATTGCCGAATCCTGACCGAACACGACAATTTTGAGATTCTTTTCCAGATCACTCAAAACGACCGAATCAGATCTTGACAATTTCTTGGAAGGAACCCTGGCAATTGCGGCAAAGGTATCCTCGATATCCCGTACACTTATGGTTTTGCGTATCTTTGACTGGGAACGCAATCTGTTGGAGGCTCCTGCCTCATCTATGATGTCTATGGCCTTGTCCGGAAATTTACGATTGTTTATATACCTTGCCGAAAGCTTGACGGTGGATTTCAGGGCCTCGTTGGTATAACGTACCGAATGATGGCGTTCCAGTCTGGGCTTGATGCCCCTCAATATCTGGTAGGTTTCCTCTTCCGTGGGTTCATTCACATCAATTTTCTGAAACCTTCTGGAGAGGGCGCGGTCCTTTTCAAAATGCTGCTTGAAATCCTTGTGGGTTGTTGAGCCTATGCATTTCAGTGTACCATTCTGAAGGCTTGGCTTCAACAGATTGGATGCATCCATGGACCCGTTGCTGGTGGCACCGGCACCAACCAAGGTGTGAACTTCATCAATGAACAGAGCCGTTTTTTGTTTTCGCCTCAACTCCTTGAGAATATTGGAAAGTCTTTCTTCAAAATCACCCCGATATCTGGTTCCGGCCAACACGGCACCCATGTTGAGGGAATAGATTGTAAAGCCCTCAAGTACCTCAGGAATGTCACCCTGAGCAATCTTCAGGGCCATTCCCTCAACTATGGTCGTTTTACCCACACCAGGGTCACCAACGAGTAGGGGATTGTTCTTGTTCCTTCGCAAAAGGGTTTGGAAGCAACGCTTGACTTCTGTTTCCCGGCCCACAAGCGGATCGATCTTGCCGTTTTTGGCTCGTTCAACGAGGTTGATGCAATACTGTGCCAGTGCAGTTTTCTTGAGTTCACCCTTCTCAAGTTTTCGCTTTAGTGTTTTGGACCTTGGCGTAATCGAAGGATTCAATTCCCTTGAGCCATCCATAACCCTTTGCTTGGTGATTCCATGAGACAGATATCTGGTTAAATCATATCTGGTAAGCCCAACATTCTCGAGTAAATTTCGCGCATGGCTGTGGCGTTCTGAAAAAATGGCCAATAAAACATCCACACCAGTTACAATGTCCGAACGACCAGCCCCCTGTACATGAATGGTTGCCCGGTTCAAGACTTTTTCGAATCCTGTTGTTGGGGCCAGTGGACGTACCTGTTTCTCGGAAACTTCCTTGAATTTCGACAACTCATCGGCATCAACATCATTGTAAAGATATTCGAAGACCTTGCCCCTGATAAAATTGGGGTCGATTCCACAGGCATTGATTGCTTCCGATGCAGGGGGATCATCCAAAAGGGCCAAAAGCAGATGATCGAGTGTCAAATACTCATCCCCACTCAGGGAAGCAAACTGATGTATCCGTTTGATGGATTCTTCTAGTTCTGCAGAAAATATCGGCAATTATAAGGTCTCCTAAAATTTAGTTTATTGTTTTGATTACAATTAATGCTCGTTACAAAATAATATCAGGAACATAAATTTCATATAAAATAAATTTCAATCGAAAAAAATTAAAATTGATCCTTCCTTTTTCTGATTTCGGCAAAGCACTCCTCGTCACTCATGTCGGGACTGCCGATGATTGTTTTCATTTCAGGCGAGCCAGCTCTCATGAAGGGATTGGTACGCAATTCCAGATCAAGTTTGGAAGGGACCGTGGGTAAGCCCTTGTTTCTTTGTTCCTTCTCCCTTTCCACTCGTGCGATCAACTCAGGATTACCCGTTTCCAAGGTCAAGGCAAAAGCACCGTTGGACAAGGTATATTCATGGCCTGAATAAATCATCGTATCCCTGGGTAGGGTCGCTATTTTCTGCAAACTATTCCACATCATGGGAAAGGTACCTTCGAAAACCCTGCCACAACCGAGAGCCATAAGAGAATCAGCCGTAAATGCCGCTCCGGGAAAAACAAAGGCAATGTGCCCTATGGTATGACCCGGTACATCAAGAACCGACACTTCCTGACCACAAATCACCAGTTTGCTTTCTTCAGTTACCTCAATATCCAGGTTGGGTAACCGTTTGCTGTCGTTTTTGTTTCCAATTATCTTGGAACCATAAATCTGACGAAGCTTTTCAACACCATCAACATGATCAAAATGGTGATGGGTCAATAGAATATAATCAAGATTCCATCCCGATGAATCAATTTCAGCAATGATTGGATCAGCCTCAGGGGCATCAACCAGAGCAGTTTCACCGATTCTTTCATTATGAATCAAGTAGGCGTAATTATCCGACAAACACGGGATCGTTTTTATGCTAATAGTCATGATTGATTCCTAACAGGGTTGATTGTAAATTGAAATAACGAATTAAAAACAACAAGTAATTACCATGCGACCTGATGTAACCCATTTTAATCATTTTTATTTCCATACTGAGTTGGGATCATTCGTCAATGAAACCCTGATTGCCGAAACGAATGAGATTTGGCCGGATAAAGTCAGTGGCAGTGTGTTGGGGTATGGCTTTGCATTGCCGCTATTGGGACAATTTCTCGGGAAAGACTCCAGGATAATCAATTTGATGCCCGAATCGTTGGAATGCCAGAAATGGCCTGCCGGAAAACCCAATATGTCCGTACATACACTCGAATCCAACTGGCCTTTGCCGACGGCAAGTATCGAACGAGCCATCTTGCTTCACGGATTGGAATTCTGTGAGAATGAATCAGCCATGCTTTCTGAATGTTGGCGGGTTCTAGTCCCCGAGGGTCTCATGCTTATCATTGTTCCCAACAAGTCAGGAGTATGGTCCATGAACTCCTCAACACCTTATGGGTGGGGAAGAAGTTATTCCTACGGTCAATTGGAAAAGATATTGTCCCGACACAAATTGCAGCTCGAACATCATTCGATGGCTTTGATGGTACCGCCAAGCAATGACGGTTCATTGAGGATAATGGCCAAGACCATCGAGAAAACAGGCAAGAAACTGCATCAAAAAGTCGTCGGTGGCATACATTTGATTGTAGCAAGGAAAAGAATTTTTCTAACTCGTCAACATGGTATTGGTGAAACGGTCAAGAGCGGACTCGAATTGTTGAAGGGAGCGAAAAACCCCACCCCCAAACCAGTTACAGGTATGGAACAGTCCTGAACCGGTGGCCACCGAATCAAAATGGAAATGTGATTTGAATCTACAAAAAAATTATTTTGGTCCCGACAGTATGAGTCTAACAAAATTCTTTCTTAACAATTGCAACCTCCATCAAACTTACCTAATTAGGATTAAGTTGAACGGGATACTATGTGCAATTTTATGCAGTTGCCCTTGGTCTTGGCAAATAAATACAACAGGTTTCTTATTAGACGTGTAGTTGGAATTTAAGGGAATTAAGTGGCAGAAAACTTGTCAATTTCAGCAGGAATATCCTCACGCTATTCAACGGCTTTATTCGAGCTGATGCTTGAAGAAGACATGTTGGAGGAATTGGAAGGGGAAATTGCCGCCTTACAGCAAGTGATCAAGGAAAGCGAAGATTTAAGGGTTCTCATTGCCTCGCCCATATATACAAGGGATGACGCCAGAAGGGGAATTGTTGAAATAGCCACCCGCATGGGGCTGAGTAATCTATTCACGAATACCCTTGCACTTTTGGCAACCAAGAGAAGGCTGTTTGCCCTACCGCTAATCCTGGAACAATTGGAAAAAATGATTTCGGAGCACAAGGGTATTGTTCCAGCCGAGATCCTTTCAGCACACGAACTGTCTGATGATGAACTCGGGCGGATTACTGAAGCGCTAAAGCAGAAAGCCGGCAAGGATATAAAACTGGAAGTAAAATTTGATCCCAGTTTGATAGGTGGCATGGTTGTCCGATTGGGATCCCGAATGATTGACAGTTCAATAAAATCAAAACTCATGAACATGAAATATGCAATGCAAGAGGTTGAGTAAATGAGTATCCAAGCTGCTGAAATTTCAGCAATTCTGAAGGACCAGATCAAGAATTTTGGCCAGGAAGCCGAAGTAGCAGAGGTTGGCCGGGTTTTAAGTGTTGGTGATGGTATCGCCAGGGTTTTCGGGCTTGATAATATTCAGGCTGGTGAAATGGTTGAATTTCCTGGAGGAATCAGGGGGATGGCACTTAATCTTGAGGTCGACAACGTCGGTATCGTCATTTTTGGTGATGACCGCGACATCAAGGAGGGTGATCTCGTAAAAAGAACGGAAGCCATTGTTGATGTACCGGTAGGTGAAGAACTCTTGGGCAGGGTTGTGGATGCTCTGGGCAATCCTATTGACAACAGGGGTCCGATTGAAACCAGCATGCGATCAGTGGCAGATGTAAAGGCCCCGGGCATTATTCCGAGAAGGTCTGTCCATGAACCCATGGCAACCGGATTGAAGTCGGTGGATGCCATGATTCCAATTGGTCGAGGTCAACGGGAATTGATCATTGGCGACCGCCAGACAGGTAAAACGGCATTGGTTCTTGATACCATTCTAAATCAGAAATCATACAACGATGCCGCGGGTGATGATGAGTCCAAAAAACTGTACTGCATTTATGTGGCCGTGGGACAAAAAAGGTCAACCGTAGCCCAACTGGTGAAGAAACTCGAGGAAAATGATGCCCTGCGGTATTCAATCATCGTGGCAGCAACGGCTTCTGACCCGGCTCCAATGCAGTTTCTCGCCCCGTATTCAGCTACGGCCATGGCCGAATACTTCAGGGACAATGGAAAGCATGCTCTGATTATCTATGATGATCTTTCCAAACAGGCTGTCGCCTACCGACAAATGTCGCTTCTCCTGAGGAGACCTCCAGGAAGGGAAGCTTATCCGGGTGATGTCTTTTATCTCCACTCAAGGCTTTTGGAACGGGCAGCCAAGTTGAATCCGGATTTCAAGGCTGGATCATTGACCGCTTTGCCGATTATTGAAACCCAGGCCGGTGACCTGTCAGCCTACATTCCAACCAATGTGATTTCAATTACTGATGGACAGATCTTTCTTGAAACAGAATTGTTTTATCAAGGTATCAGACCTGCGGTTAATACCGGTTTGAGTGTTTCCAGGGTTGGTTCGGCAGCACAGACCAAGGCAATGAAATCTGTTGCGGGTACGGTCAAGTTGGAACTTGCCCAGTATCGTGAAATGGCTGCTTTTGCCCAATTCGGGTCGGATTTGGATGCCGCCACCCAAAGGTTGTTGAACAGGGGAGCAAGACTGACAGAGTTAATGAAACAAGCTCAGTATTCACCTCTGACCAATGCCGAAATTGTCTGCGTGATTTACTCTGGGACAGGGGGATTCCTTGATAATATCGACATTGGTGATGTGGTTCGATTTGAACGGGGTTTGATTAATCACATTAGGGCCAATTGCAAGGACCTCCTTGAGGACATAACCGCCAATGACCGCAAGGTTGAGGGTGAGTTGGAAGACAAGATCAAAGAGGCCATTGGATCCTACTCAGCCAATTTTTCCTGAGAACGAAACTAGGTATTAATCGTCATGCCAAGCCTCAAGGACCTGAAAATCCGGATTGAGAGTGTAAAGTCCACTCGCAAAATCACCAAGGCCATGCAAATGGTCGCAGCGGCTAAACTGAGACGGGCTCAGGAAGCTGCAGAAAGAGCACGTCCTTACTCAGAAAAAATGGATAAGGTTGTAACCAATCTGGCTTCATCATTCCAGGGGGAAGGATCGGCACCCAAGGTCATGTCCGGCAGTGGAAGCGATCAGGTTCACCTGCTGATTGTCGCAACGGCCGAACGAGGGCTGTGCGGTGGGTTCAATTCATCCATTGTTCGCTTGGCAAGACAACATGCAAGAAACCTGATTGGCCAGAACAAGCAGGTGAAGATATTGACGATTGGCAAGAAGGGGCGGGAGCAGCTAAAGCGTGAATTCGAATCGTACTTTATTGACCATGTTGATTTAACTCAATACAAAATAATCAGATTCAGTATTGCTCAGGAAATAGGCGAAAAGGTATTGGACCTGTTTGAACACAATGAATTTGATGTTGCCACCGTGTTTTTCAGCAGATTCCAATCCGTAATTACCCAGGATCCGACTGCCCAGCAGATCATTCCGGTAGAAGTCAAGGAAGATAATGGAGAAAAGGGGTTTTACGATTTTGAACCGGACGAAACCGAACTTTTGGTGGATTTGCTTCCACAGGCAATAATCAACCACATTTTTACGGCTCTTTTGGAAAACGCAGCCTCGGAACAGGGGGCCCGGATGTCTGCAATGGACAATGCAACCCGAAACGCCGGAGAGATGATAGACAAACTCACAATCGTTTATAACCGTTCCCGCCAAGCAGCGATTACCAAGGAACTTATAGAAATCATATCGGGTGCAGAAGCACTTTGAGAATTTGGAGAAGACCATGGATGCAATAGTTGAGCCAAACCAGAAAGCAGGTATAGGCAAGGTAAAACAGGTTATCGGGGCTGTCGTTGATGTTCAGTTCAGTGAATATCTGCCGGAGATTTTGAATGCTCTGGAAACTGAGAATCAAGGCAAGCGGCTCGTACTTGAAGTTGCCCAGCATCTTGGAGAAAACACTGTTCGAACCATTGCCATGGATTCAACCGAAGGGCTGGTTCGGGGCCAGGATGTAACCGATACGGGTGGACCCATTACAGTACCGGTTGGTGATGCAACCTTAGGTCGAATTATCAATGTGGTTGGTGAATCCGTCGACGAAAAAGGACCCGTTGAAGCTGAGGAAAGCAGAGCCATTCACCAACCTGCACCAGAATATTCCGAACAATCAACAGAAACTGAAGTTCTTGTCACTGGTATCAAGGTCATTGACTTATTGGCGCCATACGCCAAAGGTGGAAAGATCGGTCTGTTTGGTGGTGCCGGAGTTGGCAAAACCGTCCTGATTCAGGAATTGATCAACAATATCGCCAAGGTTCATGCCGGCTTTTCCGTATTTGCCGGAGTTGGTGAAAGAACCAGGGAGGGTAATGACCTCTACCACGAATTTATCGAATCAGGCGTTATCAACATTGATGAATTGACAAAATCGAAGGTGTCACTCGTTTACGGCCAGATGAATGAACCACCTGGGGCACGAGCCAGGGTCGGCTTGACCGGCTTGACGTTGGCTGAACAATTCAGGGATCAGTCCGGTACGGATGTTTTGTTTTTTGTTGACAACATTTTCAGGTTCACTCAGGCCGGTTCCGAGGTTTCGGCCCTTCTGGGACGAATTCCATCAGCTGTTGGATATCAGCCAACACTGGCAACGGACATGGGTGCCCTTCAGGAAAGGATTACATCGACCAGGGCCGGTTCAATTACCTCGGTGCAGGCAATTTATGTACCTGCCGATGATTTGACCGATCCGGCACCAGCCACTTCATTTGCCCATTTGGATGCAACCACCGTTTTATCGAGGGCGATATCCGAATTGGGAATCTATCCAGCCGTGGACCCACTGGATTCCACTTCAAGGATTTTGGATCCGGCAGTAGTTGGTGATGAACACTACAAGGTTGCCAGGGATGTTCAGGGGATTCTACAAAGATACAAATCCCTTCAGGACATAATTGCCATTCTGGGTATGGATGAACTCTCCGAGGAAGACAAGATCACTGTGGCCCGGGCAAGAAAGATTCAAAGATTCTTATCTCAACCATTTGATGTTGCTGAAGTCTTTACAGGTTCACCTGGTGTTCAGGTTCCACTTGAAGTTACCATTGAAAGTTTCAGGCAAGTTGTTGCCGGTGAATGTGACCAATACCCAGAAGCAGCCTTCTATATGGTTGGTGGTATCGAAGAAGTTGCTGCCAAGGCTCATAGCCTGGCCGCCGAAGCAGCCTAAATGGGATATTGTTGATCATGCATTTTGATTTGGTTTCTCCCGAAAAAAGCGTAGCCTCGATTGAGGTTGATGCGGTGGATTTACCCGGTGTGGAAGGTGACATGACAGCCATGGATGGTCATCTTCCCATGCTGACCAGTTTACGTCCCGGGTTTGTCAAAGCCAGGGTTGGTGGTGATGAAACCAGGTATGTTGTTGCAGGGGGATTTGTCGAAATTACTGCCGACAGCGTGACCGTATTGGCTGATGAAGTTTTCCCTGAAGAAGAGTTTACAACCCCTGTATTGGACGACCTTGTAAGCCGATTGGAAGAGACAGCCAGTACCAAGGAAATGCAGGAAAAGGACAAGGCTGAGAAGAGATTGGGAGATGCCATTTCCCTGAGGTCCCAGATTTCCCATTAGGGCAATATTCCTGCCTGATACCAAAAATGGAAGCCTTCTATTTGGTGTTTGTACTACTGAACAAGGGAAGATCACTATTCCCGTAAAGCCATTCGATATTCTTGGCTTGGAAAAGGCTGGAAACCGATGTACCACTTGCAATGCTCAATATGGCTCTGGCAAATAGGGGCGCAGTACTCAACACCCTTATCTTAGGTGATTCCCGTTGATCGGTATCAATTTCAATTGTATCGGTAATAACAAGCGAGTTAAGTGCAGATTCCTCAATTCTTTTATGTGCCGAATTTGAAAGAACACCGTGGGTAATGTAAGCATGTACCTCAGTGGCTCCCTCTTCAATAAGCAAGTCGGCTCCCTTGCAAAGTGTTCCTGCAGTGTCACAAATATCGTCAACCAAGATGCATTTTCGACCCTTGACAGTCCCAATAACACTCATCTCGGCAACCTCACCGGGTTTTGCCCGACGTTTGTCAATGACGGCAAGATCAACCCCCAATCTCTTGGCAAGTTCCCGTGCTCTGGCGACACCTCCAATATCTGGAGACACCACAACCAAATCATTCATATTGCTTTGAAACAATCTTCTCAAATCTATTTCAAAAATCGGGGAGGCATAGAGATTATCTACAGGAATATCAAAAAATCCCTGTATCTGGGCTGAATGAAGGTCCATGGTCAGAACACGCGAACACCCTGCCTGGGCAATCAGGTTGGCTACCAGTTTGGCTGAAATGGGGGTTCGTGCCTTGGTTCTTCGGTCCTGACGGGCATAGCCAAAATAGGGGATAACTGCGGTAACTCTTGTGGCAGATGACCTCCTGAGTGTATCCGAAATTATGAGCAATTCCATTAGATGGTCATTGGCCGGTTTGGAAGTCGATTGAAGGATAAACAAGTCTTCACCACGAACATTCTCATAAAGTTCAACATAAACTTCCTTATCGTTGAATCTTTCTACTCTTGACGGGACAAGACCTATTTCACTCCCGGTTTGAGAGGAGATGCTTTGGGCTATATTTTGTGCCAGATTCGGATTTGCATTTCCGGATACGAGTTTGAGGTTAGCAAAAGGAGACATCAACCAATTTTCCATAATTCAGAATAGTTCTTGATGTAAACGAAACCGAGTAATAATTTATTACGTAACTGAAAATTAATACGCTTTTGTGAAGATAATGGAAGGGAAGTGAGTAAAGATATCCAAGTATTTTTTCCAAACGGGAATCTGCTGATTAAACCTCTAAAATAACAACTGGTATTATATACTTTTCTCGTTACTTTGTTTTATTGAATATTCTTTTTTTTCATAAAAATTAATCGAGAACTGGTTTTCAATTTGCCAGTTTCCCCTTTACAAAAGCAACTTCATTAGAGGATTTGTCCATGAAAACAATTTCATATTATTTTTCCGTTCTCTCGCCGTTCACCTATTTTGCCGGTGATCGGCTCGAACGAATCGCTGACCGCCATGGAGTTGCAATTGAATATCTGCCAATGGATATTATGGGTTTATTTGGCAAAACCGGTGGGCTTCCACCAAAGGACAGACATATATCAAGGCAAAATTATCGCATGCAGGAGATCCAAAGGATAGCCGAGCATTCGGGGATGTCTGTCAATTTAAAACCGAAATTTTGGCCAACGGATCCAAAACCGGCATCCTTCACCATAATCAATGCCCCAAATGACCAGGGAGACAAGGCACAACTTGTTCGAAATTACCTGACGGCATGTTGGGCCGAAGACCGGGACATATCTGACCCTAGTGTTGTTCATGATTGTTTGAAAGCCGCAGGATTTGATCCTGAAATTGCTGAAACCGACAATATCCAGGCGATGGAGATATTCGAAAAAAACACTCTAAGGGCTGAGGAAGACCATGTATTCGGTTCTCCATCATATGTAATTGACGGTCAAGTGTTCTGGGGTCAGGATCGTTTGGACTATCTGGAATGGTATCTGACGAAATAAGCAATCACATTCTAATATCGTACAGGTGAGAATAGTCAGACTTGGCAGGATTTGACCAGATTGATGAAGGTTTCTATCTCTTCATCTGTTGTAGACCAGTTGCAAACCATTCTAGCCTTTAATGATACCTTGGGATTGCCCTCAAGGGATTGATTTGGCGGCCATAAATAATAGGCTGCTTTTTTGCTGTAAGCCAGGTTGTGAATTTCCCTCGGCAATGAAGGAAACACCATGTTTACATCCGAAGGATGTTCGATGGTCACCTTTTCCTGTTTGGCAAGTTCTCGTGAGAGCTTGGCTGCTGCAGAATTTGCCTTTTGGGCCAATTGCAACCATAGGTCATCTTTCAGGTACGCATTCATTTGGGCAGAAAGAAAACGGTGCTTGGAAAAAAGATGTCCTCCCCTTTTTCGACGAAGTTCGAATTCCCAGGCAAGGGAGGGATCAAATATTATGACGGCTTCAACACCAAGCAAGCCATTCTTAGTACCCCCAAAGGATAATATATCTATACCAGCCTTCCAGGACAGTTCTGCAGGTGAGCAACCAAGTTTTACAAGAGCATTAGCAAATCTGGCACCATCCATATGGACCGGCAAATCAAATTCCTTGGCCAGAGTGACAAGTTCGGCTATTTCATCCAGATCATAAACCGCACCCAGTTCGGTAGCGTTGGTAATCGATAAAGCTCCCTTTTGTACATTGTGAACACCGATAATGCCTGTTGATGAAATTGCCTCAGCCAATTTCTGGGGATCAATCTTTGCATGCTTGCCCCCAACAGTTGTCAGTTTGGAACCACCTGTGAAAAATTCCGGAGCTCCACATTCATCTTCTTGGATGTGCGAGTGTTCGTGACAAAAAATTGTAGACCAGGATGGACACAGACATGCTAGGGAAAGGGCATTGGCAGCAGTTCCAGTAGCCACCAGATAAATGGCGGCGTCAGGGGCCTCAAAAATTTCTCTCAACTGCCTCTCAACATTTTCCATCAGGCTGTCACCGCCATAAGAATTCTGATAGCCCTTGTTAGCCGATATGACAGCTTCAAGTATTTCGGGAGCAGCAGGGCCCGAATTATCCGATGCAAAATTCATTTTTCCTGTACCTCAATAATATGATTTTGAATGTCATGTTCAGAAACTTCCGTTTCGGAAATTACCCAATTCCTGACGGAAATTCCCTGTTCATGAACCGTATTTCTATCTCCCGATATCAAATGATGCCAGTCATGGAGCGGTTTGTTTTCGTGCAAAAGCCTGTAGGCACAAGTTGAAGGCAACCAATATGACCGTTCTTCAAGAAGTTCCGGGGTAATTTTTACACAATCATGGACGATGTTTTTGCGCTTTTCGTAATGCTTGCATTGGCAAGTCGAACAGTCCAGTAGTCGACACGCGACATTGGTGAATTCAACATTGCTTTCATCGTACGAATCAAATTTGAACAAACAGCATTTCCCACAACCATCACAAAGATCTTCCCATTCGGCCGGTGTCAAATCCCTGAGACCAAATCGTTGCCAGTAATTTTTTCTTTTTACCTTCGGAAAGAACATCCCCATCAGGATTCCCATGAACAAATGGTAGATTGGATTGATAATGGAAGTCATTTTGATTGGGTGTTGACTATGCTGGCCGAATTTACCTTGATACACCCGCAAGGTATTCACGTGATTTTTGACAGTCACTTTTCATTTGAATGACAAGGTCTTCAACCGAATCAAACTTGATTTCGGGTCTCAGGTAGTGAACCAGCGAGACGGAAATATGCTCGCCATAAATATCACCGTTGAAATCATATATATACGTTTCCAGATTGGGATTGAAATTCCCGAACGTGGGTTTGGTCCCAATTGAGGCTGCACCGAGATAACTTCCCCTGTATTTACCGGTCAAAATATCAACGAAAACGGCATAAACACCAAATTTGGGTATAACCACTCCATCAAAATCCAGGTTGGCAGTTGGAAATCCAATGCTCCTGCCATTTTTCTGCCCCTTCTTGACAACCCCCTCGACACTGTGCCACCTGTCAAGACAATCTCTGGCTACTTGGAGATTGCCCTCTTTCAGAGCAGTTCTTACGGTAGACGAAGAATATGTCAGATAGGAATTGGAATGTTTGGGCAAGACAATAACTTCAAATCCGAGGGATGATCCCATAAGAACGAGTTGTTCGGTGTCCCCCTGTCTTTTTTTACCATATCGAAAGTCCTCTCCAACAACGACGTGAGATACTTTCAGGCCTTCAAGAAGAACCTGTGTTATGAATTCCTCAGAGGTTAGGTTTGACAGGTGCTTATCGAACTGGATTTCAAACAAGGCATCAAAACCGCAGGCTTCAATCAGATCGGCCCTTGTTTCAGAAGTAACTAGACGAAATGGTGGACTATCAGGGGAAAAATACTGCCTTGGGTGTGGTTCAAATGTCAGGATTGCTGAGGGGACACCTTCTTTTCGGGCAATTTCCCTGGTTATAGAAAATACTTTTTTGTGTCCCAAGTGAATGCCATCGAAATTACCTATGGCAACAGCGGAATTGGCGAATTCCTCTGGAATGAGCTTGAAGGTATCAAATCTTTTCATTGTCCAAGGATATTATAAATTCAAATGACAAGTATTAGTGGTTGCTTACTAACCAAAATAACCTATAGCGAAATCTGGCTTCATATCAATTCGTGCAAGATACTGATGCAATTTATTTTGGTTGGGATGTAATCCTGTTCCTGTTTCATTCTTGGCAAGACCACCCGTGACAAAAAGCGAAGGATAGCCATTCCTGATGGCACCAGCAAGATCTGTTAATGGACCGTCACCCACACAAAGAATCCTGTTTTTCTCCAATTGGCCTAGCAACTTTTCAACTCGGGCAAAGGCCAGATTGTAGATTTCGGCCTTAGGTTTGCCGAATAACAGTACATTTCCACCTATCATTTCATACTGTCTGGCTATCGCGCCTGCACAAATAACTTTTTTTGTACCCCGATATACTTCAAGATCCGGGTTGGCACACAACAGTTTAAATCCCTTCGTGAGTGCAATTTTGAGGTCAGGCAAGTAATCAGAAGCGTTATCCAAACTTTCATCAAAAGGTCCGGTACATACAATTCCTTCTGCATCCTGGAGCGGGACCCGATTGATTTTGGGTGAAGGGAACTCGCTCATACCTTCATGGAAGAATGGATATTCGTTTCTTGTTCCAATATGATAAATATTATTTCCTACATCCCCCCTGAATAGGGAATGTTGAGCCGCATCACCCGAAGTGACAATTATATCCCAAGATTCCCTGGGTACTCCAATGTAGTTTATCTGTTTGGTTGTCATATGTCCTGGGCGAGGTGAATTGGTAAGCAAAACAACGGTTCCACCATGCTTTTTGTATTCCAATAGACCATTAATTGCCCCAGGGTATGGTTTTACGCCATCATGAAGGCAGCCCCATACATCAAAAAACAAGACATCATAATCAACAGCAATCTCCCTGAAGGAGGCAATAATTTGGGTCATGGTATTGTCGACAGAGAGTAGCTATCAGAGTTTGAGGTTGGGAATTATCTGTTTTTTCCTGCTTACAATTCCGGGGAGAACAAGGGTATTCCCGGATCCTTCCACTCCAAAACTGCTTTTGGCGATGGTTCTTACCATTTCGTTTGGTACAAACAGGGTAGAATTTCCATTCAATATATCCACGACAAACATCAATACGACATCGATATCTTCACTTTCAGCACCTACATTGAGGCTCTCCAACAACGATGATGTTCGATCCAGAACCTGTGAAGGGGTCGTTGTTTCCAAAACTGAAATCCTCAACTTTTTACCCTGAAGGTCGTACCTTTTGGAGTCAATCATGATAAGTTGATTGTCAGTAAACATGGAAACATCTGATTTGGCTGCAAACATTTCAGCAGTGTAATTTGAAATATTGATATCCAGGTCCTTGGCAAGATGTTCAGCGACATTGCGATCGTGCTCAGTCGTCGTCGGAGAACGAAACTCAAGAGTATCCGATAGTATACAACTGAGTGCCACACCTTTTATTGACCTTGGCATCCTTGCAACCACCTCGCTTCCCATCAGGTCAAGCATGATCGTTGCAGTACAGGCAAGTGGTCTGATGGTAATTTCGATTGGAGTACTTGTGCTTAGTCCACCCTGTAGGAGATGGTGATCAATAAGCCCGATAATGTTTGCATTACCTATATTTTCAGGTAGTTCGGAAACATTGTTGGTATCCACGATAACAACATCTTCACCGTCAGATAGGTCTTCAATGATTTCGGGTAACTCCAATCCCCAATAATTCAGAACAAATTTTGCTTCATTGTTGGGGTCGCCTTGTAAAACGGCTTTGCTTTTCTCATTCCTGAACTCGTTCAAATACCAGGACCAGACAATTGGAGATCCCGTGGAGTCGGTATCTGGTGATTTATGACCTAGAACTTTAATCACTTGCAAATCCTTTGTTTCTTGTAGGAAATTATCGGTTGGATCAACTATATCTACAATAAATCTAGGGGCAAATTTGCAACTCTCAACACCTCATTTGCATTCAATACCAAGTCAGACTTGATATCTACTGTTTAAAACACCCAAAGGAGTAGAATGAACGATACTTACTCCGGTAATGAAATTGTCGATTGTGAGATAGAACATGGTGATCCTGCAACCATGATAACAGTCATACGTTGTAAGGCAACTGTGATACTGTTTCCAAACCAAACAACGGATTGGTTATTGTTAAGGGCTTCAAAAGATATCACAATTTCTTGCCACGATTGAGTGGTTTGCGGAATTGACAAGAAACCAGTTGAAGCCAAAGCCGCACCTATCAGTAGTCTCCGAGGAACATGCCGTCATGGACTTTATTGACGTTCATAACAATCAACCCAAACCCTCATTGTGGGTAAGTCGGTTGAGTTGATGGCATTCTTGCTTTGGTCAAACAATTCGCTAGGGGCGATCAAACCTTACTTTACGAACTTCAGCTATAATACACTTGCACTTTGATAAAAATAACTTTCACTGGAAAGTACGCTCGATTGAAAACCTATGCTGTCATACCATGATATTTGATGGCATCGTAATTCAATGAAAAAAATGAATAATACCAAAACAACAAAGCAAAGACTCATTGTACGAATGAATGAATCGGTAAGTGCAGGGCAATATCGTAAGTCCTATAGGTGATTTCTTTGTTGTTTTGGTATAATTTATGGGGGCCAAAAGTATGATGAGAGGGGGCTAAAAAAATCTTTCTTTTTTCACCAAAGAAAAGTATTTGAAAATTATAAAAAAAGCAGTAACATTTCTTTTTGGGGTATTAAAAATTAGGTAACCGGGAGATAAACAATGAAATTCACCACAATTTTTCGGTTGTTTTGTTTAGCATCACCGGTGGTATTTGCCGCGCTGATACAGTCAGGCAGTTTAACCGAGGTTAACGCTCAGGAAAACCAAGATAGTGTTGGGCAAAAACCCGTCATAACCTTTACAACATGGACTGGTCCCTACATGCGAAGCCAGATGTTGGGGTTTGTCCGACCTTACGAAAGCACCAACAATCTTCGAGTCAATGTTGAACATTACAATGGAGGGATTAGTGAGATCCGCGATCAGGTGGAATCTGCTAATGTAATCTGGGATGTTGTGGACCTGACCCAAGCCGATTCCCTTCGTGCTTGCGAGGAAGGGCTTCTTGAAAACCTGTCAGGTATTCAATGGCCTGATGGCATTGACGGTACTCCTGCAGCTGAAGATTTTGTCGAAGGTGCCCTGAATGACTGCGGTGTTGGGGTTATTGTCTGGGGTACGGCATTTGCATACAGAAATAGCGCCTTTACTGACAAACAACCTGAGAGTATTGCTGATTTCTTTGACACCACAACTTTTCCAGGACCACGTGCTATTCGAAACGATCCAACTGTAATTATGGAATGGGCATTAATGGCTGACGGTGTAAAACGAGAAGACGTTTATCCAATGCTTGAGACCGAAGATGGTGTACAAAGGGCACTCGAGGTCATGAACGCCATCAGGACGGGTTTGCAGATATGGGAAATCGGACGGCAACCAGTACGCATGTTGAATACTGGCGAAGTCGTAATGTCCTCCGTTTGGGCTACGACCGGAGCGGTAGCTTCGCTTGAAGAGGGCGCTGCCTTTAACATGATATTCGACGGTCGGGTGATAGAACTGGACTTGTTCGGTATACCTAAAGGATCTCTTTACAAAGACGAGGCGATTGAATTCATCCGATTTGCCAGTAGTAGTAATTCGCTGGCAAATATGGTAACGTACCTACCTAACGGACCTACGCGCAAATCCTCTATGCCACTGTTGCCAGATGAAATTCTGGCGCAGATTCCCAATGGACCACTCTATGAGGACAAGGCCTACATCCTGTCCGATGCCGAATGGTGGGCTGACAACCATGCAAGGTTGGAAGAAGCATTTCAAGCCTGGTTGACTGCGCCAGCACGTCAGGGGGCCTCAGGAACGACAAGATAAATCGGCAAAAGACTACAAGGATAGATAAAATGACTGATCAAACAACAAGTAGGTTAGACAACCTGGTAGCCAAGTCAGGCCTGTTCGCTGGTATGAACCCATTGATGGGTATTGCCTCAATGGTAATGATCATCGGATTTGTCGGCTTCACGATCAGCGATGTAGAGAGTTCAAGCCAGATATTTTCAGTGGCTAAGAACTATATTATCACCAGTCTTGACTGGTTTTACGTGTTGGTGGTGAATGCTGCCCTTTTCTTTGTCTTCTGGCTATTGATCAGTCGGTTCGGTGATGTCAAGTTGGGCAAGCCAGATGACGAACCGGATTTTTCAACTTTCTCATGGATCTGTATGCTGTTCAGTGCGGGATTGGGATCAGGTCTGATCTATTGGGGAGTTGCTGAACCGATGTACCATATACAAGGTTCACCGTTCCTTGAACAACAGGGGATTGAGCCGGGATCCACCCAAGCTGCCATATCAGCAGTCGTGATCACCAATTTTCACTGGGGCTTCCACGGTTGGGGTTTGTATGTGCTGGTTGGTTTGAGTCTCGCATATTTTGCTTATCGAAGTGATCTTCCGCTAACATTGAGAACTGCCTTGTATCCAGTTCTCAAGGATCGGATATACGGCCCCTGGGGGCATCTTGTTGACTTGATAGGTGTATTTGGAACCATCTTCGGATTGGCGACATCATTAGGTCTTGGAGTAACACCTATCGCGGCTGGATTGGAAAACCTGGGTTGGATGGAGAATACACAAACAAATCAACTGATACTTGTTGCGGCCATTACCATCATGGGTACTGCTTCTGCTGCTTCAGGTGTCGGCAAGGGTGTCCGCATCCTCTCCGAGTGTAATGTTGTGGCTTCGCTAGCCCTTCTGCTCATATTCCTGATTCTCGCACCAACTGCTTTTGTCCTTGGCATCATGATCTCGGGATTGGGTGATTATCTGTGGAATGTGATTCCAATGGGGTTCTGGATTAACGGTGATCCTGAAAACCAATGGCAAAGTTGGTGGACGATTTTCTACTGGGGCTGGTGGATCGCTTGGTGTCCTTTTGTTGGATTATTTATCGCAAGGGTATCCAAGGGGCGGACAATCCGACAATTCTGTTTCTGTGTTCTTCTGATACCAACAACGGTCGTTATGCTTTGGATGGGAATTTTCGGTGGAGCAGCAACGGGTGTTGATCTTTTCTATAACGCCGGTGTCGTAGAAGCAGTGAACAATGATTATGCTACGGGTGTCTTCACCACCCTGGCTGGATTTGGCTACGGGTGGATCGTTTATCCACTGACGGTGTTGATTACTGTACTGCTGATCTCCTGGTTTGTAACCTCGTCGGATTCTGGAACATTGGTTATGTGTACAATGCTTTCCATGGGTGACGAGCATCCACCGATCAAGTTTCGTTTATTCTGGGGAATTACGGCTGGTGTAGTGGCTGGTGTTCTTATGCTGGCAGGTGGTCTGAGTGCCTTGCAGACAGCATCGATCGTAGCTGGTTTGCCGATTGCTGTTATCCTGTTATGTATGATTTATGGCATAATCAAGGCATTGCATGCGGATCATCCCGTACCTGACGTAAAAGATAAGTACGATCTTGAATTCCTGAATCGGTAAACTTGGGGACCATATACAAGACTGAACCGGTGCATCATTCTGACACCGGTTCAGATATCATCTTCATACTTTGACGGCAAGGCCGGCAATCTTTCCAAAATTATTTTGAGTGCCTCTATGCCTATTCCTGATGTCAAATTGTTGTGACAGCATTCAGGTCTGAATGGCCACAGGTTGCATATTCAAAGCCACCTCCTGCCCGTCGTTATTGCCAATGAGCAATTTTAAAATACCCTATTCCTGAGAGATATTTTTTTCATGAATCTGTTGAAACCAGGTTTAAGGTTTCTATTTCTCCATTGTTAGCACTCGCTATGGATGAGTGCTAACAACCACTCACGAAAACAAATGGAGAAGAAATTATGAATTTCAAACCACTTCATGACCGTATTCTCGTTCGCCGGATTGAAAGCGACGAGAAAACCAAAGGAGGATTGATTATCCCTGATTCAGCCAAGGAAAAGCCCGCTGAAGGTGAAGTAATTGCCTGCGGTGAAGGAGCCAGAAAGGACTCTGGAGAGCTTATTCCAATGGGTGTGTCCACTGGAGATAGAATCCTGTTCGGAAAATGGTCTGGAACCGAAGTAACGATTGATGGTGAAGAACTGTTGATCATGAAAGAAAGCGATGTACTTGGCATCATCAGCTAGGAACTCGGAAACAAACTAAATTCATTCAATTAAGGAGAATTATAAATGGCCGCTAAAGATGTACGGTTTGATACCGATGCACGCAATCGCATGCTCAAGGGTATCAATACTCTTGCTGATGCAGTAAGAATTACATTGGGTCCAAAGGGACGTAATGTTGTATTGGACAAGTCATTTGGTGCCCCTCGCATTACCAAGGACGGAGTTACCGTTGCCAAGGAGGTCGAACTTGAGGACAAGTTTGAAAACATGGGTGCCCAAATGGTCAAGGAAGTTGCATCCAGAACCAACGATGAAGCTGGTGATGGAACTACAACAGCCACTGTTTTGGCACAGTCAATTGTACGGGAAGGGCTGAAGTCGGTCGCTGCCGGCATGAATCCGATGGACCTCAAGAGAGGGGTTGACCAGGCAGTTGAACATGTCATTTCAAAAATCAAGGAAAGTTCCCGACCAGTTGTCGATTCGGCTGAAGTTGCCCAGGTGGGAACGATTTCTGCCAATGGTGAAACCGAGATCGGTTCCCAGATTGCCGATGCCATGCAAAAGGTTGGTAATGAGGGAGTCATTACCGTTGAGGAAAACAAGGGTCTGGAAACAGAAACCGATGTTGTCGAAGGTATGCAGTTCGATCGTGGATATCTCTCACCATATTTTGTTACCAATGGTGACAAGATGACTTCCGATCTGGAAGAAGCATATATTCTTCTGCACGAGAAAAAGCTGTCCTCACTGCAACCCATGGTTCCATTGCTTGAGTCTGTCATCCAGACGACCAAGCCTCTTCTGATCATCGCCGAGGATGTCGAAGGAGAAGCATTGGCAACCTTGGTGGTAAACAAGCTCCGTGGTGGGTTGAAAATCGCTGCCGTCAAGGCACCCGGTTTTGGTGACCGTAGAAAGGCCATGTTGCAGGATATTGCCATTCTGACTGGCGGTCAGGTCATTTCCGAAGATCTCGGTATGAAATTGGAAAATGTTACCCTTGATATGCTTGGTTCAGCCAAGAAGATTTCCATCACCAAGGATGAAACCACAATCGTTGATGGTGCTGGCGAGAAGGCCGAAATCGAAGCCCGTGTCGGTCAGATCAGACAGCAGATCGATGAAACTTCTTCCGACTATGATCGTGAAAAGCTTCAGGAAAGGCTCGCCAAGCTGGCAGGTGGAGTTGCCGTGATCAGGGTTGGTGGTTCTACCGAGGTCGAAGTTAAGGAGCGCAAGGACCGTGTTGAAGATGCATTGAATTCAACTCGTGCTGCTGTTCAGGAAGGTGTTGTTCCTGGTGGTGGTGTTGCCCTTATTGCAGCAACCAAGACCCTTGAGAATCTGGAAGGAGCCAACAGCGATCAGAATGCTGGTATCAAGATTGTTCGCAGAGCTCTTGAAGCACCATTGCGACAGATCGCTGAAAACGCTGGAGTTGATGCTGCTATTGTTGCAGGCAAGGTCAGGGAATCTGAAGATGAGAACTTTGGATTCAATGCCCAGACTGAAGAATATGGAGATATGTTCCAGTTTGGTGTTATCGATCCCGCCAAGGTTGTAAGGACTGCTCTCGAAGATGCAGCTTCCATAGCAGGTCTGCTTATCACAACCGAAGCCATGATTGCCGATAAGCCTGAACCTAAGAATGCCGGCCCTGCAATGCCACCAGACATGGGTGGAATGGGCGGTATGGGCGGAATGATGTAAGCCGCATACCGATTAATGAAATTTAAGGGGCCATTTGGCCCCTTTTTTTTATTATGCACTTTCGAGATAAATCAATTCAGCCGGATTCTGCCAGAAACTTGACTGCATCCAAAGCAGCCATGCAACCCATACCTGCAGAAGTTACAGCTTGTCTATAGATGCTGTCCACAAGGTCGCCGGCAGCAAATACTCCCGGGATTGAAGTTCTGGTGGTTCCAGGTTCAGTTACGATATAGCCTCCTTCCCTGGTTTCCAGATTATCCACAAACAGTTCTGATGAGGGAGTATGGCCTATTGCAATGAATACACCGCTGCAGGAAAGGGTTTTCGTACTTCCGTCTTGAGTATTGCGGACAATCAGGCCGGTTACGGATTTTGGATCATTTTCACCGGTGATTTCCACCAGGACATGATTCCATAGGGGAACAATCTTCTCATTCTCAAACAATCTTTGTTGAAGTACCTTGTCGGCTCTCAATTCATCCCGTCTGTGGATAAGGGTTACCCTGGACGCAAACTTGGTCAAGAACAGCGCTTCTTCGACGGCAGTATTGCCGCCACCCACAACTACAACTTCCTGACCCCTGAAAAAGAAACCATCACAGGTGGCACAGGCTGAAACACCATGCCCCTTGAAATAATCTTCCGAGGGCAGGCCAAGCCATTTCGCCTGAGCACCGGTTGCCAAAATCAGTGCTTTAGCGTGGTAGTTGTTTCCGCTGTCTCCCGTAGCCCGGAAAGGCCTACTCTTCAGATTTACATCAATAATATGATCCTGGATAACATTGACCCCTATTGATCTGGCATGTTCTTCCATTCGCATCATCAGATCAGGACCCAGAACCATGGTATCACCAGGCCAGTTTTCTACATCCGTCGTTATGGTCAACTGTCCTCCAGGTTGGATTCCCTGTACAAGTATTGGTTCTAGCATTGCCCTGGAGGCATAGACACCAGCTGTATAACCGGCTGGACCGGAACCAATAATCAAGACATCAGTTTGAAAGTTTTCAGGCATAATTCCTCAATAATCCCTGTTAAAGTTTAATGAAATAATGAAACCAGGTTAAGACAACTGCTAAACGGTAACCAATTCGAGCGGTAATCTGGAAAGAGGGGTGGAACCCGCTTCAGATACGATGGAAGTTCTGCCCGTACACATCGCCACCTTGTTGTTTCCGTCCAGCAATATCATGTGCAGGAAAAACACCATACCTGGTTTAATCTCGGTTGTAGCACCTGCCCGGAACATTTCCCTTTCCATCCAGCTAGGAGTATACCGAGCACCAAGTGAATAGCCACATGCATTTAATTTATATTCACCCATACCCAATCGGTCCAAGGTATCGCAATGTGCCATGAATACCTGCTCCATATTATTGCCGGGTTTGAGTTTTTCCTCACATGCCAGGAGGGCAGAGACTCCAGCCTCAAACATGTCCTTGTGTTGTTGTGAAGATTTGCCCACCAGAAGGGTTCTCATCAGACAGGAATGGTAATGGCGATAAACGCCCGCCCATTCAAGGTTCAGCTGGTCATTTGCAGACAGTTTTCTGGTACCGGTCGCATATCTTACAAGAAGGGCGTTTTCAGCAGATCCTATAATGAATTCATTGCCCGGATAATCGCCACCACCACTGAAAATTGCATTGTGCATGCCGGCAAGTATTGTACCTTCATCGACACCAGGTGCAGCAATGGTAACAGCCGCATCAAAGGCATCATCAGCCAAGGTTGCAGCTCTTTTTACATAGGTGAGTTCCTCTTCGGATTTTATCAATCGCAACTTGGATATCAAATCACTTGCTTCAACCAAATCGACCTCACTGCCAATTTGATCTATTGTCCTTTTATAATTGAACCCAGTCAAGCCATGTGTATCGGTTTCGATTCCCACCCGCTTGCCAAGCAATTGTTTTTCCTTGAGCAGGTTTTTGAGATCCACCGCCGGGTTGGCCTGATCATTATCAATCCAGATTCTCACATCATTGATGTTGGAGGTGATTTCAGCCTGTAACTTGTCGGCTGACCTGGTCAAAAGTACGGGTTCATCACCACCCACTATGAGACACTGGAAAAAACAAAAACCGAATGTGTCATAGCCGGTAAGCCAATACTGGCTTTCAGGTGAAAACAGGAGAATACCATCAAGACCAGCCGCTTCAAGTGCTTTCTCAAGGGCCTTTCGACGGCGATCAAATTCGTTATCTGAAAAATGTAGCATATTTTCTTCTCAAGTTACAATTACTGATGCGTTTAATCCGAAACCGGGTTCATTCCGGTGGAAACTCCTTCGACAGGAAAAGAACCACGACTCATTCTGATAAGTACATAAGTCAATAAATTCAACTTGTTTTATACCTTCCTTGAGTAACAGAATGCGGCTTAACCCCATCAAATCAAAAAGATATTTTTGGTCGGAAATTTGAGAAAAACACCTTTCACTAGCAGGGATATTGTCCACAAACTCATCCCTCAGATCCTTGCCGAATTCATAGTTTGCCTTACTGATAGAAGGTCCGACAACAACCCGAATGTCTTTAACATCAGATCCCAGGGATATCATTTCCCTGATGGCATTTCTTATAACTCCCTTGAGGGTTCCCTTCCAACCGGCATGGATGGCACCGGTTATTCCGTTTCTGGGGTCCAGAAAAAATATCGGTTGGCAATCTGCAGTCAACATGGCAAGCCCTAGCCCTTTTTGTTGAGTTACCATTCCATCGGCTTCGAAGGTTGGCGCGCTGTTGCTTTCCAGAACAACCATTCTGGAGGTGTGCTTTTGGTTTAGAAATACCAGGTTTCCTTGCTCAATTCCCAATGTTTTTTCTATCAAGTGTCTATTCTTGACAACCCTGGCTTTGTCATCGTGTGAATTTAGACCGCAATTCAAGCTTTGGAATGGGTTTTTGGAAAACCCGTTCTTTCTGGTGAAGAAGCCATGCCTTTTCGGTTCAAGCAATTTTGAGGTAATATAATGGGGTGACATTAGTGAAGTCCCTGTGGTACAGGTTGCCTGTTTGCATAGATTGCCATGACCTTGAAGAGGTCACCCATTTGATGTGGTGAGATTAACCTGTCAATAGCTTTTCGGTGTGTCTCCAGCTCTTCTCCCGTAAGGTTTTTGGTAAGAATTTGGGATCTTTGAAGGATACCTAGATTTTGCAAAAATTTTCCCTGACCCAATAGGGGAGAAACCGAAACGCCCTCAATATCTTTTACAAGTGCACCAAAATCGACATGTGAAGTCAAATCGGCTGAGCCAGGATTTGCCAGCGGATCAGCGTATTGGTTCGCTTCCAGGGCTTGGAAGGTATCACCAAGTGATTGGCTTGCTCCATAATCGATAATCAAGAATATACCCCCATGTTTTTTTATCTTATCAAGAATACCCTGGATAAAATCACGAGCACCCGGTCTGACTTCGACAATATTTCCCTCACTTGTATCCTTTAATCTTGCCTCCAAAGGCTTGAATTCGAATTCCGGGGATAATTCAAATTGCAAACTATCCCCTGACTTTCCAACCAATCGTTCTTGCCAATATTGTTTGCCCCTCAAGAATTGTCTGATTGGCAAGGCGTCAAAGAATTCATTGGCCAATGCGAAAACTGGTTGATCAGGAAGTTCATCCAATGAATCCAGCCAAGCGGGGTTGGCATCTTGCAAATTTTTCATTTGCTGCTCTTTGAGCGAGTGGCTTTTTTCCAACAGACACAAATTGCAGGAATCAAGATAGCCGGGAACAATTCGGGAACTTCGGAGTAGATCTGACATCAGGGTTCCCTTGCCAGGACCAAGTTCCAACAGTGTAACAGGTTTGAATTGCCCGCAATCAATCCAATACTGTGCCATGAAGAGACCAATCAACTCACCAAAGACCTGTGTTATTTCAGGTGCCGTTATGAATGCACCCTTGCTTCCTATGGGATTAGCCCTGTTGTAATAACCAAGTTCCTTGTCGAAGAGGGCCATTTCCATGTACCTGTCTATTCTGATTGGTCCCCTGGAGTCGATTTCCTTCAAAATTTTATTTTTCAATGGATGCATCATTTCCCTTTCGGGTATGGAAAATTAACCAAAGACCCACGATTACCATAGGAAGACTGAGTAATTGACCCATGGTAAAACCCATCCAGTCCGAAATTTGAATGATATAACCGAGGGGATTGTCACCTGAAATAAACTGGGGATCAGGTTCCCGGAAGTATTCGACAAATATTCTGACCAAGCCGTAGCCCAGGAAAAACAAGCCCGAAATTCTCCAGGGAACTTTGAAATAACCCCTTCTGTATACGAGATAGGACAGCAGGAAACAAAGCAGCAAACCCTCTAGCAAAGCCTCATAAAGCTGGGAAGGATGTCGGGAACAGATACCTAGCCATGTATCCGGGCAAATCGCTGCCGGTCCGCCAGGATAAACCACCCCCCAACTAATATCGGTTGGCCTGCCATAAAGTTCCATATTGATGAAATTAGCCACCCTTCCCAGAAAGAGACCCGGGGTAACCGTAATGGAAATCGTATCGGAAACACTGCCGAGAGGGGAATTTGTTCTTTTACAATACAAAATGGTGGCAATGATTAGCCCCGCAAAAGCCCCGTGAAAGGACATTCCACCCGTCCATACTTTGAATATCTCCAATGGATTTTCCAGGAAAAATCCCAGCCTGTAGAAAACAACATACCCCAGCCGACCTCCAATGATGACACCGATAATGATCCATGTCAGCAATTGTTCGGGTTGTTCAGGTGTAAGAGGTGGTTTGTCGTTTGACCAAAGGGCTGGCTTTTTCATGAATATTATGAACCAACGCCACCCAATGAGAAAACCGATGATATAGGAAAGGGCGTACCAGCGAATTGCCAGGTTCAATCCGTACAATTCAATTGAAAATAGATCGGGACTAATGTATGGTAAGATGATTGTGGGTGTCATTCTGGAATATTTTCGGGGTGCGGTTTTAGTTTATAAATTTGCCTCTAAATGTTTGGTAAATTCCATTTGATTAAATTTCACCAAAGGGATATTATCAGTAAACTCGGGTTAATTTGAACAGAAAGAGGGAAAGTATATGCAATCAAGAAAAAGTATTTTTGAGGATTTTGCCAAACTTATGACAAATGCCGCAGGTGTGGCACAGGATGCAACTAAGGAATTTGAAACGGCAGTGAGCAGTTTGGTGGAAAGAGTAATGGCCAGACAAGGGTTGGTCAGCAGGGAAGAATTTGAGGCCGTTCGACTTATGGCCATAAAGGCTAGGGAAGAAAACCTTGAACTAAAAGAAAAATTGACGGAACTGGAAGGAAAGATAACGGCCAAAAAATAGGATAAATTTTTACTGGAAAAAGTTGAAACCTTGGATCAGGCAATTCTCCAACAATTTGTTATTTGTTTCCTTTACAATAAGGATGGATATGATTAACTGAAACAAAAATAATTTTATAACCAAGCCAGGATACAAAAACAAAAAATCCCTGGCGAAGAAAATCGTCGAGCAGTATAAATGGCAGAGTTCATCACAGAATTATATCACCAAAATCATCACCCGTTCAGTTCCCTTGAGTCGCTGGCCAAGGCAAACAGGTGGAGCTTTAACCGTTTGGATGAGGATTTGATGCTTATGCATATCGAAAGTTCCTGGAGGATACTTTCGATTACCTTGTCCGTTTCGCATATCGAGAAGACCATCAGACTTACGTGCAGTTTTGATCTTAATCCCAGAGAAGGTCGGGAATTGGACTTGTATCAATTGATCAACAGGATTAATCAACGATGTGCTGAAGGTGCATTTACGATTGATCATGATGAAGGGGTTGTCGTATTTCGCAACAGCATCATGCTGGTGGAAAGGAATGACCTAAATTGGAAACATCTCAATATTATTCTCAATGAAGCCGTACAAAATTGTGAAACGTATTATCCTTCATTCCAATTGGTCAATTTTGGCAAGGCTGGATCAAACGAAGCTCTGGATATTGTCATATCAGACATTCAGGGTAATGCTTGATAGGGAGACCGTTTTCCCATGGATATAAAATCGCTCCTTTTGGTTGGTTGTGGAAAGATGGGATCAGCTCTTCTAGACGGATGGCTGGATAGAGGACTTCCCAAGGACTCTATCCGGATTATTGAACCATTTCCGAGCAATTGGCTCAAGTCTCAAAACATATCATTGAATCCCACGCTTGATGATTTCGAACCCGATTATTGTGTACTGGCCGTCAAACCCCAGTTGATTGATGAGGCTCTTGGACAAATTTGCCATTTGGGCTACCGAAAGACCATTTTCGTATCCATTGTTGCCGGGACGAGGTTTCAAAAATTCGAAAGCATTTTGGGGAACCATATACCAGTCGTAAGGGCCATGCCGAATACACCTGCTGCAATTGGCAAGGGTATTTCTGCCCTTGTTGGCAATGGTAATGTCAGATCAGAGGATTTGCAAAAGGCAGAATTGTTGTTGTCAGCCGTAGGTGACACTGTAAGGCTTGACAATGAAGATCTTCTAGATGTGGTAACTGGCGTTTCGGGTTCGGGTCCTGCCTATGTTTTTAATTTGATTGAAACAATGACCAAGGCTGCCGTTGAAGAGGGGTTAGATGGGGATGTCGCTGAAAAATTGGTGATCTCGACTGTAATTGGGGCAGGTGAACTTGCCAGACAGTCCAATGATCCACCTTCCCAGTTGCGAATAAATGTTACTTCGCCTAAAGGTACCACGGAAGCAGGTCTTAAATATTTGATGAACAAGGAAAACGGTTTGGAGCAGCTCATTGCTCGAACCATTGGGGCTGCCGTCAAGAGAAGCAGGGAATTAGGTAATGGCTGAAATCAAGTTTGATGATTTTTTGAAAGTGGATATACGCGTGGGGCAAATTGAAAGGGCTGAACCATATCCCGAGGCAAGAAAACCTGCCTATAAGCTTTGGGTTGACTTGGGGAACGACATAGGCCTAAAGAAGAGTTCAGCACAGATCACTGCCAATTATACCCTTGACGACCTGATTGGAAAAAAGGTGCTTGCAGTTGTCAATTTCCCACCAAGACAGATAGGGAGGTTCATGTCTGAAGTACTTGTTCTTGGTGTACCGGATGAAAATAATGAAGTGGTACTTATTTCACCCGACAAGACTGTCGCCAACGGAGGGAGGATGTATTGATGTCCAAGTCTAGAGTTTTGTTTACCAGAATCCTGCCGGACAATGTCATGGCTGAGGCTGACAAACTTTTCGACCTCACGATCAGGGATTCGGCAATACCAATGACTGAGGAAGAAGCGATTCGAAGTCTGGAAGAATATGATGCGGTAGTACCTACCTTGGGTGATGACTTTAATGCAGGTGTCTTCCCCAAAGTGAATAACCTGCGTTGTAAGATACTGGCCAATTTTGGTGCTGGTTATAACCATATTGAGGTTTCTGCTGCAAAAGATAGCGGAGTGACAGTAACCAATACTCCCGGGGCTGTAACCGATGCCACAGCAGATATTGCCCTGTCCCTAATCTTGATGACCGCAAGACGTACGGTTGAAGGCGACAGGATCGTCAGAGCCAACCAATGGACTGGCTGGAAGCCAACTGAAATGCTTGGAACCCATGTAACAGGTCAAACACTCGGTATAATCGGCATGGGAAGGATTGGCAAGGCCATTGCCAAAAGGTGTCAGGCCGGTTTTGACATGAAGGTCATATTTTTCAATCGTTCAAGGGTTGCTGATCCTGGAGTGGAAGCTACCCAATTGGATTCGGCAGAAGAAGTTGTTGCTAAGGCAAATTTTGTGGTGGTTGCAGTTCGAAGCGGTCCGGAATCCTATCATCTAATTGATCGAAGTCTTCTTTCTGCAATGCGCGAGGATGGGATATTCATCAATATATCACGAGGGGATGTGGTGGACGAACAAGCCCTGATTGAGTCCTTGTCAACCAATCAAATTGCTGGTGCCGGTCTTGATGTCTACGAATTCGAACCGGAAGTTCCAGATGAATTAAAGGCTATGGAAAATGTTGTCTTGCTACCTCACCTTGGAACGTCCGTTTTGGCAGTCAGAGAGGATATGGGGATGATGGTCATAGATAATCTCAAGACCTATTTTACCGACGGCAATCCTCCCAATAGGGTGGTTTAACTACCAGCCTTATTGAATTAAAATCCCTGAATCGGGCGGACTTCCATTTTACTTCTCCTTTGGGCATTCAAAGCCAGGGAAAGGGAATAGGAAGCTGATGCTGTCGTATAGTAGGGAATGCCATCGGCAATGGCTTCGGTCCTGATTGTCTTGCTGTCCCTGATGGTTCTGATGCTGTCAGTGGTATTCATTATCAGTACAACCTGTTCATCCTTCATCAGGTCAAGTATGTTGGGCTTGCCCTCGTAAACTTTCTTGACCCTTTCGCAGATGATTCCATTGGTCTGAAAAAAGGCAGCTGTGCCCTTGGTTGCAATCACGCTGTATCCTAGTTCTACAAGGGTTTTGGCGGTCTTGAGGAACATTTCTGTTTTATCGGAATCCTTGATCGAGATAAATACCTTGCCAGATGGGTCGATATTGTTGCCGGCACTCAGCTGAGCCTTGAAATAGGCACTTGGAAAATTGTCATCCAGACCCATGACTTCACCTGTTGATTTCATTTCCGGGCCAAGAAGGCCATCAACACCTGGAAATCGCTTGAAGGGAAATACCGCTTCCTTGACTGCAAAATGACCATTTTCCGGAATATCCAGGTCAAAAGTCGGAAGCTTCTCGCCAGCCATGACCCTAGCTGCAATTGATGCAACTGGTTTTCCAATAACCTTGGCAACAAAGGGAACTGTTCGTGAGGCCCTTGGATTAACTTCCAATACGAAAATGTTCTTTCCCTGAACGGCATATTGGACATTCATGAGCCCCTTTACATTCAAGGCAAATGCCAGGCATTCTGTTTGATCCTTGAGTTTGTCTATGGTTTCCTTATCCAATGTATGCGGAGGGAGGGAACAGGCGCTGTCTCCGGAATGAATACCGGCCAATTCAATGTGTTCCATTATGCCGGCGATATATACATTTTCTTCATCGGCAATGGCATCTACATCAACTTCTATGGCATCGGGAAGAAACTTGTCGATCAATACGGGGTTATTGCCCGAGGCAATTATTGCCTGTTGCATGTAGGCTTCAAGTTGCTCCGTACTGCCAACAATCTCCATTGCTCTACCCCCCAGCACATAGGAAGGCCTGATGACGACCGGATAGCCGATCCTGGTAGCGATTTCGCGAGCCTGCTGAAGACCGAAGGCCGTACCATTGTCGGGTTGGGTAAGCCCCAGATCCTGAAGCAGGTTTTTGAACTGTTCCCTGTCTTCAGCCCGGTCAATGGCTTTTGGAGAAGTTCCAAGTATCGGGAATCCAGCTTTTTCCAAATCATTGGCTAGTTTCAGGGGGGTCTGGCCACCCAACTGAACGATAACACCCTCTATTTTACCGTTCTGGCTCTCCTTGATCAGAATTTCCTGCACATGTTCCAGCCTCAAGGGTTCAAAATACAAGCGCTCCGATGTATCATAATCTGTCGACACCGTTTCTGGATTGCAATTGATCATGATGGTTTCATAACCGGCTTTGCCAAGCGCCATACAGGCATGACAGCAGCAATAATCAAATTCTATACCCTGGCCAATTCGGTTGGGGCCACCGCCAAGAACAACAATTTTTGACTTATCTGTAGGCCTGCTTTCGCATTCCGGCTCATCAAACATATCGACTTCATAAGTGGAATAGAGATAGGGCGTTTGGGATTCGAACTCCGCAGCACAAGTATCAATTCTCTTGAAAACAGGATGTATCCCCTCCTTATGTCGTTTCTTGCGAACCGTTGCAACATCCTGACCCAGAAGATGGGCAATGCGGGCATCAGAGAACCCCATCATCTTCAAGTTCAAGAAGTGTTGTCTGCTTTTAAGCGTTTGCATGCTTTGAAGTTCTAATTCTGCTTCGATTATCTCCCTAATACGACCAAGGAACCAGGGATCATACTGGGTGATCTGGTTAATTCTCTCATCTGTAAAGCCATGCCGCATGGCTTGAGCTATTGTCAACAGCCTGTCAGGGGAAAATTTGGAAAGTGCTGATACAATATCTTCATCATCGGGTTTTTGATTTATGGCTGCATGTGAGGAAATCCCTGCAATGTCAATTTCATCAAATCCGTTCAAGCCGATTTCGAGACCGACCAGTGCCTTCTGGACACTCTCATGGAAAGTTCTTCCAATGGCCATGACTTCACCGACCGATTTCATGGCTGTGTTTAATTCAGGATTTGCCTCAGGGAATTTTTCAAAGGAAAATCGGGGGATTTTGGTAACTACATAATCTATGGTTGGTTCAAAAGAGGCAGGGGTAACACCCGTTATTTCGTTGGTCAATTCATCAAGTGTAAAACCCACGGCCAATTTGGCAGCAACCTTGGCTATGGGAAATCCCGTCGCCTTTGATGCCAGTGCCGAGGATCGTGAAACTCTGGGGTTCATCTCGATAATTACCATCCGGCCAGTGTTGGGGTTTACCGCCCATTGAACGTTTGATCCACCGGTTTCCACACCTATTTCACGTAAAACGGCCAGTGAGCCATTACGCATTCGCTGGTATTCCTTGTCCGTCAGGGTCAGGGCCGGTGCAACCGTTATTGAATCGCCCGTGTGGATACCCATCGGGTCGACATTCTCGATTGAGCAAATGATAATGGCATTGTCTTTTTTGTCTCTGATGACCTCCATTTCGTACTCTTTCCAACCAAGAAGGCTTTCATCAATAAGTATCTGGTGGATTGGTGAGGCATTGAGGCCATTTTGACAGATTTCCTCAAATTCCCGCCTGTTGTAGGCAATGCCACCTCCTGTCCCACCCAAGGTAAAGGCTGGTCGAATTATTGCCGGCAAGCCGATTTCACCAAGTGATGCCATGGCTTCTTCAATGCTGTTGGCGATCTCGGATTTAGGACTCTCCAGACCGATTTTATCCATTGCCTTGCGAAACAGATGCCGATCCTCTGCTTTGTTGATTGCTTCTTGGTTGGCTCCAATCAGTTCAATCCCATGTTCATCCAGAACACCGCTGTTGTAGAGTTCCAGGGATAGGTTCAATGCTGTTTGACCACCCATGGTGGGAAGCAGCGCATCAGGCTTTTCTTTTGTAATGATCTTTGTAAGGAATTCCTTGGTCAAGGGTTCAATATAGGTGGCATCGGCCATTTCCGGGTCAGTCATGATTGTCGCCGGATTGGAATTGACCAGGACAATTCGATATCCTTCCTCTTTCAAGGATTTGCACGCTTGGGCACCCGAATAGTCAAATTCGCAAGCCTGACCTATGATAATTGGACCTGCCCCGATAATCATGATTGAGGATATGTCAGTTCTTTTAGGCATCAGGTATCCGAGTGATATGCATTATGGAAAGCACATGGAGTCAACCATGTTCAGGCAGGATTTAATTATGATTGGAGAAAAAACCAAGATTACTTGTAAAGGTAATCACGGGTTATGGGAACAATATCGTTTTTGTGACTCAACTGGATTTGAAAAACAGCCAATCCGCCATATCGGAATGACATTTCACACATCACAAGATAATATCTCCACATTCGGCAAAACCGTTCATCATAAATGTCCCTGATTCGATCGATGTTACTCATGAACCTTGTATACCAGTGGGCAAGGGTCTCGGCATAGTGCAATCGAAGAAATTCAACGTCATTGACCATCAACCCTTCCTTTTCAATGGCTTGCATCGTTTCTGAAAGGGCTGGTACATAGCCACCCGGGAAAATATATTTTGCCAACCAAGGGTTGGTTCCAGCCGGTGGGCCTGATCTTCCAATCGTATGCAGGAGGGCAACGCCATCCTCTTTAAGCAAATTTCGAACCGAACTGAAATATTCGCGATAGTGAGGCACACCAACATGTTCAAACATGCCTACCGATACGATTCTGTCAAATTTGTCTTTCACCGCTCGATAATCCATCAAGGAAAAATCCACCCGATCAGCCAAACCCTCTTCCCGGGCTCTTCGGTTGGAAATCTTGTGCTGTTCGGTTGACAGGGTAATCCCCTTGACCCTTGCACCATAATTCTTGGCCAGGGTGAGACCCAAACCTCCCCAACCACTGCCGATATCAAGTATGTCCATACCTGGTTCGATCAGGAGTTTTTTCGCAATATGGTCCTTTTTATCAATTTGAGCCTGCTCCAGGGAGTTTTCTTGAGAAGTAAAATAAGCACAGCTGTATTGTCTGTCATTGTCAAGGAATAACATATACAATTCATCTGTCAGGTCATAGTGATGCTGAATGTTTTTCTTGGCCCTGATCTGGTTGTTGAATTGCGTGATAATACGGATGCATCTCATGAAAAAGTTGATGAATCTGGGGATGGGAGCATGTTCCAGATTTGCTATATTGACAAACACCAATTCCCCCAAACCTTTCAAATCGTCCCCTTCGATGGTCACCCCCTCATCCATGTAAGTTTCTCCCAAGGCCAAACTGGGATTCAAGCACAGGCTTTTCAGGGCTTTTTCGTTGGTGATTTTAAGTTTGATTGGTTCGGCACTGTCTTCACCAACCACAAAAAATTCGCCGTTGGGAAATTCCACAGATAGTTTACCATGTATGATGGCTTTCCTCAGGTAAAAGCGAAACCATCTTTCCCACATTTGTAACATTCAACCCATTTCAATATTAAACCTTGGGGTATAAAGCCTACTTTATTTTCCCCACATTTCGATTATGGCAATTTCCATTAGCAATTTACAAAAAAAATTCAAATCTCCGAATTGGAAATGGAAGTTAAATTTGCAAATCCAAAATTTTGTATTTTTTTGTTATTAATCAATAATTATAACCAATATAGTTGATTATAACGGTCCGGAGGTTCCACAATGAATAAGGATTTGTATCTAAAGGGTCGAGTTGCTTTTGTAACTGGCGGGTTAACCGGCCAAGGGCTTGCTGTTGCAAAAAAATTGGCCAGTCACGGGGCAAACGTAATTGCCGGGTCGTTTTGCAAGGAAAATTTGACGAGTCAAAAGGATGCCTCCCATTATCCCAGCAGTTCCGAAATGGCAAAAGTCGAGAACATACTGAAAACGTACGGAACCGAAATAGTTGTTTCCCATCTTGATGTACGGGACCAGATACACATTGACAGATTGACTGGGTTGGCGGTAAAACGCTTCAGGAAAATCGATATTCTGGTAAATGCTGCTGGTATAACCGTTGAACAGGGTGTATGTGATCATCCTGATGATCTATGGGAAAAGGTAATCGGTACGAATCTTACCGGTGCATTCAGGACCATCAGGGCATGCCTCCCGATGATGATTGAAAACAAATGGGGCAGGATAATCAATCTTGGTTCGACAGCAGCATCAGTCGGTTGGGCTGATAATCCCGCCTATTGTTCGTCCAAGTCGGGACTTCTTGGCCTGACAAGATGCGTAGCTCTTGAAGGTGCACCGCATAATGTTTCCTGTGTGATGATCTCGCCAACATGGGTCGAAACTGAACTCATGGAGCAAAATGTGTCCCAAATAGCTGAAAAAGGTAAAAAGGGTACGGGAGCAGATGCCTTGAAAAAGGAAATTATTGCCAACAATCCACAGGGAAGAATGATTCAGCCCAATGAAATTGCCTCTCTGGCAGCCCATCTTTGCCGAAACGAATCCTTGGGTATCACAGGTGAAAACATCCAGGTAACAGGTGGGGCCCTATGGTAATTCAGACCATTTCTCTTTCGAATTCAAATTATTCTCCCTTTTTTTGAAATTATTCTGTAGATTGAAGCATTATTTGAATTATTCAAAAGGAGTTTGTGATGTTTTCCAGAAAAATCTCAAATTTGATCTTGTCCTTTCTGATTGCAGGCGGTTTTCTGCTTTCTGCCCTGCAAGTCAATTCAGAAGATTTGGGTGATGTTGATGCCCCGATCAAACTTGCCATAAACGAATGGACCGGTCAACATATTTCTACTCATATTGCTGGCCAATTGCTTGAAAAACTGGGATACTCGGTTGAGTATGTCAATGCCGGGAATTACCCACAATTCCAGGCCTTGGCAGATGGCGACATTCATGCAACCATGGAAGGTTGGACAAATAATCTAGGAGATATTTACCCGGTTAAAAAAGCCGAGGGTACGATTGTAGATATTGGTCCACTTGGATTGGATGCCGGTGAAGGCTGGGTATACCTGAAATTCATGGAAGATATGTGTCCAGGCCTGCCAGCATGGGAAGCAATGAATGATTGTGCCGAAAATCTGGTGACACCCGAAACCCTGCCCATGGGAAGATTTATCGCCTATCCGGCAGATTGGGGTAATCGGTCGGAAATGATTATTGCCGCACTTGGGCTGAATTACAAAGCCGTACCTGGCGGAACGGAAGGAGCGATGGTTGCTGAAATCAAGGCTGCCGATGCCGCACAAAAACCAATTTTCATGATGTTCTGGCAACCCCATTATGTTTTCGCTGAAATCGGTGAGGTGGCTTGGGTTGATTTGCCTGCTTACGAAGAGGGATGTGATACGGATCCAGCTTGGGGCATGAATCCCGATGCAACACATGATTGTGGTGTATTCAAGCCTGAAACAATGAAAATCGCCTGGTCCGGTTTCCAGGAAAGATGGCCAGCTGCTTGGGATTTGCTCTCTTCCTATCAACTTGACAATGCTTCCCAGGAAGCAATGATGTATAAGATTGATGTTGAAGGTGCCGATATCGTGGAGGTAACCGGCCAATGGTTGGAGGATAATGAAGACAGATGGAATTCATGGGTATCCTCAGCCATGGGCAGTTGATCTTTCAACCCGGACGGAACAAGGGGAAGCTCCTTGTTCGTCAAATCTAGAATCAAGGTAGAAGGTGTATTTTGATGCCTTCTGCCAATTCGGTAAAATTGAGTTGCGAAAGCCTTTGGAAGGTTTATGGCAACACTCCTGAGCAATATTTTACTGGTGAAATCGGCAGTTTCAATGTTGAGGAAAAATTTCAACAGTTGACGGAAAATGGCAGTATCATTGCCTGTGGTGATGTGAAACTCGACATCCCCACCGGGTCAATATTTATCATAATGGGCCTCTCGGGATCAGGTAAATCTACTGTTTTGAGATGTTTGTCACGTTTGGTTGAACCAAGTTTTGGCAAAGTGGAGCTGGATGGTTTGGATCTTTTGAATCAGAGTCCAAAGGACATGATTGAGATCAGGCGTCATAAAATGGGAATGGTATTCCAGAATTTTGGTCTTCTTCCTCATCTCAATGTCCTGGAGAATGTTGCCTTTCCCCTCAAGGCACAAGGTATATCCAAAAATGAACGGTTGGCCAGGGCCAATGAAATGATAGATCTCGTGGGGCTTGAAGGGCGTGAAAACTCTTATCCACATCAATTGTCCGGTGGGCAGCAACAAAGGGTGGGAATTGCCAGGTCATTGGCTGCAGAACCGGAAGTATGGTTCCTTGACGAGCCGTTTTCTGCCTTGGATCCATTGATCCGGACACAAATGCAGGATGAATTTCTGCGATTGCAAAAGCAGTTGAATAAAACCATTGTTTTTGTGACACATGATTTCCATGAAGCGTTGCGATTGGCTGACACCATTTGTATCATGAAGGACGGGCAGGTTGTTCAAATTGGAACACCCGGTGAGATCGTGCTTGCCCCGGCCGATGACTATGTGAAAAAATTCACCAGTGAGGTTCCCCTGTGGAAAATCATTGAGGCCCAATCCATCATGGAACCCCCGGATGGCAAGGATATGGATCGGCCCTCGGTCAAACCCGACACCCTTCTTGAAGAGGTCATGCGCTTGTTTGATGGCAAAACCGAGGAAGTTCAAATTGTCAATGAATCAGGTGAATGTCATGGTGTCTTGACACCTGTAAGCATAATCAGGGCACTGTATCGGGACGAGAAGAAGGTTGGCTGAACAAATCCTTACGAGGTTTCTTCGGCTGGATAATGTAAAGTGTTAGCAGAAAAGAATATATTGCCGATTCTGTGGGGTGGGGTTCTCGTCTTTTCAGCGCTGGTAATGACTCTTGGCAGTGATCTCAAGTGGTTGTTTGAATTTCCGGAGTCCTTGCATGTACCAATTGCCGAATTTCTGGATTGGATCATGTTTGGCTTCGTTGATCTGTTCAAATGGTTGTTCAGGTTTATCAGCCGTGTTCTGGAGTGGCCAATGAGGGGAGTTCAGGGGTTTTTAGAATGGCTTCCCTGGCTGACCTTTGCTTCACTAGCAACATTCATCGCCTGGCAAGGAGGTGGTAGAAGAACTGGAATACTTACCCTTGTCCTTCTTCTCTATATTGTCATTGTTGGCTATTGGTATGAGGGTATAAACACACTTACCCTCGTCATAATTTGTATTCCACTAGCCGTACTCTTGGGCTTTGCCCTAGGGGTCTGGGGTCATAAGTCGCCAAAAGCCAATGCAGCCATCCAGACAATGCTTGATTTCATGCAGACGATTCCGGCTTTTGCCTATCTCATTCCCATATTGTTACTTTTCGGGTTTGGACCAGTAGTCGGACTGATCGCCAGTGTAATCTTTGCAACCCCTCCCATGGTTCGCAATACGATCCTGGGGCTGAATAGAGTTCCCCCAGAGGTCAGGGAATCGGGTACCATGTCCGGGTGTACTCCAAGGCAAAGGTTTTGGTGGGTCGAGGTTCCAACCGCCTTTCCACAGATGTTGATTGGAGTAAACCAAACAACCATGGCGGCCTTGGGTATGGTCATAATTGCAGCCATCATAGGGGGTTTTGAGGATATTGGTTGGGAAGTTCTGGGACGATTGAGAAAGGCTCAATTTGGTCAGAGCATTTTGGCAGGCATGGTGATTGTTTGCCTAGCCATAATTTTGGATAGGATTACGCTTTCCTACGCAAAACGACAACTTCCAACTGAGAGCCACACAGGGTTAAGGATCAAGCAATTCATTGTCGGTTTTATCGGAATTTCAGTCATATCCTATATTTTGGCCATGTTCATCGAGCCACTCAGGGTTTGGCCAAAAGCCCTTGAATTTTATCCGGCCGATGCGATGAATACCTTGGTATTCAATATAATCGCCAATTTTGGTGATTTTCTGGAAACCTCGAAAAACCAAATGCAATATTTTGTGCTTCTCCCGGTCAAGCTGGGGTTCACCAGATCAATATTCCCGATTACGTGGGGTTTTGCGCTCACTCCCACGATTATAGGAATATACTGGTTTATAGTTTTTATGGGAGCAGCCATTGCCCTTTACTTTCGACACTGGAAAATAGCCGTTGCCATCCCCCTTATCGCCGGTGTCCTTTATTTTGGCATAACCGGAGTATCCTGGGTAGTTTACCTGGCTGTCTTACCCCTCTTCGCATTTTCTCTGGGTGGATCAAGGGTAACCTTGTTTGTTACAGGTTCCTTGATTTTCCTGATGGTATCCGGAATTTGGGTACCTGCACTTGTTTCAATATATCTTTGTTTCGTGGCTGTTGCCATCTGTATTATTCTGGGTGGTTTGATGGGTATTTGGGCTTCAACATCAGAAAGGGTTTCAGCCATAATCCGACCAATCAACGATACCTTGCAGACCTTACCCCAATTTGTGTTGCTCATTCCTGCTGTCATGTTCTTCAGGGTTGGAGATTTTACCGCTTTGTTGGCGATCATCGCCTATGCCATAGTTCCCATGATAAGATATACCGAACAGGGGCTCAGGACTGTTTCCCCAACCGCGATCGAAGCCGGAATAACAAGCGGATGTACCCCGGCCCAGATATTTTGGCAAATCAAGCTGAAACTTGCTCTTCCCCAGATTTTGGTGGGGATCAATCAGACAACACTATTTGGGCTCAACATGTTGGTAATAGCAGCCTTGGTTGGAACTACAGGATTGGGTCAGCAAATCTATTTGGCCTTGAGTAAGGTGGATGCTGGTGGTGGAATAGTAGCCGGGTTGGGTATGGCACTTATTGCAATGTCAGCAGACCGCATGATGCGTGCGTATATTAGTAGAACCAGTAAATAATTCAGAAAATTCTTTCAAAAATTGAAAAATTAATTAATCCCTTTGCCAAACAAAGCATGGAATCCAGCTTTGTACAAACCCAATTTTAGGTTATTGTAAAGGGAAATGAAGACAGCAAGACCAGTTGTGGCAGGAATTGATGCTGGCGGCACGATGACAGATACCATTTTGGTGGATGAATTCGGAACATTCACAATAGGTAAGGCTGCAACAACCCCGCAACTCGAATCCATAGGGTTTCTTGAATCGGCAATCGAAGCTTCTGATTACCGGGGAATAGCAATCGAGGATATGTTTGCCAGTGTAGAGGTAGTGCTTTACACTGGTACTGGGATGTTGAATGTACTCCTCTCACGGACAGGGCGCAACATTGGCCTTATTACCAACAAGGGAATCGAGGATATGGTCCTGATGGGACGAGGCCTTCAATCTTGGGGAGATTATTCCTATGCAGACAGGTTGCATGCTGTTACCCATCACCATCCTCCCCCTTTGGTTACCCGCCGAAATACCCATGGTGTCACGGGACGAATGGATCATATGGGAGATGAGATCATCCCCTTGTATGAGCACGAGGTTGAACAGGCTGTCAATACATTGCTGGACAAGGAAGTGGAAGTCATCTGTATCTGTTTCCTTTTTTCTCAGGTCAATCCCTCGCATGAAATTCTGGCCGAAGAGATAGCAAGAACCATTCTTTTATGTCGAAAGGCCAAAACCGAATTGCTGTGCAGCCATCAGGTCAGACCGGTAATAAGGGAGCAATCGAGATTGAATTCACTTTTGATTGAGGCCTATGCAACAGGCGGGGGAAGAAAACAACTGAAGAGCATTGAAAAGGTAGCCAGGGAAAATGGCTATAGATATGGTGTGCAAACACTTCAATCCTTTGGAGGACTGACTTCAATCAATCACCCGAATCTCCATGAAACAATGGTATCAGGTCCCATTGGTGGAGTTCTTGGTGCCCGATACATAAGCCAGATAATCGAAAATGATTCCCTTGTGGTTTCGGATTTGGGCGGAACCAGTTTTGATATGGGAATAATTTCAAAGGGACAAATCAGGATTGATCAGGAACCCCTGATAGGTAGATTCAAACTAAACCTGCCCCTAATAGCCATGGATACCATTGGGGCTGGTGCCGGGATGCATGTCAAGGTTGATCCCCTGACCAAAAAGGTGAGTTTGGGTCCCGAAAGTGCAGGTTCCGAACCTGGACCAATATGCTTTGACAAGGGAAATCTTGTTCCGACCATTTGCGATTGTAATGCCATTCTGGGAAGGTTGAACCCAGATTATTTTCTGGGTGGAAAAGTTAAATTGAATGTTGATCTGGCCTATGAAAAGTTCAAGGAAACCTGTGCGGATGTTCTCGGTGTGGATAATGTTTACGATGTAGCCGAGGGCATGATAAACATGTTGGATTCGGAGGCTGGTGTGGCCCTTCGAAGAATGCTTTCAGCACAGGGAATACATCCGTCGGAATACACCCTGCTGTCATACGGTGGCTCAGGACCACTTCATCTGGGAGGTTACAGCCGGGGAATTGGTTTCAAGGACATTATAACGTTTCAATTTGCTGCGGCGTTTTCGGCCTTCGGATGTACAACTGCTGATTTTCAAAAACGATTCAGCAGATCCGTCCATTTGGATATTCCCCTGGATGCTCCATTCATGGATTTACAGGAAACAGTTCTGACCATCAACAATATATGGGGTGATTTGAAAAATAGGGCGCTGGAACAAATGGTTTCCGAGGGCCATACAGCCGACCAAATTGGTTTTCAACCTTTTCTGCTCATGCGGTATACGGGTCAACTTGAAGATGTGGAAGTTTATTCCCCGATTGATAAAATCAATAGTGCGAACGAACTCAATCGTGTTATTGCGACCTTCAGAAATATCTACAAGAACATCAACCGAAGCGTATCCGATTATGGCCAGACCAGTGTTTCAGTGATGGAAATGGGGATGATTGCTTCGGTAGAAAAAATCAAGCCCCGCCTCAAGAAATCAAAATTGGGCAAATCCAAACCCGAAGAAAGAGCTTACAAGGGGCATCGAGAAGTTTATTTCAAGAGCAAGTGGGAAAAGACCCTGCTTTGGGAAATGGATGAAATTCTACCTGGGAATGAAATCAGGGGACCGGCAATTATCGAGCATCCTGCAACAACACTTGTCATTCATCCGGGAGATGAAGTATTCATGGATGAGTGGTCGATGCTCCATTATCGGCACCAAGAATGAAGGTTGATTTATGACTGAGACCAATTCCATGACTGCTGGTCTGCGAAAACGTCTGGAGGAAAGCGAGGCACAGTTGGCCGAGACCGGATGTTATGATGGTATAACAACCTTGGAATGCAGGGATATGGATCCCCTGAAATTTGAAACAATCCACATGAAATTGCGGGCAGGTTGTGTTTCGGCTAGGGAAATAGCCCGTCGTATTTCAGCATCCCCTGGGGTTCGGGAAGTTGGTGAAATGGTTGCTGCCATTTACACCCCGGAAGGAGATGCCGTTGCCATCTCAAATGGCATAATGGTTCATGTCCATACGATGAGCAGGTTCATCAAGTGGATGATCAAAAATGACTATGAGCATGATCCCGGTATAAATCCCGGTGATATTTTTGCCAACAACGATGCCTTCATAGGAACCGTCCAGGTTCCGGATGTTATGGATGTTGTTCCCATTTTCCATGAGGGTGAGCTGGTTGGATGGGCGGGAGCCGTTTGCCATGAGCTGGAAGCAGGCGGTATAACACCAGGAGGTGATGTAGCTCTGGCTCAGGAGAGATTCGGTGAGGGATTGTTCATCTGCGCTGAAAAGATTGGCCTCAATGACAAGATTCGGCGGGATTATGTCATTCGATGCGAACGCAACCTCAGAATGCCCATCTATTGGATTCTGGATGAGCAGGCCAAGGTTGCAGCCTGTTTCTCCATGCGGGACAGGGTATTGGAGTTGATCGAAGAGGTGGGTGTGGATTTCTACAAGAAGATTTCCAAGGAGTTTATTGAGGAAGGTAGACGTACCCAACTGGCTAGAGTAAGGCAACTTACCGTGCCGGGTACCTACCGATCCAACACCTTTTATGGCCATGTTACAAAGGGCAAACCAGGTTTTCAACCACTGGGAGACCCTGATTGGCTCTATTCGATCCCATTGAAGATGGACATCAAGCTGGATGGCAAAATCGTAGTGGATTTTGAGGGGGCACAACCCTGGGGGTACCACTCCATGAATTGTACACCGGCCGGTATGGATGGTGGTATGTTTGTCACCCTTACCCAGCATATGAATTTCGAAGGTCTGGTCAATGATGGTGCCTGGCTGGCAACACAATTGAAATTGCCCAAGGGCACCTGGACCAATCCCGACAGTGAATTCTGTGCAACTGCAACGTCCTGGGCACTGTTGTTACCCGCCTATGGGGCCTTTCAAAGAATGCTCTCACGAGGATTTCTGGCACGAGGATTTCTAGAAGAGGTTTTTGTTGGCCAAGTCAACAGCCCCATGATCGAAATGGGAGGCATTAGCCAGTACGGCAAACCATTTGGCATAGCTCACTTTGAATGTGCCGCAGCCGGTTCAGGGGCATTGGCCATCAAGGATGGTCTTGATACAGCCTATGTTGGTTGGAACCCGGAGTCGGACATGGGTAATATTGAAATCTGGGAATTGGACATGCCCATGGTTTATTTGGGCCGATCCATTCTTCCCAATTCTGGAGGTGCTGGAAAATACCGAGGGGGCAATGCTTTCATGTCGACCTGGGTCATCAATAAATCACCGGAAGTCAGGATTGTAACTTCAGAACATTCCTCCAGGGTCTTTGACAATGCCGGTATGTGCGGTGGATATCCGGCACCAACTTGCCAGAAGCACAGGGTCGTTCGGAATTCCAACATCTATCAACGAGCTGAACAGCGTAAACCTCTGGCCCACTCCACGGGATTGGATCAGAATGATTTGGAACAATTTTATCAGGGTAATCAGCAGATCATCGAAGGACCACACATTACTGCACCAATGAAGGAAGGGGATATTTTCACCCATTCCTATAATGGTGGAGGAGGTTATGGTGATCCTCTTGAAAGGGATCCTGTGCTTGTTCTGGATGACATCATTCAAGGTCATTCCTCACAAGTTCATGGCGAAAGGGTCCATGGTGTAAGGTTCAAGGGATCCATGGATGATGAAACACTGGAGATCGATTTTCCGCAAACACTGTCGACAAGAAAGAGATTGAGAACGGAAAGACTTCAAGGAGCCGTACCCGTGATGGAATGGTATGAGTCTGAAAAAGACAAGGTGAAGCAGGGTGATTTCTCACCGGAGGTTCTGAAAATGTATCGTGCGGCCATGGATCTTTCGGAGGAATTTGCCCGGGAATTCAGAGCATTCTGGCAGCTTGAAAATGGTTTTACCTATCCTGAGAAGGAACAGGAGGGCATGAACAATGAATAACCAGCAAAGGGAGGAATACAAGCTTCTGATCGAGGGGCAATTGCCTTGGCCACAGACAAAGAATCTGATGAGTTCCTACAAGGACAGGGACAGGTTTTTCAAGATTCTGGAAATCTATCAGGACAAGGTGGAATGGGATGAAAAAATCCTGCTGCCAATTGGAGAACATCTGTTCATTGTCCAAAAGGGGAATCAATGCATTGTGAAATGTACCTGTGGTCATGAATTTGGTGATTACAGGAAAAACTGGAAGTTTCAGTCTGTTCTACTGGTCAGAAACAAGGTGGAAGACCTTGAGAGTATTTATCCCCATTCCGATGTTTGTGATCCTTCCTGGATGGAAATCCGGGAATTCATCTGCCCGGGTTGCGGAACCCTGCTGGAAATCGAGGCCTGTTCACCCGGCTATCCCATTACCTTTGATTTTTGCCCCGACCTGGAAGGATTTTACAGGGAATGGCTGAATCATCCATTGTAAAACGGATTACCTGAAGGGAAGAAAATCAATGCCAGTTATTGAAAGCCGACAATTTGGGATTAATTGACTAATTTCAAAATTGGAACTGGGTAACTCAGGACGATAAACCTTAGTTACCCTTTTGGTATTACGGTTTTTCTCCTTTTTCGATTAAAGAACTCCCATTAAACAAGTGAACGGGTACTTGATTGAGAACTTGTCTTGATTATGCAAATTGATGCAATTGATGTTTTCACGAGGATTTGATGCATAAATATCGAACGCATACCTGCGCAGAATTAAATCGCAGCCATACTGACGAGACCGTTCGTCTTTCAGGTTGGGTTCACCGGATCAGGGATCACGGCGGTGTCCTCTTTATTGATCTGCGTGATCATTACGGAATAACCCAGGTATTGGCAGATCCGGACAGTGAAGTTTTTGCCGATGTGGAGCAACTCAAGGCAGAATATGTCATATGCATTGAAGGTGAAGTCAGGCTGAGGGATCCGGAACTTGTCAACAGCAAGATATCAACTGGCGAGATTGAAGTATTTATCAGGAAACTGGAAATACTTGGTGCCGCCGAGGATCTCCCACTGCCAGTCTTTGGAGAACCAGATTATCCCGAGGAGACAAGGCTGAAATATCGTTTTATTGACTTGCGGCGCAAAGGTCTGCATGATCGGATTGTTTTACGCTCCAAGGTAATATCCTGGATCCGCAAAAGGATGGAGAGTCAGGGATTCATGGATTTTCAGACACCCATTCTCACGGCTTCTTCCCCGGAAGGTGCCAGGGACTTTCTGGTTCCATCCCGACTTCATCCGGGTAATTTCTATGCCCTTCCGCAAGCACCCCAACAGTTCAAGCAGCTGATCATGATTGCCGGTTTTGATCGCTATTTCCAAATCTCGCCATGCTTTCGTGATGAAGACCCCAGGGCCGATCGGTCACCTGGAGAGTTCTATCAACTCGATGTAGAAATGAGCTTTGCCACACAGGAAGATGTATTCAAGGAAATCGAACCTGTCATGCGGGGTGTCTTCGAGGAATTTGGCGGAGGAAAACCTGTAACCAAGGAGTTTCCACAGATCACCTACAGGGAAGCAATGCTGATCTACGGAACTGACAAACCCGATTTGAGAAACCCGATAAAAATGCAGATCGTCAGTGAGCATTTCGAGGAATCAGGATTTCGCATTTTTGCCAATTTGTTGAAGGTCAAGGGTAATGAAATTAGGGCCATTCCAGCTCCGGGTGGCGGCAGTCGAAGATTCTGCGACAGGATGAACTCCTTTGCCCAAGGTGAGGGGCTGCCAGGCATGGGTTATATCTTTTGGCGAGTTGAGGATGGCAAGGTCGTTGGTGCAGGACCATTGGCGAATAACATAGGTTCCGAAAGAACCGAAGCCATCAGGCAACAGCTTGGGCTAGATGCTGGTGATTCGGCCTTTTTTCTAGGTGGCAAGCCATCGAGCTTTGTAAATGTTGCAGCCAAGGCAAGGGATGAAATAGCGAATGAGTTGAACCTCATTGACAGGGACCGGTTTGAATTGTGCTGGATAAAGGACTTTCCCCTTTTTGAAAGGGATGAGGAGACTGGCGAACTTGACTTTTCGCACAATCCGTTTTCCATGCCCCAGGGTGAATTGGAAGCATTGCAGAACAAGGATCCACTGGACGTTCTGGGATATCAATATGACATTGTTTGCAACGGTGTTGAGTTATCTTCGGGAGCGGTTCGAAACCATAAGTTGGAAATCCTTTACAAGGTTTTCGAAATTGTCGGTTATGACAAGGATTTTGTCGATACAAATTTCAGCGGTATGGTCAATGCCTTCCGATATGGTGCACCTCCACATGCCGGGATAGCTCCGGGGATTGACCGCATAATCATGTTGTTGACCAATCAGGAGAACATTCGTGAAGTCATTTTATTTCCCCTTAACCAAAGAGCCGAAGACCTGATGCTGGGTGCTCCTTCAACACCAACAAACGAAGCTTTGAGAGACCTTGGGTTGAGGGTTGTCAAGAAGTAGCATCCCACCTTTGGATCAATTACAATCATGTATTCGGGATCTGCTTTTTGTTCAAGATCTGAAGAAGAGGGCAAGTATTGGTGCACAAACCAATTAAGAGGAAATAAAATCCTTACGGTTCAGGTCAATTTTGTGAAAATTCCTATTGACAGAAATGATGGTCATAACCCAATTAATCATTGATCTCAATGCCTGAATGGTCTTGAATTATTACGATCATCTTGAGATAGGGAATGGAAATTAGAGTAAATCAGCGGATACCTGAATTATGTGCCTTATTCGTAGCATTGATTTGGGGTTTGGGTTGGATTCCGGTTCGGTATCTGAATCAGATTGGTTTTGATGGGATTTGGGGTGGTACATCCCTCAACATTGGGGCTGCCATATTCCTTTTGCTGTATGTTAGCCTGATTACCGGATTTACAAAAACAACACTCAAAAGTTCTGCTGGTGCATTCATCGTAGGGTTTGGTGCAGCAACCTTTTTCATCGCAATATCCTTCACCGATGTGGCAAATGCAGTACTGCTGTTCTATCTTTCCCCAGCTTGGAGTACCATAATCGAATGCCTGTTTTTGGGAAGAAAATGGAGATGGCCAAGCCTGGTGGCCATAGGTTCTTCACTATTGGGCATTGTTCTGGTTTTTGAAGGGGTTATATCCTTTGATTCCATCAATATTGGAGACATAATGGCCTTTGTATCGGGCTTGTGCTGGTCAATAGGTATCTCTTTTCTGTTCACATCTCCAACCAAAAAGCATGATTTTCCCCAACTTGCCCTGATCTCTATGGTGGGATCGGTACTGATCAGTATTTTAATTGCACTGATTGGTGGTCCCCAGTTGGGTACTTTTCCTGATGGTGAGACCTTGCTGACCCTTGGTTATGTACCACTGTTGTTCGGAACGCTGTACTTTGCACCACTGATAGCGTTGTCTCTCTGGACTTCCACCCTGATAGCGCCTGCCTTGATGAGTTTCCTTCTTTCCATGGAGATATTGTCTGGAATAGGTTCAAGTTATATCCTTTTGGACGAGCCATTTGGCCCCAACAAGTTTGCAGGTACATTTTTCATCATACTTGGTGCAATCGTTGAATTTCTGATACCAAACAGAATAGCCAAACAGGAAGTGCAACAGGATTGAGATTTGATTGTTGATTAATTTAATATATGAAATAAAAGTAACTGAACCTGAAGAGGATTAATACTATGTTGGACTCAGTGAACGCGAATAATCTGTCATGGCTTTCTCAAGGGTGGACAAGGGAACCTGGAGAATCACATTCCTTACGGGCCGAAACTTATTGTCAGAAAGAAATATTTGAAATTGAAAAAAAGGCAATTTTAGCCAAAACATGGCAATGGGTTTGTCATGCCGAGAAACTTGCAAGCCCGGGTTCTTATGTAACGACCAGAATTCGGGATTATCCCTTACTGATTTGCCGTGATCTTAGTGGCAATCTCCAGGCATTCTATAATGTCTGCAAACATCGGGGACACGAACTGCTGACTGGAGAAGGCATGACGAAAAGGGTGGTCTGTCCCTATCACGCCTGGACTTACAACCTGAAGGGGGAACTTGTCAGAGCACCACATACCGAGGGCATGAAGAATTTTGACCTTGGTGATATTTGCCTAGCCTCGGTTCAGGTTGAGGAATTTTGTAGTTTTGTATTTGTCAATCTGGACCCCGACGCTGTACCATTGTCGGAACAATCGGGTTCTCTTGCGGATGAAATCAACTTCTGGGCCCCTGACCTGGCCAACCTGACCTTTTCACACAGGCTTACCTACAACATCAAATCGAATTGGAAGAATGTTGTGGACAATTTTCTTGAATGCTACCACTGTCCAACAGCCCATAAGGATTTTTGTACCCTGGTGGATATGGATACCTATAGGGTAACAACACATGGGATATGGTCGAGCCACATGGCCGAGGCGGGAAAGGTGTCAAATTCAGCCTATTCGGTATCCGAGGCGACCGTCAAAGATCATGCCGTTTGGTGGCTTTGGCCGAATACCTGTCTGATGCGATATCCCGGCAGGGGGAATTTTATCATCATGCACATCCAGCCAATTGATGTTGATCATACCTATGAAACCTATGATTTCTTCTTCGAAACTGCCGAACCTGTAGAATCGGAACTTGAAGCCATCAAATATATTGATGAAGTTCTCCAGGCAGAGGATATTGCTTTGGTTGAAAGCGTTCAGCGAGGCATGTCCACCCCGGCATTTACCCAGGGAAGGATCGTGCATGATCCTGCCGGATCGGGTAAATCCGAACATGCGGTACATCATTTCCATGGCCTTGTTCTTGATGCTTACGCTGAATGGGAGAACAAAGGTGAATAGGCTTGATGGTAAGAAAGTCATTGTTACTGGGGGTGCCGGAGGAATTGGAACTGCCATTTGTCAAAGGTTTGTGGCTGAGGGTGCTGAAGTCATCTCGCTGGACATCGCCCAGGCTTTACCTGAAGATTGGTCGGCATTTCAGGTGGATATTACGTGTCCAGACGATCTTAAGGGTATTTTTGACAAAATCGGTAATCGTTGGGATTGGGTTGATGTTGTGGTTAATGCGGCTGGAATTGAAATCGAAAAAACCATTGAGGAAACCTCGCTTGAGGAGTGGAACAGGATTTTTGCAATCAATGTTACAGGCACCTTTCTCGTTTCAAAATTATCTCTACCCCTTCTCAGAAAATCAGGCAAGGGAAACATCATCAACTTTGGATCCTATGACGGCTTCATAGCCGACCCGAAACTCGCTGCCTATTGTGCTACCAAAGGGGCTGTTCATGCCCTGACGAAAGCCATGGCTTGTGATCATGGACCCGAAGGGATAAGGGTAAATGCAATTTGCCCCGGATTTGTTGAAACCCCGATGCTGGAGAGTTTTGTAGGGGAAAGCGGGAGTATCGAGGAGCTGAAAAGGGATATTGAAAAGATACACCCGACCCATACCATGGGGCAACCTGAGGATATAGCAGGTTTGGTGTTATGGCTGGCTTCGGATGAAGCAAGATATGCCTCCGGACAATTGTGGATCATGGATGGGGGACTTACAGCTCAGGTTCAACAAATGAACTTGTAGTCAAAATACAATCAGCAAATTACACTTTCCAAGATGCAGGTAATCTGTAATCTTGGGTAATTCAATTTAATTCTTATGAGGTAGTAATGTCGGATAACAGCAATCAAGCATTGGATTTTCTTTTGACCAGAAGATCACGCCCCTTTCTGGTCCTAAAGGAACCTGTACCAGACAAGAAAGAATTGAATACCATTCTAACTGCAGCCGCCAGAAGTCCCGATCATGGCAAACTTGAACCTTGGAGGTTCATCGTTCTGGAGAAACCAGCCATGCCCAGGCTGGCAAGAATTCTTCAGGAAAGGGGTGAACAACTAGGCAAGGCTCCTTCCCTGCTTGCCAAGGCTTGCGAGGTGTTCGAAATTGCCAACTTGATAGTTGTCGTTGTTTCCAAACCCAACAGGGAAGCCAAAATACCCTTGATTGAGCAAACGCTTTCAGCTGGCGCTGTTTGCTTGTCCCTCCTTAATGCCTCACTTGCTGCTGGGTGGGGAGCAAACTGGTTGACAGGATTCGGTGCTCATGATGAGGAATTCCGGAGCAGGGCCCTTGGTTTGTCCACAGATGAATATGTTGCCGGGTTCATACATATTGGAACTTCAACCACCATACCTCCTGACCGTCCCAGACCGGATATAGATACTATCACTACTTGGGTTAATGAGTGAAAACAGGCAGTTTAACCGACATTGTCTATTCTCTCGATTGAATCATTCAACATTCTGTCATTAAGGTCTTGCAATTGAGAAGTAGCAGGTTCCACATCCAGTTTGGTTACCGGTAACTTTTCCCGCAATAGATCATGGTAAGATGGAACGCCTTTCTCCAGATCTGAAAAGATGACCTTGTCATAGGCTGAAGATTTGGTGGCCTCACTGACCCAAACCGACAGCATACTGTCTTCTTTCGATGTTTCCCTGTCAATTCTGCCACTCAGATAACGGGCAAGTTTCATTTCCCTTGATTCATCCTTATGATGAAATATACCTCCACGTTGCAAGGTAAGGGTAGGAGTTTGGGGAATTTCCTGATAGAAAATGACACAGTCGGGATAGAAGCCCAAAACCAGATTGGGAAAAATACCAATATACAGCCAGATATTTCTATGTGATTCCGGCAGGTTAGTATTTTCCGGTAATATATTCAGGTAATTTCTTACACTCCAGTGTTTTCTGGGTCCTGGGGTAAATCTTCCCACCGATCTGTTGGTTTCACCTTCCATTGTTTCATCTTGATAGTCCTTGCCATAAAGGTCATTCAATGCCGGATGGGCTTGTGGTACATGATATCCTTCATTGTCAACATCCCTTACCGCTTTCCAGTTGGCCTGGATTCTATCTGTAATGTGCCCCTTTGGAGAGGCTACCATGCGATCCAGCCCATAGGGTTGGATTTCCCCGACATGCCTAGTCATAATTTCGGCAACGGATGCCTGCTTGCCGGGTTTGAACCTTATGAAAACCAATCCATTCCATATTTCAAACTCGATTCTTTTCAAACCCAGATTTGAATAATCCGCTTCGGAGAAGGTATCCCTTCTGGCGATTCCCCGCAAGGTCCCATCCAGATTGTAAGTCCATCCATGAAAGGGGCAGACCAGAACCTTATTGCATTGGCCTCTTTTCCCGGAAACAACTCTCGACCCTCGGTGACGGCACAGATTGTGGAAAGCATGAATCCGGTTGGCCGAATCCCTAATTACAAATCCCCTCTCTGCCCCAATATCATAGGAAACGAATTCACCAGGGTTTTCAATCTCATTGACATGACAAACAAACTGCCAGTGTGAATAGAACAGGACCTCCAATTCCAGGTCGAAAAGCCCGGGTGAAAAATAGGTCCAGCCCGGGAGCCCTTCACTTTCTGAGATTGCGTTCAATCTAGTCGGACTTTGGTATGAATTCATAATCAATTGTCAGCAGGGGTTCCAACCTTCTCTTATAAGTTCGGAATTAACCCTTTCGATTGCTCTTCCCAGTTTATCGACTATTTCATCTACCTCCTTTCTGGTCAGGGTCAACCCAGGAGACATGATGTTCAAATGACCTACCGGACGAACGAGCAGACCAAGTTCCTCGGCGACATCGGAAATCCTCTTGCCGATTTGAACCTCTTCCGGGAAACATTCCTTGGTTTCCTTGTTCATGACGTTTTCAACACATCGCATCAAACCCATACCTCGGACATCACCAACCAAGGGCAGGTCTCTGAGTTTCTGCAATTGCTCGCCAAAGTAAGGACCAACCTCCCGAACATTCTGAAGGATATTTTCCCGCTTGATGATCTCGATGTTTTTCAAGGCTGCCACACAACATACCGGATGGCCGGAATAGGTAAATCCATGAGGGAAATATCCATTTCCCTGACCCTCTGAAATGACCTCATGTACCCGGTCTGAATATATCATGGCGGAAATGGGAAGATATCCGGAGGATAAGCCCTTGGCGGATGTAATTATATCGGGTACAAAGTCGAAGACACTTTCTGATGCGAACCAATGTCCCAGTCGGCCAAAACCGGTTACGACCTCGTCTGAAATATAAAGGATATCATGGGCTTTGCAAATGTCCCTGAATCGTTTCAGGTATCCTTTTGGTGGTACCAGAACGCCACCAGCACCCATTATGGGTTCGGCGATGAATCCTCCCACCTTGTCCACTCCGATTTCAATAATTTTATCTTCAAACTCCTTTACCAAATGGTCACAATATTCATCTTCATTCATACCCTCCGGTGCCCGGTATTGATCAGGAGCCGAAATGTGATGAATTATATCTGTTATAAAATGAAACTGGGAAGTTCTGTCAGTTTTCTTGCGGCCAAGCGACATGGCTGCATAGGTCGAGCCATGATATGCTTGGTGTCTGGCAATAACATGTAATTTTTCCGGATTGCCCTGACATCCCTGATAGTAATGTACCAGCCTGAAAGCCGAATCTACAGCGGTGGATCCACCTGTTGCAAAATGGACCCGATTCAAATCTCCCGGGGCAAGGGAAGCAATTTTTGCTGACAATAGGGCAGCTGGTTCATTTGACATGTCAGTGAAGATGGAGGAATATGCAAGTTTTTTGACTTGTTCAGCGATGGCATCAGCCATTTCCTCATTACCTAGACCTATATTGGTACACCACAGTCCCCCTATGGCATCAAGGTAGGTTTGTCCATTGCTATCCTTTATGTTGTTACCCTCACCGCTTTCAATGATCAGAGCTCCATTCTCATTAAATGAAGGGAATTCAGTAAAAGGGTGGAGGTTATGCCTCAAATCCTGCTCCCAAATCTGTTTGGAAGCGTCATTAACTAGTTCTGGCATAAATACTCCACTATGAATTTTGTACTGTGGTTTGAAATTATCATTCGAAATTAACCATGCATAATATATGATGCAAACAATAAAAAACGGCAATTACAAACTCATCCATCCATTGTCATAAGGTTGAGTGCTAACCGCTAATGCTTAGTACAGTATATGGATGAAAGTCTTGAGTAAACATTCCCAAGAGTTCAAAAATTAATAGGTTCAATACAGGAAACTTATTTCCACATGACCATTTACTGGCCAGAGTCAATCGGTTAGATAAATCTTTTGAGAGTCAATTGGATCCAGCTGGATCCATCAAAAAAATATTTGATCGTCGATTTAGTCCTCAGCCCAAATGAAAACCATTTGGGCTGAGTTGATTTTCTTAAGAAATTAGTCTTTTGAGCCGCATTCTATGAAGCTGTCAGCAATCGAGGATATCAATTCAAGATATAAATCTGGTCCTGGTTCAAATCTAGCACCAGTTGGATCTATCTCGTATACATTGATATCTGCACCTGAAACCACTGTTTCCAATAAATCATCTTCAAACAATGGTTCTGAAAATGCACAGGAAACACCTACTTCAGATATTCTGTCGATTAACCTGCGAATATGCCTCGCTCCAGGGTCCGAACCAGCTATATCAGAGATCGACCCAATGGCGCTTAGTCCATAATGGAGTTCAAAATATTGAAAGGCATCATGGTAAAGCACAAACTTCGGGTTTACATCGTGAAGTCGATCATTGATTTCCTCATCAAGTTTGATGATTCGAGTTTTAGCTTGTTCAGCGTTTGAAAGATAGGTTTCTTGATTTGCCGGATCTGCGTCACTCATTACATCGGCAATTATATCTATCCATTCTAAGACCAAATTGGGATCAAGCCATGCATGGGGATCAAAATCACCATGATCATGTGCGTGACCGTGCCCATGTTCGTCATGCTCATCGTGCTTTTCGTGCTCATCATGTTCGTCGTGGTC
>VYFX01000001.1:0-79511 GCA_009842205.1 Paracoccaceae bacterium | reverse complement strand
TCATCGTGCTTTTCGTGCTCATCATGTTCGTCGTGGTCGTCATCTTCATAAAAGGAAACGGGATCTCTAATCGGGAGAAGTGAACCTTCAACTTCTTCTAATAGTGAAATTACCTGTGTTTCTGGTGGTAACCCCTCAAGAAATTTTTCTAGGACAGGCAGAATTGATGGTCCTGTCCAGAAAATAATGTCTGCTTCCGATACCAGCCTCACTTCTGATGGACGTAGAACATAATCATGAGGAGAAACACTTCGGGAAGCAATCAGTTCAGAAGTTCCAAGATCCCCTAAAACCATGCTCACAAGAGAGTGTACTGGTCTGATGTCAGATACGATATTTAATGATTCTGCTTTTGCAGTAGGTGAAAAAGAAAATGAAAACAAAAACAGAATAATGGGTAAGAAAAAACGCCTGAATGAAAAAGAAAGCAAGCCTTTTCTCGCCCCATCATGTTGTAATTTAGCAAGAGTCATTAAAGAAATCCTTAAATGAAAATTTTGAAATTTTGGTGATTAAAAATAATCAGCCCGTAATTATAATGTTATAATATAACATTTTAATCCAATTTACAGTAAGTTCAAGAGAGCAAGGTTAGGAATGAAAAAAGGTTTGAATCTGAAATTTGTTGAAAATCATGTGTAATTTAATCCAGTTGGCGAATTTCGAAGCGTTCTGGTAACAATAAACCCGGTTTGGCATCTACCTTACAAGTAGATGGGAATTTCTTTTATAAGACTTGATGTTGAAGAATAATCAAAAGATGCAGTTGAACCGGACAACAAGAACCATATTGGAGACTGGGCAAAATAATCAGGCAGACATAGGGACATATAATGAAAACCAGCGGTCCCAATCTTCAACTATCTGGTTTAATCCAATTCTATTTTTGTAGATGGAAACGGTTCAAGGAGAATCGGTCAACGATAATTGAGTGATAAATCTTATGAGGTTAAAGTTGCTTGAAATGGGTATTAATGTCCCGATATGAGGTTTGGAACAGTCAAATGGGGGCTATGAGTGAATAAGATGATAATTGGACTTCTAAGAGAAGTATGTGGGAATTGGGCATATGCTGGATGATTTTGTCATAAGGTCCCTTTTGGGTGGATTGGCACTTGCTTTGGCTGCAAGCCCCTTGGGTTGTTTTGTTGTATGGCGAAAAATGGTCTATTATGGAGATGCAACCGCCCATTCAGCTGTTTTAGGAATTTCTCTTTCACTTTACTTCAGTATATCGATTTTTATGGGTGTGTTTTTGATGGCGTTACTTGCTTCGCTAGCGGTAACTCTTTTTGTCAACAGATATTACAGTGCCGATACAATTCTGGGGGTGTTTTCTCATGCTACTTTGGCATTTGGGCTTATTGCCGTGAATATGCTGCCTTCCCAAAACGTAAATATTGAATCCTATTTGTTTGGTCAGTTGTTGGCCGTTACCAAAGTTGATCTGATTTATATTTGGAGTGGTGCAATAACGATACTTGTCATGATTTTATTCCGATGGAAAAATCTATTAATTTCCACTGTGAGTGAAGATTTGACAATAGCTTCTGGTATGAATCCTAAATGGGAACATTGGATATTAAATCTTGGATTAGCCATTTTGATTGCGGTTGCAATCAAGGTGGTAGGAATATTATTGGTCACAGCCATGTTAATAGTTCCCCCAGCAGCTGCACGACCGTTGGTTCGTCAACCCATTGCGATGGTATTCATTTCTGGAATTATTGGGTGTCTTTCAGTAATTATTGGGCTCTGGGTTTCACTGTATATTGATACCCCTACAGGACCTTCGATTATAGCCATTGCGACAATAATATTTATTCTAAATTGGGTCGTGGTGTTTTTGTACAGGGGGAAAAAATTAAACACGATATTTAGTCTGAACAAGCCCTGAAGGGATGGTCAAAACTAATATCAAAATGTGAGATTTGTTGGTGAGATGTATTAGAAAATATGTTGTTAAGAACTATCTATAGACCTGGCAATAAGTTCTTTCATTATTTCATTTGAACCACCATAAATCATTTGGACACGTGAATCCACATACAATCGTGCGATTGGGTAATCCAGCATATACCCATAACCACCATGTAATTGTAAGCACTCATTGATAATCTGGTTTTGAGTTTCGCTACCCCAATATTTCACCATGGAAGCAGTGGCAGCATCCAGTTTATTGTTTTCTATTCTTTGAATGCAGTCATTGATAAAGGTTCGCAGGAGCTCGGCCTTGGTTTTTGCTTCAGCCAATTTAAACCTGGTATTTTGAAGATCCATCAAACGTTTGCCGAAGGCTTTTCGCTCCTGCACATAACTTATGGTCTGTTCAAGCGCAAAATCTATGGTTCCCAAGGCAGTAATACCGATAAGAAGTCGCTCCCAGGGTAATTGCATCATCAGTTGATAAAATCCTTGCCCTTCCTCGTCACCCAACAAATTGGTTCTCGGGACCATTACATTATCAAAGAACAGTTCTGCCGTATCATTTCCCTTTTGCCCCAGTTTGTTCATTCTTGGCCCTCGACGAAATCCTTCCAGATCTCGGGTATCAACAAGTATCAATGATACGCCCTTGGCCCCCTTGGATGCTTCCGTTTTGGTTGTCAAAATAATCACATCAGCTGAGCCACCATTGGTTATGAATGTTTTAGATCCATTGATAAGGTAATGGTTCCCTTTCTTTTCCGCCGAGGTTTGAATGGACTGAACATCGGAACCACAACCAGGTTCAGTCATAGCAAGCGCCCCGATTGACTCGCCGGAAACCAATCGTGGCAACCAGTAGGCTTTTTGTTCATATGAACCGTATTTTATCAGGTAATGAATGACAATGGACTGGATACCATAACCCCAGCTGCCATCCCCGATTTTTCCCTGTTCGTAAAGGGCAATGGAATCGAAGCCGTAAGAACCACCACTGCCCTCATACTCCTCTGGTACCGAACCCCCCATTATGCCTATTTCACCAGCTTTTTTCCAAAAATCCCGATCAACCATGCCATCAGTATCGAACCTTTGCATATTGGGTACCAAGTGATCTGCATAGAATCGCTTGACGGAATCTGAAAACATGGAATGTTCTTCCTGATTCCAGGTAGAGGTTTGGGTAAATAGTGTCATGATTTTATAGTTGATTTTCTTAAGTGGGATTGTTTCCTGTCAAAATCAGGCAGGTACCTTGTTGGAAATGTACTGGGCAAACTCGTAATTGGGTCTTTCCAAATGTGAAAGCGGACCGGGATTGGGAAAATTCGAGAGCATGCCGGCATAAACCCGTTCGGTACATCCCTTGTCCTCATCGTTAACCTCATCCAGTAGAACTCGCAATTCCTCAAAGTGTTTCTGACTCTCTACACTTGAGGCAAATTCCTTGGCCATGCCACCACCAAAATAGATTTTTACCCTGCCCGGAGCCAGGGGATAAAGGGACAGATACCAGAAATACCCCGGGGTCAGGGTAATTAACCAGCTAGGATAGATTGCAAGCAGGTAAGTCATATATCTACGTTCTCCCTGCAAGGAGGTATTGTCGGGGTGGGCAACGGAAAGGGTAAAATCTTCTTCCTTCTGTAGCGTATGGTAGTTGAATGCTTCAAATCCTTCAGGACATTCGACCTCGTCCACTTTCGAGACTCCTCCGATCGTAGCAGCATGGCAGACCGGGAGATGGTAACTCTCCATGAAATTCTCGGCAAGAACCTTCCAATTTGTATTCCATTCAAAGGTTTCAAAGAAGGCTTGTTCATAGTTTCCCATATCAAAATCGGCCACCATGGATTCTATCTTGCCCAGTTTTTGGGCAACCGGTTCTACATCGGGATTGAGGGAAACAAGGACCCATCCCAGCCATTCCTCGCATCTGATTTGTGACAGCCCAAATTTCTTTCGGTCGAAAACCTTGTTCCTTGTCATGGCTGGTGCACCACGCAAGCTGCCATCAATGTTATAAGTCCAGCCGTGATAAGGACATACTATTCTTTTGGTATTACCGCTTCCTTCGAGAAGCTTGGACATTCGGTGCCTGCAAACATTGGCCATGGCACGCAATTTCCCGTCCTGGTCTCTGATTACCGTGATTGGTTGCCCCGCAAGTTCTAGCGTGAAAAAGTCCCCGACATTTGGAAGACCATCAGCCCGACCAGCACAAAACCATTCCTTGGCAAAAATGTTGGATATTTCCCTGTCAAGGAAGTCTTGTGAGGTGTAAACGCTTTTTGGCATGGCATGAGCAGATTCAAATGGCTGAAATGCTATTTCCCGTAACTCTTTTGCCGGGTCAAGAGATGCTTCAACTATTTCCATATCGTTTCTCCAGGTAAGGCTTAAAAACCCATAATCATGGCATTAAAACAGTTATCATGATTATTTATATTGGGTAATATCAAACTCTTTTTCCATATCATTAGTTCAAAAAAATCAAACTGCAATTTTTTCATTCATTCCAGCAAAAACAAATTTAGCAAAATGGCCTCGTAATTTTGGCCATGAATTATGTTAATGGCCAAATGTAGGGTATCAAGAAACTGGCAACCAATCCAATGATAATATTCAGAGGCAAACCTATCTTCAGGTAATCCTTGAAATCATAGCCGCCTGATGCATAAACCAGCGTATTGGTTTGATAGCCAATCGGTGTTGCAAAACTGGCTGAAGCAGAAATCATGACTGCTACAACCAAGGCCCTGGGATCAATTCCCAAATTCACTCCAACCCCTATTGCAATTGGAGTAACAATGATTGCAACAGCATTGTTGGAAACCATTTCGGTCAGTATCGAAGTGATGATGTAGATAAACCAAACTATGAAAAACGGATGAAGACCAACCATCAATGGACTGATAAAGCTATCCAGCACTTCGACCGCTCCCGATAATTCCATTGCCTTTCCAATGCCCAGCATGGACCAGATTAAAACCATCAACTTGCCATCAGCAAATGAAAAGGCATCTTCAGCTTCGATGCATTTTGTAATTAAAACAACGGCGACACCAAGGATAGCCAGGAGAGCAATGGGGGCTATGCCCAAGGTAGCCAGAATCACGATTACAGCCAAGGTTGCAATGGCAATGGGTGCCTTGTTTCTTCGGTAGGGTAAAGTTGAGGGTTTGGTAATTTCAATCAGTTTGTGATCCTTGGACATTCGATTCATGTCTTCAATGGCACCTTCGATCAAAAGCGTATCACCTACCCTGAGTTCAACATCAGAAAATTCCGTGAGATGTTTTGCGGCATGTCGGTGCAGGGCAATGGGGTAAATGTTGTAATTCTGTTGAAGATTCAATTCACCCAAAGTCTTGCCTATCATGCGACATCCAGGTGAAATCAAAGCTTCAAGTGTCTGTGATTGTTTGGATGATACCTTTCTGATCGAAGATTGGATATCATCCTCTTTATTTTCAGAAGATGATGCACTCCCGTTTTTTTCGGAAGCTTTCATTAAATTTCCAACCCCGAATACCTCATCCAATTCCGTTGCCTGGGTTCGCAATACCAATCTGTCTCCAGCCTGTAATTCCAGGGTTTGGATTTGTGGCTTAAGGGAGGTCTGATCACGAATGATATCAACAATTCTGATGCCCCGTTTTCGGAAGAAATCAGCCTTGCTTCCGATTTGACCTATCAAGGGACTGTCGTCGGGCAGTATTACTTCCACGAAAAATCTCATGGTGGTTCTGTCACGTAAAAGTTCGGATAACGATTCTCGATTGGGTAGCAGTCTTGGGGCGAATATCAGTAAATATACGAAACCTGTTGCCACAAGAACCACGGCCAATGGGGTTATTTCAAAGAGTGTAAACGGTTCCAATCCATTTTCCCGAGCAACTCCGTCTACAAGAAGGTTGGTTGAAGTACCGATCAAGGTACAGACCCCACCCAATATCGAGACATATGAAAGTGGTATCAGCAATTTGGAGGAAGAAGTTCCCAGTTCCTTGGCAACCTGTATTACGATCGGAATCATCATTACGACAACCGGTGTGTTGTTCATGAATGCTGAAGCAAATACAACCAGACAGGCAAGTAAACCGATTGTTAATTCAGGGTGTTTTTTTCCTCCCCTAAGAATAATAAGCGTAACTGAGGATAAGGCGCCGGTACGTACCAATGCACCAGACAGGATAAACATTGCAAAGATAGTCCATGGAGCCGGGTTGGAAAAAACCTGTAGCGCTTCATCAAATGGGAGAATGCCCGACACAAGGAGGACAGAGACACCTCCCAAGGCAGTTACCTCGACAGGTAGATACTGCTTTACGAAAAGCACAAACATGCCTATCACGACACACCCGACTAGAAGGGGAGATCCGTAGATTGCTATGAGTTCCATCAGTTATCGCCAATTGAATCAAACCTGTCAAGTTGGCTTGATTATATTCAATTTATGTTTCAATCAAAGAGTTTTGCCAGAACTTCTCGGGGGTACCATAACTTCAAATGCTTTGATTGCATTCGTTAATCTGTTACTTGTCCGGATCAAAATCATAAAGCCATTCGTGATCCGGTGAATTGGCAAACCGCCATTTGCGAATGGGACCGGCCATGACATTCAGATAGTACATTTCGTAACCAAAAGGTGTTCCACAGGGGTGATGCCCCTTGGGGACAAGAACCACATCGTGGTTTTTGACACATATGGTTTCATCAAGTTCTCCATCATCGGTAAAAACTCTTTGAAATCCGAATCCCTGCGGTGGATTCAGACGATGGTAGTAGGTTTCCTCAAGGTAAGTAATGTTTGGATAGTCATCGACATCATGTCGGTGAGGAGGATAGGAAGACCAATTACCTTGAGGTGTAAAGACTTCAGTTACCAGTAAACTGTCTGCTTCATCCTGGTCCTCCATGGCAATGTTATTGATTTTCCTGAGATTGGAACCCTTGCCTCTCTCCAACTGTATGACATCATTCGGGCCAATGACCTTGGGTTTTCTGCCATTTTTTCCGGGCGCCAGGCAAATTCCTACGACACAATCGGTTTCTGCCAAGCCCTGCCATTCATGGTTGGGAGGGATGTATAATGAGTAGGGTGGTTTCTTTTCAAAGACATCCATTCGATCCCCAAGGACACCGAAAGTGGGGAATCCATCAACTTCCAGTTCGATTTTCCCTTCAATGACAACAATTATGGCTTCGTTACTTTTGGTTTCTTCGTGAACCTTGTCTCCCTTTTTCAGATTGTACACACCAAATCCAACATATTTCCAATTGGCGGTGGATGGGGAAATGTCATGAATTTTGCCTTGATCGATTTTGGGTCTTCTAAGTAGGTGTGACATACGTGTTCCCTGCAATTATTTTGGTTCCCTTGGATTCATGATGAATCATTATTCTATTGGTTGGAATGAAACTTCAACCATTCAGAGATTTCTTTTTCAGCTACCGAATGGGTGACATTACCTGACAACCATCTGCCAAAGAGTTCCCTTAATCCATCCCACAATATAATTTTTCCATTTTGTATACTTCTTGCATCGGTATACCTTGATAAATCATTTGTCTCGATTGATGTTAGCCTTTGATTGATAGTTAAAATACCCAGAGAGTACGGGTCTTTGTCCAGAATAATCCTGTTGAAATGATCCAACTCAGAATAATCGGTTTGATCAAATATCCAAAAATCCGGCACAATGTCCTGTTTCAAAATGGATTTTATAACGTTAAGCCTGATATCCTTTTCATTGGATTCAAAACCCAGTTCCAAAGCGAGATTCAATCGGTTTCTTCTTGTATTTCCAAATAACTGCTTTAATGATGCTACTTGATCATCAAAACTTCCTATGGAATCATCTTCAATCAACAATTTTATCTTTACGGTATGTTCCAGGGGCCATTCTGAAAGGTTTTCACAATTGTTTTCAACTTCAAGCAAGAAATCCCTTCCGAGAATACCAACAGATTTGATTACCAGCAATCCTTGACCAGTTGCTTTATCCAACAGTGAACGGCTTTGGTCAGCCGGAAAGATAATGCCATGATGATTGCCTGAGGAATCGGCTGAAAGCAGGGATTTAACAATAATAGCCTTGAATTGTTCTACCGCTCTGGATGCATCATGCCCATTTGCAGGTACGGATTCCAAATGCATGCCCTCAAGGGAAACGACCGTCAAGTCCTTCCAATAGGTTCGGCGAGTGGTTGACCAATGGATTTGCTCCAGCAAGAAATCATTCCTCAATGATCTGGTCTGGGAACCATGCTCAAGAAAATACTCAAGCTCCTCAAGAGATGGGTAGGCAGGTGTACAACCATGCCTGGAGACGGCAAAGGCACCACATGCATTGGCAAATTTGAGAGAGGTCGATAGGTCCTCACCGGTCAACCATCCCTTGAGGAAACCAGCCATGAAACCATCTCCGGCACCCAGGACATTGAAGACTTCTACATTGAAACCGGGACCTGTTTCACCTTCCTCCAGGGATTCGGGAATTTCTGCCCGAAAGGCCACTGCACCCATTGGTCCTCGCTTGCATACCAAAATGGCATTTGTCAGTGCTCTTACATTTCTGAGTGCAGTTAGAGTATCACTTGAACCTCCTGCAATATGGAATTCCTCTTCGGTACCCACAATCAGATCGAATAATCCTAAAGTCGATTGAATGGTGGCAGTTACCGTACCTGAGGCGACAAAACGATTCTCCCCGTCATCATGTCCACCCAAACCCCACAGGTTAGGTCGGTAATCAATATCCAATGCTGTTTTGGCACCAGTTTCCCTGGCAATCAGCAAGGCCTTTCGGACGGCGGCTGCAGTATCAGGATGTGAAAGATGGGTACCAGTTGCACAAAGACATTTTGTTTTTGCGATAAATTCGGGATCGATATCCTCTTCTGTCAAACCCATATCGGCACATTTTTCCCGATAAAATATTAGGGGGAAAGTATTTTCATCCCTGATTCCCAGCAAAACCAGGGCGGTCAGTCTCTCAGGATCAGTTTTAACCGCTGTTACGTCAACTCCTTCCCTGATCAACTCCTCCCTTATGAAACGACCCATATGTTCATCGCCAACCTTGGTAATGAGAGCCGTGGCAAGTCCCAGCCTTGATCCTCCAGCAGCGATATTGGTAGGTGAACCTCCAATGTATTTTTTGAAGGAACCCATATCCTCAAGGCGTCCTCCAACCTGCTCACCATAAAGGTCCACGGAGGATCGACCAATGGTAATTAGATCAAGAGATTTTCTATCCATAACCAACTTTTTTAATACCCTTAACGTAAATTGGCGAGTATATATTGACCACTATGGTCAACTCAACAGGAATGAATGCTAATTTAACAGAAGCAAAGGATATCAATGCTGTCCAGCTTTGCAATATAGTCAAATCTTTCGGTTCTACCAAAGCACTCAGGGGATTGAATCTGGAGTTGAAGCAGGGTGAGATACATGCTCTTCTAGGTCCCAATGCTGCAGGAAAAACTACTGCAATCGGTATCATGACCGGCATCAGAAAGAGTGATTCAGGTTCCGTATCCATATTGGGAGGATATCCCTGGGAAAAATCCATCAGGTTACAAGTGGGATTGACACCCCAAGAATCCGGTTTTCCCGACAATTTGCGTGTTTCTGAAATTCTTGATCTGGTTAAGTCCCATTTTCCCGAACCCATGACCGATGATGAGTTGTTTGCCAGATTCCCATTGGAAAAACTCAAAAACAAACAGGCTGGTGGATTGAGTGGGGGACAGAAAAGATTATTGGCAGTCGCACTTTCATTCATAGGTAATCCCAATCTGGTGTTTTTGGACGAACCAACTACGGGGCTTGATGTGGAATCCAGACAAAACATCTGGAAAGCAATTCTTGATTATCGTGGTTCGGGTGGTACAGTAGTTTTAACGACTCATTATCTGGAAGAGGCTGAAGCACTTGCTTCGAGAATAGTCGTTATAAACGAGGGAAAGAAACTGGCCGATGGAAGTCTGGAACAAATTCGTGATTTGGTTGGAAGCAGCAGGGTTAGTTACAGGGGTGACCTGCCGACCATGTTGGATGGTGCAACTCATATCAAGCAGCAAGATGATAGGGTGATTATTATCACCAATGACTCTGACCTGGTGATCAGATCAATGGTTCGTAATGACCTCGAATTTCAGGATCTTCAAATAAGGCCCGCAAATCTGGAAGAAGCATTTTTTACCCTTATAGATAACAGCAGGCAGAAATGATCCTGTATCAGTATTTTAAAACATCCCTGTTGGGTTTGATAAGAACCCCGAGTTATTCCCTGGTTACCATTCTCGTACCATCAATCATTTTTGTCATTGTGGGAGTTACCTTTTCAGATGGCCGTCAGGAAGCAAATTTTGCCCTCGGGTCCTTCTGTGTATTTTCTTCACTGGGAGTTGCCTTCTTCCAGTTTGGGGTAGGGGTTGCCAATGACAAGGAATCGCCTTGGGAACAATATGCCAGGGTTTTGCCGGTACACCCTCTCAGCAGATTGTTTGCAACAATTCTGGCATCTCTTGTGTTTGTATCGGTTTCGATTTGCATCCTGATTGTTGTTGCCTTTCTGACAACTGATATTGGCATGCCAGCCAATTCCTGGCTTAAAATGTTGTTCGGTGTTTTTGTGGGAGTTTTTCCACTTGCTGCAATGGGTTTGACGATTGGTTATTGGTGTTCCCCCAAGGGAGCCTTACCCGTAGCCAACTTGCTTTATATCATTCTAGCATTTCTAGGAGGCATATTTTTTCATCCGAGTTTGATGCCCGAGTTTATGAATTCAATTTCCATATTTACACCTGTAAGGCATATTGTTAATTTGACCCAGGCAGGGATTAGTGGGGATCCTTGGACAACTGAACCATTCTTGATATTACTTGCCTATACCATTCTTTTTCTGATTTTGGCTGCTGTGGGTTACCGAAGGGATGAGGCTAAAAAGTACAGGTGAATCAATCAATTCCAGTAACTGCGATTTGGTGTGTATATTGAAGTGTATAAATTCGAGAAAAAGTGCTTTAGTCAAAACCAAGGAATTTTGAATATTCATCAAGGTTTAAACGTGGGGTTTTGAAGGTGTTAGCAGGGTTATGGGGATCCGCATAACCGACTGCAATTCCACAAACGACGATTTCCTCATCCGGCAAGTTCAAATGCTCATGGACAATGTCACCATAGTTGGCCAGGGCACCAATGCCACAGCTCGACAATCCCTCGGTTTCAATGCCGATCAGAAGATTTTGGATGGCCATTCCTAGATCCATGAAGCAGCCTTTACCCATACGCTTGTCAATGCTGACTACCATCCCTACTGGAGCCCTAAAAAAACGGTAATTGTGTTCAAACTGCCTTTTTCTGGCCTTGATATCTCTTTTGGCTATATTGAGAGCATCATACAATCCAAAGCCGGTCGCCCTTTTTCTAGCCAGAAGATGCTCAGGCAACGGATTGGGAAAATATGAATATTCCGATACGCTTGGACGTTCATCCCTGATAGCCTGTATGAGGATATTTGTTAAATTCTCCAAGGCATCCGAGGTGAGAACCGTAAACCTCCCAGGTTGTAGATTTGCACCACTTGGAGCACTTCTGGCCAATTGCAAGATTTTTGCGAGGCTCGATCTGGAAACAGGATCTGGAAGGAAACCACGAATTGATCTCCTGGCGAGTACTATCTCCTGAAGGTCTGTCTTAGCCATTCCGGGAAATCACGGATTCCGGTCTATATTTGCACAAGAGCATAATGATCAAACCGGAAATAATGGCCTTGATTAGGTCTCCGGGAACGAAAACCATAATCGAGTAGATGATTTGGACAAGGGGTTGTTCCAGAACCAGATACATGCCGAAAATTCCTGGAATGTAAACAACGATTATGCCTCCAATAACAGATGCAATCAGACTGATCGCAAAAGGGTGGGTTGTCCTGAAACGTTCCATGATCAAACCACATGCGAACGCTCCAATAGGCCAGCCGATCAAAAAGCCCCCCGATGGGGAGAAGAATAGTCCCAATCCGCCACGACCTCCGGCCAATAAGGGGACACCCAATGCGATGAGGACTATTAGTAAAAGACTTGCAAGACCGCCTCTCCAACTGCCCAAAATACAACCACCGAGCATGACGCCAAGCGTTTGGGCTGTAATCGGAACACCAAATGCCAAGGTAATGATCGGGATAAAGCCCAAGGCTGCTGTAAAGGCTGCAAAAAGGGCGATATAAGCAATATTTCTTTCCATGGTCGATCTATCTAACCTTTGTTTGGTCTTCGTGCTTTGATGGCTTCGGCAACATGATCTGCATCATCCAAAGCAAAACATATCAATGGAAAAACTAATCTCCAGGTAGGTCTTTTCAAGGAGCGACTTCGCCATGAAAAATTCAATCTCTTGGTGATTTCCAGTAAATTGGGAACCGATCTGATTACCAATCCGAAAGTTAAACCCAAAAATGACAAATCCAACCCGATTTTCCCGAGGGGTTTTACCAGTTTCTCAATCAGGACAATCATGTCATCCAATTGAGAGGTCATTGTCACCAGATTGGCAAGGCTGATGACAATCATGAATTTTACCAGCAAAACCATACCTTGGACAATAGCACCCGTGAGGACATGCCAAAGCAATATAATCACCATGAAGGGTATTATTGGGGTAAGATTTCTAATGGCCAGTTTGAGAAAATTAATACCCGGTATCAGATTGAGGAGGAATAATACCAGAAACAATGCTGTAAGAATCAGATGATCTTCCAACTGGTAGACAATAATTGTGGTAATGGAGAGGATAGCTAGTTTCCATACGACCGGAAGATTGTGGTAGGGTGTCTTAATTGGAGAATTCAAATTCAACATCTTCGTCTCCAATTCGATACATTTCCTGCTTGAATTCATCCAGTACTTTGGAGGGACTTCCATCCATGATGATTTCACCCTTTTCGAGCCAAATTACCCGATCATAATCAATCAGGGTTTGTGGGTCATGTGATATCAGCAGAATTGTTTGATCCAGTGCTGCCAAAAATCGCTCCAGTATTCTTACCGTAGGTATGTCAGGACCGGTAAAAGGTTCATCCAATAAAATGATTGAGGGTTGCATGGCCAGAACTGACAAAAGGCAAACCAGATGCTTTTGACCCTCCGAGAGGGTTGATATAGGTTTTTCAGACCAATGGGATTTGCCAAAATTCTCCAAAATCTTCAGAGCAAATTTGTCTGCTTCGTCCCTCGTATGGCCAATATTGTTCAAACCAAAGGCAAGTTCCTGCAAAACCGTGGGAAAAATTATCTGATGATCAGGATTTTGGAATACCATTCCTACTGTCCTGATTGCATTCTTCCGGTCGGAATAAACATTGATATCGTTGACAAATATATTGCCACTGGAAGGCTTGATTAACCCCCCTATCAATCTGACCAAGGATGATTTCCCCGAACCATTGCGGCCAACTATTCCTATCCTTTTTTCGGTTATTTCAAGATTGAGATTGTTGATTATGGTTTTGTCATTCACCCTGTAGCTGACACCATTTAGGGAAATCCTGTTCTTTACTTTATTGTGCATGAGTACTACCAGTCAGGATAAACAATCAATATCCGTAAATTCAATCTGGTATAATAAAATAATCCTGATTTAATTTTCTACCCTATTTGCCAGTCTGAAGTGATTATGTGCCAATTAAAACTAGTGAATTGGTAGGGGATCTACCTTGATGATTTTCCGTCATAATTTACTTTAGAAATGCCGTTATAGAATAATTGGTGAATAATTCTAAATCCTATCAGTATCAATCAATTTGAACTAATCGGAAAGAAAATGATGAACCTAACCCCCAGAAGATCAGCTCTCTATATCCCTTGTCTTAATGAAAGGGCCATTAACAAGGCTCGGGCTCTCCCAGCAGATATGCTGTTGTTTGATCTTGAGGATTCAATAGCACCGAATTCCAAAGATGAAGCCAGATTGAAAATAGTTGAGGAATTGAACAAGGGTGGCTTTGGTTCAAGGGAACAGGTATTGCGTATCAATGGTAAGCAAACACCATTCTGGCATGATGATTTAAAGGTATTGAATAGATGTACCCCAGATGGCGTCCTAATACCCAAGATAAATGATGGGCGGGATGTGGAGATAACTTCAGGTGCAGTACTGGAACACAGCAGAAATAAGGATTTGGGTATTTGGCTTATGATCGAAACTCCGGGATCGATTTCAAATATCAATGATATAGGTTTACAAAAGAAAACACTGGATAATCTTCAGGGTTTTGTCATCGGTACCAACGATCTTGTAAAGGATTCCGGAGTGATACCCGGGGAAAACAGAAAATATCTTGTTCCATGGCTGATGGCGGTTGTGGCAACTGCCAAGGCCTATGGGCTTGACGTCGTAGATGGAGTGTTCAACAATATTTCAGATCCGGAGGGATTCATTGAGGAAGCCAGAAGTGGTCGGGAAATGGGGATGAGTGGGAAGTCATTGATACACCCAAACCAAGTAAGTCCCACCAACCAGGTTTTTTCTCCTAGCGAAGAGGAAATCAAAGAGGCTCAGAAAATTGTCGATGCCTTTTCAACAAAAGAATCAGAAGGTAAGGGAGTTATCGTGGTTGATGGCAAAATGGTTGAAAGGTTGCACCTTGAGATGGCACGAAGTGTATTAATCAAGGTTCAATCTGGAAAACAACTATAATCTGGATCAGTAGCCCTAAACAATTGGCTGCAGGCATTGGATAATGTCATATTATTGATATTTTGAATATATTACATCTAAAAAAATGAAATCACCATAGTTCTAGGAAGAAGACAGAAAATGGAACAAAATACCGTTAGACTGACGGTTGCCCAGGCAATCGTAAGATATCTTTGTAATCAATACACCGTAATTGAAGGACAAAAGGTTCCTTTATTTGCTGGCGTATTTGCCATTTTTGGACATGGCAATGTAACTTGCCTTGGGGAAGCGTTAGAGAATGTAAAGGACGAACTTCCAACATGGCGGGGGCAAAATGAACAAGCCATGGCCCTTGCGGCTATTGCCTATGCCAAAACCAAAAAGCGCAAGCAGTTGATGATTGCCACAAGTTCCATTGGCCCAGGAGCTACGAACATGGTAACGGCAGCTGCAGTTGCACATTCAAACAGATTGCCGGTTTTGATATTGTCGGGAGATGTTTTTGACAATCGAAGACCAGACCCCGTTTTGCAGCAAGTCGAAAATTTTAATTCCCCAACCATATCGGTCAATGATTCCTTCAAATCTGTTACCAGGTATTGGGATAGAATCACCAATCCAGAGCAGATCATTTCCTCTTTCCCACAGGCAATTGCCACCATGCTCGATCCATCGGATTGTGGACCGGCATTTATTGGACTTTGTCAGGATACCCAGGAGCTTGCCTTTGATTACCCTGTAGAATTTTTCAGGGAAGTTATCCACAAAATTCCCCGACCCCGACCTGATACTAAAAGTATATCGGAAGCGGTTGAAATGATCAGGAATTCAAAAAAGCCTATTCTGATTGCCGGAGGAGGTGTCAAATATTCCGAAGCCGAAGCTGAGCTGGAAGCCTTGGCAATAAACAGGGGTATACCAGTAGCTGAAACAATCGCGGGCAAGGGTACCTTTACTCATGATCATCCAGCCCATATCGGTCCCATTGGTGTCATAGGTTCAAGTTCAGCCAACAATGTCGCATCCGAAGCCGACCTTGTGATTGCAGTTGGTACCCGATTACAGGATTTCACAACGGGATCTTGGACTGTTTTCAATAGAACCACTAAATTCCTTGCTGTAAATACTGCAAGATGGGATGCCAATAAACATCAGGCATTGCCAGTCATCGGTGATGCCAGGGAAGCTTTGGATGAGATAGAATCCTCCCTTGGTGACTGGCAGTCACAGGAAGGGTGGTTATCCAGGGGCAAGCAGGAGTTCTCAGATTGGAATGATCTTTTGGACAAATTGCAGAAACCCACCAATGCACCTGTCCCCACATATGCCCAAGTTGTAGGTATGGTCAACAATTTTGCCGGAGAGAATGATCGAATGATTACTGCCGCAGGTGGCTTGCCTGGTGAAGTGTCCAAGGGATGGCGTGTGAAGTCACCTAATACCTTTGATTGCGAATTCGGTTATTCCTGCATGGGATATGAAGTTGCTGGCGGTTGGGGTACGGCGATGGCACTAGAAGATGATGCTATCCCTATCGTAATGGTAGGAGATGGGTCCTACCTGATGATGAATTCGGATATATATTCATCAGTTTTGACCGGTCATAAAATGATTGTTGTTGTTTGTGACAATGGTGGGTTTGCGGTTATCAACAGGCTTCAGAACTTCAAAGGTGGAAAATCCTTCAATAACCAGATTGAGGACTGCAAGGTGGTGGAACCCTTTTACGTGGATTTTGCCAAGCATGCTGAATCCATGGGTGCACTTGCCCGAACAGTGAATGGGCTTGGCGACTTGCAAAATGCCCTTGATTGGGCAAGAACAACGGACCGGACGACTGTTATTAGCATCAAGACCGATGCCTACCAGTGGACACCTGGAGACGCGCACTGGGATCTGGGAGTCCCAGAGGTAAGTGATAGTCCTGATGTCCAAGCGGCTCGACAAGAGCAGGAAAACATCAGAAGCAAGCAAAGAATTGGGGTTTGACCGTGTTTGCCCGATTGGGGATAGCCCCCATTGCCTGGTCAAATGATGACCTACCGGAATTAGGTGGTGATACACCTTTGGAAACCTGCTTGAATGATGCCGCAAATGCTGGATTTACGGGCGTCGAAACAGGTGGCAAGTTTCCATCAACCAGTGATGAGTTGGGACCGATACTTGATCAATATGACCTTGATCTTTGTGGAGGATGGTATTCAGGAACGCTTCTGGTTACGGACTTGAGTGAAGAGAAAGAAAAAGTTGCCGAACAATTGAAACTGTTCAAGGATTTAAACGCTCCTTGCATGGTTTATGGTGAAACTGCTCATACAATCCAAAATATCCAATCAGTACCCCTTGCTCGAAAAATCAAACTTGATGAAAATCAAATTCGAGACTATGGCAGAAAATTGACGATCTTTTGCGAGTGGTGTCGGGAAGAGGGTATGTCCATGGCTTTCCATCATCATATGGGAACGGCAATTGAAACCCAGACCGAATTGAACATGTTGATGAATTACACGGGGGAAGCAGTCGAATTATTGTTTGATCCCGGGCATATGGCTTTTTCTGGCGGGGATAATTTTGAAGTCATTGACAATCATGTTGAAAGAATCCGGCATGTTCATACCAAGGATGTAAGAAAAAACGTACTTGATTCACTTGATTGGACAAGAGACAGTTTCCTTGATGCCGTATTGAAAGGGGTCTTTACTGTACCCGGGGATGGATCACTGAATTTTAGTGAAATTATACATCGGCTTGCCGATGCAGGTTATGAGGGCTGGTTTGTTGTCGAGGCCGAACAGGATCCAGTCAAGGCTCCTCCTTACGAATATGCACAAATTGGATATGGAACACTCAAACCGATTGTCCTAAAAGAAGGATATAAGCTGATTGGGAGGAATGATGAACCGATTGGATGACAAAATCGCAATAGTAACCGGAAGTACTCAAGGTCTAGGTAAGGCTATCGCTCAAAGGTTTGCCGAAAGTGGTGTGACCGGGCTGGTTACATGTGGTCGGCGCGAGAGCCAGGGCATGGAAGTTGCGCAGGAAATTACAGAACAAACGGGGGTACCAACCAAATTTATCAAGGGTGATCTGGGTTGCGTCGAGGATTGTCGCAACATTGTCAAATTTGCCGAACGGGAGTTTGGTCGCATTGATATTCTGGTTAATGCCGCAGCCATTACCGATCGGGGAAATTTGCTGGATACTTCACCGGAACTATTTGACCAGATGTTTGCCGTTAATGTCCGAGGGCCATTTTTTCTGATGCAGGAAACGGTCAAGCTAATGATTCAGGATGGAATCAAAGGGGCCATTGTCAATATCGGATCAATGTCAGCCCATGCCGGTCAACCATTTATAATTGCCTATTGTTCCTCAAAGGGTGCACTTGCCACTCTGACCAGAAATGCTGCCTACTCCCTGCTTCACAATCAAATCAGGGTCAACCAGTTGAATATCGGCTGGATGTCTTCCGATGGTGAAGATGTCATCCAACGAAAATACCATGGTGCCGATGACGGATGGCTCGAAGAAGCCTCGAAGAAATTACCAGTTGGGCGGTTGATTGATCCAAAGGAGGTTGCCCGGGCAGTTTCCTTTATGGTATCTGATGATGCCGGCTTAATGACCGGGTCAGTCATTAATTTCGATCAATCCATTTGGGGTGCATACGATTCTCCTCAAAGTTCTGGGGAACCGCTCGCTTAGGCATGAATGTTACCTAGGGAAGTTTGGTTTTATTGTCGGAGAATATCTGATATTCACAATTAAGGCTTCTTTTACAAGCCCCCAACCTATTGTGGAATCAGGGTAAATTCTTTATATAACCCTCCAGTAATTTGAAGTTTGGTCATCAAGACTGAACACGTAATTTATTTTTTTGGAGGAAAAATGAAAAAAATCATTCTCTCATTTGCTGCTTTGATGCTTTTTGCAGGTTCTGCAATGGCAGAAAAGTACATTATGGTTACTCATACCCAGGGAACAGACCCGTTTTGGCCTGTTGTTGAAAAAGGTGGAAGAGATGCCGCTGAAGCATTGGGTGTAGAATTTGAATATCGATTTGCCGCCAGTGGGGATATGGCCGATATGGCCAAGTTGATCGAATCTGCTGTTGCAACAAATCCTGATGGATTGGTTGTTTCCCTGCCTGACCCAGCCGCTCTGGGTAATGCCATCAGGGCCGCTGCAGATGCTGGTATTCCTGTTGTAACCATCAATTCAGGTTTGGAATCATCCAAGGATGTGGGTGCAATCATGCATGTCGGACAACCTGAGCGCCTTGCTGGTGAAAAGGCTGGTGAAAGAGCCATGGCCGAGGGTGTAACCAACGGACTTTGTCTTAATCAGGAAGCATTCAATACAGCTCTGGTAGATCGTTGCACCGGTTATTTTGATGCCATGGGCAAGGAACTGAACATGATTGATGTTTCAAATGACGTGGCACAAATCAAAACCAGAACCGCCGCCGCGCTGCAAGCAGATCCATCAATTGATGCTCTTTTGGCCATTGGACCTCATGTTTGTGAAGCAGCTGCCGAAGCAGTGGATGAAATCGGTGCCGAAATTCATCTGGCTTGTTTTGATATGACCCCGGGTGTCATCAACCTGATCAAGGATGGCAAGGCTTCCTTCACCATTGACCAGCAGCAAAGACTGCAAGGTTACATGCCAATTGTTGTCCTGCATCTTTACAACACAAACGCAGGAATGTTGCCTGGTAGCAATATCCCATCCGGCCCCGGTTTTGTTGATGCTTCCAACGCAGCAGCAGTCGAAGCCCAGGCTGGCGTAAATAGATAAGTATTTCCATACTTTATCGCATAAGAATCTGAGGAAAGGGAACAAGTCCCTTTCCTCGTCTTAAGAGAAATATAGCCTTTGAGGGCTCAATGATTTTAAGAGCAAAGTGATGCAAGCAGAAAGAATAGAATCGGACAGACAAGTCAACCAGGGTGCATTCAGGAAGTTTATTCGAAGACCGGAAATCGGTGCCTTCTCCGGAATGGTGGTTATCCTGCTTTTGTTGGCCATCGTTGCCGGCGATGTGGTTTTTAACCCCCTGGGAATAAAAAACAACCTTTCGATCATTTCCCAGTTGGGGATCATAGCCATAGGTGCCTGTCTGCTCATGATAGCCGGAGAATTTGACCTTTCCATCGGTTCCATGATCGGTTTTGCCGGCATGTCGATGGCCATGATGTTGAAATGGGGGTTACCCTTCGGACTAGGGGAAGCAAGCCCTTTTATGGCTTTTACCCTGACCCTGTGCATGACTCTGTTCATTGGGTGGATAATTGGCAATATTGTTGTTCGTTCGGGGTTATCATCCTTTATTGTAACCCTGGCATTTCTATTTATTCTACGGGGTTTGACGGAGGTCAGTTTTCGTGAATTCAATGAAGGTTCAACCCAGATATCCGGGTTGCCTGATTTCAAGGAAACCGATTTCTTTGCCTACCTGTTCGGAGGTGAAACCTTCAAATGGGCATTCACCCTGCTTTATGAAATGGGATACAACCTGAACCGCCTTGGCAACCAGTGGGTTATCGGTTTGGATGCAAAAGTGGCTTGGTGGATATGTATTGCCATAATTACCTATATAGTTCTTTCCCGAACACAACTTGGAAACTGGATTTATGCTACCGGAGACAACAAGGAAAGTGCCCGAGCCAATGGTGTTCCTGTGAATCAGGTAAAGATCGGCCTGTTCATGTTTACAGCCTTTTGCGCAACCATTTTCGCAGCCTGTCAGGTTTTTGATACCAATACGGCTGATGCTGCCAAGGGAAACCTCAAGGAACTTGAAGCGATTGCTGCCGCGGTGGTTGGTGGTACCGTTATGACAGGTGGATTTGGATCCATCGTTGGGGTAATATTCGGGGCAGTAATTTTTGGTTTGGTCCAGAACTCCGTATTTTACATTTCCTGGATTGACGGTTCGTATTATAGGGTATTTCTGGGTACGGTGCTGTTGATTGCCGCCTTTGCGAATGAAAACATACGTAAAAGGATAACTGGAGGTATTTGACATGGCCGAGACAGCTACAGAGCCTTTGGTTAAACTTAGGGGTATCGCCAAGAAATTCGGCCCTTTTGTAGCCCTGAATGGGGTTGACATGGATATCTATCCAGGCGAAGTACATGCACTTCTCGGTGATAACGGTGCTGGTAAATCAACTCTCATCAAAATCCTGTCAGGTGTCCATCAACCGAGTGCCGGTGAAATCATAGTCGAAGGAAAAACGGTTGTCTTCCGATCTCCAAGGGATGCATCGGCAGCTGGGATTGGAACGGTTTATCAGGATTTGGCCCTGAATCAGCTGATGTCAGTATCCCGCAATTTTTTCATGGGCCGGGAGATTTTTAAGGGACCCGCGCCCTTTGGCATGATGAAATTGCAGGAAATGGATATTATTACCCATGATGAAATGATCAAAATTGGAATTGATATTTCCGATCCCCATCAGGCCGTAGGCACCATGTCGGGAGGACAGCGGCAGACCCTGGCGATTGCCCGGGCCATTTATTTTGGTGCCAAAATCCTTATTCTGGACGAACCAACCTCGGCCCTGGGTCAAAAACAGCAGATGGAAGTTCTGAAAACAATCAAGCGAGTCAGGGCTCTCGGGAATATTGCCATAATTTTCATAACCCATAATGAAATCCATTCCAAGCTTATTGCCGATCGCTATACCTTCCTTTCGCTAGGCGAAGTAATAGGTTCGGGTACCAGGGAGAGTTTGGATGGTGATGACATTCGAAGACTGATGGCCGGAGGAGCTGAAATGGCTGATCTGGAAATGGAATTGGGAAAGATATAACCCCGTTTTTTCAATACTGAAAATATTGAACCTCTTGTAAAGTAGTGCCTTTGGTTTCTCCTATCACAGTAGATTTTGTTATTGGCTGATTTAATCTATGTGGAGAATAATACATTGAAAAGAGTTTACACCTGGTCTGCAAAACCGACGACCAGAACGTTGACAATTGCTGATTTGCAGGCAAACAAGGGCCAGAAAAAATGGACTCAAATCACGGCCAACACTCCTGAGGAGGCTATCGCTGCAGATCAGGCAGGATTGGACATGATAATCTGCAATTCGGTCAATACAGGTTTGGTACGCTCTGCCGACACGCCACAATTTTTAACGGCCTCAATCGGACTTCCCGATTTTGCAACCGAAAGCGATATCCTGCGTGAAGCCTTCCGGTGTCTTGCTCTTGGTGCAGATGCAATCATGACGGCACGGAGCATGCAAATCGTTTCAGCCCTGGCCAAGGAGGATATACCTGTCATGGGGCATCTGGGACTGGTTCCCCGTAAATCCACCTGGAGGGGAGGATTGCGTGCTGTTGGTAAAACCGGTATGGAAGCATATGAACTTTTCCAGGACTTCAAAAGGCTGGAAGATGCCGGAGGGGTATTGGTAGAGGCAGAAGTCATTCCCGGAAGGATAATGAAGGAAATTTCTCAAAGGACAGGTTTGATTACCGTGTCCCTCGGTTCTGGCAATGGCGGGGATGTTGATTACCTCTTTATGGAAGATGCCTGCGGTGATTCCGAAAACCCACCGAGACATGCTAGGGCTTTCGGCAATTTGATGACGCTAAGGAAGCAACTGGCCGATGAGAGGATCAAGGCCCTGATCGCTTTTCGAAAAGCAATTGAGGAAGGGAATTTTCCTGGGGAAGATGAAACAGCAGGGATTTCAGATGATGAATTTTCTGATTTTCTGGATTTGATGAATAAAAGTTGATTCAGGATTTCCATATTCTTATGCTGATTTTTATATACCAGGTAAACCAAAAGGTTATAATTCGGTGTTGTATTCGTAAAAGTACCAGTTGGGTATTCAACCTCTAGGCTAATATATCAATTCAAGGTAGTCAAAGATGGAAATGCCATCTTCAAATAATTCGATTATCAATGACAAGGACAGATTAATAGGTCTTTTCAACCAGATACTGTCACCGAACTCGGTCATATCTGATCCTTATGAGACCAAAGCCTACGAATGCGACGGGCTGACAGCCTACAAGTGCCCGCCATTGGCTGTTTTGCTTCCCAGGACCACCGAGGAAGTTTCCGAGATTCTGAAAATTTGTCACGAAGAGAAAGTACCTGTTATACCGAGGGGTGCAGGGACATCTCTTTCGGGAGGAGCACTTCCAACCAGTGACAGTGTGATTTTAGGAACCTCCAGATTAAACAACATACTTGATCTGGATATTGAGAACAGAATGGTTAGGGTTCAAACTGGTGTAACTAACCTTTCGGTTACCGAAGCCGTTGAAAACGAAGGCTTTTTTTATGCTCCTGACCCCTCAAGTCAGCTTGTGTGTACCATTGCAGGCAATATTGCCATGAACTCGGGAGGTGCCCATTGTCTCAAATATGGTGTAACCACCAATAATCTGCTGGGTGTAAAGATAGTTCTAATGGACGGTTCAATCATGGAATTGGGTGGAGAGTATCTTGATTCCGGAGGATTGGATTTGTTGGGTGTCGTATGTGGTTCCGAGGGACAATTGGGCATTGTTACCGAAGCCGTGTTGAAAATCATACCAAAGCCCGAAGGGGCAAGACCGATATTGTTGGGGTTCGATTCCAATGTCATAGCAGGTAATTGCGTTTCGGACATTATTGGAGAAGGAATACTACCCGTTGCTATTGAGTTCATGGATCGCCTGTGTATCCGAGCCTGTGAGGATTTTGTCGGTGCCGGCTATCCGGATGTCGAAGCTCTTTTGATTGTTGAAGTGGAAGGGTCAGCCAAGGAAATTGATGAACAACTCGACAGGATAAAGGTAATTGCTTCACGACACAATCCCGTCGCTATGAAGGAAAGCAAATCCGACAAGGAATCCAAATTGATCTGGCTCGGAAGAAAATCTGCTTTCGGTGCCATGGGAAGGATCAACGATTACATGTGTCTTGATGGAACCATTCCCGTATCCCGACTACCTGATGTTCTGGAAGGCATTTCTTCTCTTTCCGAAAAATACGGTCTGGCCGTAGCTAATGTGTTTCATGCAGGGGATGGAAACCTTCACCCGTTGATCCTTTTCAATGCAAACCAGGAAGGTGAACTGGAAAAGTGTGAAAGTCTGGGAGCGGATATTCTGAATCTATGCGTCGATTTGGGGGGATGCCTGAGTGGTGAACATGGAGTTGGGGTAGAAAAAAGAGATTTGATGACGAACCAATTCTCTAGGCAGGATCTCGAAATTCAAATGCGTGTAAAGGATGTTTTCGATCCTGACTGGTTGCTTAATCCTGCCAAGGTCTTTCCATTGGAAATTTCAATGGAGCGAAGACTAAATTGAGACCTGCAAGTGAATCAGAACTTGCCGACCTGATTGCGGGAAGAACATCACCTGTAATTCCTTGTGGTGGAGACACCCGCCCAATTGGACTACCTTCTGCAGGGAAAAAATTTTATCTTGGCAATCTCAATAGGGTAACACAATACGAACCTGGAGCCCTGACCCTAGTTGCCGAAGCAGGCACACCCCTTAAAACAATTTTTGAAATTCTCAATGAAAAAGGTCAAATGCTTCCATTTGAACCGGTAGATTATCGGGGTTTGCTTGAAAGCAGCGGAGAACCGACAATCGGGGGCATGGTTGCTACTAATTCCTCTGGTCCGAGGAGGGTCAAGGTGGGAGCCTGTCGGGATTATGTAATCGGACTCAGATTTGTTGATGGTGAGGGTAATATCATAAAATCCGGTGGTCGTGTCATGAAAAACGTGACCGGTTATGATCTTACCAAGTTGCTAACTGGAAGTTTTGGTACACTTGGAATAATAACCGAAGTTGCCTTGAAGGTTTTGCCTGCTCCGACCCATGCAGCAGTATTGTTAATCGAGGGTCTGCCCGAGAAACTTGCATTGGAGGTACTAAACCGCTCCCTGAATTCCCCATTCGAGGTTTCGGGTGCTGCTCACTTATGTTCGGGAGTTGATGGTCATCCAGTCACCATGATTCGACTTGAAGGTTTTCAATCATCAGTAATGTATCGGGCAGAAGAACTTTCAAAATATTTTGAAGACACTGTTTCAATAACTGTAGAAACTGATTCCGAACGGATAAGGGAAGGTTGGAAATATATTAGGGATGTTGGTCCTTTTCAAAACAGGAAAGGAGATGTGTGGAAAATAATAACCAAGCCTAACGAAGCCCTTTCGTTGGTTAAGGGTTTAAGGGAAAGCATCGATATTGAAGTTTTTTACGATTGGGCAGGAAACTTGATTTGGGCATTGGTACATGAAGGTACAAATTTGAGGGATTATCTACAGGGTCTGAATGGTCATGCCACGCTCATAAGGGCAAGTGATGACAACAAGTCGCATTTGGAGGTTTTTCACCAGCAAAGCATCATGGAATTGGAATTGAAGAAACGATTGAAACACAAATTTGATCCCGGCAATATCCTTAACCAAGGGATGATACTGTAACGGTAACTATGACCGTCAGTTCTGAATTTATGGAACCCAAGTAAGGTTATTTTATGGAAACCAGGTTCACTGAAGAGCAACTTGCCAACCCTCCGATAAAAAGGGCCAATGAAATCCTCAGGACCTGTGTTCATTGTGGTTTTTGTCTTGCCACCTGCCCGACGTATCAGGTGCTGGGAGATGAGCTGGACAGTCCTCGGGGCAGGATTTACCTGATCAAGGAAATGCTGGAAGCCCAACGGCCTGCCGATGAAAAAACGGTCAAGCACATCGACCGGTGTCTTTCATGCCTTGCCTGTATGTCGACCTGTCCTTCTGATGTTCATTATATGCATTTGGTGGATTATGCTCGGGAATACATCGAGGAAACCTACAAACGCCCCCTGGCAGACAGATTGCTCAGAAAAATGCTGAAGGTCATTATGACCAATCAAAAACTATTCGGATTAAGTTTGTTGTTTTCAAGGTTTGCCAAACCTTTCGCTTCCTTCATGCCAGACAGGCGATTGAGGACCATGTTAAGTTTATCTCCATCCGGAACCAAAAAGGCAGAAGAATATATCAGGGGGGAAACATTTTTTCCCGAGGGCAGGAAAAAATTCAGGGTTGCCTTGTTGATGGGATGTGTCCAGCAGGCAATTAATCCGTCAATAAACCAGGCAACAATCAGTTTGCTGGCAAGATTGGGTTGTGAAGTTGTTGTCCCTACCTATGGTTGTTGTGGTGCCTTGCCCCATCATATGGGTTCCAAGGATGAATGTTCCCGTCTGGCTTTGGAAGCCATCAATTCACTGGTTGAGGAAATGGATGGGGATGGGTTGGATGCAATAATCATCAATACCAGCGGATGTGGAACGACCATCAAGGATTATGGCTATATGTTCAAGAATCATCCATCACAAAAAGATGCTGAAAGAGTAGCGGAAATGGCAGTGGACATAACAGAATTTATTGACAGGATCGGCTTTCCCTTTCATGAAAAACCATCAATAAGGGTAGGATACCATGCTGCTTGTTCACTCCAGCATGGTCAGGGAATCAAGACCATACCCAAGGAATTGTTGAAGAGTGCCGGATTTGAGGTTGTGGAACCTTTGAACAGTCATCTATGCTGTGGTTCGGCCGGAACCTACAATATGTTGCAACCTGAAATTTCCAAAGAACTCAGAACCAGGAAAATTGATACTCTGGAAGCCAAAAAACCAGATATTATTGCCACTGGCAACATAGGATGCATGGTTCAGATTTCGGCTGGTACCAATATTCCGGTTGTCCATACCGTAGAACTGTTGAACTGGATATCCACGCCAACCGGTTCACACAAATCCCTTGATACACTGAAAGAAGATTTTAACTGTTGATGTGATCGAATTTTTGATTCCAAAACTCTTGAAAATCACATATAGTACCCTATTTATAGGCTATCAGAGCCGTAAGGTCTGGTAACTTAGCCGCCCGTTCGAATGAAGGGCACATTATGAAAATCGCTCAAATGGAGGATTATGTCATGCGTACATATGATTTGTCACCCCTATATCAAACAACCGTAGGTTTCGACCGTTTCCAGGACATGCTGGACAAGGTCTTTACCCAGGAAAGTGTTTCAACGGGGTACCCCCCTTACAACATCGAAAAGACATCGGATGAAAGCTATGTGATTTCCATAGCTGCAGCCGGGTTCTCAAGCAAGGAACTTGAAATTGAGGTCCGTGAAAACAAGCTCATGGTAACCGGCAAGAAAGTTGCCGATGAATCCAAGCGGGTTTTTCTTCACAAGGGAATTGGTCAAAGAAGTTTCCAGAGGAAATTTCAACTGGCCGATCACGTCAAGGTCATTGCTGCCAATTTCACCGATGGAATGCTGAACATTTCCCTGGAGAGGGAAATTCCCGAGGCCTACAAGCCCAGGAAAATTGCCATCAGCAATGGACAGGTAAAAGAGTCCACCATTGAAAACGGTAAAGCCGTCGAAATAGAGGGTTAACCCTCAACATTAGTCTACCTCCCCGGTAACCATGTTACCGGGGATTTTTTTGAAAAATCAAAAATCTAATGAAGATCGCTAGTAGCCTAGGTTACAGTCTACTAGCCATGTAAGTTTGAGTGTATTCTTCTACGGTGGTCAATAGGAATTTTAGATGCTGATACAAACGTATTTCATTTCCAGATAATCCTCTATTCCGTGTCTTGATCCCTCTCTACCAATACCTGATTGCTTAACGCCGCCAAACGGGGCAGACTCGGTTGAGAAAATACCGGTATTAACACCAACTATTCCATATTCAAGTGCTTCAGCCACCTTCCATACTCGGGATACATCCTTGGTATAAAAATAGGAAGCCAATCCATGGATGGAATCATTGGCCAACTCGATGACTTCTTCATCAGAACTGAATTTGAATAGCGGAGCAAGCGGACCAAATGTCTCATCGTAAGCAACCATCATGCCCTGATTGACATCAGTTATAACCGTGGGCTCAAACCAGTATCCACCCAATTCTGACGGATTCCCACCAGTCAATACCTTTGCACCTTTGCCAACGGCATCCTCGATATGGGATTTAACCTTTTCAACCGCATCCTGATTGATCAACGGACCGGTATTCACACCATCTTCGAAACCATCTCCCAAAACAAGTGATTTGGTTGCTTCAGCAAGCTTTTTCGAGAATTCATCATAAACACCTTCCTGGACATAAATCCTGTTGGCACAAACACAGGTTTGACCATTGTTACGATATTTACATATCATCGCACCCTGTACAGCTTCATCAATGTCAGCATCATCGAACACTATAAATGGAGCGTTGCCACCAAGTTCCATTGAGACTTTCTTGATTTGGTCGCCAGCCTGTCGCATGAGAATACGCCCGACTTCGGTGGAACCTGTAAAGGTAATTTTCTTGATTATTGGATTTGAACAGAATTCTTCACCAACAGCACGGGACTTTGTTGAAGGTACAACCGAGAACAAGCCCTTGGGTACCCCAGCCCTTTCAGCCAGAACTGCCATTGAGAGTGCAGAAAGTGGTGTTTCACTGGCAGGTCGACAGACTATTGAACAACCCACTGCCAAGGCTGGAGCAACCTTTCTGGCAATCATGGCATTTGGAAAATTCCATGGCGTGATCGATGCAACAACACCAACTGGTTGCTTTAAAACTACCAGTTTCTTGTCGGTTTGATGACCAGGTATTGTTTCACCATAAACCCGTTTGGCTTCTTCGGCAAACCACTGGATAAATGAAGACCCATAGACAATTTCACCTTTTGCTTCAGCAAAGGGCTTCCCCATTTCTGCAGTCAGAATGGAAGCAAGATCATCTGCATTTTCCATTGCCAAAGCATACCATTTCAAAAGAATTTCGGATCGCTCCTTGGCTGTCTTGGCTGCCCATTCCTTTTGAGCCACTTCAGCAGATTCAATGGCCCTTCTTACCTCGGCCACACCAAGATCAGGTATGGAAACGATTACATCTCCTCGAGCGGGATTGGTTATTTCAAAGGTCGCACCATCATCGGCATCAACCCATTCGCCATTGATATATGCCTTTGTGGCAAGCAGGGTTGGATCGTTCAGGATTGAAACCAGATTTGTATGATCAAGCATTTTATCATCCTTAAAATTGATTATTCACACTTTCAATTTTTGTTCTCAAACTCCAAAATACAAGTGGCCAAGGGTAAAAAGATCGGGGTTCTGCTTGACCAGGTGTAAGTAGTTTGCTATTCCACTAGAATGGATGAAAATATCGTTTCTAAAACATTAACGGAGTTCCCAGTTCGTCAACGACAAACTGGCCTTGATCGAACCTTACAAGTACTTGATGCGTTGACTGAGCATGAAAAACCGATGTCAGCCTACAGAATAGCAAGAGCAATTGGGGCTCCTTCCTCTACAATCTATAGGACTGTAGAAGAGATGCTTAAACATGGGCTTCTTTCTCGATCTTCCAAGAGAGATCTTTGGCTTGGACCAAGGCTGATGCGATACGGTCTGCTCTACCGAATTAAACTCGACTTCTTTTCCGAAGCACGAAAAGAAATGGAACACCTGTGGCAGAAAACAGGTGAAACCATTCAAATTTGCGGCCGTGACGAAGGCATGATGGTCGTCCTTGCCATGATCGAGGGTAAAGGTCACTTTCGTGTCACTTCAAACGTTGGTACCCGAGTTCCACTCAATTGGACGGCATCAGGCAAACTCCTCCTCGGGCACGTTCCAGAACAACAGGCCCGAGAGTTTTTTTTATCCTATGCCCAACCATCCCCCACCGGTCGAGCTGAAACTGATCCAGATCTTCTAGCAAAGCAAGCAAAGGCCGATTTTGCAGCCGGACTATCGATTCAGAAATCGGACTCTGAGTACTCTGTTGCGTGTATCGCGGCCCCAATTCGAGATAGAGACAATACCTGTCGTGCGACAATCTCCATTGTGCTTTCTGAACAACAGCTTGACAAAAAGGAAACAAATTTGACAGCAGCTGTGCGCGAATCTGCAGCAGCTATTGAAGCACGCATTAGATACTGATTTAATTCTGTTTGTCACTGCTCCTGTCTGAGAGCAAAGACTCCATCGATTTCAACCGTTATGTTATTGGGCAATGAACTGACCCCAAATGATGTCCGGGCATGAACACCCCTTTCACCAAATACCTCCTTCATGAGTTCAGAAGCCCCATCAATCACAAATGAATGTCGTTCAAAATCTGGCGATGCATTCACAAGCCCTTGCAGTTTAATCACCCGTTCAACCTGTTCAAGATCACCAATAACCAAGCGTAATGCTGAAAGAATATTAAGTCCGACAAGCCGTGCATGCATCCGTGCTGTCTCGGCAGTTATATTCACTCCAACCTTACCGCGCTCAAGATAACCATCAGGATGGATTGGTCCTTGTCCTGAAACCCATGCCAAGCCACCATGTAAAATTACGTTGCGAAAACAACCAATTGGTTCGGGTGGTACTTTTGGAAGGTATTTGTCAATATTTAAATGATCAACTTTAAATGTACTGTTTATGCTCATGAAATCTCCGATAATCTTAAACAGGCAGACTTGTGCTTTTTGTCAAGTTTCACAAGAGTTGGAATGGTTTCTGCACAAGAATCGAGCGCATACTTGCATCGTGTGCGAAAAACACAGCCAGTGGGCGGATTCAGTGGTGATGGAATATCCCCTTGAAGAAGTTCCCGTTCACTATTTAACCCGGGTTTTGGCTCAGGAATTGCTGAGAGCAGGGAACGAGTATAAGGATGAGAAGGTGAAGAGTAAACATCCTGTGAGGGGCCTATTTCAACAATCCGTCCGAGATACATGACTGCAACCAAATCACATAGATATTCAACAACAGAAAGGTCATGAGCTATAAATAGCATTGTCAATCCTCGTTGATCACGAATGTCAAGAAGCAAGTTTAAAATCTGAGCCTGAATAGACACATCAAGAGCAGAAACACTTTCATCCGCAACAATGAATTCTGGGTCAAGTGCAAGTGCTCTGGCAATGCCAATGCGCTGTCTTTGACCGCCGGAAAATTCGTGAGGGAATCTACGCATGTCCTCAGGTTGGAGCCCTACTTCCTCAAGAAGTGCTGCAACTTTTTCTGTTCTTTCCTTTCGGGAACCAACCCCATGGGCTACCAAGCCCTCAGATATTATTTCTTTAACACGCAAACGCGGATTAAGGGAGGCGATCGGATCCTGAAAGATAATCTGCATTCGTCGGCGTAAAGCCCGTAAACTAGATGGATCAAGGGAGTTCATGTCATTGCCATCAAAAACTATATCCCCTGAAGTTGGTTCAATAAGCCTCAGTAGCGTCCGTCCAAGGGTCGTTTTTCCTGAACCTGATTCGCCAACCAAACCGACAATGTCCCCTTTAGGAATATCAAGATACACATCTTGAACAGCGAATACAGGTCCCTTTTCACTCTGAAATACTTTTGAAAGCCCACGAATAGAAACAAGCGATTCAGTCATTTGAGAACACCTGTTCTTCAAGGATACATCGTGAATAGTTCCCTGATTTATATTTTCGAAGAGGTATTTGATTTTCTGTGCAGACTTGAGTAGCGAAACGACACCTTGGTGCAAAACTGCACCCCACAGGCAAAGCATTTAATGAAGGAACGCTTCCAGGAATAGGAATTAGCCGACCAGCCTGTGTCTTGCCATATCGAGGAATCGATGTAAGCAAACCTCGGGTGTAGGGATGACAAGGCATTGAAAATAACTGTTCTGTAGTTGCCCGCTCAACGACCTGTCCGGCATACATTACAGCCACATCATCGGCCATTTCAGCGACAACACCAAGATCGTGGGTTATAAACAATATGGACATTCCAAATTCAGTCTGAAGCCGTCGCATAAGATCAAGAATTTGAGCCTGAATTGTAACATCCAAGGCTGTTGTTGGTTCATCGGCAATAAGTAAAGTTGGATTGCATATCAAAGCCTGAGCGATCATCGCACGTTGACGCATACCACCGGATAATTCATGAGGCCAAGAATGATATCGTTGTTTGGCGGCTGGAATTTCGACAAGTTCTAGCATTTCAATTACACGCTTTTTGCGAGTTATTGAATCAATATTCTCATGAAGCAGTAACATTTCACCAATCTGATCACCAATGGAGTAAAGAGGATTAAGTGACGACATTGGCTCCTGGAATATCATCGCTATATGGGAACCGCGCAATTGCCGAACTTCTTCTGAATTAAGCCTGTTTATATCAACCGGTGCCTGATATTTGTCAGGCCAAAATCTCATTTTTTTGGCTGTAGGTACAGCATTAGTGGGGAGAAGGTCCATTAATGCAAGGGAAGTCACAGATTTGCCTGAACCACTCTCGCCAACCAAGGCAAGTGTTTTGCCTCTTCGAACGCTAAAGCTTACATCTCGTAACGCGGTAACGGAAGATTGTCGGTCCTTGAATAAAACCTCCAAGCCTTCGACCTGTAGTATTGTCGCCTTTGCCATTAGGTGATATGTCCAGCTAGTGAAGGGAGGGGAAATTTAACCGGCCGATGAGAATCACCTATGATTGTAGCCATGGGAACAAAATTGCTTGACAGTTTTAATAATTTCCCCATGGAATCACTGACTTCCAAATTGCTATCAATTATTTTGAACAGTGTAAAATCGGCACGACTGCCAAGCTGCGCTCCTTCGCGGGCCGGTAATTCAAGAACCGATCTGGGATGTTCAGTTACAGCAGTAATACAAGCTTCCAAATCCATACCTAGTGCGTACAGTTTTGAAATTGTCAATGCCAAGTCATGTACAGGACCATGTATGTTTCTACAATGGAGATCGGTAGAAATACTAAATGGCAGAAAATCACGATTCAAGGCATCTCTTGCGACCTCAAAATCAAATGATGCCTGGCCATGCCCAACATCCATTCTTACCCCTCGCTCGGCTGCTTTATTAGCCATTCGCCAGATTGTGTTTGTATCTGTAATGGAACCTGCAGGTTTGCCATTGAAACAGTGGGTAACAATATCTCCTTGTGTCAGTAATGGAAGTATTTCATCCAGTAGAGGAGGAGGTTCTCCCACATGGACCATAAGCGGCAAGTTGGTTATTTCAGCGACTCGTTTGGCAATTCGAACGGGACCAATACCCCAGTTTCCAACAATAACACCACTTGCTCGAACCTTTATTCCACAGATGATATCACGGTTTGCCTCAATCACTTTGAGGGTACGGTCAATGTCAATTGACCGCAGGTCAATCAATTCCGGAAGCCTGTTACATGCAACAAGGCCGATTGAACCAATGTTGATGAAAGCTCGTATTGTTTCTTCCGCCGAATCAATGACATACTCGCGCAAGCCATGGAAATTAGCTTCACCAGCCGAACCAGCATCTGCAAGCGCTGTAACACCGTAGTTTCGACCAGCATCAACTGCCCGGACAGATATATCTGTACCGCCATACCAGATGTGAACATGAAGGTCACACCAACCAGGAGACAAATATGATCCTTCAGCGTTTATTGTCGTAGCTCCTTTTATGGGAAAGTCAACAACCTTGCCTTCATCATTGATATGAATCTCTATAGGAGGGTTATCCAATCCAATCGGAACAAAATTTGTCAGTCTAAGAGCCATCTTACATTTGCCTTGCAATTCTTGGGTCGAGGGCATCTCTGAGTCCATCACCGACAAGTTGGAGACTGAGTACTGAAAATGAGATCGCCAAACCCGGGAATAAAATCAAATAGGGTGCTTGATCAATGTATTGACGTCCTTCGTTGATCATAATTCCCCAAGTAGGAGTTGAGGGATCAACTCCTACGCCAAGAAAAGAGAGTCCTGCCTCGGCAAGCATGGCATAGACAAATATGAATGTGGCTTGCACAATGATGGGGGACAGGATATTCAAAAGTACATGCCTTGTAAGCACATATACGGTAGAAGAGCCTAGCGAACGGGCGGCTTCAACATATGGGAGTTCTCGAATAACAAGAGTTGAAGCTCGTACTATGCGGGCAATTCGAGGAGTATAAACAATCGATAGGGCTATGATGACATTAATCATCGAGCCACCCAGAATTGCTACCAGGGAAATTGCCAGCAATATATCGGGGAAGGCCATCATCGCATCAATTATTCTGGAAATGAGTCCATCAAGATTTCTAAAAAAACCGGCCATCAAACCAATTAGAACTCCAAGGATGGAAGATGATAAAGCAACACCAGCTCCTATCATTAATGATACTCGGCCGGCATAAAGAAGCCTTGACAAGACATCCCTACCAAAGGCATCAGACCCAAGAAAAAAACTGTCTCCAGGTGGAGTCAACCGTTGTCTTACTGACATCAGATATGGATCTGTTGGGGCAATAATTGGTGCCAAGAATACCAGGATAAGAACAAGCACAAAAAAAAGAAGAGCCAAGGCTGACGAGCGGCGTTCCAGTACAAGTGAAAACACCTTCCGTTCGGCATATAGTCCCTGTCCCTCCATCAGTATTGAACCCTTTTATCAACAAGTAGGTAAAGAAGATCGGTTACAAGATTTATAATGACATAAGTAACAGCAACCACAATCAATGTTCCCTGTATAACAGGATAGTCTCGCCTCAATACAGCATTGACTACGAGATTACCCATCCCCGGAATATTAAAAACCCGCTCAGTCACTACCGCACCCGATACAAGGAGTGCAAAAGTTAGGCCAATAACGGTAATTATTGGTATTCCTGCATTACGGAGTCCATGACGAAGTACGACTCGTGGTTCCCGCATACCTTTTGAGCGGGCTGTACGAATGTAATCCTCACTTAAAACATCCAGCATCGAGGCACGGGTAAATCTTAGTATTAGAGCAGAATTGACAACTCCAAGCACCAAAGCAGGAAGTACAAGGTACACCATGCGGTCTATAAAAACAGTATCAGGACCTCCATAGCCTGAAGCAGGGAACCATCCATATTCTGTAGCAAGCCATCGTTGTGCCATAAGTCCAGTCCAAAAACTGGGTACTGAAGCTGCCAGCATTGCAATGGAGATGACTGATTGATCAAAAAAACTACCGCGTCTATATGCTGCATAAATTCCGATTGGAACAGCAACAACAAGCGCTATGATTAACGAGAATAATGAAAGAAAAACTGTGGGTTCGGCACGAGATTTAAGCACTTGAGTGACTGGCTGGTTAAAAAAGATGGACTGCCCAAGATCTCCTTTTACCGCACTAATAATAAATGAAGCATACTGTATTATGATGGGTTGGTCCAAACCAAGTCGTGACCGTAATTCCTCGGCTTGTTCTGGGGTGGCATCCGGACCAAGCATCAAAGCTGCCGGATCACCTGGAGCAAGTCTTACAATAAAAAAGGCAATGGTAAGCACAATCAAGACTACCATACCCATACCGAAAAGGCGTCTGATAAGGTAACGCTTAATCTAAAGTACTCCGCATTTGGTTTTTTTGGGCGGCCACCAGTTGACAGCCGCCCAGTTTTGAATACAGCTATTGAACTGATGCATTCCAGAAGAATGGCCATGGATTAGCTGGTACACCTTCCAAACCTTTACGTTGACCCATCAATGCATTAAATCCACCAATCTTTATAAACCCAACGTCTTCAAAGTTCAATCTTTGCAATTCAGAAAAAAGCATTTGACGCTTAGCTAGATCTGTCTCGGAAGTGAATTGAGCAAGGGTAGCCTCTTTCTCTGCGTTCCCCCAACCTGTACGGGCTGTAACAGACCAGAGGCTGGTTAGAGCTGGTTCCGGTAGAAATGGTGAGTGCGTGATGTAGACATCCCACAAAGCAGGATCATTGCGCCTCTGTCCAAGGGTTGCCCAGTCAACAACATCCATCTGAACAGTAAATCCTGAAGCCTCCAGGGCAACTTTAGCTACCTCCGCCATCTTGAAATGAAATTCATACTGGCGAGATGTCAAAATCCGAAGGGGTGTACCATCATAACCGGCCGCATCAAGATGCGAACGCGCTGTAGCTGGATCATTCTGATTGTAATACTCAACACCAGCATCATTATTCCAAACCCAACCATCAGGAAATAGTGAAGCATCAACCAAAAAGAACTCTTCACTTCCTAATGCTGCGTAAAGCATATCATCAATTGGAAGTGCTGCCTGAAGGGCAAGCCGCAGATTTTTATCGGTCAATAGCCCTGCCTTGTGATTGATAGCCCAAATCGGCCAGCCAAACGGTTTAAGCAGTACTGGCTCAGCAACATCACTATCCGCCACTCGCTCAAGTGACTCTGCCGGTAGGGCATCTGCAAAATCGAATTGACCTGAAACCAGCCCCTCAACTCGTGTGTTTGGATCTGCTACTGGAATAATACGGATTTCATCGGGAATTTGCTGTCGGGCACCAGCATGCCCATTAGAAGGTTCAGAACGACTGACATAATCATCAAATCGTACAAGCTGCAAATATTGATCTGGCACATGTTCACCGATAGTGTAAGGTCCTGTACCAATGATGTTATCAATTGACTCAGAAATTATTTCTTCAGGATAAATCACAGCCGCCGAGTTGGAAAATGCCAACAAGGATAGAAGCGGTGAGTATGGAGCATTCATTGTTATTGTTACTTCCAGCGGTCCTGTGGCTTCAATTGAGGCAACACGATCAGCAATTCCACGACCTCGCGGTGCGACCTCCAACCATCGGTTCAACGAGGCAACAACATCACCTGAGTCCAAATCCGAGCCATTGTGAAAAGTGATTCCATCCCGAATTTCTATTCGGTATTCAGTTCCACCATTTGAAATTTCGGGCAAATCGACAGCCAGCAATGGGGCCACGTTCCATGAACTGTCAAATGTATACAAAGTTTCAACAAAGTGTTGTGTGACCTGACTCACGATATCTTTCGTTGAAATCATCGGATCGAAAGTGTCAGCCTCACCGATTAGAGCGACAGTTATTGTTGATTTCGCGAAAGCCGGGGACCACGGGATAGCGAGTAAAACCGCCACTAAAAGGGCCTTTTTTGTAAAACGGGTTAACTTTTTCATTAATACCTCCATTATAAAGTAATTAATATCTTAATAAGGGAAATATATCATTGATTAATTTTGCTGTCAACAAAAATTCATATACCCATACCTACTCACTAATCGTACAAAAAACCTCGCTAGTTCAAAGGGCTTTCGATCTTAGCTCTCAAGGATATGACTCTGCACCAATAGTTTTTGAAACAAAACAATACCGTAGTGTGTTAAACCCATATGCCCATAAATTTAAAGTTGAAAGGAAGCGATTTTTTGGTACCATGATTTCTGCCCGATGGGTTAATTTCCAGTTTAATGATTCTAAGCCAAATCAGTGTGGTTAATACTCTGCCGGGTCTTGTCTTTTATCTTATATCAGGGATAGGTTAACAAATGGCTCAACAAGACTTTGCATGGCATAAGAAATATAATCTCAAACCGTTGATTAATGTTTCGGGAACCATGACAGGCCTGGGAGCATCAATTGCTTCTACTCCAATCGTCAATGCTACAGCTGAAGCGATGAGTCATTTTGTTTCAATTCATGAAGCGCAGGCTTTGGCAAGTACAGCAATTGAGCACTCAACTGGTGCAGAAGCAGGGTTTCTTACTGCATCAGCCAGTGCTGGAATATCACTTTCAATTGCAGCTTGTATGACTGGAGTTGACCCAAGTCGGGTAGAAGCACTCCCGGTCGATCCCGGACCATGTAATGAAATTGTTATTCAAGCTGGACACCTTTGTGGTTATGGAGCCCCAATAGAACAGGCTATAACTCTTACAGGAGCCAAGGTAAAGTCGGTTGGGCAATCGACATTGTGTATGGATCATCAAGTCAAAGGAGGCTTGACATCGTCAACTGCCGCTGGCCTGTTTGTTGTTTCACATCATACTGTTCACTATGGTCAATGCCCCCTTCAAAGGTTTATTCAATTGTGTCATGATTCAGGTGTCCCAGTAATTGTTGATGCAGCTTCCGAATACGACTTGAGGGGTTTTATTGAGGCTGGAGCTGACATTGTTGTTTACTCTGGCCATAAATTTCTTGGGGGACCGACATCTGGAATAGTTGCGGGTAAGCGTGATCTTGTTCGTGCAGCGTATCTCCAAAACATCGGTATTGGGCGAGGAATGAAAATCGGAAAGGAAAGCATATTCGGTACTATCGAAGCCTTGGAAGAGTGGGAAAAACGAGACCATGAAACCATTCGTGCTCAGGAAAACGAGACCTTGGAGCATTGGCTGAATGCTATCTCAGGTTTGCCTGGAGTCTTCACTCGGGTAGTCCCTGATCCTACTGGCAATCCACTTGAGCGCTTGCAGATTGAGATCGATGAAGCCATCTTTGGTGCAAACGCAATAGCTGTTGCTCGGTCCCTGTCCGAACTTGAACCTGCCATAATCGTAAGAAACCATGAAGTAGAATTGGGATATTTCCAACTCGACCCTTGTAATTTAAAACCGGGGCAAGCAGAAATTGTGCGAGAAGCTCTTCAAAAGGTACTTTCAAAACCCGGGTATCTTAAGAACTCTCCTGAGGATTTGGAGATTGTTCGTAATGGTGGAGTAGATGCCTATTTAGGATGGGGATTGTGATCTTCTCTATTTCTTGTGGGTGAATTACAAAATCATAGAACGTCTACACCACTGCCCATACCAAAAATATATTGGAATAGCACATTCGAAAAATCGTTATAACCCTTTGTATCAACTTCTCGGCTGAATAAAGACAACAGTACTCTTTTTGCTTTACCAATTGAGGGATTACTATTGTGTACAGCTATGTGTTGGGCTAACAGAATTTACCTAGCTTACCTCAATCTTATATAAAAGTTAATTCCTCAAACGATCCTTCGCGATAGAATGGTAATCGTTTCAACTCCATGCCTTGATCAAAAATTTCATTTACGAAGAGTATCACGTTTCGAGTGATGGCGGCTAAATCCAGATCCAATGCTTCCTGAAGATCAAACCAGTGAAGTTCTGAAAGTTCCCCAGATGCATTGCCAAAGTAGTTGAACTGGCTGGATTCAAACATTTCATTTAACTTGCAGAGAAAAAACCGGGTATCAAATCTCCTCGTCATTCCAGGTGGGGTAATGGCCCTCAGAATAAATCCCATGGTATATTCCTGCAAATCAATGGACCTAATCCCTATCCCTGTTTCTTCTTCCAGCTCACGGAGGGCACAGTTGACAAGCGGCTGGGCCAAATCCCGGTCAGTTTGAATGGACAGTTTTTCATAATTCCGAATTTGATGATTAGAATTCAAGGGCGATTCAAAATCACTCGGTTCAAGTGAACCTCCCGGAAAGACGTATTTATTTGGCATGAATACAGCATTTTTGCCCCTCTTGCCCATCAGGATTTTGGGGGATTCCAGTTCATTTCGTAGCAAGATGACACTTGCTGCATCCCTGATTTCCTGTGTTTCTATCATCTTACCTGATCAGGCAGGTTTTTTGGCGGGTGATTATCTTGAAGATTTATACTGGAATGGTAGTAAATCCTAGCCATAACTACCGTCACCCCATCGGCCAAAAAAGTCGATATCCTTAATTTGCAAATCGCCGTAGATAAGCACGATACAAATTATTAACCACACGAGGGTCGTAACAAGGGTTGTCCAAAGTGCCTTGGACTTTAGCCGGGTGTTTGTCGGTGCGGAATGGGGAGTTCCCAATTCAATCTTACCTGATTCCTTCTGGGTTTTTATCTGTCTCGGCAGAAAAAAGAAAAAACACAAAACCCATAAAACTGCATACAGAACAACGGCTCCTGCGATGGACATTTTATCTAACCTTCTTCAAACTCTACCAGCGTACCGAGACAATCCTTGGGATGAAGAAATATTACCGGTTTGCCATGAGCCCCAATCTTGGGAGGCCCAAGTACTCTTAACCCTTCATCTTTGACCTTTTTCATGGAGGCATTGACGTCATCAACTTCCAGACAAAAATGATGAATTCCTCCAGATGGATTTTTCTCCAGAAAGGCAGCTATTGGGCTGTTTTCGCCAAGAGGTTCCAAAAATTCAATTTTGGTGTTTGGCAATTCAACGAAGACAACCGTGACTCCATGTTCGGGAAAGGCATCCGGTTCGGAAACCTTACCACCCAACACCTCTTTATATAGCCTCGTGGCCTTTTCGAGGTCCGGGACTACGATTGCAATATGGTTTAGTGCCCCGATCATGGCTACCCCTTAATTTTCTTGTTGATCAATTGTACAGCCAGTTCCAGATTTACATTCTTGGGTAAAATATCCTTTGGAATAGTAGCGTTGATTTTATTCCATGACACATATGGTCCATATCGACCTGCACGTAATTCAACAGGACCTTTCTTTTGTGGATGTTCTCCTAGATTAGTAACTTTTGATCGATTTGCCTTGCTGTTTACGATGTTAATGGCATCCTCAAGTGTAAGCGAATCCGGTTTCACAGATTTGGGTAGTGAGGCGTTAATATTGTTCCATTTAAGATAAGGCCCGTACCTTCCCTTAAGTAGACTAATATTTCCTCCCTCTGGGTGAACTCCCAGATTCCCGTGCCCAGAACCGGTCGTTTCATTCAGGAGACTTACGGCTCGGTTAATCCCAATTTCAAATACCTCATTGGGACTTTCCTTTTCAAGGTTTTTATATTTGCCATCATGCTTGAGGTAAGGGCCCAAGGGGCCGATACCAGCGATTATTTCCGTACCCGTTTCTGGATGTGATCCAACCAACCTAGGTAGTGAAAACAGTTTCAGGGCAAGATCCAGGTTATAATCATTTTCCTTGAAGGATTCAGGAATACTGGCTCTTTTCGGTTTCGACTTTGAACTTGGCTCTTCAGAGATTTCAAAAAATTTGCCAAACCTTCCCGATTTCAGAATGATGTTTTTACCGGTTTCGGGATCTTTACCCATGACTTCGGAATGTGGTATAAACCCTCCCTTGCCGTACAGGAATGGCTGATTGTACTTGCATTTGGAACACGAAAAGTAGGGGTCGGTATTCTTGAACACCCTCAGTTCAAGTTTTCCATTATCGCAATTTGGATTGGGACATGTGAGGATATGTTTTGAAGATGATCCATTGACAAGAATCTGCGGCGCAACAACTTCAGCAACGTTCTCAATGACTTCCTTTATGTCTAGATTGTTTACATTGTCTACCTTTGGTGCAAAATCGGTCCAGAAATTTGACAAAAATCGGTCCTTGTTTGCCCGTCCTCCCGATACCTCGTCCAGCAAATCCTCCATTTCGGCAGTAAAGCCATATTCCATGTACTTTGGAAAATATGTTTTTAAAAAGGCAACGACAACGCGTCCTGATGGGGTTGGTTGCAATTTGTTCGATTTTGGTACAGGAATCACATAACCCCTGTCAATCAGGGTCGCAATTGTTGAAGAATAGGTAGAAGGCCTGCCGATGCCATGATCCACCATGGCCTTGACTAGGGAAGCCTCGGAAAATCTGACTGGAGGTTGCGTACTGTTTTCCGTAACGGTGGTTTTAGCGAGGTTAATTGTTTCTCCCTCTGACAAGGCAGGCAAATCAGGATTATCGAAGCTCTCATCCTTGTCCGAAGCCTTGGCAGCTTCACCCCGACTTTCTTCGTAAACCTTTTTAAATCCATCAAAAAGTTGAACTTTCCCGGAAGCAGACAATTCAAGGTCAGGATTTTCAGATGTGATCAGGACCTTGGTATTTTTTACAAGATTCGAAGCCATTTGAGTGGCAATGGTCCTTTTCCAAATGAGATCATAAAGATTGGCTTCCAATTGGGTGAGGGAGGCGCCTTGAATATTCAAGCCCTGGGCATTTTGGGAAAGTCTTGTTGGTCGAATACACTCATGGGCTTCCTGCGAGTTTTTGGCCTTGTTTTTATAAACCCTTTGCTTTTGTGAAAGGTAATTCGTACCAAACAATGTGTTGACTGCATCACGGCATTCCTTTACCGCTCCAGGTGCCATATTTATGGCATCTGTTCGCATATAGGTTATATGTCCTGCTTCATACAGTTTCTGGGCTACCCTCATTGTTTCCGTGGATTTCAACCTCAACTTTCTGTTGGCTTCCTGCTGGAGGGTTGCGGTTGTGAAAGGTGGGGGAGGGTTCAATGCGGAATCCTTGCTGATGATGGAACGAATTTCATAGTGCTTCAATTCCTTGAGCAATTGCTCTGCATTTGATGCCGCTTCAGCACTATCAAATCCGAATTTCCCCAATTTTTTACCATCAAATACAACAAGGTTTGCCTTGAATCCCTGCTTCTTGGAATTCATGAAAGCAGCTGAGATGGTCCAGTAATTCCGACTTTCGAATTGCTCAATCTTTTGTTCCCGCTCCGATACCAGCCTGAGGCAAACGGATTGTACCCTGCCTGCAGAGGCCCCGCAAGGCAGCTTTTTCCAGAGAATGGGTGAAAGATTGAATCCGACCAGGAAATCCATGGTTCTTCGAGCAAGGTAAGCATCAACTAGATCCATATCAATCTGCCGGGGTTCCTTCAATGCGGACTGTACACTATCCTTGGTAATGGAAGTGAATGAAATACGATTCTTGCGACCAGTTGCGATATCCCTAAATTTTGTCTTGAGAATCTCCTCCAGATGCCAACTTATGGCCTCACCTTCCCTGTCAGGGTCGGTTGCCAAAATCAGATTCGGGTCAGATTCGAGTGCGGAAATTATGGCATTGATACGCTTCCTGGCATTAGTGGGTACCTGCCATATTACCTTGAAGTTATTTTGGGGATCAACCGCTTCATACTTGGGTTTGAAGTCTCGGACATGGCCATAAGATGCCAAAACCTTAAAGTCTTTACCAAGGTATTTTTCAATAGTCTTGGCCTTTGCGGGGGATTCGACCACTACTACTGGCATGATGTCTCTGACTTGATCATTAAAATGTGCCTACCAAAAAATTATCTGAACCGGTTCGTTTTTCCTGAATGCCGGCATGGAAATTCACCGTAATTCAGTTAGTATCTATGAATTCAAATTAGGATTGCACTAACAAAAATTTTTTTCCGGTAATTTATTGTGGATAAGTGATAAAGGCTCGTTTTGAAAAAATACAATAAATTTCATTTTGCTTGGAGAGGTCAATAATGGGAAACCACGGTTATGATAAGGGAGAACTTAATCTACCATTTGTCGGCATTTGTACCTTTGGGAAATATCCATATCTTAAGGAAATTGCCGAAAATGAATTTGATCTGGCAATTATTGGCGCGCCTTTTGACATGGGGACTCAGTGGCGAGCGGGAACCAGGTTTGGCCCACGGTCCGTCAGGGAAGCTTCCACTCTTTTCTCCTTTGGACATGCTGGTGCCTATGACCATGAGGATAAAATAACATACCTTGACCCTCAAAAAGTTAGGATCGTGGATTTGGGAGATGCCGATATCATCCATACCGATACAATCTCAAGTCATAATAACATAGAAAAAATTGTACGTTATGCCCTTTCAAGGGGAGCAATACCGGTAACAATCGGTGGTGATCATTCGATAAATATACCTTGCATCCGTGCATTTTCCGATCAGGCACCCATGCATTTGATCCAGATTGATGCCCATTTGGATTTTGTAGATGAAAGGCACGGGGTCAGATACGGGCATGGAAATCCCATGAGGAGAGCCGTTGAACACAAACATATTACTGGCTTGACCCAAATTGGTATCCGCAATGTTTCCTCTACTGCAAGGGAAGGGTATGAGGAAGCCCTGCAAATGGGTTCGGAAATAATTTCTGTCCGACAGGCACGGACCATGGGTAATGATGGTCTTCTCAGCAGAATACCCGAGGATGTCAACTACTATGTTACCATCGATATTGATGCATTTGATCCTTCAATTGCATCTGGAACGGGTACACCAAGCCATGGTGGATTCCTGTATTATGAAATACTGGAGTTTCTGGATGGCCTCACCAAGAGAGGAAATATTCGTGGTGTTGACCTAGTGGAGGTAGCTCCCGATTATGACCCAACCGGATCCACGGGGATTCTTGCGGCTCAAATCCTGATGAACTTTATCGGTAGAATACTTCACAACTGCAGGTAATTAGGGATAGGCAATAAATCCTATGGCTTTTGCGACCGAAAAGCCTCTTCAATGGCTGCAGTATCAATCCTGTTCATTTCAAGCATTTTGTTGAAAACCCTACCTGCTGCTTCAAGATCCTTATCGTTGAGCAGTTCAATAAGTCTCCTGGGTACAATTTGCCATGATATTCCATAGCGATCTATCAACCAGCCACACCTGCTTTCCTTGCCGCCATTGGCAGTCAGAGCCGACCACAACATGTCGGTTTCCTTTTGGTCATTGGTAGAAACTGAAATCGAAACTGCAGGAGAATGTTCAAACTCATTGCCACCATTGATAATCATGAACTCATTGTTGCCGAGAGTGAATTCAATGACGATTGGAGGTTGATCGGGATCAGATTTGTAAGCTGAAGTGATTTTACTTCCCGGAATCAGGGAAACATAAAATTCTGCTGCTTCTTGACCATTACCCGGAAACCAGAGACAGGTGCGTATTTTTGAATTCTGTGGCATGTTTTTTGTCAAAGAAGATAAATCTCAAGAACCTCCGCCACCGATCGTCAAACCACCAATCAGTATTGATGGTTGACCAACACAAACGGGAACCCATTGCCCGTCTTTACCACAGGTTCCAATGCCGGGATCAAGGGACATGTCGTTGCCGATTGCTTGTATGTTTTTCAGAACCGATGGGCCATCACCAATAAGTGTTGCATTTTTTATCGGTTCTTTTCTTTGGCCATTTTGGACCCTGTAGGCCTCGACACATGAAAATACGAATTTGCCACTAGTTATATCAACCTGACCACCACCAAAACCTACCGCATGAATACCATCCTTGAGGTTGGACACGATGTCCTCCGGATTGTCATTGCCAGCCAGCATATAGGTGTTTGTCATGCGCGGCATGGGTGTATGGGCATAGGATTGCCGTCGTCCATTGCCTGTCGAACCAGTTCCCATCAACCTGCCATTCTGCCGATCCTGCATGTATCCTACAAGGATGCCATCTTCAATCAGGGTCGTAGCTTGACTGGGTGTTCCTTCATCATCAATTGAGATTGATCCTCTTTTGTCAGGCAAGGTTCCATCATCAAGAACTGTAACACCTCTGGAGGCTATTCTCTTTCCCATTAGACCTGAAAAGGCGGAGGTCTCTTTTCGATTGAAATCTCCCTCAAGGCCATGACCTATGGCTTCATGAAGAAGAATGCCAGGCCATCCCGGTCCAAGTACTACATCCTTGATTCCAGCTGGTGCAACTTGTGCCCCAAGATTGACATTGGCTATTCTGTAGGCTTCATCAACAAGGGATTGCCAGGTTTCAGGTGCTAGAAGATGTTCGGCAATAAATCGACCGCCTTGTCCAGTAAACCCTGCTTCCCTGTGTCCTCCTGATTCGACAATAACCGATACACCCAGTCTTGACATTGGCCTGCTGTCCTTGACCAACCTGCCCTCTGGTGTCAGGATTTCAATTTCCTGAAAGGATGTGGCGAGGTTTGCAGAGACCTGAACAACCTTGTTGCTCAAATCACGTGCATATGAATCGATTTCTTTCAGAATGTTTACCTTTTCGGCAAAGCCGTTGGCTTCAAGAGGATTTGTGTCCCCGTACAGTTTCCTGTTGGTCTGGGCTGGGGATTTGTCCAAATGCCCCTGCCCATCCCTGGTGACCACCTTGAGTGATTCCGAGGCATTTTTAAGCCCCTGAATTGTCAACTCATTCGAGTGGGAGAAACCCGTTTTTGTATCATTTACAACCCTCAAGCCAAATCCTTCGACGGAATTGTAACCTGCTTGTTTAATTCTCCCATCGTCCAATGCCAGCGTTTCGCTTTTGGAACGCTCCAGAAACAATTCACCATCCTCACCTCCATTTACTACGGACTGCAGCAACTTTAGAGACTGGTGATAATCAAGATTGGTTTCAAAGGGTCGGAAAGGTAAATTCACGGTTGCTTAAATTTTTTTTGAAATTGAATTTAAAATATATTTCAGTAGTTTATATTATGCCCTGAGGCAAAGATATTGTTGAAGGTACATTCACGAAATAATTATCTCTGGTGTCATTTTTGAGGTAATGAATGAGTTTTATTTTTAAGGAATTCCTGATGAATCATTTGAAAAGACTAAAAAATTATCTTTTCGGAATAGTTGTATTTGGTTTTACCTCACCAGCCATGGCTGTGGATGTAGATCAGGAATTGGAAATCATTGGTGTCCCCATTCCCGATGGCATAAATTTCCAGCCTTCCGTTACCGAAGTGGCCCGAGATGCCATATGGCTTGATAATATACTTCTTGTTCTCGGAACCTTGATCGTGATATTTGTACTAGGGTTGCTCTTGTACGTAATCTTGAGATTCAATGCATCCAGTAACAGAACGCCTTCTCAAACAACCCACAATACTCCCCTTGAAATACTCTGGACGGCCATTCCAATAGTTATTCTCGTTGGTATAGGCATCATTTCATTACCGATTCTCTTCAAGCAGCAAACCATTCCGGAAGGTGATATCACCATCAAGGCAACTGGAAACCAATGGTATTGGACCTACGATTACATGGATCATGATTTTTCCTTCGACAGTTTCATGCTGGACAAGACTGCCCTAGAGGATTATGGATACACCATGGATGAATACATGTTGGCTACCGATCAACCTGTAGTTATACCCGTTGATACAACAATTGTTGTATATGTTACTGCTTCCGATGTAATTCATGCTTGGACTGTACCGGCTTTTGGTGTCAAGCAGGACGGTGTTCCGGGCAGGTTGGCCGGTTTGTGGTTCAAGGCCGAAAAGGAAGGAATTTACTTCGGACAATGTTCGGAACTCTGTGGAAAGGACCATACTTACATGCCCATTACCGTCAAGGTCGTCAGTCAGGAAGTTTATGATGACTGGATTCAAAGGGCCGTGGCAGAATTTGCGGAAGTAGGGGATATCAAGGAAGAGGTTCTTTACGCTTCAATACCCTGAATGTACAACCGAACCAATTTCTTTCATTGAAATCAATCGATGATCTGGAATTATTATACTTATTTTAGAGAATGGTAGACTCAACAGTAATATCCAAACCCCAAGAGGTTAGAATCAGTGAGGTAATCGAACTGCTGAAACCCCGGGTCATGTCACTCGTAATCTTTACCGCTTTCATAGGCATGATCATTGCCCCCACGAGCATCAATCCAATACTCGCCTTGGCCTCTCTAATATTCATTGCCATCGGTGCGGGTGGATCTGGTGCTCTCAACATGTGGTGGGACGAGGATATTGACCGGTTGATGAAAAGGACCAGAAACCGACCTGTGCCGACCGGTACGGTATCAGGTGATGATGCCAGGTTGCTTGGGCTCTGGTGTTCCGGTTTTGCCATTTTCATGCTGGCCCTGACCGCCAACTTCCTGGCAGCAGGCATATTGGCTTTCACGATTTTTTTCTATGTGGTTGTCTATACCATGTACCTGAAGCGTAGAACCGCCCAAAACATTGTAATCGGTGGAGCTGCCGGTGCTTTTCCTCCCCTGATAGGTTGGGCCGTAGTGACCAACGGGATCGCACTGGAACCAATATTGCTGGTTTTGCTTATCTTCCTGTGGACACCACCGCACTTCTGGGCCTTGGCACTCGTAACCAAGGAGGAATATTCTCTGGCCAAAGTTCCCATGCTAACTGTAACCAGGGGCGAACGGGTTACCAGAAGGTATATTTTCTGGTATTCGCTTTCATTGATTCCGATTGGCTTCATGATTGCTTTCAGTTCAATCGGAGGTCCATTGACCTTGGGATTGGTGATCGTGTTGAACATCATGCTAACGCTGGGTTCATATCAGGTCATGACCAGAGATGCCGAAGATTCCGCAAGTGACGGTTACAACAGGGAAAAAGCCCTGTTCAAATTATCAATCTGGTATCTATTCGTCATGTTCGCTGGGCTGGGTGTTGAATCGATGTTACATGCATTTTATGAACCATATCTGGTTTGGCCGGAGGTGTTTTGATGGCCATTTCCAAAGAGCATGAGCTACATGCAAGAAGGAAATCAAGAAACATTTTTGTTTCGCTTGCCTTGGTGGCATTTGTGTTTCTGGTCTTTGCCATTTCGATTGCAAAATTTCAAGACGGTCAACTCATTGAAGGATTTGACCATTCCTACAGGGCAACTTTGCTAAAGGTAGAGGAATGAGTATCCAAGCAAACAGGAATATGTTATGGAAACTCATCGGAGTCATAGCCCTGATGGGTGTTCTGGTGGCCGTTTCCGTTCCATTATATGATTTGTTTTGCCGGGTAACCGGATTTGGTGGGACACCCCTTCAAGCTGATGCCAATCAGAGTGAAGTAGTGAAGGATACCATCAACGTAAGGTTCGATGCTTCCTTGGAGCGGGATATGCCATGGGATTTCAATCCTGCCGAGAATCTGGTGACTGTCAATCTGGGTGAAAGCAAAACCATGAATTATATCGCCCATAACCCCACAGACCAGACAATAACCGGATCGGCAACCTTTAATGTATTTCCGTTCACGACTGGTGAATATTTTGTCAAACTGCAGTGTTTTTGCTTCATGGAACAGGAGTTGGCACCTGGAGAAAGCAAGGAAATGCCGGTAGTGTTTTATGTTGATCCGGAAATCCTAAATGATCCTGAAACAAAGAATTTGGAAAGTATTACTCTTTCGTATACATTTCATAAAGTCAAGGATAAGTCCTCAACATAAAAATTGGGAATAAAGAAATATGGCACATACTAAAGAACATGACTATCACATACTCGAACCATCGGTCTGGCCTTTCCTGGGTGCAGTTGGCGGTTTCATAATGTTGCTTGGGGCAGTCCTGTTTTTCAATGATTATGGTCCCTGGATCATGATGATGGGTATGGTGCTCATTGCCTATGTCATGATCGCCTGGTGGGGCGATGTCATCAAGGAGGCCCAAACGGGTGATCATACGCCTACCGTCAGAATAGGCTTGCGTTATGGCTTCATTCTGTTTGTCATGTCGGAGATCATGTTTTTTGCTGCTTGGTTCTGGAATTTTTTCAAGCATGCTCTTTATCCGATGGAAGAGGGTTCCGGCGGTGTTTGGCCACCTGTTGGAATTGAAACCTTTGATCCGTGGCATTTACCCTTGATCAATACCCTGATTTTACTTCTCTCTGGTGCTGCGGCAACCTGGGCCCACCATGCCATTGCCCATGAGAATAACCGCAAGGACCTGATTCAGGGATTGTTTTGGGCAATAGTCCTGGGTGTGGCATTCACCGGATTTCAAGCCTATGAATACGGCCATGCCGCTTTTTCCTATTCAGGTAACATATACGGGGCAACCTTTTTCATGGCGACCGGATTTCATGGTGCTCACGTCATAATCGGTACCGCATTCCTGTTGGTGTGTATGTTGCGGGCAATGAAAGGACATTTTACACCTGAAGCACACATTGGTTTTGAAACCGCAGCCTGGTATTGGCATTTTGTTGACGTTGTATGGCTGTTCCTGTTTGCAGCAGTATACATTTGGGGTGGTTAAAATCCCCATTCCGGTCTAAGCCGGACAAAATTCCTTCGGGAGATGCACAATAGTGGTGCTGGATGTCTTATACATCGAAATACCGTAAGTTTACCTTTCCACTCATTTATGGTTTGGCAGGGATCGCTATTCTTATCGGTTTGGGGACATGGCAGGTCCAAAGGCTGGAGTGGAAAACAAACATTCTCAATGATATTGAAGCAAAAATCAATTCCACATCTGTTCCTCTGCCAAGCAATCCCGATGAAACGACTGATAATTTCCTACCTGTACTTGTTCAGGGAAAGGTCGGTGAACAATCGCTATATTATTTGACAAGCCAGAGAGGTTGGGGACCTGGTTATCGTGTCATCTCTCCCCTGGAAATGGATAACAGGGTGATTTTACTGGACCGGGGTTTTATTCCAGACCAACTCAAGGAGACGCATGATAATCCGGGATTCACGGAAGTAGAGGGTAATCTGCTTTGGCCGGATGAATGGGATAATTTATTTACACCCGAACCGGAAAAGGATGTTTGGTTTGCCCGTGAATTGGGGAGAATGTCCAGTATTCTGGGTACGGAACCCTTGATGGTAGTATCAAAAGCAACGACCAATGAAGATATGAATATAACACCCTGGCCTGTAACTGCTGAGGGGATACCCAATAACCATCTGCAATACGCTATAACATGGTTCAGTTTGGCTACAATCTGGTTTATCCTGACAGCATATTGGATAATGCGTATTGCCAGAGATTCAAGGGCAAATCTAGAGGGTTAGTGATTATAATTTAAGAGTCTTGATCCTTTTTAGCGAGATTCACTCATTTGAATGTATTTTGAAGGTGAAATGTAACGCAATACATTTCTTGTTCCTCCCTCCGTAAGTTACTATTGAAGGTTAGAACCGTTCAATGTTATCCACATCTAATTTTACAAAGCAGTTGTTACTTTCACCAAATTCGGTCAATTCATGTATTATACAACTTATAGAGTAAGGATTTTGACAATATGACCAAATCATTTGATGCCGAAGGGTTAAAACAATTTTTGTTTCGTCAGAAGACCGGATGATCAATCCGTTTTTTTCAGGACGAAAGGAACTCCAGTACAGGATTGATCAAAAAAGCAAAATAATCAGCCAGGATTATTTGAAGGATCCCGGCAGCAATCCTGCAGGTGGTCAAACACAGGTCATCCAAGGTCCACCCGGAATTGGCAAGACCTCCCTGTTGGAGAAAATCAGGCAAAACTGCATTGACCAACTAAATGATGAATCTGTAAGTCACAAGACCATTCCGGTCATGATAGCAGATCCGGCAAACCTGACATTCAGTTATCTGGGTACACGAATCCATGACACGATAAAAGAGCTTGATAGCAAGATCACCATTGCCAAGGTCAAGGAAAATATCGGTACGGCCTTGCGTAAGATATCATCCGTGTCAGGATATGGATTTGGTATTGGTTTGGACAACAGTTCGGTGGACAAACTGGTCTTTCCCAAGAATTACACCATTCTTTTGCTGATTGATGAAATCCAGACGATCGCCAATAAAGAATATTCCGAAGTGGAGGATGTATTGCTTAGTCTTCATACTGGAAGCAATCGCTATCCCATATTCCCTGTTCTTGCCGGGTTGTCCAACAGCAAGTCTGTGCTTCAGGAAGTGGTGGGCACCCGCTTGGGGGTAGGTGCCGTACATCATTTGCAACCGCTGTCCCTGGAAGAGGTAAAGGAATCCCTTGGGAAGTTCTTTAATCATTTCCATGTCAAGTCCACTCCTGGATTGACTTCCGAATGGGGTGATAGAATAGGTGAATGGGTGGATGGATGGCCCAAGCATGTGGAAAATTCCTTGAGGGCACTTGGCGAATCATTACTGGAAACCGAGGGAAAACTTTCGGCGGTTGATGATCTTGCGGTCAAGGACCGGGCCACACAATACCGTGTTGAATACTACAATTCCAGATTTGGAACGTTTGAATCTTCAAAGAAGATAATCGGCGAGATCATGGCCGAAATGGGTCCAAAACCTAGAAGTGGCTTGGAAATCATGGGAATCATTGGGAAGATCATTGAAAAACCGCAATGGACAGAAAAATCCATAAAGCCAAAAATTGAAGGGCTGGATTTTGATTTTCTGCATCGATACGGGTTTATTGAAGCCGTTCATGACCTGCCGGGCCCCTTGTATCATTGTCCGATCCCATCCCTTCATTCATATGCCGTTGCCACCACGGGTTCACCACTTCATGCATTGGCCTATACCAATGACATTGAAGCTTTCAGGAAAGTGTTGGATCTCGGATATAACATAAATGGCTTGGATGCGTGGGGACGTACACCTCTTAAGATAGCTTCTGAACACAACTGGAACAAACTTGCTATTTACATGCTCAAGGAAGGTGCGATGCTTGACCCCTCCCAAAAGGAAAATACAAAGGGGAACAACCCGACAGCCAACTACCTTGCCAAGGACCACGAACCTGACAAATCACCTTCCGGTTCCGGGGGAGATGACAATGATTTCAACCCATCACCGGATTTTGACATGTGATTGTGAGGCAAGGTAACTGGGAAATTACTCTCCATTAAGGTCAAAGTGCCTGATTAAATATACAATATGCCCCCAATACTAATAATACTTCAACAAAGAACTTACACTTTTCAGTAAAATATTTATTTGTCACTTTTCTGTACCATTATGTGTAGACATTATACCATCAGAGTGTGAATCTCCTATCCGATTAAGAGAGCAATATGATCAAAATCATTGGAATTTCTGATCACAGGGGTATAACAAAATTGGAATCCTTATATGAAAGTAGTCACGGAGAATCTAATGTTTTCCAATAATAAAGAATTGAAGCAATGGAGGCGTGATACGGTTGATAGAATTCTTGATTTTTGTAATCACAAAGAAATCAGGGTAACTTATGGTCCAGTTGCCGAGGTGATAGAAGTTTTACCACGTTCCGTTGGAAAATATCTTGGTGCTCCAAGTAAAAGAAGCTCATGGATTGTACGAAAGGATAATCATAAGCCAACTGGATATTTACCAAACCAAATCCATGAAAATTTATTTAAAAATCAAAAGGTTATTGAATGTGGTGAAGAACTAATTGTTGAATTAGTAAAGTCAGGATTCGAACTTCACCAAAAACCTGAAGAAAAGGTTCGCTATATCTCGACCAGAGGAAAGTCCCCACCGCTAGATTTCGAAGGAGTTCTGTTATCCGGTCTGGCACCGGATGGTGGTTTGTATGTTCCTAATGGATGGCCAAAATTCAATAAAATAAAAATTGAACAACTGCGTGGTGCTTCCTATGTTGATACAGCCTTTAGCATTATCAGACCATTTACGGGATCGACCTTTTCTGATGAAACTCTTAAAAGCTTGATAGAGGCTGCCTATGGCAATATCTATCATCAAGCCAAATGCCCCTTGGTACAACTGGGAGACAACCTATTTCTGTGTGAGTTGTTTCATGGACCCACCTTGGCTTTCAAGGATTTTGCCCTCCAACTGGTAAGCAGGATGTTTGATCATGTCCTTACTCGATTAAATTCAACCTGTACTATTCTCGGTGCAACCAGCGGTGATACTGGCTCATCGGCCATTGAGGCATTCAGGGGTCTGGACGCGGTGGACGTATTTATTCTGTATCCCAAGGGTAAAGTATCGGACATACAAAGAAAACAAATGACAACACCATCGGATAGCAATGTGCATGCCATTGCCGTTGAAGGAAACTTTGATGATTGTCAGGCTTTAGTCAAGGAACTATTTGGGGATTCAGCCTTTCGGCAAGAATTTAATCTAGCAGCAATTAATTCGATAAACTGGGCCAGGATTGTAGCCCAGATCGTATATTATTTTTACTCAGGTATTTCCCTTGGGGCACCTCAAAGGGAAGTGTCCTTTGTCGTTCCCACTGGTAATTTTGGCGATATTTATGCTGGATATTGTGCCAAAATGATGGGATTGCCCATAAAACAACTGGCCATAGCCACCAATCAGAATGACATATTGTTTCGTACCCTTGAAACCGGTCAATATCAGCTTGAGGAGGTAATCCCTTCAATCAGCCCGTCCATGGATATTCAGGTAAGTTCCAACTTTGAAAGGGTCCTGTTTGATGCCGGTAACAGGAATAGTGAAAATATTGTAGAGAAGATGCAATCCCTGCAAGGAGGTGGATTTGAACTAACCGGGGATGAACAAAACTATCTGCATTCACATTTTGTTGCGGGACGTTGTTCCGAAGAAGAAACCATTGAAGAAATCCGTAATACCTATAATGATTCATGGCAGGTAATCTGTCCTCATACGGCGGTTGGTGTCAAGATCGCAAGAGAGTTAAATAAATCCTCTAGAGAAGCAGTAATTTCCCTTGCTACAGCTCATCCGGCAAAATTTCCGGATGCCGTTGAAGCTGCTTGTGGTGTCAAACCTGTACTACCCGATGCCTTGGCCAAAAAGCTTGAACGTCCTGAACGAATTGCCGGTGCCGACAATTCTGCTGAAAAACTCAAGGAATTTATCCGAAATAAGGTCAGAGGATCATGACTCGTTTAACTACATTGTCGAATGGATTCCGTGTAGCTACTGATCATATGCCGGGGTTGAGGTCCTCGGCACTTTCAATCTACGTCTTGGCTGGAAGCAGGAATGAACGGGAAGACCAAAACGGGATTGCCCACTTTTTGGAACACATGGCATTCAAGGGAACCAAATCGAGGACTGCCATTCAGATAGCCCAGTCAATCGAGGATGTAGGGGGATTTATCAATGCCTATACCAGCATGGACAGGACTGCCTATTTCATCAGGGTGCTGGAGGAGGATGTTTCATTCGGGATCGAACTGTTGTCCGATATTCTTCTGAATTCCGTATATAGCCCTGGGGAAATAGAGAAAGAGCGGAATGTCATTCTGAATGAAATCAGACAATACAGGGATTATCCGGAGGAAGTGATATTTGAGGGATTGCAAAAAACCATTTATCCACATCAACCGATGGGTAGACCAATATTGGGTTCCTCGGAACTGGTGGGAACATATCAACGGAATAATCTGGTCGAGTTTGTAAATCAATTCTATAGTCCCCAAAACATGATTTTGGCTGCAGCCGGGGCTGTGGATCATGACACCATTGTGGTGATGGCCGAGCAGTATTTTGGGCATCTGGAGATGCTGCCCACGGAAGGTTTTGTGCAATGCCATTATCAGAATGGCGAGTACAGAGAAGAAAAGGATATTGAACAGGTACAATTTGTTCTAGCCTGTGAATCACCACCGATAGATCACGATCTTGAGGCAGCGACCAATATTTACACACGGGTCTTGGGTGGAGGATCATCTTCCCGCCTGTTTGTCGAAGCCCGTGAGAAAAGGGGATTGTGTTATTCAATCTCTGCCCAGGCGAATCCCCAGTCGGATACCGGTTTGTTTGTGGTGCATTCCTCAACCGGTGAACATGAAATTAAAGATCTTTGTTACTGTTGTACCCGTGAAATCGCACGATTACAGAATGATATTGAAGAATCGGAGGTAAATAGGGCCAAGGCCCAGATAAAATCCGCAATTTTGATGGGTTACGAGAATCCCTCCAATCGTGTAGAAAGAATGGGATACATGCTTCATCATTTCGGAAAAATTCTATCCATTGATGAAACCATAGAAAAATATGAAAAGGTTACCGTGGATAAGGTAAGGGAAGCTTCAAACTATTTACTGAACGGTCAGGAATTCAGCATGGCATTATTTGGCCCAATAAGTAAAGCACCCTCAAGACAAGACATAATCAGAAATTTGAAATCGTGATTCTATTCAATACGGGAAGTCCACAACTCTATACCGAAAGGCTAACCCTGAGACCTCCCCAGAACAGGGATCATGAAGAGTGGGCCCATCTGAGGGAAACAAGCCAAGATTTTTTGAAACCTTGGGAACCACAATGGGAGGAAGATCATTTATCCAGGTCTTCATTCCATAACAGGGTAAAATGGGCCAGAAAATCCATCGTCGCTCAAACTGCCTTTCCATTCATACTGTTCAGGGGCAAAAGAATCATAGGAGCTATAACTCTGGATCATGTTAGGGGAGCACCATCACGATCGGGTATTGTAGGATTCTGGATTGGCATGGAGTATGCCCGCCAAGGATATATGAGGGAAGCACTGGAGGCTGTTGTTCATTTTGCTTTTGAGGAAATAAACATAAGCCGCATTGAGGCTTCATGCCTGCCAACCAACAAGGCTTCGAGAGGATTGTTGGAAATTTCCGGTTTCAAATATGAAGGAGTAGCTCAAAGTTATCTGGAGATTGCCGGCAAGTGGCAAAATCATGTGATATATGCCAATCTCAGGAGCGACAGGCGAGGTACGGCACTTTAGATGCAAATCCCTTCACAGGAAAAGATAGTAAAATTGAGGGAAAAGCTGAATCCTGGTTTGTTTTCGGAGTTTTCGGATCGATATAAATCAGAACCAAGGGGGCAGTTCAAAGCCTCGGAAGGGATATTGCTTGCACCCGAAACCACGCAGGATGTTGCCGAAATCGTATCCCATTGCAATGCCCTGAAAATCCCTGTAATCCCTTATGGTGGTGGTACTGGGCTTGTTGGGGGGCAAATATATCCTGGGCCTGAAATCCCCGCGGTAATCAGCCTTCATAAAATGAACAGGATCAGGGGTATTTCGGTAACCGATCATTTGGTTACAGTCGAGGCAGGTTGTATTCTTGAAAGACTTCAAGAGCAAGCTGCCCAATCAAATCTCCTCTTTCCTCTTTCCATTGCTTCAAAGGGTTCCTGCCAGATAGGGGGAAACCTAGCGACCAATGCGGGAGGGGTTCATGTAATTCGTTACGGAAATACCAGAGACCTTTGTCTCGGCCTTGAGGTCGTCCTGCCGGATGGTTCGGTCATGAACAATCTCAATAGTTTGTACAAGGACAATCTGGGTCTTGATTTGAAGAATCTCATGATAGGATCGGAAGGCACCCTGGGAATAATTACAGCTGCAACCATGAAGGTCTTCCCCAAGCCCGTTGAAGAAGCAACAGCTTATCTGAGTGTACCTGATCTGGATGGTGCCATCATGCTCCTGCAGTTTTTCAGGGAGAATTTCGGTGGACTTATTTCGGCCTTTGAGTTGATTAGCGAGACCAGCTTTCATTTTGTCAAAAAAACTGGACTAGTTGCCAGACTCCCATTCGAGATAATTCCCAAATGGGCCGTTTTGGTCGAATTGGGTTCCGAATTTGATTTTGATCTTCAGGAAAGGCTTTTGGAAGTATCAGGCCAAGCTCTTTCAAAAGGCTTGATACTGGATGGCGTGTTTGCCAATTCCGAAAAACAGCGTCTGGATTTTTGGAATTTGCGTGAACTTATACCCGAAGCCAATCGCAGGATTGGTTCCATTGCTACAAATGATATATCCGTCCCGATTTCCCGAATACCAAAATTTGTCGAGATGGCTGATGCCGAAATTGCCAAATTGGGGGGATTGACAGCCAATTGCTTCGGTCATATTGGTGATGGAAACATCCACTATAATGTTTTTGGACTAAGCAAGGAAAGTCATGACAATCCCGAACTGAAAAGCAAAATCAGGGAGATCATCTTTTCGATAGTAAACTCACTTGAAGGTTCCAGCTCGGCTGAGCATGGTACCGGCCGTTTAAGGGTTAATGAACTCAAGAGATCCAGGGACAAGACCTACTTGAGTACCATTAGAAAAATCAAGGGTATAATGGATCCTAATAATATCATGAATCCCGGTGTGCTCCTACCCTAACTCCCGAGTGCGATGAATTGAAGTAAATTACCGAGTGCCAAATAGGGATTTGAATGGTCCAACACATTCATAAAAGCCATCCATGAAGGTTCCATCATCAGGCCGATAAACGCTTTCAAGGGATATGACACCCTCATAACCATCACGCTTGAGGGCATCTGATATGGGTGCATACAAATCTCCCAGCTGGCCTTCTCCCAATGGCTTGATTTCAAGTGTGGCGTGTGGAGTATTAACTTGCAGATCCTTGATGTGAATATGACCGATATATCCGTCCCGCAAAATTTCATAACCATCAGGGTAAGCAAGTTCATGACACCAGCAATTATTGCCCGGGTCCCACAATACCTTGAGATGACTCTTGGCATCGAGTTCATCAATCAATCTTCTGGCGGTATAATTTGAATTGACCATTATTCCATTGCCTGTCTCGACAACTAGGGTAATATTCTCGGATCTGGCCAAATCCACTGCAGGGGCAATCAGGGCTAGGGTGGCATCCCAGGCGCCTTTGGCTACATTCCATTGTTCTGCCCCGTTCTTTCCCCAAAGAATCTGCTCCTTTTTTGGCGTCATGATCCTGACCAGGGGAGAATTCAATTCCTTTGCCATATCAATGACCCGCTTGAGCGAATCCATATGTTGGGTATGGAGGTCATCTCCTGGTTTGTTTGCTACCGTAAGTCCATTGAATATATGTCTTGAAAGACAGGAGACAGGCTTGCCATGACCATCAAGCATTGACTTGATGGAGGCTATTTCTTCCCTGGAATGGTCTCCTACCTCCTTGTCACCGACGAATTGCAGCTCGGCAAAGGCAAGCCCACACTCATCCATGGCTGCAAGGGCCACTGAAAGATCACGGCTGATGCCATCGCAAATAACCCCAAGTTTCATGATATTGTTCCCTATCTATGCAATTCGGCCCCGATGATTTCTTCTATCAGACAGGTAATGACCCAGTTGTCACCATTTGGAAATCTTGCCTTGCCGGCCTTGAAAAGTTCATATGAGGTTGCTGCTGAATGCATGGGAACCCCTAGTTCTTCAGCGAAATTCATGCTGATACCCAAATCCTTGCTCATCGTATCAATATGACTGCCTGTACCCTCGAATTGACGATCAATGATTTTTTCCAGCGAATTGTTGACGATCCCACAGCCAACAGGGGAAGAGGACACAACATTATAAAGGGTTTGTCCCTTGATACCGGCTTTTGCTGCAAGCGCTGCAGCTTCAAAGGTAGCTGTAAATATAGGTCCAATCAGAGATTGCAGGCAGGCCTTCATGCTTTGGCCATCACCTGGGTTTGTACCAACCCTGTGGATAACTTTTGATACTGCTTCCATGACAGGTTTATACTTGTCCAGAATAGCATCCTTGCCAGCTGCCATCAGGGTTAGTGTTCCACCTTGAGCACCGGGGAAGCCGCCTGAAACAGGGCTGTCGATCAATTCGATTTTTGTATCTGCCAATTTGTTGCCAATGACTCTCGCCTCATGAGGCTCAATTGTTGCGGTAAGAATGATGACACTTCCAGGGGACATAGTCTCAGCAAGTCCGCCAGAATCAAATATGACTGATTCGACTTGCTGTCCATTCATGACCATTACAAAAACGGCATCCGAATTCTCGCCAACCACGGATACATTTTCTGCTGGCTTGCACCCTATTTCTGTGAGTGCACTGACCTTCTGGAGATCAAGATCAAAAACAACAGTCGGGAAACCGTTCTTCAACAGGTTCCGAGCCAATCCAGAGCCCATGTTCCCCAGACCTACAACACCAGTTGTAAACATAAATTTTCCTATAAAACTAGACAATAATACCGAATTCAGATTAAGGAAAACATCGGCAAGAACAATTGGGAGATGTCAACAAATTTCACTCAAGGAAGTTTTTTGATGTAGTATGAAATTATGAAAAGATCTGTATTAAATTGAAAAAAAAATTTAGAATAATGGTAAGATAATTCTTTACTGGATTTACGGTTGTAATTTTGAATTATCATTGAGGGGTGGATCATGAACATGACAACCACATCTGATACAAGCAAACAAAACCAAATGCTGGGAATGAGTACAGTTGCTTTTGTATTCTGTTTTGCTGTCTGGACAATTTTCTCAATCATCGGTGTAAGGATAAAACAGGATTTGGGATTGTCGGACACCCAATTCGGTCTCCTCGTGGCAACCCCTGTTCTGACCGGTTCAATCAGTCGGATTTTTCTTGGTATCTGGACTGACCAATATGGTGGACGTCTTGTATTTACCCTTGTAATGGTTGCCTCAGCCATCGCAACCTGGTTACTTTCAACCGTAACAACCTATCCGATGTTCTTGCTTGCTGCACTTGGGGTTGGTCTTGCCGGAGGATCCTTCGCTGTAGGTATTGCCTATGTTTCAAAGTGGTATTCTGCCGAATACCAGGGAAGTGCGCTGGGTATATTCGGAGTTGGTAATGTTGGCGCAGCGGTCACCAACTTTGGCGCACCCTTCCTGTTGGTGGCCGTAGGGTGGCAAGCGACTGCCCAAGTCTATTCGGTAGCATTATTGGTAATGGCGGCAATTTTCTATGTGTTCACCAAGGAAGATCCAACAACGGCAGCCCGTAAAGCCCGTGGTGAAAAACCCCGGTCAGCTTGGATGGAGCTCGATCCATTGCGCAAATTGCAGGTTTGGCGTTTTGCCTTGTATTATTTTTTCGTTTTTGGGGCATTTGTCGCTTTGGCACTTTGGTTACCGCGCTATCTGGTCGGTGTATATGATCTGGATATAAAAACGGCAGGCATGATTGCTGCAGCCTATTCGGTTCCAGCTTCCATATTTCGTGCTTATGGTGGACATCTTTCAGACAAGCGAGGGGCAAGAAGTGTTATGTACTGGACATTTGGTGTCTCGGTCATTCTAACCTTCATGCTGTCATATCCCAAAACCGATTATGTAATTCATGGCATTGAAGGCCCCATAATATTTTCCACGAGCATGGGACTTATTCCATTTGTTGTCGCCATCTTCATTCTGGGCTTCTTCATGTCGCTCGGCAAGGCTGCTGTGTATAAACATATTCCGGTATATTATCCCGACCACATTGGTTCAGTAGGCGGTTTGGTCGGAATGATTGGCGGTTTGGGAGGGTTCATCTTGCCAATTTCATTTGGTGTCTTGCTGGACCTTACTGGTATTTGGACCAGCTGTTTTGCCCTTTTGTTCGGGATTGTCCTGGTAGCACTCCTATGGATGCATTTCTCTATTCGTGCGATGGAGCGAAGTGCCTTGTCAGAAGAATTGGATAAGCTGCCGGAATTGCCCGAAATGCAATCTGTACATGGTCCGGAACAGAAGGGGGCGCTTGCCGGTGTTCTCAAGGAATGGAGACCCGGTCCCATTGAAAATTGGAAACCTGAGGATGAACAATTCTGGAAGGAACATGGCAGCAAGATTGCAAATCGCAACCTCTGGATATCCATACCTGCCCTTTTACTGGCATTCTCCGTCTGGATGGTATGGAGTGTAGTTGTTGCAAAACTCCCCTCAATCGGTTTTGAGTATACTACCGATCAATTGTTCTGGCTGGCTGCTCTACCCGGGATTTCGGGAGCAACTCTGCGAATCTTTTATTCCTTCATGGTACCGATTTTTGGCGGGCGGCTTTGGACAACCCTTACCACTGCCTCTCTCCTCATACCTGCCTTCGGTATCGGCTATTCGGTACAGAATCCTGATTCACCTTATTTCATCTTCCTGGTTCTGGCCCTGTTGTGTGGATTAGGTGGAGGTAATTTTGCCTCCTCAATGGCCAATATCACATACTTTTATCCGAAACGGAGAAAGGGTCATGCCCTCGCCATGAATGCCGGATTGGGGAACCTTGGTGTTTCTGTCATGCAATTCCTGGTCCCAATCGTTATTTCAACTGGTGCATTTGTCGTGTTTTCGGGTGAGGGTCAGATAACAGCTGATGGATCAACATTGTGGCTACAAAATGCAGGCTTTGTTTGGGTACCATTCCTGTTGGTTTCAACGGCACTCGCCTGGTTCGGCATGAATGATATAATGACTGCTAGGGCGTCATTCGCTGATCAGGCCGTAATTTTCTCACGTTTCCATAATTGGGTGATGTGCTGGTTATACACTGGTACTTTTGGTTCGTTCATTGGATATTCGGCAGGGTTTCCATTATTGATGAAGACCCAGTTTCCAGCTGTGGATACACTTTCATTCGCCTTTCTTGGACCGATGGTGGGAGCACTCAGCAGGGCTGCTACCGGTTGGATTTCGGATAAATACGGTGGAGGAAGGGTAACCTTCTGGACCTTCCTGGGAATGATAATTGCAGTTGGTGGTGTCCTTTATTTCCTATCGATCAAGCAGGAACCGGGGGCTTTTTGGGGCTTCTTTGCCTGTTTCATGGTACTGTTCTTCCTGACAGGTGTCGGGAATGCTTCGACCTTCCAAATGATTCCTACCATCATGCGTCAGGAAGTTGACAGATTGATGCCTGATCTTGATCCTCCGACCAAGTTGAAAAATGCCGAACGTGAGAGTGCCGCGATTGTCGCATTCACTTCTGCAGTCGCTGCTTACGGAGCCTTTTTCATACCCAAATCGTACGGAACTTCCATTTCCATGACCGGAGGTCCGGAAGCCGCATTGTGGGGCTTCATGATATTCTATGCAACCTGTGTAGGTGTAGTTTGGTATTTCTATACTCGTAGAAGTGCAACAGTACCCTGCTAAGTGACAATGAGGTAATTTAACCATGTCATTAATTCTTGATCGCCTCAATTTCCTGGCTCGAAAGAACACCGGCACTTTTGCCGATGGGCACGGAGTAACAACAAACGAAAACCGGGAATGGGAGAATGCTTACCGGAATCGTTGGCAACATGACAAAATTGTCCGCTCCACTCATGGGGTGAATTGTACAGGATCATGCTCATGGAAAATCTATGTCAAGGGAGGTATCGTAACCTGGGAAACCCAGCAGACTGATTATCCCCGGACCCGGCCTGATTTACCAAATCATGAACCTCGTGGCTGTTCTCGTGGTGCCAGTTATTCCTGGTACATGTATTCAGCAAACCGGGTCAAATATCCCCTGATAAGATCAAGGTTGCTGAAGTTGTGGCGGAAGGAACGCGAGACAAAATCCCCGGTTGAGGCTTGGGCTGCCATTCAGGCCGATCCTGCGAAACGCAAGGATTATATTAGGGTTCGCGGGCTAGGAGGTTTTGTCAGGTCGAGTTGGGAAGAAGTGAACGAGATCATCGCGGCATCCAATGCTTACACAGCCAGGAAATGGGGACCGGACCGGGTAATTGGATTTTCACCCATACCGGCCATGTCCATGGTTTCTTATGCTGCTGGTTCACGATATCTCTCTCTGTTGGGTGGGGTGTGTATGTCCTTCTACGACTGGTATTGTGATCTTCCTCCAGCTTCTCCCATGACATGGGGTGAACAGACGGATGTACCTGAATCTGCCGATTGGTACAATTCGGGGTTCCTGATATTGTGGGGGTCCAACGTTCCCCAAACCCGTACGCCAGACGCACATTTTTACACCGAGGTACGCTACAAGGGTACAAAATCGGTCGTTGTTTCGCCTGATTATTCAGAAGCGGCAAAATTTTCCGATCTGTGGCTTCACCCCAAACAAGGAACAGATGCTGCCCTCGCCCTGGCCATGGGCCATGTAATCCTGCGGGAATTTCATGTTGATCGGCAGACCGAGTATTTCGAGGATTATTGTCGTCAATATACCGACATGCCCATGTTGGTAAAGCTGGTGAAAAAGGATGGGAGTTATGTCCCGGACAGGATGATTCGGGCCTCTGATTTCAGTAGCAATCTTGGTGAGAACAACAATCCAGAGTGGAAAACAGTAGTTATAGACCAAGAGTCGGGAAATGTTACGACACCACAAGGTTCAATCGGTTTCCGGTGGGGTGAGGAAGGTAAATGGAACCTTGAGTTAAAGGATGGCAAAGGCCGTGACATAAAGCCTGTAATGAGTTTGATTGATAAGAGCCATCATGACAATGTTGCCTCTGTAGCTTTCCCATATTTCGGTAACAGGGAACATGACCATTTCAAGGGAACCGATCATGACAATGTTCTTCACCGCAATGTTCCCGCCAAACGGTTGGAATTGGAAGAGGGTGGAGTTCTTGTTGCAACGGTATTTGACCTGTTGATAGCCAATTATGGCCTAGACAGGGGGCTTGGTGACAAAAGTTGTGCCTCATCCTATGATGACAACCAACCCTATACACCGGCCTGGGCCGAGCAAATTACGGGAGTTCCCCGGGATCATATCATTACGGTAGCCCGAGAATTTGCATCAAATGCCGAAAAGACCCAGGGCCGTTCAATGGTTATTCTTGGGGCAGGGATCAACCACTGGTACCACATGGATATGAATTACAGGGGTATTATCAATCTTTTGGTAATGTGTGGATGTATCGGCAAGTCGGGGGGTGGCTGGAGCCACTATGTCGGGCAGGAAAAATTAAGACCACAGACCGGATGGCTGCCTTTGGCCTTTTCACTGGACTGGAACCGCCCACCCCGCCAGATGAATTCTACCTCGTTCTTTTATGCCCATACCGACCAATGGCGTTATGAATCATTGACAATTGATGAAATTTTATCCCCAACCGCTCCCGATGGCAGTTGGGATGGCACTCCAATCGATTACAACATCAAGTCTGAACGGATGGGATGGCTGCCGTCAGCACCACAACTGGAAACCAATCCTCTGGAAATTTCTGCTGCTGCCGAGAAGGCTGGAAAGGATATAAAGGATTATATAATCGAAAATCTGAAAGAGGGTAACCTCAGGATGTCGTGCGAGGATCCCGACAATGAAAGCAATTGGCCAAGAAACCTGTTTGTCTGGCGCTCAAATCTTTTGGGTTCCTCGGGTAAAGGGCATGAATATTTTCTGAAGCATCTGCTCGGAACCGCACATGGCATTTTAAGGGAAGATCTTGGTGAAGAAGGCAACAATAGGGCAACAGAGGTGGTCTGGCATGACGAAGCTCCAGAGGGGAAACTGGATCTGCTTGTTACGATTGATTTTCGAATGTCAACGACTTGTGTCTATTCCGACATTGTACTCCCGACAGCAACATGGTATGAAAAAAATGACCTCAATACCACTGACATGCACCCATTCATCCACCCACTGACAAGTGCGGCAGATCCTGCTTGGGAAGCTCGAAATGACTGGGATATTTTCAAGGGAATTGCCAAGAAATTTTCAGAAATAGCTCCCGAAGTCCTTGGAGTGGAAAAGGATGTTGTGCTTGTTCCCATATTGCATGATACTCCCGGGGAGTTGGCACAACCACTCGGGGTAAATGACTGGAAGGAAGGCACAAACCTCCCAATCCCGGGTAAAACCATGCCTTCATTGGCCATCATCGAGCGTGATTATCCCAATCTCTACAAGCGATTTACTTCATTGGGTCCACTTTTGGACAAGTTGGGAAATGGAGGTAAAGGTATATCATGGAATACCGATAACGAAATCGAATTGCTTTGTGATCTCAATGGAATAGTTACGGAGGAAGGTCCAACCAAGGGACGTCCCCGAATCGAAACGGATATTGATGCCTCCGAGGTAATTCTGACCTTGGCACCGGAAACCAATGGTCATGTTGCTGTCAGGGCCTGGGAAGCATTGTCCAAACAAACCGGTCTTGATCACACCCATCTCGCCAAACCAAAGGAAGATGAGGCAATCCGCTTCAATGATATCGTTGCCCAACCTCGAAAGATCATTTCTTCTCCAACCTGGTCTGGTATTGAATCTGAAAAGGTATGTTACAACGCCGGTTACACCAATGTCCATGAATTGATACCATGGAGAACATTGTCCGGCCGACAGCAACTTTACCAGGATCATCTCTGGATGCGTGCCTTTGGTGAAGGGCTTTGTGTTTACCGTCCACCAATCGATACAAAAGGTATCAACCCTATTATCAAGTCCAAATCCAATGGCCGTCCCCAAGTTGTGTTGAATTTCATTACCCCACATCAGAAGTGGGGCATCCATTCAACCTATTCCGACAATCAACTCATGTTGACACTTAATCGGGGTGGACCGGTTGTCTGGATTTCGGAGGAAGACGCAGAAACGGCTGAAATAATCGATAACGACTGGGTAGAGGTATTTAATGTCAACGGTGCCATTACAGCGCGTGCAGTCGTATCCCAAAGAATGAAGCAAGGTACAATCTACATGTATCACGCTCAGGAAAAGCTGATTAATACTCCCGGTTCCAATATTACCGGACAAAGAGGGGGTATACATAATTCAGTTACTCGGGCCATTACCAAGCCAACCCACATGATCGGCGGGTATGCCCAGCAATCCTATGGATTCAATTATTATGGCACTGTTGGTTCCAACCGCGATGAATTCGTGGTGGTCCACAAACTTGATAAGGTCGACTGGATGTAAAAACCATTCAGATCAAACATTGCTCAATCGGAGGTAGCAAAATGAAGATACGTGCACAAATCGGGATGGTACTTAACCTCGACAAGTGTATCGGTTGTCACACATGTTCAGTAACATGTAAAAATGTCTGGACCAACCGCGAAGGTGTGGAATATGCCTGGTTCAACAATGTCGAAACCAAACCTGGAATTGGTTATCCGAAGGAGTGGGAGAACCAGAAAAAGTGGAATGGTGGCTGGACACGCAAATCCAACGGCAGGATAGTACCCAAAATGGGATCAAAATGGCGAATCCTGGCCAAGATATTCGGTAACCCGGACCTACCGGAAATTGATGACTATTATGAACCGTTTGATTTTGATTACGGACACCTTCAAACATCTGCTGAAGGTAAGACTGCTCCAACGGCCAGACCGCGTTCCATGGTAAGTGGTGAGCGGATCGAAAAAATTGAATGGGGACCCAATTGGGAAGAGATTCTCGGGGGTGAATTCTCCAGCAGGTCCAAGGACTACAATTTCAAGGACATTGAAAAAGAGATATATGGCGAGTTCGAAAACACATTCATGATGTATCTTCCAAGACTTTGTGAACATTGTCTCAACCCAACATGTGTTGCGGCATGTCCCTCGGGGGCAATCTACAAGCGTGAGGATGACGGTATCGTTTTGATAGATCAGGAAACCTGCCGTGGGTGGAGGATGTGTATTTCCGGCTGTCCCTACAAGAAAATCTACTATAACTGGTCCTCGGGCAAGTCTGAAAAATGTGTTTTTTGCTATCCTCGAATTGAGGCTGGCGAACCAACGGTCTGTTCGGAAACCTGTGTTGGACGCATTCGCTATCTTGGTGTGATTCTTTACGATGCTGACCGCATTGCCGAAGCCGCATCCACCCCGGATGAAAAGGATCTTTATGAAGCACAACTCAATGTATTTCTTGATCCTGAAGATCCAGAAGTAATAGCCCAGGCCCGGCTGGATGGAGTTCCCGATGCTTGGCTTGAGGCTGCTCAAAGGTCTCCGGTCTACAAGATGGCAATGGATTGGAAGATTGCCTTCCCATTACACCCCGAATACAGAACCTTGCCGATGGTTTGGTATGTGCCACCACTTTCACCCCTACAATCTGCTGCCGAGGCAGGAAAAATTGGGTGGGAAGATGGCCTGCCAGATGTCCGATCCATGCGCATTCCAGTCCGATATCTCTCGAACCTGTTGACAGCAGGAAAGGACGAACCCGTGATCAACGCACTTGAGAGAATGCTTGCCATGAGGGCCTATATGAGGTCCAAATCCGTGGAGGGGGTTATTGATGAAACGATTGCCGAAAGAGTGGGATTAACTGGAGCAATTATTGAGGATATGTACCAGATCATGGCAATAGCCAATTATGAAGACAGGTTTGTAATTCCTACCTCGCATCGTGAAATCACGGAAGATGCCTATGATGTCAGGGGATCCTGTGGGTTCACCTTTGGCAGTGGATGCTCAGGTGGGTCTACCGAGAATGATCTGTTTGGGGCCAAGAGACCTCGTACTGTCCAGACCCCATCAGAACTTTTTAAGGAGAGTGCATGACAGTTTCCGTATTCAAAATAGTATCTGTACTTCTTTCCTATCCATCGAAAGAAATACATGAGGCAATGCCGGAGATAGGGCAGATTGCCAATGAAATGCCTATAAACAAACCCATTAGGGAATCCTTGTTCAGTCTGGCCAGTGATATTGGTGAACGTGACATTTATGACGCTCAGGAGCGTTATGTATATCTGTTTGACCGTACCAGATCCTTGTCCTTGCACTTGTTTGAGCATGTTCATGGTGAAAGCCGTGACCGTGGACAAGCCATGGTTGACATGCTGGCTATGTATGAAAAGGATGGATTTGAAATTGGTACCAAGGAATTACCGGACTATTTGCCCATGTTTCTTGAATATCTTTCAACCAAGCCAATTACTGAGGCTTTATCCCTGCTCGAACAAACATCACACATTCTTGTTGCAATCAGAGAGAGATTGACAAAACGCAAATCAATCTATGTAAATGCTTTTTCAGTATTGATCTCACTGGCCAAAATGAAACCCGACCCCAAACTGGTTAATGAACTCCTCCAGATTCCGGATGACGATCCGAAAGACCTTGATGCCCTTGATAAAATCTGGGAAGAGGAAGTGGTCACCTTTGGAGGGGGAACGGGTGAAGATAATTGTGGATTGGAGCGGATGAAGAAGCAATTTCGAGCTGCCCAACGCAGACCACCAGACGTTGTTCAAAATACCAATACGGAGAATCCCAGCCATGTCTGATTTCATAAATACCCTGCTTTTTGGAATATATCCCTATATAGCTCTTGTCGTCATGATTGTGGGTACGATCCTTCGTTATGACAGGGATCCCTACAGTTGGAGGTCAGGATCATCACAATTGCTTCGTCGCAAGCAACTCATCTGGGGATCCGTACTGTTCCATGTTGGAGTACTCGTCGTCTTTTTCGGGCACCTGGTTGGTTTGCTTACCCCAATCGCGGTTTTTGATATGATCGGTATCAGCCATGGAGTCAAGCAGATGATGGCAATAGTTATTGGTGGAATTGCCGGAATCATGGCCATCATCGGTGCCACGCTACTGGTTCATAGACGGTTGTTTGATGCCCGTGTACGAGCGAATTCAACCATGTCGGATACACTGATAATCATTTTGCTTTGGCTTCAGTTGATGCTGGGACTACTGACAATCCCGATTTCAATGCAACATCTCGATGGTCACGAAATGGTGAAATTCATGACTTGGGCCCAGGGAATATTTACCTTCAACCCCGAAGCTGCGAGTTATGTTGCGGATGCAGCAATTGTATTTAAACTCCATCTGTTTCTTGGTTTGACCATTTTCCTGCTTTTTCCGTTCACACGATTGGTCCACATGTTGAGTGCACCGATACATTACTTGTGGCGACCTGGTTATCAGGTTGTTCGCGAACGCAATCAAAAGACCACAACCCAAAACTTTCCACAATCCTGACAAGTAATGATAATTCCAAAATCGGAGCCACGTGCTGAAGCCGATAAATCCAATGAGTCCAAATCCGGTATCGGTTTTTCCCTGAAGGATGTTCAGGTCAATAAGGTACCCATTACCGAAAAACAAATACTTGAGGAGGCACAAAACCATCCCGCAGCTACTCCGGGGAGGGCACTAAGGGCGGCCGCAGAAGCATTGGTGATAAGGGAATTGCTTTGGCAGGAAGCTTGTCGTCTGGATATTTCAGCTACACCTGAAACAGATGATGAAGGACGTAAGGAAACAGAGATTGATGCTGCTATCAGGGTTTTGATAGACCAGGAAGTAATGGTTCCGACTGCAACATCTGATGAATGCAGACTCTATTATGAAAGACACCCCGAGAAATTCAACAGCCCAACCCTTTATGAGGCTCGCCACATCCTCATCGCGGTATCAGAATCAGACACGGAGGGACGGCAAAAGTCCAAGACAAGGGCTGAGGAATTATGTCAAATGCTCAAGCACAAACCAGAGTTGTTTTCTGCTCTTGCCAAGGAACACTCGGACTGTACTTCAAGGGATCAGGGTGGAAACTTGGGACAGTTGACACCAGGCAGTACGGTAGAAGATTTCGAAAGAGCAATCAAGTGCATGCATGCAGGGGAAATAACAGAATCACCTGTGGAAAGTAGATTTGGATATCATGTGATAGCACTTGACCGTATCATTGAGGGGCACGGCCTTCCATTCGAAATGGTAAATGAACGCATTGCTGCTTGGCTGGAAGCATCAACTTGGTCCAAGGCAGTTTCGCAGTATATTGCAATACTGATAGGACGAGCGGATGTTCGCGGTATATCTCTGGATGGCACTCAAAGCCCATTGGTTCAATAATTAATTGTTGTAATCCAACATTACTCAGCATCTGAAATGCTGGTTTAAACCGAACTAAATCAACCCTTTTGGTATTATTTACTTGAATATTTTCAATATTTGATTATTATCAACCCGAAAGGGATGAAATAACGAATCATATGTTTAAACCCGATCGGTATGATTATCAATTACTATGGTGTATTTTAAATGAATTAAACCCGAAAGGGATGATTGATGAGTAATGATAGAGTAAGGAAACTTGGTAAACTTGTGAAGACAGTTCGAAAGGGTCAAGGATTGACCCAAGAACAGCTAGCCGCAACTACAGGTGTGGGTATTAGATTTGTCAGGGAATTGGAAAATGGCAAGGAATCCTGTCATATAGGCAAGGCATTGGCAACAATTTCAATGTTGGGCATTGATATTCATTTGAATGGTACAAAACTGTGAATCAATCATTGGATGTTTATCTAAACCATGACTTCGTGGGTTCATTGTCCCGAGATGAAAATGGGATATTGGAATTTTCCTACAGTGATGACTATTACAAAACAGGCAAATTTGGTATTTCCTTATCACTTCCCATGGATGTTAGATTTTCCAACGATTTCTCAGATGATTTTTTTAAGGGGAAATATAGAGGTAACAAAGTTGAAGCCTTTTTTTCAGGATTATTACCTGACGAAGGCATAAGGAAAAAATTGGCCAGGAATTTGGGTGTATCGGAGTATAACTCATATTCTTTGCTAGAAGCAGTTGGTGGAGATTGTGCTGGTGCTTTGTCTTTATTCCCCGAAGGTATCAAACCACTACCACAAGATGCCAAGGTTTATGTCGAATTCCTGGATGATGACAAACTGCTGCAAATTCTAAAAAAAATAAAAAAACACCCGTTGTTGGCTGGTGATAATAGTTATCGATTATCGCTTGCAGGGGCACAACACAAGATAGCAGTTGGGTACCTGGATGGACGCGTAGTATTGGTTAAGGGAGGCGCACCAACTACCCATATTCTGAAACCCATGATCGCAAAATTCAATGATACCGTACACAATGAATTATTTTGTATGAAACTGGCAAAACTGATGGGTCTGGATGTTGCCGAGGCTTCAGTACACTTTGTACAAGATAAGCCATACTATTTGGTTGAGAGATATGATCGAGATATTGATAATAACGGGATTGTAACTCGTATCCACCAAGAAGATTTTTGTCAGGCATTAGGCTTTTTGCCCAGTTCGAAATACCAGTTTGAGGGTGGTCCCGATATTTCCAGTAGCCTGGATTTAATACGCCAAAATTTTGCCAGTCCTGCCAAGGATCAAATCAAATTCCTGAATTTGATCATTTTCAATTATTTGATCGGGAATTCGGACGCCCATGGGAAGAATTTCTCCTTGCTTTATGTAGGAACCAAACCCGAGCTGGCACCTGCTTATGATTTGATTAGCACAGCAGTATATCCTGAATTTAACACAAGTATGGCAATGAAGATAGGTGAAGAGTATAATCCACAAAACGTCAAAACAGAACATTTCCAACAATTTATACCTGATACCAAAACAGCGCAATCATCGATTGCTAGGCAGATAGACTCAATGACTGAAAAGATTGTTGATACTGCAAAACTTCTCAAATCAAACCTTGAATCGGAAGGTATTTCATCAAACATTTTTGATGAAATAATCAAAATCATTCGATTACGAGTGGAGTACCTTTCAGGGGTCAAGCATTATGCAGGTGAAAAGTAAATTGGGCAAAGGCAAGCCGTATTAGTTTGGAGGAATTTGACAGGAACCATTCTATCGTATTAATCCATTACCGCTAGGATTCAAGGTTGTACCAAATTTGTGCCCCATCGGCGGAAATGTGAAATTATAAGCATGATCGTTTTTTCAGGTCCGGAAAAAAAGTGATTGACAATCGGTTTTTTTGCCCTATTATTGAATTATTCCACCGGTGTTGTCCGCGGCATCGGATAGGCCGCCCTCAGGGCGGCTTTTTATTTGTTGCAAAGGTGACTGGATTGTTAAAAAGGATTTCGGTTTATATCGACGGGTTCAATCTTTTTCATGCAATCAAGGATCTTGAAGATGACGGTTTGAAATGGGTGAATCTCTGGAGGCTGTCTGAACAATTGGTCCGCGGTAATGAAAATGTGACCGTTGTGAAGTATTTTTCTGCTTATGCTAAATGGAGGGAAACTTCCTATCGCCGTCATCAACGTTATGTCCATCATTTGGAAAATGTAGGTGTCCGCTTCATTGAAGGTAACTTCAAGAGAAAGCGACAAAGATGCAGACTATGTAATCGTACATTTGTTTTACACGAAGAAAAAGAAACTGATGTAAACATTGGTGCACACCTTCTGGCAGATGCCTGTAGGGATAGGTTTGATCGGGCATTGATCGTATCGGCTGACAGTGATCTTAACCAAGCGGTTGTTTTGGCCCGAAACGAAACTTCCAGCAAGTTGATTGATATCGTAGCCCCACCCGGTCGAAAAAACATGAATTCACGTGCCCTGTTTGAAATCACAACAGGTAAATTGAGAAACTCCCTGTTTCCGGACACAATAGCCAATTACATAGAACTGGGTAGGCGATAATCCCGAATTAGCCCCTTACCTTGGCCTGATAGTAATATAGTAGGCGTAGCCGCCATATGGTAAAAAGGGATCATTTACCTTGCGAACAGAAAATTGCCTTTGGAATTAGTCAATTCATTAAATTAATCAGAATTATTCTGTTTGGTTACTACCCTTTTTCGTTCGATAATCTTGAAGGGAAATGCTCCGGTAAACCTCTCTGGTGACTGTATCCCTTTGGAGTATGAAAAACTCGCCACAAGGTATGTGAACCCAGATCTCGTTGGTTTTGCCACGAGGTGACTTGTGGAGATAAAGGTATTCGGCCCAACGGGAGTCTGACACCTCTTCAGCTGGTTCAGGACGTTCTTTGCCGGCCTCGGTAAGGAAATGAAACTCTGTTTCGTTCCGTTTTCCACAAATTGGGCATTCAAATATCTGCATAAGGATTCCTAGTGTGCAATTCCTGATCCCGTGGCTTCATCAATTAACCTTCCGGTATTAAACCGGTTAAGGTCAAAGGGTTCACTAATAAAGTGATGTTCGTCCTTGGCAATTAAATGAGCAAGTAACCAACCTCCTGCCGGGATGGCCTTGAACCCACCTGTTCCCCATCCACAATTGATATACACACCTGGTGTATCAATGGGGCCAATCAAGGGTGAACTGTCCGGCACGACATCGACCACACCCGCCCATTGCCGTAACAATTTCAATTGACCAAAGGAGGGAAACATTTCCAATAGGCCTGATACAACTGTTTCCTGAGCAGGTAAATTACCCCTTTGGGTATGGGTAGGTATTCTGTCAAGGCCACCGCCAAAGACAATTTCACCTTTATCGGATTGCAGGACATATGTTCCGGTACCCAAGGAAAGTACAACTACATCCAGACAGGGCTTTATTGGTTCGGTTACAAATGCCTGCAGAGCATAATCTAGAATGGGCAGGTTCTGACCAAGTTTTGCAACAAGATATGGTGTTCCACCGGCAGCAGTAATTCCAATTCTATCAGCCCTTATTTCTCCTTTTGAGGTGATTACTCCCTTAACCTGGCCAGCCTCAAGTAGAAAATCTTCTACCATGCAGTTTTCAATTATGTCCACTCCAAATCCATCTGCTGCTCTTGCATATCCCCAAGCTACGGCATCATGTCTGGCAACCCCACCTCTGTTTTGCATGATACCGCCATGGCATTTGTATCTTGCATCCTTCTTTTTGTTCCACAATGGAATTTTGTCCATTACCTGACGGGCTGAAAGCAATTCACCATCCACCCCATTAATGACCATTGCGTTGGCAATGCGATTGCAAATCTCCATTTGAGTGGGGGTATGAGCTACCATCATCATGCCCCGTTGGCTGAACATTATATTAAAGTTGAGTTCCTTGGAGAGGTTTTCGTAAAGCCTCAGTGATAGATCATAGAGGGCTACGGATTCCGGATAGAAGTAGTTGGACCTTATGGTCGTGGTATTTCTGCCGGTATTGCCAAGACCAATCGGGCCTTTTTCAAGTATTGCCACATTCTTTATACCGTGATTCTTGGCAAGATAATATGCTGTTGCCAAACCATGTCCACCGCCCCCAATGATAATCACATCATAAGCTGGCTTGGGCTTGGCTTTTCTCCATGCAGGCTTCCAAGAGGGTTTCTTTTTCAGACCCTGAGTAATCAGGGAACCAATATGATAATTTTTCATTTAATTTTCAGCTAACAGGGAAGGCTCCTCCCTCTGCGGTTCGCTTGGCAATGAACTCCTCCATTTCAGCTTTTCGATCCTCATTGATTTTGGGTGGTTCGAAATTGGCAATTATATCCTGCCATTTTGTCAAGGCTCTTTGGCTGGCATCCTGTTCCCCATTTTCGGTCCAGGTTCCAAAGTTTGACCAGTCGGCGATCAAGGGATCATAAAATGCTGATTGGTATCTGTCCATTGTATGTTGACAGCCAAAAAAGTGTCCGCCGGGATCAACTTCCCACAATGCTCTCATGGCCAGATCATCCTCTGATTGAGGTGTCGGTGCACAAAGTTCGGCAATGATTTGGACAACTTCCATATCGGTAATGAGTTTTTCAAATGACACTGTCAATCCACCTTCAATCCAACCGGCTGAATGAACGAGTATGGTAGATCCTGCCATAATGCAGCTCCATAGCCCCATTTGGGTTTCATTGGCGGCTTGGGCATCATTTATATTGGCCGAGGAACCTGCAGCACATCGCCAGGGTAGACCGACTTTCCTCGCCAGTTGTCCAGAACCCAGGTTTGCCTGGAATTGCTCGGGAGTACCAAAGGCTGGTGCTCCAGATTTCATATCCACATTGGAGGCAAAGGCACCATAACAAACGGGTGCACCCGGATTGTTGATCTGGGCCAGAGCCAATCCTGCCAGACATTCGGCATGGCTGAGGATCAGGGCTCCGGCAACCGAAGCTGGAGCCATGGCACCCATCATGCAAAAGGGTGTAACTACGGTCATTTGACCATGGCGAGAAAAATCAATGATTCCCTGTGCCATCGGAATGTCAAGGACTCGGGGTGAATTGGTGTTGATGATGGTGTAACACCAGGGTTCAGCCTGAAACTCATCGTCGGTAAGCCCTCTGAAATTCTTGAGTATTTCAAAGGTGTCCAAGGTTTGTGGAGAACCACGCGAGTAAGCACTTGGAAACTTGTCGGAAAGGGTCAACTGTGTGTCGATCACACTGTAATGCCTCAGGTTGGTGGGAATATCCTGAGCCTCAACGAGAGGATTGACCATGTGAAGGGCATCAAAATATTGGGTCAACATTACCAATTCCCGGTAATCGGGCAGACTAGAAGGTCTGCGTCCCCTTTTCAGGTCAGTGGCATGGGGTGCTCCTGCACCAGGCAGGAAAGTCAATGCCCCGAGTTTCATTTCGAGATCCCTTTCACGGGTCCCGGCCCTCAATGTGAATTCCGGTGGGGCTGTTTTGAGTGCCTCGGCAATGATTTCCCGACCGATCCTTACCATTCCGGTGTCTTCATCAACCAAGGCCCCACCCTGCCTGAATATTTTCCTTGCTTCCGGCAGGAGGACCCTAATACCCATCTCCTCAAGTACCACAAAGGCATTGTTGTGGATATCTTCTATGCGATCTTCCGAAAATGCGCTAACAGGGGGAAAAGGATTGGTCAGTTTCCGGTAGTTTGGAGTTCTCGGTCCCCCTCCCAGAGTGGGATTTCTTGGCCGTCTCTTACGGGTGGATGCCGTTCTTGCCATTTAAGTCCTCATTGCTTTTCCCGATGGATCATATGGTGATGCGGGGATAACCTTGGCTGGTCGTTCAACCCCAACGATATGTACGGCAAGTTTTGTTCCAGGAGTGGAGAATTCAGGTTCCACCAATGCCATGGCCAAAGATTTTTTGACTGTATGCCCATACCCTCCGGAAGTTACAAATCCTACTCTTTTATTGTCCTTCCAAATAGGTTCATATCCGCTTGCATCTGCATCCAAGGCATCAATCTCCAAGGTAACCAGGTTCATTGACGGTGATTGGGCATCTTTTTCCTCAAGTGCCTTGCCCCGTCCTATAAATTCAGGTTTGCTCCAATCAATCCATCGGTCCATGCCAGTCATGCCAGGAGTATAGGCTTGGGTAAATTCGGTACTCCAAATCCCGAAACTTTTCTCAAGCCTTAGGGAAAGGAGTGCATTATAGCCATATTCCATCATGCCTTCAGGTTTTCCTGCTTCAAGCAAGGTATTGCGCAAGATTTCGTGTGAGGCAACCGGACAGTTGATTTCAAAACCCAACTCACCCGCAACGGATATGCGGGCTACCTTGGCCCTGACCAATCCCATATCCATTTCCTGACAGGACATGAATGGGAATGATTGATTGGACAAATCACTGTTGGTAATTTTTTGGACAATTTTTCTGGCGTTGGGGCCTGAAACAGAAAATCCCAGAATTTCATCGGAAATATCCCTGATGGAAACACCCTCTGAGAGGTAGTTGTCAAACCATCTCATATGCCAGGCGCGAAGATAATAACTTCCCATTATCCACCAGGTTCCATCTCCCCAGTTGAACAGTGTCAGATCTCCCTTCAATTTACCTTCCGGTGAAAGCATCGGTGCAAGTTTGATACGCCCGGGTGAAGGTAATCTTGAAGCCATCATCCGATCAAGCCACTGTTCGGCATTTGCTCCGGTTACTTCAAACCTGGAAAAACCGCTGATATCCAACAATCCCGCATTGGTACGAACGGCATGACATTCCTTCTCGATGATTGGATAGGCGTTTGATCGCTTTAATGTGGGTTGTTCCTCAAAATCCCTAGGGGCAATGTAGAGGGGAATTTCAAGTCCATAACTTACTCCCCATCGGGCACCCGCTTCTGTCATTCCGCTATAGGAAGGTGTCTTGGTGAGTGGTCGACCTGCCGGTAGTTGTTCGTTGGGATAGGTCATGACAAATCGGCGGGTATAAAATTGTCCTGTCGTTTGCTTTATATACTCTCTGTTTTCTGCATATTTGCCATATCTGGCAATATCCATGCCGAAAACATCTGCTTCGGGTTCACCGTGAATCATCCATTCTGCGAGGGATTTGCCAACTCCACCTCCCTGCAGGAATCCAGCCATCACAGCACAAGCACTCCAATAGCCCTTGACACCTCGTATGGGGCCAACCAACGGATTACCATCTGGAGAGAAGGTGAATGCTCCACATACCCAGTTTTTTACACCGGCATTTTGTAAAACAGGGTACCGATTAAAGCCCAATTCCAACTCGTGTTCTATTCGATCAAGATCTTCTTCCAAGAGTTCCATACCGTAGTCCCACGGGGCACCGTCCATCATCCAGTGCTCATGGTTGATTTCGTAAATACCGAGAAGCATTCCGTTTTGGTCCTGTCGCATGTAGGTAAAACCTTCTAGGTCAACAACAAGTGGCAATTCCTTGTCCAATGCAGCAATTTCAGGAATGGTTTCGGTAAGTAGATAATGATGTGCCAAAGGAGAAACAGGAAGTTCTATCCCTGCCATTCTACCAACTTGCTTGGCCCACAATCCTGCGGCATTGACAACATGTTCACAGGTTATGGTTCCCTTTTCTGTAACGACCTGCCATCCTTCCGAAACAGGGTTCAACTCCAGAACTCTGTTACCTTCTATTACTTCGGCACCATGCAATTTTGCTGCCTTGGCATAGGCCTGGACTGTGCCTGTCGTATCAATGTATCCTTCGCGGTCTGCCCAAAGACCACCCAAAATACCCTCGCCCGACATTATGGGACAAAGTGAGACTGCCTCCTCGGGAGTTACCAATCTCACATCCTCAATTCCCATGGTTTGGAATATCCTGTATGCACTTTGCAGCCATTCCCACCTGTCTTGGGTTCCAGCCAATGTCAACCCGCCAGTCATGTGCATACCGACCGATTGTCCAGATTCTCTTTCGATTTCTGAAAGGAGATCGATAGTATAGGCTTGCAGGGATGCAATGTTCGGATCTGCATTCAAGGCATGAAATCCCCCGGCAGCATGCCAGCTTGAGCCGGCCGCAAGTACCGATCTTTCCAAAAGGGCAACATCCTTCCAACCGAACTTTGCTAGATGGTAGAGGATCGAACAGCCAACTACACCCCCACCAATGACAACAACCCTGTAATGTGATTTCATTCAAATCCTCGCCGATTTAATTCGAATTCATGGCCAAATGCAAAATCCTACATACTAAAATATTTCAATTGATAGTAGTTATATACTGCTAGGACCACAATAACCAAAGACCCGCCAGCGATGGCAAGTCTGGTAGGTTCTTCTCCAAGTACTGCCCAGACAAGAAGCGGTGCCAATATTGCTTCTAATAGTATGATTAAAGCCACCTCAGGAGCTGGAAGATACCTCGGCCCCAATGCCATGAGACTGGTCGCAACCGGAATGAAAAAAGATCCAAGGATAATCACATAGATCATATCTCTGGTAGTCATGAAACTGACATCTGCAAAGATAAATAGTGATAGGGCCAATAAAAGGTGAGCAATACCAGCTGCAGGAACCATTGAAAATGCCTTCGCCTTGCGTGCCACGGTATGCTTGATTGCAATCATTACTGCGACCAATAATGCAGCGAGATCACCTTTAATGGCATCAGTTCTGATTGTAAGGGAGCCGCTGGTAATCAGCCCAATACCCACCATTGAGAGAGCAATCGCCCATATCAACCGGGTATTCAGGGGTTCTTTCAGCAATACCCTGCTGGCAATTGCTGCGAACATTGGAGAAGTGCTGATTATGAATAGTGTATTTGCAACTGATGTGGTTCTGATGGCATATACAAACAAAAGCGATGAAATCGCTAGTAGAAAGATATAGGCATAACCAGCCCAACCTGCTTTGGTAATCTCCTTGATGGGATTGCCACGCTGGATCATGGTTAATACAAGGATAATACAGGTACCTGCGAGCAAGGAACGCCAAAAGGTCAGGTTTAAGGTGGATGTCTGTATGATTTTAATAAATAGGCTGTCAGGTACGAAGGAGATCACAGCAATCAGGATTATGATTAATCCTTTTGACCGTTCAGTTAATGCCATTTTACAAACATGCCCGAAATTGACCTGAAACCATCAGGGGGATCTTATGAATGGGCTGTGGATGGTTGAACACGTCTTATGATATTGACCAATCTGTCAGTTGCTTCTCTCGATCTCATTTCTGGTGATGTAAGGATGGAATAATCAAGGACCCTGTCGCAACCAAATGGGCATGGAGGTCGCTCCACTCCAACCAATTTCGGGATTTTCAGAATCAACTCACTCGCCATCTGGGTGTTTCTTTTCAAAACACCAAGTAATTTCTCAATATCGATTTCGCCGTGGCTTGGGTGCCAGCAATCATAATCGGTAACCATGGCGACGGTTGCGTAGCAAATTTCTGCTTCCCGGGCCAATTTTGCTTCAGGCATGTTGGTCATGCCAATGACATCACAATTCCAAACATCCCTGTATAATCTGGATTCACTCAAGGTAGAGAATTGTGGTCCTTCCATGGCAAGATAGGTTCCCTTGGGATGTGTCTTTACACCTATCGATTCAGAAGCCTTCTGGCAGATCGAGGCCAGTCTCTGACAAACCGGGTAAGCCATTGAGACATGTGCGACACAACCTGGACCGAAAAATGATTTTTCCCTATTGACAGTCCGGTCGATAAATTGGTCTACGATGACAAAATCACCTGGTTCCATTTCTTCACGAAAAGAACCGCACGCCGAAATGGAAATAATGTCAGTCACTCCCAGTTGCTTCAAGGCATCAATATTCGACCGGTAGGGAACACTTGTGGGCGAATGAACATGACCTCTGCCATGGCGGGGTAGGAATTTAAATTCGATGCCGTTGATTTCCCCAGTCAGAATGTCATCCGAAGGGGGTCCCCAGGGAGTATCAATTCCAACCCATTTCTGATTTTCCAGAATATCAATTTCATAAAGACCGGACCCTCCGATAACCCCAATAACTGGCCTGTTCATATTACTCCTTCCTGAATAAAGCTATGCTTATAACATCACGACAGAATATAAGACACCAAAAAATAACATAAGCAGCTATTGACAATTTTAGGGTAATTTACTAAATTAACTATATTATAT
>VYFX01000047.1 GCA_009842205.1 Paracoccaceae bacterium | reverse complement strand
TTATTAAAGACCAGGTAAGCAATTTTGTTCTTATCATTCCGTAGCAAAATTTCTTCGTTCATTTCACTGTTCCTTTAATACCCATTCTCAAAAATCTATTTTTCAAATCCTCATAAGGTTACTGTTTGCTGAAATATATTGTGGTCACAAAGTACTGATACACATATTTGTTCTGGTTGAAAAAATAACAGGACAAAATAATCGATCCAAATCATTATCAGAGGGGTAAAATCCTAAATTAAGCATTTTATATTCAAAATGTTACCTGAAAGTGGGTTATTCTAAGGATATTTATGGAACAAAAAATGACTATAGAGGAGCTGGAGAATTTTCTTGAGCGGGAATTTCCTCAAGCGGCTCCATTATACAGCATCAAGAGTTTTGACGATGATGCCATGGTGGTTCAAATGGATACTTCAGATCGTCATTTAAGACCCGGTGGAACAGTTTCAGGGCCAACTTTGTTCACCCTGGCAGATGTTTCGGTTTATCTGATTGTACTTGCCTATATCGGTCCAAAGGCATTGGCGGTAACGACGAATTGTTCCATAGATTTCATGAGACGCCCATCCCCGGGCATCCTGAGTGCGAAAACCAGGTTATTGAAACTTGGGAGGAGGTTGGCCGTGGGGGAAGTATTGATATACTCCGAAGGGCAGAATAATCCGGTTGCCAGGGCTAGTCTTACCTATTCCATTCCAGATTGATGGTATCGGGTTCTATAATTTTTATTCCAGAAAAAATATTTGGATGCAACTTGAAAAAACAGGCATTTACACCATCTTTCACATTCGTGTGTGTGGTAATGGGCTGAAACAACCTGAATAGCGGCATAAGGCTCCTTCACTACGACTTCATTGATAGCAGAATATTTCTTTGTGATTTCCAAATGATTACTTATTCAACAACGCCCAAAGATATTGATAAAAAGTGGATACTGATTGATGCTGAAGGACTTGTCCTAGGGCGTTTGGCAGCTTTCGTTGCAACCAGGCTTAGAGGAAAGCATTTGGCTAAATATTCCCCTCATATGGATACAGGGGACAATGTCATCATCATCAATGCCGACAAGGTTGAACTAACCGGGAATAAGTTAAAGGATAAGATTTATTATTGGCATACGGGTTATCCTGGTGGCATCAAATCCCGAACCTCAGGCCAAATACTCAAGGGACAGTTTCCTGAAAGGGTTGTATCAAAGGCCATCCAGAGAATGTTACCGACCAATAAACTGTCCAGAAAATTAATGACAAATTTAAGGGTTTATGTTGGTTCAGAACATCCGCATGCAGCCCAAAACCCAGAAATCATAGATTTGGGTTCAATGAACCGCAAAAATACCCGGAGTAAAGTTTGATGAACGAAGAAACCAGCCCATTTGAAGCACTTCAGGAGCAATCTACTGAACCTGAAGGTGATTTGGCTATTGCTGAGGAAGAAAAACGCGAGCCCATTAGAGACGACTTGGGAAGATCCTATGCTACCGGCAAGAGGAAAGATGCTGTCGCCCGGGTTTGGATCAAACCAGGCAAGGGAAAGATTGTCATCAACAAAAAGGACCTTGATACCTATTTTGTAAGGCCCGTTCTAAGAATGATAATTTTGCAGCCTTTTAAACTGTTCGATGCCGAAAATCAATTCGATGTTGTAGCAACTGTCAAGGGAGGTGGACTTTCTGGTCAAGCTGGTGCCTTAAGGCACGGTATATCCAAGGCACTTCAATTTTATGAGCCTGATTATCGCCCTGCATTGAAAAGTTCTGGCTTTTTGACAAGAGATTCCAGAGTGGTTGAACGGAAAAAATACGGCAAGCGAAAAGCCAGAAGAAGTTTCCAGTTCTCAAAGCGTTAATTCTATTATTTTCCATTTACGCATTTGAGGCAAGCACTTAAGCAAATTGGGGCTTGCTTTACTGACTTTGCTGTTATCATCCGTGGTAAAATCAAAATACATTTGATCACTACCAATCATATTTTTGCCAGATGAGGCACTTCAAAATTTTAAGGGTATGATGGTTGGCAATCGCTAAGTCCTTATCTGACTTTGGGGAGATATTTACTTGAGAATATTCTTGTATTTAATGATATTTTCGGGAGGTGCTGTACCGCTCTTCTTTTTTGCTCTTTATTTTTCGAATACGGGATTTTACCCGGTTCATATTTTCAATTCATTGTTTGGTAATCCACTTACTAGCGGTTTTACATTGGATATATTCCTATCGATTTTTGTATTTTTGGTTTGGACATTTGTTGAATTCAAAAACGATTTGAAAAAATGGTTAATTCTTTTGTTGGCTAGTTGTTGTGTTGGACTGTCCCTATCCTTGCCTATTTATTTACTATTTAAACTTAATGCCAAAGAAGGTGTGTAGCAAATTTCTCTAAGCGGAATCTTCATTTAGGCTATATTTCTTCAAGAATTTCTGGATTTATACCAGACACGAATGGTTTGGGTATTTGAAATCCAAGTCATACTGAATGCTGGTTAGCAATTTCTTAATGTCGCAGTTTGGAGTTTTTGCTTGAAACTCTATATCCATAGAGTAGAAATTTCATAGTAAAGGCAGGTGGATTATTCCTATCGGGATTTTTGATTCTGGATTGGGTGGATTGACAATTTTCGATTCCATTTCGAAACGCCACCCTGAAATCGGATTTGTGTATTACGGTGACAATCACAGGGCGCCATATGGGGTTCGAAACCAGAATGAAATTTTTCAGTTTACCTGTGATGGAGTCAATGAATTATGGAATCAAGGTTGCCAACTTGTAATTCTTGCCTGTAACACGGCATCAGCCGTATCATTAAGGAAATTGCAGGAAGAGATTGTATCTGGCAACAAGAGAGTTCTGGGAATATTTGTTCCTACAATTGAAACAATCATTGAAAGAAACTGGGGAGATAATTCGGCACCAAGAGAAACATCGGTCAATCGGGTTGCACTATTTGCCACACCGGCTACTGTTGCCTCACGGGCATTTCAGAGAGAACTTTCCTTCAGGGCAATAGGTGTGGATGTGGAATCCCAACCTTGCGGAGGTCTTGTAGATGCCATTGAGGAGGGTGATATAATTCTTGCTGAAGCGATAGCCAAAAGTCATGCTGAAGCATTACTCAGAAGAATGCCCAACCCGCAGGTAGCCGTGCTCGGATGTACCCATTATCCAATTGTTGAGAAGGCATTTCAGGAGGCATTGGGGCAAGAGGTAAGGATTATCAACCAATCCGAGGTGGTTGCCGATAGCCTTGCAGATTACCTGCAAAGAAATAAATGGATTGAATATCGATACGGTGACAACAAGTTTATTACTTCCGGAAATCCCAGGTCAGTATCCAACAGGGCAACATTGTTTTTAAAGAGATCAATTCAGTTTACCTGATTGAAAAGAAGCAAGAAATTATGGTCATGAAAAAAATAACTATAATTGGTGCGAGCGGTTATACCGGGCTCGAATTGGTGAGAATTGCTCTTAACCATCCACATTTTGAAATTACTAATCTGGTGGCGGATAGTAATGCTGGTAAGGCTTATTCAGAAGTTTATCCGAGTTTTGAGAATGTCACCTTGCCTGATCTCATCTCTCTGGATGAGCTAGATCCTGAAGAGTGTGATCTGATATTCTGTGGTCTTCCCCATACTACCAGTCAAAGGGTAATCAAGGACCTCTTCGGAAGAACCAGGATTGTTGATTTGTCTGCTGATTTCAGATTGCAAAGCATATCGGAATACCAAAAATGGTACGGCAACCAGCATTTGGCTCCTGAAATTCAGGAAAAAGCTGTTTATGGGCTGACTGAATTCTACCGCGAGGAAATATCTTCAGCATATCTTGTAGCCTGTACCGGCTGTAATGCAGCTACAGGTCTGTATCCACTTATCGCATTATTGGAAAAGGAGGTTATATCATCGGAAGGGATTATCCTTGATTTAAAGGCAGGGGTATCCGGTGCAGGTAGGGCTGCCAAAGTCAATACACTTTTTGCTGAATTATCTGAAGGGTGTCAGCCCTATAACCCGGTTTACCATCGACACTTGGCTGAATTCGATCAGGAACTGACCAAGTTTGCCAACAAACAGGTTGAAGTTTCATTTACTCCTCACCTGATTCCAATGAATCGAGGAATTCTCGCCACGATTTACGTTGAAGGTAAGGTTGATGAGATATACCAGACCCTAGTTGAAAGATATTCAGAAGAAAGGTTTATTCATGTATTGCCCAAGGGTAAAGTCCCTTCAACCAGACATGTAAGGGGATCAAATTTTGTATATCTGGGGGTTATGGAAGATAGAATTGCTGGGAAGGTAAAGTTGTTCTCTGTATTGGACAATCTTACCAAGGGATCTTCCGGGCAGGCTATTCAAAATGCCAATATCATGCTGGGGCTTGACGAAGGGACAGGATTGTCAATGATCCCACTGGTGCCATAATTTATGAAAACCTTGAGAAAAAAGGGGAGAATTCAACTTCTGGCCGTTTCTGCCATCCTATTGATTATTGCATCGGTTTTAATAGGCTACGGGTTTAGGGAAGGAATATCGTATTTCAGAAATCCCACTCAGGTTCTGGCCGACTTACCCGGACCTGAGGAAACATTCAGGGTAGGGGGCTTGGTCCAGCCAAATTCCATTCAGAAAAACACAGATGGCTCAATCGGATTTGAAATTGGTGATTTGGAATCTTCAATTAGGGTTGTTTACACCGGTATACTGCCAGATTTGTTTGCCGAGGGGCAGGGGGCAATTGCTCTTGGCAATTACGTCAATGGTGTTTTTGAGGCCACTGAAATCCTTGCCAAGCATGATGAAAAGTACATGCCCAAGGAGATTGCCGATACCCTCAAGGAACAAGGTCTTTTCAAACCTGTTGGGGAAGTTTCTGAATAAGTGATTGTTTTCGGTTGGATTAGCATCATAACCAATAATTATGCAAACCATGATACAGGCAGAAAGCAATGATTACTGAAATCGGGCATCTTTCACTAATTTTAGCCTTGCTTGTTTCTGTCCTGCAAATTGGTGTTCTTGGTGTGGGATACGCCAAAAACATATTCAACTGGCTGTATGCCGGTACCCTGATAGCAGCTGTGCAATTTGGATTCATAGGAATATCCTTCCTGTCAATCACTTGGGCCTTTGTCAATTCGGACTTTTCCCTGGCCCTTGTAACCAACAATTCCCATACACTGAAACCTCTCTTGTACAAGATTTCGGGAGTTTGGGGCAATCACGAGGGATCCATGCTTCTATGGGTGCTGGTATTATCTTTCTTCGGGTTTCTGCTGGCTGTTTTGCAAAGACAAATCCCCCTCAGGTTCAAGGCACTTGTATTGTTTTTTCAATCAGCGATAACCCTTGCTTTTCTGTCATTCATCCTGTTCACTTCAAATCCGTTTGCCCGGTTGGAGTTCCCACCATTCAATGGCTATGATCTGAATCCGCTGTTGCAGGATCCAGGTTTGGCATTTCATCCACCACTGCTCTATTTGGGTTATGTCGGTTTATCGATTTCCTTCAGTTTTGCATTGGCAGGACTTGTCAATGGTAACATCAATTCTGCCTGGGCTAGCTGGGTTCGTCCCTGGACCCTTCTTTCATGGGTTTTCCTAACTCTCGGTATAGCCCTTGGTTCCTGGTGGGCGTATTATGAACTTGGCTGGGGAGGCTGGTGGTTTTGGGATCCGGTTGAGAACGCTTCCTTCATGCCATGGCTCATTACAACTGCCCTACTGCATTCTACACTTGTATTGGAAAAAAGAGACCAATTGACCAAGTGGACTGTTCTGTTGTCAATCCTTGCATTTTCACTATCACTCATTGGCACTTTTTTGGTGAGATCAGGCATAATCACCTCAGTCCATTCCTTTGCAAGTGATCCGACCAGGGGAATATATATTCTTGTGATCATGATTCTTTTTACCGGGGGAGGACTTGCCCTTTACCTTCTTTTGGGAAAGAAGATAAGGGGTGGTTGGGCATTTTCATTCTGGAGCAGGGAATCAGCCCTGATTTCTAACAACCTTCTTCTGGTGATTTCAGCCATGGTTGTCTTTATTGGGACCTTTTGGCCCCTTATAATAGAAACGATTCATGGGGATAAAATCTCGGTAGGTCCTCCATACTTCAACTTGACCTTTACTCCCTTTATGATAGCCCTTTCATTGTTATTGCCCTTTGGTGTTTCACTTACCTGGAAACGGGGGAATATCTCTAGGGCTCTCAAAAGTCTGATTGCTCCCGCTGTCTTGGCCCTGGTGCTAGCCATTTTGATCTTGTCCCTGCAAACAGGCATGAGGATGTTGGGTCCTGTAGGTTTGATGTTGGCAGCCTGGATTATTCTCGGTACGTTGTGGGAACTCACCGTTAAGGTGGGTATCGGGAAACATTCCCTGGGAAAATCCCTAAGATGGTTGAAACTACTTCCCAGAATGGAATATGGAAAATCAATGGCTCACTTGGGATTCGGATTTACCATTATTGGGATAGCCTCGATTACTTCATGGGAAATAGAAGATATCAGGGTTGTTCAAATTGGCGATACCTATCAGGTCGGTTCCTATGAATTTCAATTATTGGAAGTGAAGGAGATAAGGGGACCCAATTACTTTGCACAAATGGGAGAATTCGAGGTATTTCAGGACAATTCGCTTGAAGCAAGGATGTTCCCGGAAAAGAGGGTATATCCAGTAGCCAACTCAACAACTACCGAGGCTGCCATAGACATGGGATTGCTGAGAGATCTTTATATAGTCCTTGGTGATTTTCAGGGAGAGAATGCTTGGGCCGTAAGAACTTATATCAAACCTATGGTCAACTGGATTTGGATAGGTGCATTTGTAATGGCTCTGGGTGGTTGCATCAGTTTGAGCGGTAGATTTCCAGCGCTTCGTAGCAGAGAGTTGAGGAAAGCAAGTTGAAAAGGTTCATCACATTATTTGTTTTGCTAGTTTTCTTGCCCTTAAGTGTTTTAGGGGTTGAACCGAATGAAATTTTGGATGATCCTCAACTGGAGCAAAGAGCACGGGATATTTCCCAAAATATCAGATGCATGGTTTGTCAAAACGAAAATATAGATGATTCAGCAGCTGAACTTGCCAGGGATTTTCGAATTCTAATCCGGGAGATGCTGGCAGAAGGAAATACGGATCAACAGATCTATGATTATATCGAGGATCGATATGGTGAATTTGCCTTGCTCAAGCCCAGGTTCGATCCAAAAAACTGGATTTTGTATTTCTCAGGACCCATTTTGATTATACTTTGCCTGATCCTCATCTATAGAAGATACAGAAACAGTAAATTTGAAGAATTGCCTGCAAACGATTTAACTCCGGAAGAGAAACAAAAAATTGAAGAGTTAATTTCCAAATGAGTTAATGTGTAGAATTTTTGAAACCTGATTATAGCGAACAGTAATAAACAAAAGGGTGCTAAGGTGGAATACAAATCCATAACAATGACAATTGATAGCGGTATTGCAATCGTGAAGATGAACAGGCCTGAGGTCAGGAATGCCCTGAACTCTGAAATGCGAAGGGAACTCACTGATGCCATCAAGCGGGCAGATGCAGAGTGCAGGGTATTAGTTTTGACTGGAGAAGGTAATGCTTTTTGTTCCGGGCAGGATCTAGGAGACAATATTAATCTTGGTAATGCTGATCTTGAACAAACCCTGAGAGATGAATATTACCCCATAATCGATGCAATCTATAGTTCCAGAATACCCAGCATCGCCGCAGTAAATGGTGCGGCAGCCGGGGCTGGTGCAAATTTGGCCTTGGCTACGGATGTGGTCATTGCGACTGAAAGCGCCTATTTCCTGCAGGCATTTACAAGAATTGGCCTAATACCTGATGCAGGTGGTACTTGGTACTTGCCACGAAAAATAGGTTTGGCCAAGGCAATGGGAGCTTCCCTGTTTGCTGAAAGAATTTCTGCCGTTGAGGCCAGTAATTGGGGAATGATTTGGGAAGCAATACCTGATGATCAATTTGAAGAACATTGGCTATCGCGTGCCAAACAACTGGCCGAAGGCCCAACATTCGCTTATTACAACCTGAAGCAGGCATTTCGAAAGACCTATGGCAACAATCTCAAAGAGCAATTCAGACTGGAAGCAAAATTGCAGGGCAAACTCGGAAAATCCCGTGATTTCAGGGAGGGAATAATGGCCTTCGTCGAAAAAAGACTTCCCAAGTTCGAGGGAAGATAGTTGTTATTTTCACCGACTATCGTGGGAAAGTTAAATTGATAGCCTAACTTTTCCTGTATAGTCAATCGAAAGGTATTCAGCCAGATAATCCTGCATAAAATTTATAGGTCTCATCAGCCATGTTTCGGGCAGTTTCGGGATCTTCACCTGTAGCTATGTGAACATCAGCCCATGATTCTGCATCGCTTTTCAAGAAGGTCCTGCCTTCATCGGTACCAATCCATATCTTGCCTTCCTCAACTACTGAAGTGCTTGTCGCAAGATAGTTGGTAAGCCCAAGAAAACATAATCCCCACCCCACTCCGGTAGCGCCAGGACCGTATTTTGCCCAAAATGGATCGCCCTCGCCATAATTCATTATGTGGCTGAGAATGAGATTGGTTGAATTGTTCTCTTCTTCCAGACTGACGGCAACCCAGCTGACATCTCCCATGAATTCCCATGTTATCTTGAATTCATGAGGAGCCTTGCAAACAAGTATCTTGCCACTTGCATTACCTACCAGGTCATAATTGCCTCCCTCGGTTAAATCACCTGATATGGGCAGGAACCAATTCGGGATATGATTTTCCTGTGTAATCGCTTCCCAGATTCTATTTATATCCATCTGATATGTTTTGCCAATACGGACAATGCGACAAGTCTTGCCTTCATGAGGGGCTTTGTAATATTCCCTCAAATCAACTTCTGCGATATCTTGCATTTTCCTGATCTCCATCACACAACTTTTTTTGCCTGCGATTAGGTCTGCGAATTATAAAGTACCCTAATCCAGCTTCTGATACCACGATAAAATGATTCAAAATCATACTTCTCATTGGGGGAGTGAATATTGTCATTGTCTTTGCCGAAACCTGTCAACAATGAATCCATCCCCAAAAGTTCTTGGAAATATCCGGCAATTGGTATTGAACCTCCACAGCCGGCAAAAACAGCTTCCTTTTGCCATTCCTTGGTAAGTGCCGACCTGACAATTTCGAACATTGGATCACTGGTTGGCATTTGACAGGCCCCACCCAGGCCATGGTTGATAAATTTCACCGAACAATCAGAAGGTATTCTTGATTCAACAAATGAACGGAAATTATCACGTATTTGCTGAGGGTCCTGGTTGCCGACCAATCTGCAACTTACCTTGGCCGAGGCCTTTGAAGGTATTACTGTTTTGAAACCGTCACCCGTATATCCACCATTGATACCGTTGATCTCACATGTTGGCCTAGACCAGAGCTTTTCGAGGGGAGTTTGATCTATTTCTCCAATAGGTAATTTTAAGCCAATATCCCCCAGAAAACCCTGCTGGTTGAAATTCAAATTATCCCATTGGGCCTTGTGCGAAGGCTCAAGTTCCAGGACTCCGTCATAGAAGTCCTTGATCATGACTCTTCCCTCTGCATCAAAAAGATCGGAAATAATGTTTCCCAAAAGTTGAATTGGATTTACTGCCAAACCACCATACATTCCGGAGTGAAGATCAATTGATGGACCTGTGATTTCAAATTCAATACCCATCAAGCCTCTAAGCTGGGTAATGATAGCTGGAATTTCAGATTCAAATAGCCCTGTGTCGCAAATGAAGGCCAGATCGGCTTTGAGTTCCTCAGCATTTTCCTTCAAAAATGGAATCAGTGAAGGTGAACCAGATTCTTCCTCGCCCTCAAGTAAGATAGAAATACCGGCAGGTGGTTTACCTGTGACATCCTTCCAAACTCGGCAGGCTTCAACAAAAGTCATCAATTGTCCCTTGTCATCTGATGCTCCCCTGGCATGTATCGCCTTGTGGCCATTTTCTGAAACAATGGTTGGTTCGAATGGTGCATGATGCCACTTCTCCAAAGGGTCAACTGGCTGTACATCATAATGACCATAAAACAGGATATTGGATGAAGAACGTTCGCCATGTGCCACCACCATGGGATGGCCATCCGTTTCTCTTACACTCGCTGAAAATCCAATTGAATTCAAGTCGGATTCCAGCCAGCCAGCAGCTCTGCGGCATTCATCCCTGTATTGGGGGTCGGTTGATATTGAGGGGATTTTCAGGAGATCACAAAGCCTGTCAAGTGAGTCCTGAAATTGCCTGTCCACCTGATTTAGGAGGTCATCTAAAGTCATTACGGTTCCCTTAATTCTAAATCTATTCTTCAGGTTATTTTCAGAATAATTTGTTCAGTTATCTATAGTAGCTAATTTACTGACTTGGCAGAAGTATTCAGGTTTTTCCTAGAAATCCAGCCACCTCCAAGCACCCTGGGACTATCCTGAGCGTAAAATACGCATGCTTGGCCAGGTGAAACGGCCAATTCAGGATCAATCAATTGTATTTTTGCCTTGGTTTCACCCAAAGGGATGACAAAGGCGGGTGTTGGCGTCCGGGTTGATCTGACCTTGACATCAACATTGATGGAATCCTCTCCTTCAAAAGGAAGGTCACCCAACCAGTTGACATTGGAAATCTCAAAATCATAGGTGTTAAGTGCAGATTGGGGACCAACGATGACTTCAGCATTGGAGGAGTCAATTCTGACAACATATTGAGGTTCCGAAAAACCACTGATCCCCAAACCTCTCCTCTGACCGATGGTAAAGTGGGATATTCCGTCATGTGTACCCAGCACATTACCTTGTAAATCAACAATATTACCCGGTTTGAGAGCTTCGGGCTTAATTCGTTTTACCAATCTTGCGTAATCACCATCCGGAACAAAACAAATATCCTGACTGTCTGGTTTGTGAGCGACTGCCAGGCCATATCTTTTAGCCAGATCTCTGGTTTCACTTTTTGATTTCATTTCTCCTAGGGGAAAACGCAGGAAATCAAGTTGTTCCCTTGTGGTTGTAAAGAGAAAATAGGATTGATCCTTGGTCAAATCCTTAGCCCTGTGAAGTTCGACCCCATTTTTACCCACAACCCGATGAATATAATGACCCGTTGCCAGGCAGTCCGCATCCAGACTTTTGGCCATGTCAAGAAGTTCCCGGAATTTGACTCTTTCATTGCATCGAATACAGGGTATAGGGGTATATCCGTTGGTATAACTCTCGACAAATTCCTGTATGACCTGTTGCTTGAAATAACTTTCGTAATCCAGGACATAATGGGGAAATCCGATTTCATCAGCTATTCTACGGGCATCGTGAATATCTCTTCCGGCACAGCAGGCACCTTTCTTGGCAATCATGGACCCATGATCATACAACTGCATCGTAATGCCGATCACCTCATAGTTTTCTTCATGTAGCTTGGCTGCAACGACAGAACTGTCAACACCACCGGACATGGCGACCACCACCCGGGTATTTTCCGGTTTTTTTGCAAACCCCAAACTGTTTCTAAATGAAGTAGGCATTTTCACTAACGAGGTACTATGTTCCCTTTGAAATCAATCCAAATTGTATTGAAATCCAAGTAATTGACAGATGCTGAATAATATAGAGTATCTTTTGGATTCTTTAACAATCGTCATCGCTCTGAACAATGAAACAAACCAAGTCATTAACATTTTACATGTTTTTTTGAGGGGGTAATTATTTAATCAGTAATATATTCACCTTAGGAAATTCCCTGCTTTACTTATTCCTTTTTCAGGTATTTTTTCTGACACTTTTGACTGCCTCATGATTCCATTGGCCAAAAGATCAGATCATTCGATTCAGAAAAGACAACCGGGGAAATTAGCCATGAATAAAGGTAATTCGGCACTAAATTTATATTTTGGCAAAGGTGCAGAAAGTTGGATTTTGGTCAACAAAAAGAGGTCAAAAATCGATTTTTTGAACGGAAAAATTGAATCTGGTGTTAATTGTTGCCGGAAACAATAAATGAGCCATGAAATTTAATTTGGCTTGCCGATCAGAGTTTTTTAAATCGATATTGACATAAATAAATTCTCTTAATTTCAGAGGGCAGTAAATCTGAAATTACCAAACTTTTACGATGGGTGAATCGAAATGACACAGCAAAGCCCCAAGACCGTGTTGGAACAATCCTTGGAATTGCCCTGCGGCGTAACACTCAAGAATCGACTAATCAAATCAGCTATGTCAGATTCTCTTGGCGATGGAGCAGGTAATCCCACCGAAGCACAGATGAGGTTGTATGAACGATGGGCCGAGGGTGGTGTTGCATTGTCCCTAATCGGCGAGGTGCAGGGTACTCCCCTCTATCCCGAAAAACCCGGTAATCTCGTACTCGCACCGGGAGTAGACCTTGATGCCATGCAGGCTTTGGCGCGGCGTGGGTCGGTAAACGGCGCACATTTATGGCCGCAGCTCGGACATGCCGGTGCACTTTCTCATTTACCAATCAGCAGGCCAAGGGGACCTTCTGCGCTGGATGTCAAAGGACTCAAATGCGAGGGTATGTCGCTCGAAGACATTGATGAACTTCCCTGTATATATGCGAGAGCGGCAAAATTGGCTAGGCAAGCTGGTTTCAGTGGGGTTCAAATTCATGCAGGTCACGGATTCCTGTTCAGCCAGTTCCTGTCGCCCCTGTTCAACAGGAGAACGGACGGTTATGGTGGGTCAGTTGAAGGACGTTTTCGCATCATTCACGAAGTGATCGAGGTGGTGAGGCAGGCTGTCGGTGCATCTTTCCCTATCGGCATCAAGATCAACTCGACGGACAGGCTCGTGGGTGGTCTGGTGGAAGACGATGCATTGGAAGTGGTTCGCATGCTCGATCAGACATCGATTGATCTGATTGATATAAGTGGCGGCACGTATTTTCCGGGAGCAGGGTCAAGTTCCGACGGTACGGCTTCATCCGGTCCTTATTTCATTGATTTTGCCAAGCGTGCGAAGAAGATGACGTCCATTCCACTGATGTTGACGGGCGGTTTCAAGACACGCGAACAGGCGGTGAATGCTATCAAAAATAACTACACCGATGCCGTGAGTGTCGCACGCGCGATGGCGTTGAATCCGTCATTGGCGAAAGCATGGTTGAGCGACAAGGGTGGTGATCCCGACTTTCCGGTATTCAATGCGCCGCCACATGGCAGTGTTACCGCATGGTATTCAATGCGCCTGACGGCACTCAGTGAAGATGATGAGCGTAAGTTTGACCTGAGCGCCGCCACGGCACTGGAAGTCTATGAAACTAGGGATGATGAGCGCTGCATTAAATGGCGTGAAAGGTTCCCCTAGTCCTGTAGTTGGCCAAAATCCATATCAAGACATGATGAGCAAACCCTGCTCAACGTTGCTGGGTTGGGAATGTCCTTGGTTCGATACACACCGAGATGCTTGAGATGGTGATGCGATACATTGGCTGTTTCTGGATCGAAGGAAGAAGTGTATCCGGATGGTGAAGATGAAGTGACTGGTGTGTGAAGCGGGGTGAGTTTGGCCGTGTTTTGTCGCGTCTTCGGCTTTTTTGAGATCTTTCACCAAAAATGGGTTTGGAGATGATCGTGTTGCTAGAAAATTTTCCAGATTCCAATTTGCAGAATTCCAGAATTTAGCTGAAAATAGAGTGACCTTAATTTTGTTTTAATCCAGTTTTCAGGCTATAATCAGTACTAGTCAAATCAGTACCGATTGAGGGGGCATTATTTGAAATCGACTTATGAAAGCATGAAATTGACCAATACTGAAAACGACCCAAAGGAACGAATTGATGAATTAACCCTGAAACTTACGGAGGCTAATTCTGCATATCATACTGATGACGCACCAATCATGTCAGATTATGAGTTTGACCAGCAAAGATTGGAGTTGATCAAGCTTGAAAATTTGTATCCACAATTCAAGCATGAGAACAGTCCTACGGGTAAAGTTGGGGGTGATACAGCAAGAGGTTTTAGAAAGGTCAAACATGCCCAGGTAATGCTATCTCTCGATAATGCATTCAACAACGAGGATATTGAGGAATTTGAAAAAAGAATAAAGCGTTTCCTTGGTTTGGATGATGATTATGCAATTACCTATGTTGCTGAAACCAAGCTTGATGGATTGGCCATTTCACTTACCTATTTGGATGGTATTTTGGTCCAGGCTGCAACACGTGGCGGTGGAGACATTGGAGAGGATGTCACAGAAAATGTAAGTACCATAAAATCCATACCCAAGCGACTTGAAGGTAGTCCCGAGGTCATGGAAATTCGGGGTGAGGTATTTATGGAGAAAGCTGACTTTGAGCAATTAAACCAAGCTCAAAAGGTTCTTATCGGCAAGGCAAAGAAAGAAGGCAAGAAAAATCTTCCGAAATTGTACCTCAATCCTCGCAATGCTGCAGCTGGCTCGCTTAGACAATTGGACCCGGAAATTACCAGGTCCAGAAATCTTTCATTCCTTGCACATGGCTGGGGTAAAGTTTCGGCACCACTTGGAAACAATATATGGGAAGCAATCAACCAATTGAATTCCATGGGAATGCCGGTCATCGAAGACCGTGAGCTTTGTAAAGGAAGTAGTGATCTTATTTCCTATTATAACAATGTATTGGTCAAACGAGCTGACTTGCCTTTTGATATTGATGGGGTCGTGTACAAGGTCAATGACTTGGGTCTGCAGGAAAGATTGGGAAGCAGTTCAACTTCACCAAGGTGGGCCATTGCATACAAGCTTCCCCCGGAAAAGGTCTGGACTACACTTCAGGACATCGAAATCCATGTTGGAAGAACAGGTGCCCTATCTCCTGTCGGGAAATTGAAGGAAGTTTCCGTTGGTGGGGTCAAGGTATCAAGCGTTACCTTGCATAATGAGGATTTTATAAATGCTTTGGATTCAAGGGGCGAAACCATCAGGGATGGTAAGGAAATCAAGATTGGGGATACTGTAGAGGTCTATCGCAGTGGAGATGTTATTCCACGTATTTCCGATGTGGATTTAACCAAGAGACCTGAAGATAGTAAAAGTTTTGTTTTCCCTAAAAATTGTCCCGTGTGTGGCAATGTTGCGGTCAGGCCGGAAGGTGATGCAATTCACCGATGCACTGCTGAATATGAATGTGAAGCACAGGTACTTGGGAAGTTGCAGTACTTTGTCTCCATAGATGGTTTGAATTTTGATGGGCTGGGAATCAAAATGATCAAACAATTTTACGATCGTAAATTTCCTGATACCGGAGAAAGGTGGATTGAAAGTCCAGGAGATATTTTTCTATTGGAAGAAAACCTCAAGGCTAAGAACATAAATCTGGCGGAAGAGGAAAACTGGGGAGAACGATCAGTCCAGGAACTGTTTTCGGAAATTGAACGTAAAAAAACCGTAAGTTTAGCCAAATTGCTTACAGCCATCGGGATAAGACATCTGGGCTCCAAAAACTCTCAACTGGTAGCAGATCATTACCAAACCTGGGAAAATTTCAAGTTAGCTGTAGACAAAGCAGCAGAAGAGGATGAGGAAGCAAGAGAGGACTTGATTAGTATTGGTGGATTGGGCGAAGTCATCGCTAATTCAGTAATTGATACCTTTCAAAATCGAGTATTTAACGAATGGATAGCCAAGTTAATTCCCGAACTAAAATTTACCAATCCGCAATCGGATTTAGCAGAAAGTACACCCGTATCTGGCAAATCACTGGTATTTACCGGCAAGTTGGAGCAAATGACCAGAAAGGAAGCTCAAGTCAAGGCCGAGTCATTGGGTGCACGGGTTTACAGTGCAGTCTCAAAAAACATTGATCTGGTGATTGCTGGGCCCGGAAGTGGAAGTAAATCCAAGAAGGCAAATGAGTTGGGGATTAAAATTATTTCAGAGCAAGAATGGCTTGATCTGATTAGTTAAGGGATTTATGGTTATCTTTGCCTAGGGCTTGTTCCATGGCATTGAGGGTAGCATCGAAAACCAGCAGGATTGAGGCATGCCGGTTTTTATAATCCTGAGCAGGGTAGAGGATTTCCAATTCTTCAAATGGTGGACCGGGAGGATCGCCCCTTTTCTTCAACATGGCCTCCATCTGATCTCGTGCTAGGGAAACTTCATTGAAGGACCTGCCAATTATTCTGCTTCCAACAATGGAGGCTGTTGCTTGTCCGAGGGCGCAGGCCTTGACGTCCTGTCCGAATTCCGAAATCAAGCCATCCTCGAGAACAAGGTCTACTGTAACCGTAGAACCGCATAAGGGAGAACGAACCTTGGAACTGCCTTCATAGTCCTCCAAGCGATCGTGGAGGGGAATATTGCTGGCAAGTTCCAGAATCCTCTGGGTATAGAGTTTGGTTACTTTTTCATCAACACTGGTCATGAGTAAAATTTCAAATTGGTAGGGCTTGTTTCATCAATTTAAATAAAGTGACTGATTACATGACTTTCAATTAAATCACACAAGAATGAAACAAAATACTGGTCCAATTTCAACATAATTGCTTATCTGCCATTGAGATTATTTCCTCAGATGTAAAACCCTGATCCCATAAATTTCTTAGGGTAAAGGATGGGCTTCTTTTGGCCAGTCTCTTGCCATCCTCATCCTTGATGAGTCCATGATGAGACCATGTTGGTATTGGCAAGCCCAGAAGTTCCTGCAGCAACCTGTGGATAAAAGTTGAGTCAAAAATATCTTCTCCCCTTGTCACATTGGTGATGCCCATGAATGCGTCATCAATGATCACGGCTAAATGATAGGAAGTACCGATATCCTTTCGGGCAAGGACAATATCTCCAAAATTTCCCTGAAAGTATTCGGGTGATACATGATGAACCCCTGAATGGGATTGACCAAGCTCCTTTATTTCCAATGTAGGAAAGTGCGACAAACCACCAAAATATCCAATGACCTTTGAAAAATTCAGCCTAACTGTATCCCCCTTGGTCATTTCATCAAATGATCTGTTTCGGCATGTACCAGGATAAAGCAATTTTTGACCTTCCGAAATGAGGGGAGCATTTGGTGCTTCCAGGGAATCCTTGATATCCTTTCGGGTACATTTGCAAGGAAAGCAAAGTCCCATGGCAATTAATTTGGAAAGGCAATCTTCATAAACGGAAAATCTTTCTGACTGATACACAACAGGTGTATTCCAATTGATACCCAGCCTTGATAGATCATCAAAAATGGCTTGGGTATATTGCGATTTGGAACGGGTTGAATCCAGATCTTCAATACGAATATAGAATTTGCCGTTATGGGTCTTGCTGGAACGCCAGGCAGTCATGGCAGAATAGGCATGACCCAAATGTAAATAGCCTGTAGGGGAAGGGGCAAATCTTTCGATAACCATCGGCTTGACTGTTTACATCATTTAATTCCGTGCCAGGCGTCAGGTGTTGTATAAAGGTTTACTCAACAGGATTTTCAGAAACTTCTGATCCATCTTCATCAAATTGATCTTCTTCCTGATCTGGTATTTTGGAGGAATCTATCTTGGCAACGGATACTATTTCTGAATCTTCGGGAAGACGCATAATCCTGACCCCGCCTGCTGAACGTGACCGATAGGAGACATCACTGACATTGCATCTAATCACCTGACCGGAATTTGTCCCCAAAATGATTTGATCCTCAAGGGTGACTTTCATGAAGGCAATGACACCTTTGATCTTGTTACCCTTGACACCATATCCACCCCTGTTGAGTTTGGCCGGGAATTCGTGACTAGAGGTAAGTTTACCACCACCTTCCTTGGTTATCACGATAATTAATTCCTCTGTTTCTGCCAACTCCTCGTTGGAAACTTCTGCCCCATCAGCAAACAAGGGAAGGTCATTCAAACCGTTGTCTTCAGTTTCTTCCTCAAGTTCTTCCTCGAATTCCTCATCAACCCTGCGAAACTTGAGATACTCGCTTCTTTTTTGAGGAGTAGCAATTCTATCTGCCGGAACCGAGATCAAACCAATAAGTTGATCCTTTTTCCGCAAACGCAATCCCCTGACACCTACCGATTTTCTGGACTTGATTTCACGAAGGCGTGTGGTGGAAAACCTGATTGCCTGACCATGATTGGAAGCAAGTATGACATCATCAGCTTCCGTGCAGCAACAGGTACCTATGAGAGTATAGTTTTCCTCTCCGCTAAAGGCAATTTTCCCGTTTGACTGGATTTTCTGGAAGTGGGAGAGGGCGGATCTTCTTACCTTTCCATTGGAAAAGGCAAAAACCAGGAATTTTTCAGGATCTTCAAAATCTGTTTCAGACAGCAGTATGGTTTCAGAAATTGAAACCCCGCCTTCAACATTGAGTATGTTTACCAGGGGTTTACCCTTGGTGTTTCTTCCTCCAAGCGGGAGTTTCCAGGTTTTGATCTTGTAGGCAAGCCCGTTGGTTGTAAAACAGAGCAATTCATCATGGGTATTGGCCACAAAAATGTTTTTGACAAAGTCCTCGTCCTTGGTGTTTATGCCGGCAAGACCCTTGCCACCCCTGTATTGCTGACGATAATCATCCAGTGGAGTTCTCTTGATATATCCTTCCCTGGTAATGATGATAACCATATCCTCTTGTGGTATAAGGTCCTCGTCCTCAATTTCCTCATCAAATTCTTCAATTAGTGTTCTCCTGGGTATGGCATATTTTTCCTTGACCTCTACCAATTCCTCGGAAATGATTCCTCGGACCCGTTCTCCCGACCGCAATATGTCCAGATAATCCTTTATCTTTTCGGCCAGGACTTGTAGCTCATCGGTATTTTCCTTGACCCCCATGGCAGTCAATCTTTGCAGTCTCAGGTCAAGAATTGCACGGGCTTGGGTTTCGGTAAGCCGATATGTATTATCCGGATTGATTTTATTTTGTGGATCATCAATGAGCTTTATATAGTCGGCAATTTCCTCGGCTTGCCAATCCCTGGCCATTAGGGCTTCCCTGGCATCACTCGGCTGACTTGACCCGCGGATGATGGTTACAACCTCATCCAGATTTGAAATGGCAACAGCCAATCCACAAAGAAGATGACTTCGTTCGCGGGCTCTCCTGAGATTGTCTGCAGTTCTGCGGGTTACAACCTCCTCTCTGAATTCGATAAAGGCCTGAAGAATCTGGGTTATGTTAAGCAACTCGGGTTTACCCCGATTGAGCATAACCAGATTGCTGGCAATGGAGGTTTGCATTTTGGTATGACGCCAAAGCTGGTTCAATACCACTTCTGGTGTACTGTCCCTTTTGAGTTCGATGGCAACCCGAACACCCAAACGGTTGGATTCATCCTGAATATTGGAAATACCTATGACCTGCTTGTTGCGAGCGACCTCCACAATTTGTTCAACCAGACTTGACTTGTTGACCTGATAAGGGATTTCATCAATGACAATCCTAGTGCCATCCTTGCCCATTGCTTCAAAATGAGTCTTGGCCCTAAGGACAATTCGGCCTCGACCTTCAATGAAGGTTTGCCTTGAACCAATTCTTCCCATGATTATGCCACCCGTGGGGAAGTCGGGTCCCGGGGCGAGTTCCATCAATCTTTCGACCGAAACATCAGGATTGTTGATAAGCTCAAGAGTTGCATCAATGATTTCACCAAGATTGTAGGAGGGTATTGTGCTGGCCATGCCAACAGCAATGCCACTGCCACCATTGACGAGGATATTCGGAAATCTTGCCGGCAGAACAACGGGTTCCTGATCCTTGCCATCATAGTTGTCCTGAAAATCAACGGTATTTTTTTCAATGTCCAGGAGCAGTTGCTGGGCGATCTTGTCCATACGGATTTCGGTATACCGCATGGCAGCAGCATTATCCCCATCCATCGAGCCGAAATTACCCTGGCCATCAAGCAGGGGAGCAGACATAGAAAAGTCCTGCGTCATCCTCACAAGGGCATCATATATCGAGGCATCACCATGGGGATGATATTTACCCATGACATCACCAACTGGCCTGGCTGATTTTCGATAGGGCTTGTCGTTGGTATTCCCCGATTCATGCATGGCATAGAGTATTCTGCGGTGGACGGGCTTCAAACCATCTCGAAGATCGGGCAATGCTCTGGAAACAATTACGCTCATGGCGTAATCCAAATAGGATGACCCCAACTCATCGGTTAACGAGATGGTAGGGATACCCTGATCAGGGTCTAGGAAATCATCCTCATTTTCAATGTCGTTATCGTCCAAAGTCAAATCCTCAACCTATTTGGCATTATAGAAATCAATTTATTCAAATCACCGAAACCAGAGGATCGTCCAACCATGTTCCAATGTGTTAAACGCTAGCTTCGGAATGTACAATTTTTGGAACTAAATTCTTGCGAAATAATACTATGTATTAAATAGTTTTTTTTGCAGATAATGGTAGTGATTCCATAATTTTAAAGCGAAGTATTTCTACCTAATAAAAGTTTAGGGAATAGTTGCAAATTCCTTTTAATTCTTAAAACGGAATATTATCGTCCTGATCATTATCCGAGGTGAATCCCCGGCGTGTTCCGCCAACTTCGGAATCCAGGTTTTGCTGGTTGTTAGAACCATAATTTCGCCACTGGCTTGGTTCGCTTTGTGGCTTGGACTCGGGGAAACTGCTTTCAGCACTACTGGAAGAATTCAACTTGGCAAATGAACCATGATAGGGTCGTATTGAAACTTCAGTCCAGAATCGTTCATTGCCCATTTCATCCGTCGTCCTGCGCGTTTCCATTCTACCTTCAATATATACCAGGTCTCCTTGGGTAACTTCATTTTGTATCGCGGTAATGAAATTGGGAACATAGACACCAACCCTGTTGATTTGAGAGATTTCCCTGTCTTCACCTGTATGGCGATCCTTGAATTTCTCCGATGTCTTGACGGAAAAGGAACATACCTGTCCACCAGAAGGAAATTGTCTAATTTCAGGGTCCCGTTCTACGATACCGATAATGGTAACCCTGTTTACTGTATTGTTCAACATAACTAACTTACCCAAATTCATTTACACTGCGATCATCATCTGACCACGTGAAATACAAAAATCTTAATGGAATCAATCTTAAACCATCTTCTGACAAAGATACACCAACTTTATTTTGATTAACACCAACCACTCAAAATTAATATGCAATTTTCAGTATGTAATATATTGGTAAATCCTAGGGTAAAACCACAAGTCGAGTAAAAATAAATAATGGAATGGCAAATTTGAGTATGGACAAGTTAAAATTAATATTGATCGAAGAGTTAGTTCTCCATATCACAATATCGGTGGATATCTTATGCGTAATTTTAAGATAATTTGCATAGCGAGTTTTTGGAATCCGTTGCTGATAATTTTCATCAGTTTGATCAGGGGTTTCAGTTTACCTTTGGATCTAGCAATCTATTACCAACTTCTACCGACATTGATATCGGGCTGGTTTCTATATTTTGCGGTATTGAAAATTCATAATTCGGGTCGAAAAACAGCTGCAAAAGTTTTGTTCATTATTTTTGCTCCGATTACGAGTCTCCTGTCTATTATGGGAGGTTTGTTTGGTCCACTAGGAATAATTTTGTACAGTCTTGTAGCAAGCATACCCGCATGGGCTTATTGGCTTGTGTGCAAGCTGTTGGACACAAGAAAATCGCAAGAAAAGGGAAAGTAATCCTGAACATAAACCAGCCCTTTTGTAATGCTATGGGTAATTTCCACAAACAACTTGTTCGGCAGGGGCAATAATGGACCTAGAACTATTGATTGATTTGCACAAGGGTGGAGAACGTCAAGGCCCTGGGAGTGCTGAATTGACTTCCCGTGCCCTAAACATGGCCAGTTTGACCGAGGGTACACGAAGATTGCAAATCCTTGATGTCGGTGTTGGTACCGGTGCATCAACATTGCAGCTCGCAAAATCTCTTGATGCCGAAATCTTGGCCATCGACCTGTCTACCATCTTTTTACAAATTCTTGAGGAAAAAGCCCAGTCGCAAGGACTTTCGGAACAAATATCTACCAGATCTTGTTCAATGGATGATTTACCCTTTGCCGAAGACAGTTTTGATGTTGTTTGGGCCGAGGGTTCGATTTACAACATGGGTTTTTCCAATGGGATCGAATATCTGAAGCGCTTCCTGAAACCAGGTGGAATCATGGCTGTTTCGGAAGTTATATGGCTCACCAAGGATAGACCTATTGAAATCGATGACTTTTGGCAAAATGAATATCCGGAAATTGCCACTCCTTCAAGGAAAATTGAAATTTTAGAAAAGCAGGGGTTTGTACTTAAGGGTTATTTCCCTTTTCCAAAATCAGCATGGTGGGACAATTACTACCAACCTCTGCAAGATAGAATTGATGGGTTTCTGTCAAGGCACAAATCAGAAGCTGCCAAGGAATTAATTAAGGCTGTGAATATGGAAATGGAATTGTATGAAAAATACTGTGGGTATTACAGTTATAGCTTCTTTGTAGTTCAAAAGTTTTGAAGCTAGTTCTTTCCGTGTTTTTGAGAAATTTTACGATACATTCAATCTAATTTATTCGATTATATGAAAGTTACGTGAGAGTATAAACTTCATAGTCACTGACCGAAACATTTCCAAAAAAGCGACGCGAATTATTTAGGTTTTCGATTATAATCATTGTACTCATGTATGTCATCGAAAAACTCTCCAGGATAAACTTTCTTATAAAGCATAAAAACTTCATGAGACATGACATCAAGTGTCCCAATCTTTGAAAAATAGTTTCCCATTATATTAAGCAACCTATCATAAAAATTACTGGTTAACATTGCTTTACGTTTATTTTGAAGCAATCGAGACAATTCACCATTTTTTTGTACTGGTTGGGCAATTTTTAATGTTATTAAATCTTCTAACTGAATTATGTAGGCTAAGTCATGATCTGGGTTAAAAATATTTATCATTGGCTCGTAAAAAAATATTCCTTGAGAGTCTAGTTGATTAAGTGCCAAAGCAGCAATTTTGTTTTTAGGTTGGGTTTTAAAAATTACCTTAGTATTTTTTTCTTGAACTTCCTTTTGTTTCTTATTGTATTTATTGAGTTCTTCTTGCCATTCGTCCGATTCCTTGAAGGATTTTAGGTCTTCCTGAATTTCTTCATCAGATTCAGTTAATTTAATAAGACCATTCAGAAGTTCCGACGGGCTGTCAATTTCGTTAACTTGTCCTTCTATTAATTCTTTAATTTTATCAACTGCTGGATCAATTACTGTTTTATTTAAATCCACATAATACTGCTTTTGCGAGATTGCAGAGTCATAAGGATTTTTGTACCTAGCTTTTTTTGAAAAATATTTCTTATAAGCATCAGTCAATAGGTTTTCGGGTGCAATTAAATCTTCTGAGTAAAGTAGATCTCCAAGTGTACCTTTCCTTAATGCTGTTCTCAGCATTTGTAAGGGCACCAAAAAATAAATTGCTCTTGAAGTACCGACCTTTCGCTGGATCATGTACCATATCGCATGTTTTATTTAGAATAGCCCATAACTTTGGGCTATATTCAGAGTTTTCATCAAAATGTCTGAATAACTCCAACACTGATTTATGACGGGCAATTTTCTCAAGGTCATCGAGTTCAAGACGAACTACATCACCTGTTCGCAAATTCCCAGAATTCGAAGCTTCGTACATTTTAGCTGGATATTGAAGAACATAGTTCCTCTGCGAAGCTTTTGACATGTTGCTAATGTGATTAGGCGGAAAAGGTCAATTAAGAGTTTTTTTCTTGTGAGGCCTTTATGTCTGCTAGTATCCAAGATAAACTAATTTGAGGTTCAAATGATTGCCACGCCTTAGACACAGCATGTGTCGTTGCCGTCGAAGAACTTTTTGATTCTTCAGAGGTCCTTTCATCAACACTAACCGACCGTTTATTAGTTTTTTCTTTCGTTGTTTGGCTCATTATGAATGACTTCCTATACAAAATTCAGGTTCCTATAAAAAAACCTTAAGTTAAAAATTAGCAAGCTCGCCCTGAAATTACAACATGCAAGATAATTTAAGCAGGACTGGACAAACGATTTTCCTTTATTTGGTTTTTGTAAGTCAACTACTTGCAAGGCCAGTCATAATACAACAAACAATCTATTAGGGCCTTACCTACTAACCAATCCTATTCATGGTTAAAGCTCCTCAGTTTTGAATTCGCTATAACCCTCGTAGTAGAAGCTCACATCAATGCCCGACATAAACAGAGCTCGGTCATCAATTTGATCCGTTAGTGCTTTTTTCAACAGAGTTTTGATTTCTAAATCTTTTACTACGCTCCTTTGCATGGCGGAAAGATAATCATCTTTATCAACTCTGTTCCAATCCACCACCTGCTTCAATTCCTTTTTCAAAATCAGGTCTAACCAGATACGGGTTGCACGACCATTTCCCTCGCGGAAGGGGTGGGCAATATTCATTTCCACATATTTTTCAATTATCTCATCAAAGCTATTTTGAGGCATGGCATCAATGTGTTTCAATGCTGCTTGTAAATACAAAAGTGGTGCAAAGCGGAAAAACCCTTTGGCTAGGTTCACATCACGGATTTTGCCGGCAATGTCAAAAATATCTTCAAACAAATAGGCATGAATAAACGCAAGTCCTTTAAAGGTACCAACTTCAGATTTGTTAATATCCCCAGAGTCAAAAAACTGTTTGGCCTTTTTCTTGCTAATTCTTTCTTCAGCTTTTGCCAGTTCCACCTGCTTCGTAATATTTAATTTATTGTCCAGTACCATAACCATAAGGCTTTTCGTATTCTATTCGAACACATTCAATCTTTGCAAAATACAAGCAAAGCAGGTTTACTTAATCCTATCACCCAAACCGGCCTTATCATGGATTTCAATCGGGTAAAGAATCCCTCAAAGTGATAATACACGATTTTATCAAATTTGCAGATTGGTATTGAGGGAATTTAGATCATCACAAAGTTATGTTTAACATCGATCAATTAATTTTTGGTAATTGCAAGCATTTGTTTGGTTTATAACTTGAATTGCATAATTTCAAAGTATCATTATCTGAAAAAATGCCCCAGGAATTGAAATCACCTGAATAATAAATTTTGAATTAGAAAATTAACCAATATGAGTGAGTTGAAAGAAATCACGGTTCTCGGTGCCAGGGAGCACAATCTGAAATCAGTTGATTTAACCATACCAAGGGACAAGTTGATTGTCTTTACCGGTCTCAGTGGTTCAGGCAAGTCTTCTCTCGCTCTCGATACGATTTATGCAGAAGGTCAAAGACGATATGTCGAAAGCCTATCAGCCTATGCGCGTCAATTTCTCAATGTCATGGAGAAGCCTGATGTGGATAATATCTCAGGTCTTTCACCAGCCATTTCCATCGAGCAGAAAACAACATCCAGGAATCCCAGATCCACGGTTGGAACGATTACCGAGGTTTATGATTACCTACGGCTTCTTTATGCAAGGGTAGGGGTGCCGTATTCACCCACAACAGGCTTGCCGATAACCTCGCAGCAGGTCTCGGACATGGTGGATCGAATTGCCTCATTTGAAGTGGGAACGAGGTACCTGCTTCTGGCACCAATCATAAGGGACAGGAAAGGTACTTTCCGGAACGATCTAAGGGAATTCAAGAAAAAGGGCTTTCTGCGTGTCAAGATTGATGGTGAAATACAAACCCTTGATACCATTCCCAATCTGGAAAAAAATCATCGGCATGACATTTCACTTGTGATAGACAGGATAGTAGCCGGACCTGGCAATGAGGAAAGAATAGCGCAATCCCTGCGAACGGCACTCGATCAAAGCAATGGTACCGCAGAAATCGAATTTGTTGGCAATAGCAGCCTCGAACCAATATTGTTTTCAGAAAAGTTCGCATGCCCTGTATCCGGGTTTACCATCAGGGAAATTGAACCAAGGCTGTTTTCTTTCAATGCTCCTTCAGGTGCATGTCCAAATTGTGATGGTCTGGGAACGAAAAGAGTATTCGCAGAGTCTGAAATCATCCGTGAACCCAATAAGGAAGTTCTGGATATTGTAGATGAGTGGTTTGTACCAAAATCAGCAGATTTCTGGAGCAAGATTCTTATTTTGCTCAAGAGCTTCAATCTTCCCCATAATACCACTTGGCATGACACACCTCAAAAATTCAGGGACGTATTTTTTTATGGCGGGAAGGTAAATTATGAACTTGAGGAAAGTGGCCAACTAATCAAGGAAAGTTTGAATTTTGAAGGAATCGTTCCCTTTCTGGAAAGAATCTATCATTCAACAACATCTTTCAAGCGAAGACACCAATTGGAAGCGATGCAAAAAAATGAAACCTGTCATACCTGCCATGGATACAGGTTAAATAATGAAGCCTTAGCGGTCAAGATTGGCGGGCTTCATTTGGGTGAATTGGTCGAAAAATCGATTACTGAGGTTTTGCAATGGATATCTGAAATTCCAGCCGAACTTTCCGAACAACAAAACACGATCGGTGCTTCAATCTTCAAGGAAATCAGGGATAGGTTGAATTTTCTGGTTGATGTAGGACTTGAATATCTGACACTTTCCCGTAAGGCCGGAACCCTTTCTGGTGGAGAAAGCCAAAGAATTAGGTTGGCCAGTCAAATCGGTTCCGGTTTGACCGGTGTTCTGTATGTCCTGGATGAACCTTCCATAGGACTTCATCAACGTGATAACCAACGCCTGTTGTCCACATTGGTCAATCTGCGTGACAAGGGTAATACCGTTATCGTTGTTGAACATGACGAGGAAGCAATCCGGGAAGCAGACCATTTGGTGGATATAGGTCCGAGAGCCGGTATTCATGGAGGTGAAATAGTAGCTCAGGGTTCTGTAAAGGAGATTATTGATGAACCAAAATCACTTACCGGAAAATACCTGAGCGGAGAAAAGGTCATACCCATACCTGACAATCGAAGAAAGGTAAATTCGGGTAATCATCATATTCATATATCTGGGGCAAAATGTCATAATCTGAAAAATGTGGATATTTCATTTCCCATAGGGAAAATGATTTGTGTAACTGGCGTTTCGGGCAGTGGAAAATCCTCATTGGTGTTTGAAACCCTTTTCAAGGGATGGAAGGAACTGTCAGGAACTTATGACAGCATCAGTGGCTTCGAAAAATTCAAGGACATGATCCATATTGATCAGAGACCGATTGGGAAAACTCCCCGCTCCAACCCTGCAACATATACCAAGGCATTTGATCCAATTAGAGGTTTGTTTGCCAATCTTCCCATGTCCAAAGCCAGGGGTTATAAGGTTGGAAGATTTTCCTTCAATGTACCTGGTGGACGATGTGAAGCCTGTACGGGAGATGGTGTCAAGAGAATTTCCATGCATTTTCTTCCCGATGTTTATGTTACCTGCGACAGTTGCAAGGGCCTGCGCTATAACCGTGAAACCCTGGAAATCAAATACCGGGATAAAACCATTGCCGATGTTCTTGACATGACCGTCGAGGAAGCCAATGAATTTTTCAAGAACATACCCGCTGTCAGCAGAAAAATCAAAACCCTGAACAGGGTAGGGCTCGGCTATATCAAGCTTGGACAGCAGGCACCACTTTTGTCGGGTGGGGAAGCCCAAAGGGTTAAACTAGCAACGGAATTGTCGAAGGTTACCAGGGGTGAAACAATATACCTCCTTGATGAACCGACAACAGGACTTCATTTTGAGGATATCAACAATCTTCTTGTTGTTCTCCATGAACTGGTAGACAAGGGAAACACCGTAGTCATAATCGAGCATAATCTTGATGTCATCAAAACAGCTGACTGGATAATTGACATGGGTCCAGAGGGTGGTGAAAAAGGCGGTAATGTTATTGCAACCGGCCCCCCTGAAAAAGTAGCAACAAATCCTGAAAGCTATACCGGTCAATTTCTTGCCGAGATTTTCAAGAACAACAAAGCCAGTAAATCCAAACCAAAGAGAAGCACTAGGAAAGTACAAAAATCATTCGTTGGGGCTGTCGCAAAATAATGCTGAATCTTGAGATATAGAGGGAACTGAATTTAGGTTGGAATGAATATATTTTGTCTGGATTCTGATCCCCTTGTTGCAGCACAATACCAGTGCGATAAGCATGTTGTGAAAATGGTCTTGGAATCTGCCCAAATGCTTTGCGCGGCTCATCGTTTGCTGGAGAGTAGTACCGTCCAAGAAAATTTCTACAAAATCACCCATCAAAAACATCCATGCACAATTTGGACGATGGAAACAAGTGGCAACTATCAATGGCATTATCAGCATTTTGTGGGCTTGTGTGACGAATATCGGTACAGATACGACAAAACACACTTGTCTGATCAAAAATTGCGGGAAAACCTATCCATTATGCCCGACAATATTTTGAAAGCGGATTTAACACCCTTTGCCCTAGCCCTTCCAGATGAATACAAAACCACTTGTCCAATTGAAAGCTATCGGGAGTATTACAAATCAAAATCTGCTCTTTTTAATATGAATTGGACAAGGCGAAAGGTTCCTGATTGGTTTGAATTTCGAAATGGAGATTCTGAAAAACAAAGAGCGTAAAATCAGGGATGCAATCAAGTTTCAAAACTTGAAATTTAATACTTCAGATTTGGAATTGATTTTAATGGATCAAGTAATCGCGTGATTTGGAACAAAGATTTCCAATTGAGTAATATTTCCCTGATCGGCGATCAAAATAAATAAATAAACCCGTTGGATCCTTGTGACGACGGCATTTTCCTGCTATCATCACGACAATACAACAACAACCCAACGGGTGAACATAATGATAGTTGAAAAATCCTTTCCAATCAAGACCGAATTTTCCCCCCTCCAGGACACGACCCCCTTTGCCGGTGTCCTGCCGTTCCTGAAGATCCTTTCCGACGGGAAGATCCTCCACAGGCTTCCCGGTGAACGTCTCCGTTCCCAGGGCTGGCTTGACGGCCAGATGGTTCTGGCCGTCATGTTGTTGAACCTTCTGGGGTTTGACCATGTCTCGGACATTGACCGACTCGAGGATGACCGTGTCCTTTGCCGGATCGTCGGGAAGGTTGAACCCCACCTGTTCGGCCGTCGCAGGTGTACACTCGACGGCCGTCACCGCGGGGGACGGAAACGGACCTTTCCCTCGCCCCGCTCGATCCGTGACTGGCTGGAACGCTGCCATGACGGGGCTGCCGGAAAAAGGCGGGTCAGGGGTGAGGCCTGGATTCCCCCGCCATCCGTTGCATTGAAGAGATTGCACCGGATCAACAGGGCGATGATCCACCGACAGGTGAAGAGGAAGAACCTGACCCACCTGACCATCGACATTGATGCCACCATCATTCCATCGGGCAAGCGGGAATGCCTTTCCACCTACCGTGCAGCCAATGGGACCGTTCCCTTCGAGAAGGGATACCAGCCGTTGATGGGATACTGTCCGGAACCGGGCATGATTGTCACTAACGGTTTAAATATACACCAATATTGTTGATTGAAAAGTGCACCACCCTTTCCCGGGAATGGCCGATTGGAGGAAGGCTGGAACAAGCTGTTCAGATTGCAGATCTGATTTTGCCGGTTGTCGAACCGACGCCGGACACCCTCGAATGAAACGAAACAGGGTACCCGACAAGCGGGAGGGGCAGGGTGTGTGTGCAGGTATTGCATCAGGGTCCAATAGTGGTCACCGGTGGTGGAAAATTTGATCCCGGTCAGGAAAACGGAGGTCAAAAACCGTTTTTTTTGAACCGGGAAATCGAATCAGGTGGAAATAATTGCCGGATATGATAAATGAACCGAATAATTTGATTTAGCTCGCCGATTAGGGTATTTTGTAACTGTACTTGATTTCTTGATAAAGTTTGCTAATTTGTTGCCCCATGACAACGAAAGTATTTACAATATACATTTGCATTATCGGTTGACATCTCTGTCGGCCCGTTGTCTATTCAAGTAAATTTTTCTTTCGGGCCGTAGGGACCAGCCCCTTTTTGGTTTGATATGACGGCATTGCACATCTGGAATACGAAAACTCGTAGGAAAGAAAAATTTGTACCACTGAACCCTAAAAACGTTCGACTATATGTATGTGGTCCCACGGTTTATGATCGGGCACATATTGGTAATGCGAGACCGGCAGTTACCTTTGATATTGTCTATCGGTTGTTCCAATATTTTTATGGCAAGGAGAATGTTACCTACGTCAGGAACATCACGGATATTGATGACAAAATAAACAATCGGGCCAAAAGTTTAAGGGAAGATGGAGATGCGAGGGATCTCATTTCCATCATAAAGTCAATTACTGATGAAACCATTGGCTGGTATCATGAGGATATGCATTTTCTCGGGAATCTGGCTCCTACCCATGAACCTAGGGCAACGGATTATATTCCACAAATGATTTCCATGATCAAGGATATATTATCCAATGGAAACGGTTATGTGGTCGAGGGGCATGTTCTTTTTGATGTTTCGTCCTTACTTCAATACGGACGTCTAGCCAGAAGAAATCTGGAAACCATGAAGGCAGGTGCAAGAATTGAAGTTGCGCCATACAAGAAAAACGACTTGGATTTTATCCTTTGGAAACCATCAAGTGATGATCTTCCCGGCTGGACCAGTCCCTGGGGAAGGGGAAGACCCGGATGGCACATCGAATGTTCAGCCATGAGTTCGGAATTGCTTGGACCAACTTTTGATCTCCATGGCGGTGGTTCCGACCTTTGTTTCCCGCATCATGAAAATGAGTTGGCACAAAGCAATGCCATATACCCCGAAGAGGAATTTGCCAGATACTGGATGCACAATGGCATGATCCGGGTAAATGGTCAGAAAATGGCAAAAAGCTTGGGGAATTTCTTTACCATCAAGGATCTGATGGATAAGGGTATTTCGGGAGAAGTCATCCGGTTGGTAATGCTGGGAACCCACTATCGTTCAGAAATTGACTGGACAGACAGCAAGGTCCATGAAGCGACCGAAATAGTTGCCCGATGGCGCAGGATTTTATCAGCGTCAAGTGATCTGGAACCCAAGATGGATCCAGATTTCTTGGAAGCGGTTTGTAACGATTTCAATATTCCCAAGGGATTGTCAAAACTTCATGAATTGGCCAGAAAAGAGGAATTGGATTCCCTTTTTGGATCGCTAAGCCTTTTGGGTTTGGAAAGCCTTTGTGAACAGGAGATAAATGCTCTGGGCAATTCGGGCCTTGATATCACGGAATTCGCCGATTGTCTTGTGCAAATACTTGAGTACAGGGAAGAGTGCAGAAAAACACGGGATTTTGCCAAGGCCGATGAAATCAGGAACTCCCTGAGTGAAGCCGGAGTACTTTTGCAAGACCAATCGGGAGGTGAATTACCGAAATGGCAATTGGATAATAATTTCAATCCAAAAATGCTGGAAACACTGAAAAGCAGGTATGAGGATGGGATTTAGTTCCTCTCCAATGAGAAGGTAAAGTTATGAGTAAGGAAAGAATATATTTGTATGACACGACCCTCCGAGATGGAGCACAGACCCTGGGGGTTTTGTTCGGGCTTGAGGACAAGTTAAAACTTACTAGGGAACTTGATGATATTGGCATTGATTACATCGAGGGAGGTTTTACCGGTGCAAATGAAACTGATCGGCAGTATTTCGAGAACCTCCCGGAAACCAGGGATGCCCAAATCACTGCCTTCGGGATGACCAAGCGGGCAGATCATTCAGCAGATAATGACGTAAATCTGGCTAGTTTGGTCAACTCAAATACGAAAACAGTTTGCCTTGTGGGCAAGACCCACGTGTTTCATGTACAGAAAGCTCTTGGCATAACCCTTGAACAAAACTTCGACAATATCAGACAATCAATTAAGCACCTTGTTGCCAAGGGCAAGGAAGTTATTTTTGATGCCGAACATTTCTTCGATGGCTATTTTTCCGATGAAAAATATGCTCTTGATTGCGTTAAGGAAGCCTATTTGGCTGGAGCAAGATGGGTTGTATTATGTGATACAAACGGTGGTACTCTTCCTAAGGACATTGGTACGGCAACAAAGGCTGTAATCGAATATGGTATTCCAGGCGACAGGTTGGGAATTCACACGCACAACGATACCGAAAATGCCGTTGCGGGTTCCCTGGCAGCAATAGATGCCGGTGCCAGGCATATTCAGGGTACCATCAATGGTATCGGTGAACGATGCGGTAATGCCAATTTGATAACCATCATCGGCAATCTCAGACTCAAGGAGCCCTACAGATCTCTGTATGATACAGGTGTTACCCTGGAGAAACTCCAGAAACTGACGCACCTTTCGAGGCTCCTGGATGATATTCTGGATAGAATTCCCAGTAAAAACGCAGCCTATGTAGGCACATCTGCCTTTGCACATAAGGCTGGCCTGCATGGTTCAGGAGTTTTGAGGGAACCTTCAACCTATGAACATGTGGACCCGGAAGATGTTGGCAACAAGAGAGTAATTCCACTTTCAAACCAAGCCGGTAGATCACATTTGAGATCATGGTTGAAGGAATTGGGAGTGGATTTGAAAACAGTTGATGATGATACTCTCAGGAGAATTGTTGATGAAATCAAGCTGCGAGAAGACAAGGGATACACCTATGATGTCGCACCGGAATCCTGTCAGTTGCTGGTAAAAAGGATGCTGGGAACGCTTTCGAATTATTTCACGGTTCAAAGATTCAGGGTCAATGTGGAATCCCATCACTTCAATGATAATATATCCAAAAGTGAATCTGAAGCGGTTGTCGTGATCAAAATTGGCAATGAGAGGAAGATATCCGTATCCGAGGGGTTGACCGACAATTTGGATAGCGGACCTGTTCATGCCCTGTCCAAGGCTTTACAGAGGGACCTTGGTCCATATCAGAAATACATCTCCGACATGAAGCTTGTGGATTTCAAGGTAAGAATTCGTGGAGCTGGTACTTCGGCCGTTACCAGGGTCGTCATTGAATGTACCAATTCTGATGGCTTGACTTGGGCTACGGCTGGGGTTTCACCCAATATAATTGAAGCTTCCTTTGAAGCACTGGTTGAAGCCATTATCTGGAAACTTGATTATGACCAGGCACCTACAGCGGAACAATTATTGGCTAATAATTTCAGTTTGATTGATGAACTGATTGAAACCAAATCCAGCACCAAACCAAAAAAAGATACCTTTTTAACCCCAGTTTCCTAGGTACTTTCAACTACTCTGGATTTTTTCTTGTGGCCCTGCAGCCAGATCAGGGAACCTGCGGCAAGTATTAGAAAGGGAACCATTGCCCAATTAACGGCCGACCAACCTTCTTGTGCAGTGCCTCCCGTACAATTCATGAGTGTGCCCGAGGTCAGGGAGGCGATGGTAACCGATCCAAAAACAAGGAAATCATTGAGTCCCTGGACCTTACCCCTTTCGTGAGGCTTGTGGGTTGTCAGTAGCAAGTTGGTGGCTCCAATAAAGCCAAAATTCCACCCCAAGCCAAGAAGGATAAGGGCCAGATAGAAGTGCCCCAGATCTATACCCATAAGGCCAACCACACCTGAGAACGTAAGAATGGCCAAACCACAGGAAACTATTCTTTCTGCACCAAACTTGGCAATCAAGTGTCCTGTAAAGAAGGATGGTATGAACATGGCGAGAACGTGTGCTGAAACTATGTTGGCTGCGCTATGATGTGAATGACCTGTACCAACTACAGCTAGAGGGGTTGAAGTCATGACCAGGTTCATCAAGGCATAGGAAACACTGCCACAAATTATGGCAACCAGTATGGTCGGGTTTTTCAGGAAATCAAAATAGGATTTTTCTACTACAACCTGCTGGGTATCCTTTTCGATTTTAGGAATGTCAAGGAAGGTAAAAATAATAAAGCCCAGAAGGTTCACTACCATGACGGCAACATAGGTCCCCATATACTGTTGCGCCCCAACCTCGTAGGTTACCTTGACCAATTGTGGACCGATTATAGCTGCAAACAAACCACCTGCCAAGGCATAGGATACAGCCTTGGGTCGAAATGCAGGACTTGCCGTATCGGCTGCAGCAAACCTGAGAAACCCGTTGGTGGACATGTAAATCCCGGTGAAATATGCACCAACCAAAAAGAGTTCGAACGAGGAAATATAAAGAGCATAATAACCAATACACCCACCAATCAGTCCGCCTATGCAACCGCACCAGAAACCAATTCTACGGCCAAATTTCTGCATCACGATTCCAAGCCAAGGGGCTGTGGTCATTGAACCGAAAACCATGAGCGAAATAGGCAAGGTTGCCCAGCATAGATTGGATGCCAGATTTTGTCCTGCCAAACCCATGATGGTAACGGCAATCGGTAATTGAGCACCGACTATTGCCTGTGCGATTACTATAACCAAAACGTTTTTATATTCTCTTTTGAGATGCATTCACTCGACTTTCCAATTTTTCAAAAGCAAAAAATCAATCATACAGGACAGAGGTTAAACTCCAACTACCACGAGTGTTGAAATAATAAAATAAATGACAAATTAAACCAGAATGTAATTTGCATTGTTTAAAGGGACTAGGGATAGTTATGGCAAACAGCCAGATGATAGAAACCCAGGAGGACATTCGGGAAGGTTTGGATTACCTGGCAAAGATTGAACCAAAATTTGCCAGGGCAAGGGCAGTTTCAGGTGAAATTCCTCTTCGAAGGAGGGAAGGAGGGTTCAATGCCCTACTGGAAATGATTCTAAGCCAACAGGTTTCGGTAGCTTCGGCCAATGCCATCAGCGAAAGGTTGGGGAAAGCAGGTTACAAGGACCAACACAAGTTATCAAAGGCCACGGAGGAAGAGCTCAGGGCATGTGGGGTATCAAGACAAAAAGCTCGATATATAACTGCCTTGGCAACGAGTGATTTAAATTACAAGGTACTCCATACATTACCTGACAATGAGGTAATTCAAAAACTTACAGCCATTCCCGGTATTGGTATTTGGACTTCGGAAATATATTTAATGTTTTCGATGGGAAAAAGAGATGTGATTGCAGCCGGTGACTTGGCCTTGCAGGAAAGTGCAAAATTACTCTTTGAACTCCCTGATCGACCAACAGAAAAGGATTTGAGGATTATGGCCGAAAATTGGTCACCCTGGAGAAGTGTGGCTGCAAGGTTGCTTTGGGCCTATTACAGGGTAGAAAAAAGCCGGGAGGGCGTTCGTTAATGGTAAAATTGAACATAGAAAGAAGTGAGCCAAAGTCAGGCAATACCCGGAATATCGTTATATTTCTTCATGGCTATGGTGCAAATGGAAAGGATCTTTTGAATCTTTCAGAGCATATGAGCTCATCCCTTCCGGATACTCTTTTTCTGGCACCGGATGGTCCTCAGGTCTGTCCGATCAACAAGGATGGGTTTCAGTGGTTTTCAATCCCGACCTATGATGGTGCCTCGGCAATTGAAGTTGGCCGTACCTTGCAGGAATCCCTTACGGCCCTTGACAAGATGATTTCGGATGTTTCAAAGGAAAATACTATTGCACCGGAAAAAATAGCCCTTTTCGGTTTTTCCCAGGGAACAATGCTATCGCTGGAATACGCCCCGAAATGTTCCTACAAGCTGGCAGGAGTTGCAGGATTTTCAGGCAGGTTACTGTTTCCTTACAACAATAATGGGGATATCAAATATCGTCCGCCAGTTTTACTTGTCCATGATGAGGATGATCCTGTCGTACCATATGATGAGTTGACAGCGGCTGAAAAGAATCTTACCCAAAACGATTTCCAGGTGTATACCTATACCTCCAAGGGGGCTGAACATAGTATTTCACCAGTTGGGTTGGGTGTTGCCACACATTTTCTGGACAGAGAATTAGGGAGGTTGAAGTAAAATGACTATCAAGGATGTTCTCCATTTTTGGTTTGAAGAATTGGAACCGGGCAAGCGGTTCTTCGGTGGTGAAGAAGTTGACAATCTGGTGAGAGACCGGTTTCTTGATACTTACAAGGAAGCAATCAAGGGGAAGCTGGACCATTGGAAAGAGTCACCGGAGGGTACATTGGCAATAATTCTGGTTCTGGACCAATTTTCACGCAACATGTTTCGGGGTGATGCCAGGTCCTTTGAATTCGACCACCTTGCTCGGGAAATTGCCGAAGATGCCATTGAACGTGATTTTGATCTGAAACATGACGCTGATAGACGGAGTTTCTATTATCTTCCATACATGCATTCCGAAGATCCCAAAGACCAGGCCAAGTGTATTGAATTGATATCAAACCGCCTTGGAGAAGATGGAAAGATTACATTGATTCATGCCAAGGCACATGCAGAAATAATCAATGAATTCGGAAGATTTCCCTACCGGAATGACGTCCTGGGTCGTAAAAATACCGATGAAGAAACTGCTTTTCTGGATTCTGGCGGGTATATGCAAGTTGTTAGAAAAATCGAAGCTGCAGAAGGCAATGAATAATCGAACAACCATTTTGTCTGGTTGGGTTTGGATAATTTAAGGATTTGAGATGACAAATACAAAATTTGATATGGTTGTTATCGGTACGGGACCAGGAGGATATGTTTCGGCTATCAGGGGCAGCCAATTGGGTTTGAATGTTGCTGTTGTCGAAAGGGAGGATTTGGGAGGCATCTGTTTGAATTGGGGCTGTATACCCACCAAATCCATTCTACGGTCGGCGGAGATTTTTCATTTGATGAATCGGGCCACCGAATTCGGTCTTAAGGCCGAAAATGTCGATTTTGACCTGAATCAAATCATCAAGCGATCTCGAAACATAGCCAAGCAACTTTCGGGAGGGGTTACTCATCTCCTGAGAAAAAACAAGGTTACTGTATTCAGTGGAGAAGCAAAATTCAAATCCAAGAATGAATTGCTGATTTCGGAATCCGGCAAGGAAACAAGCATAACTGCCAAGAATATCGTAATTGCAACTGGCGCCAGAGCAAGACAGGTTCCTGGATTGGAAGTGGATGGCAAGAGTATTTGGGCCTACCGGGAAGCGCTGCAACCACCAAGAGTGCCAAAAAAATTGTTGGTTGTGGGCTCGGGTGCAATAGGAATTGAGTTTGCCAGTTTCTTCAACTCAATCGGTTCTGAAACTACCGTTGTCGAGATGCTTGATACCATTCTTCCGGTTGAAGACAGGGAAATTTCCGCCTTTGCCAAAAAGCAATTTCAAAAGCATGGGATGACCATAATTGAAGGTGCACAGGTAAAAGGGACAAAAAAGGTCAAGGAAGGTATCGAAGTTACAATCAAGGATGCAAAAGGTGAAAGCAAGGTAATCTTTGACACGATAATTTCTGCCGTGGGAATTGTTGGAAATGTTGAAAACCTGAATCTGGAAGGAATAGGGGTCAAGGTAGATAGAACCCATATTGTCGTCGATGAGTTATGCCGGACCGGTGTTCCCAATGTGTATGCCATCGGGGATGTGGCAGGTCCTCCCTGGCTTGCCCACAAGGCCAGTCACGAGGGTGTGATGGTCGCCGAGATTATCGGAGGTGGCAAACCCCATCCCATAACTCCCAACTCCATTCCTGGTTGTACCTATTCCATGCCGCAAATTGCATCCGTAGGCTTGACGGAAGAAAAGTGCAAGGAAATGGGGATCAAATACAAGGTCGGACGATTTCCCTTTATCGGAAACGGAAAAGCAATCGCTCTGGGTGAGTCCGAAGGTTTGATCAAGACGATCTTTGATGAAAAATCCGGCGAGCTTCTGGGTGCTCATATGGTTGGTTCTGAAGTTACCGAATTGATCCAGGGTTATGTGGTTGGCAGACAGCTGGAAACAACTGAGTCAGAATTAATGGATACGGTCTTCCCTCATCCAACCTTATCGGAAATGATGCATGAAAGTGTTCTCAACGCTTACGATAAGGCAATTCATATCTAGCTGGTTTTGTCGTAACAATCAGTATCATATGTCCTGACCCGGACATAGATTTTTACCAGTACAAACTTTGTTACCTCTTTGACAAATACGTGGTAATGCCTAATCATGCCATAACTTCAAACTCAAACAAGGTTCAGATTTTTATGTGAACCCCTTGGGTTCGCAGGATTGCTTTACTGGAGATTCACAAAATTCCTATTTCTTCGGTGGCATTCTTGTAGAAAACAATGAACAAGGAAATATTCAAATCTGAAATGGACTCAGATACTGAAACTGAACAACCGAAGACATCTTCAGATGTGTTCAAAATAAAAATTGAGAACATCCTTTGTGTCATTTTTACGCTGGTAATTCTGATTTATTCAGCGTCTGGACCATTGTCTGAATTCGTTCGGTGGTTCATAGAAATCACTACAAGTGACTTTGAGGAATTATCCAGAAGGGAACAGCGGGTATTGTTCCGTGAACATTGGTTGGGAGCCACCTACAGATCATTTGAGCGAGGATTTTTGCTGCCGACCGGTCTTATTTTGGGTCTACCAATAATCCTCTCTTTTGCCATAACCCTCATTACACTCCACAAATCCTCTCGCCTGAATTGGCTGGATTGGGCCCTGACCTTTGTTTCTACCGGGGTTTTTCTGGTCTGGATTGGCAAGTTGTTCTCAATCGATGCAGGAATCTTACCTTCGGCAACGTCTATCGATTACCTGTTGTTTCCCATTGCAACGATAGTCACCCTTTACCTTACCTACAGGTACTTTGGTACATTTATCGTTGTATTCTGTGTGTTCTGGATTTTGTATTTTTTTGTACGGGGGTATCTTCCCGAGTGGACTGGAATATTTGCCGGTTCAAGTTCAACCGTTGAACAAAGCCTGCGATCCATGGTTCTCAATTTCTGGTCGCAGACAGGTGGCATGTTTGGCCAACCCTTGCAGGTGGTTTCAGGAAATGTTCTGATATTCATCGTTTTCGGCTCGGTGCTGATGGCTTCAGGTGCTGGTGAACTCCTGTTGAAAATTGCCAACAGACTTACCGGTGGATTGACTGGCGGGGCAGCCCACGCTGCAGTTGCAAGTTCAGCCTTGTTTGGAACCCTGTCAGGTGCTGCCATATCAAACGTTGTTTCCACAGGCACGATGACTATCCCGGTTATCAAGAAATCTGGTTTCAAACCGTCTTTTGCAGGCGCGGTTGAGGCTTCGGCCTCAACAGGTGGACAAATCATGCCTCCGGTCATGGGGGTAGTTGCCTTCTTTGTAGCTGGACAAATCGGTTTGGAATACCGCTACATTGTCGTAGCTGCAATTGTACCAGCGATATTCTATTATTTGGGCACTTTACTGACGATTTATTTTGAGGCAAGAAAAAAGGGGATAGGACCCTTGCCCCGAGAAAACAGGCCAGGTTTGAACCGTCTTGAACAGACTAGATGCCTTGTCTTCATTATCCCTCTAAGTGTTCTTTCCTATTTTCTGTTTGTTCAACCATCGGTTCCCAAGGCAGGGTTTTACGGTTTCATTACCGCTTTAACTTGTTCACTTGTATTGTTTCCCGAGTTTCGTTCCTGGTCCAAGATATACAATGCATTCGTTACTGCAGGACGTATGGCTGCATCCATCATTGTAATCGTTGCAGCAATTGGCCTGATTGTAGGATTGATTCAGGTATCAGGATTCAGCGGCAGGTTGTCACTGCTCCTAGCCCAGGCAGCAAGTGGTCCACTGTTCAGCGTGTTGATTGTTCTTGCCTTGGGTTCAATCGTACTAGGTATGGGACTTCCACCCGGTGCCACGTATTTCATAATCGTTATAGCTCTTTCATCGGGTATTGAAGCTGTCGGCATTCCACTTTTGTCGCTGCATTTGTTTGTTGTCTATTTTGCGGTGATTTCAACCGTAACTCCCCCAGTCGCTCTAGCGGCATTTGCGGCAGCCCCGATTGCCGGTGCCGATCCAATCAAAACCGGTCTGAGTGCGGCAAGGTTGTCTTTGGCTGGGTTCTTGATACCCTTCATATTTGTTTACCATCCTTCGGTTATCTACAAGCTGCAGATATTTTTCGAATGGTTTGAAGGAGAGGCAGTTGCTTCACCAGCAATGATAGATATTTCGACTGTCGGCTGGGGAGAATTGGGATGGATCATTTTTGCATTTGTCGTGGCCATGTGGTTGCTTGCATCTGCTCTGGCCGGCTTTGAAAAGCGGAAACTGAATCTTCTGGAAAGATTGGTTAGATCCATAATTGGAATTGCACTTCTTGTTCCAGATTATACAATCGCCTTTATTGCATTAGGAATTGCCATATTAATTCTGTTTTTTCACAGAATTCAATTATGGAAAGTCAAACAAAATTAGTGGGAAAACAATTTAGGAGGAAAAATGAAAAATAGGTTTATTGCGGTCTTGATCGCTACTTGCTTTCTGGCAATTTCTGCCAGTGCCCAAAATCAAACCCTGAGGATGGCAACAATTGCACCAAGCCTTGGAGCTGCCATTACCATGGCAACATTTGCAAATATTGTGACAGACAATGTGGATGGTATTGAAATTGAGGTATCGGGTGGCGGAGCTGCCACGTTGCATATGATGGAAGTAGCCCGGGGAAACCTGGAATTATCCATGACATCACCTGTGGTTTACAATTTGATGGCCGGTGGTAAAGCCATGTATGCCAAGGAAGAGGAAGCCCCCGAACTTGCCAAGAATCTGAGACTATTGATGTGGTATCCCTATGGCCAATACCATTTTGCTGTCAGGGCTGATAGTGATATAGAACTGTTGGATGACATAGAGGGCGCATCTGTATTTCTTGGTCCTGCCGGCGGAGGTGCCTATAATGCAGCCAAAGGTTGGGTTGAATCAACGACTGGCTTGGTTGCAAATGAGGATTATGAAGCCATCAAGGCCAACTGGGCAACTGGATTTCAGGCGTTTCTGGATGGTAAGATCGACGTATATGTCAATGGCTGTATAGATCCATGCGGTCAATTCATCCAGTTTACCGAAACTGAAAACATTCGGTTTATCGGTCCCGAAAGTTCCGAAGGTGAAGCCGTGGAAAAATGGCTTGGCCCATTCCGCTATATCGATATGGTAGAAGCAAATCAATATGATGGTCAGGAAAATGACTCAGCCGTTGCTTCATTCAATACGGCGGTTGGAATTGCTGTCAGGGCTGATTTGGATGATGAAACGGTCTATCAGATTACCAAAGGATTCTGGGAAAATATTGCCCAGGTTACATCAACCGCCCCATGGGCCAAGGCATTGGATGTAAATTTTGCAGCCACGCAAAGAGGTCAGATTCAGTTGCACCCTGGTGCAGAACGCTATTACAAAGAAGCAGGTGCCCTTTAGCTCAAAATAATTTGAGTTCAATATCAGGAAAGGTGTGTATCATATAAATCCACACCTTTCCAAATTGCCTTTTCATTCAGGCAACTAAAATGACTTTGCCTCAACCAGTTCTTCCGGACCTTCTCCAACCCAATCTGAAACTGGTATTTTGTGGAACCGCTCCAAGTCTTCGTTCAGCAGACAAACAAGCCTATTATGCGCATCCTGGAAATAAATTCTGGCAGGTTATATACGATATCCGGCTGACGCCAATAAAGTTGCAACCACAGCAATTTAGGCAAGTGATTAATTTTGGATTGGGACTTACTGATCTGGTCAAGTATGCCAAGGGAAGTGATGCAGATTTACTCTCGACTGATTACGATACCAAGAGTTTCCACGACAAGATAATGAAATATCAGCCTTTGGTTGTTGCCTTTACCAGTAAAACCGGCGGAAAGGCATATCTGCGTAGATCCGTTGATTATGGACATCAACCTGAAACGATTGGACAAACCATGGTGTATGTATTGCCATCAACCTCAGGCAGGGCAAGCAGATATTGGAATATCAAACCTTGGGATGAATTGAGTAAATTCCTTCGGGATAAAGAAAGCAGATTGGAGAATCCAAACGATTAGCTTGGCAGAATGAAATCTGGAAAATACATTTTTGAGTTTTTAGGCACATTCAATAATTGCACCAAATTTCTGAATGTTGAGTGAGGCTCCACCAATCAACAAGCCGTTCACGTTTTCCACAGACAGAATTGAACCTGCATTTTGGTCATCCGCAGAACCTCCATACAAAAGAGGTATATTGTGACCTCTTGTAGGACAGGTTAAATCAACAAGCAATTTTCTGATTTCATCATGAACCTCACCGATTTCCTCCATGGTAGGAGTATTCCCCGATCCAATGGCCCAAACCGGTTCGTAGGCAATAACAAATGGACCACGTAGATTGTCAAAATCAATACTATCGATAATCTGTCCATTAACGACAACCTGGGTTAGATTTCCCTTGCGGTCCTCACTTTTTTCACCGACACAGACAATCGGAATCAGGCTTTTATCCCAGGCAAGGTTTACTTTTTTCCGGACAAGCTCACTTGTTTCATGACACTTGTTTCGACGGTCGGAATGACCAAGAATTATATATGTTGCGCCATTGGAGACAATTTCTTCAGGTGTACCCAATCCGTCATTGTAATTGGTATCGTCATGGAAACAATCCTGGACACCCAAATGACCAAATTCAGTTGACCATTTATCACTAATATACCCAAGTAAGTCAAAGGTCGGGCATACTACCACAGTACAATTGTCTGGTTTGGTCTTTGACAGGTGACTTATATAGGAATCTGCAAGGTTCGGTGAACCTTTCAACTTCCAGTTTCCGGCAATCAGATTTTTCATGTGAATTATTTGTGAATGTTTTTGGAATAGGGTAATTTTAATCGCTTGTACTGCACAAGGAGCAAAACGAATTACTCCTTGAATTTTATGGATTCACCGCATCCGCAGGCATCAACAACGTTGGGATTGTTGAATTTAAATCCGCTTTCGAGAATGGACTTGGTATAATCAATTTCGGTGCCAAACAGGAACATTTGTGCCATGGGGGCAATTATTACCTTAGCACCATCCTGTTCCACTACTTCATCATGACTATCAATGGATTTAGCATACTCCATTGTATACTCCATTCCAGCACAACCGCCTTTCTTGACCCCGATTTTCAAGCCGACGGTTTCGGTCTCATTCATGAGTTTTACTATTTGGCTGACAGCTGAAGGCGTCAAGGAAACAGCTTTTTTGCCAGGTATTTCGAACATTGGAACAGATCTTCACAAAATCATTGGGGCAGAAATTTACATAAAGCCCAATTCCAAACGGGCTTCATCAGACATCATTTCCATTCCCCAGGGTGGATCCCAAGTTAATTCGACATCAACCTTGTTAACACCATTCAAGGGTACAATTGCCTCGGCCAACCAGCCGGGCATGTCTTCTGCTACCGGACATCCGGGAGCAGTCAAGGTCATTATGACATGAACATCCTGTTCGGCATTTATTTCAATTGTGTAAATCAAACCCAAATCATAAATATTTACTGGAATTTCAGGATCATAAACCGTCCTGCAAGCATTGACGACAGTTTCATATAATGGATGATCTACACTTGAGGGCTTGATCAGCGGTGCACCTTCCATCAATCCTTCCTGAAGCATGATTAAATTAATCTCCTTTAATTGAAATATACTATAAAAATAGCTTAATTTCCTAAAATTTCCATAGGTCCAAGGGAACAGATAAGCCATGATTACTATTTTCACTTCCAGAATTTAAGAAGTTTGTAAGCAATCAAATAATGTTTGGCCACTTTACCTTATATTACATCAATGGGATTAACGTATCAGAAGCAGTATATTGTAATTGAGTATCGGCCAACAAAGAAAGAATTTTATGACCCAATCCTTTGTTTTCAAAACAGAAAAACAGGAAGCAAAAGCAAGGCTAGGCCAGATTGCAACTCCCAAGGGGATTATTGATACACCCGCATTCATGCCAGTGGGTACCTGTGCAACCGTCAAGGCAATGTTACCTGAAAATGTTTCCTCTACCGGTGCACAGATTATTTTGGGAAATGCCTATCATCTGATGCTTCGACCTACGGCAGAAAGGGTTTCCAACCTAGGGGGATTGCACAGATTCATGAATTGGCAGAAGCCCATACTGACCGATTCAGGCGGTTTTCAGGTGATGAGTTTAAAACAACTTCGCAAGATAGATGAACTGGGTGTGGAGTTCAGATCCTTCATTGATGGATCAAAATATTTTTTATCTCCTGAGAGGTCGATTGAAATCCAAAGGCTATTGGGGTCAGATATTTCAATGTGCTTTGATGAGTGTACGCCGTATCCTGCTGAAAAACAGGTTGCCGCCAATTCCATGGAATTATCGATGAGGTGGGCAAAGCGTAGTAAAATTGCCTTTGGAGAACGACCGGGCTATGCACTCTTTGGTATACAGCAGGGTTCGGTCTACAGACCCTTGCGGGAAGATAGTACTGGGTACCTTGTTGATATCGGTTTTGATGGCTATGCAGTAGGGGGATTGGCAGTAGGTGAAGGTCAGGAAAAAATGTTTGAGGTTCTTGATTATTCGGTGCCCATTCTCCCTGAAAGCAAACCCCGATATTTGATGGGTGTGGGAAAGCCAGGTGATATTGTCGGTGGAGTCTTGAGGGGAATTGACATGTTTGATTGCGTTCTTCCAACCCGATCGGGTAGGAATGGACAGGCATTTACCCATGATGGATTGATTAATATAAAAAATGCCAGGTACAAAGATGATGAACAACCGCTAGATGACAAATGTGATTGTCCAGCCTGCAGCAATTATTCCCGGGCATACCTGCATCATGTCTTCAAATCGAACGAAATAATTTCATCTATGTTATTGACTTGGCACAATCTCAGGTTTTACCAGATTCTCATGGCACGAATTCGAAATTCGCTCCGCCAGGGAAACTTTGTTCAATTTGCCCGGGATTACTTGAAAACAGGGGTATTGAAGCTGGAAAAAGAGTATACTTCAAGTGGAGCGTAACTTCGGTTTAAAAGTTGAAATATAATTCCTTTGTACCAAATATTGAAAGTAGCAACAGAAACCATGAAAGTTGAGTGATGCAATATAAAAATAAAACCTTTCCCCTATTACCATTAAGAGATATTGTTGTTTTCCCGTATATGGTTGCACCGCTGTATGTCGGTAGGAAAATGTCAATTGTGGCTTTGGAGCAGACTGTAAACAGCGCTGATGAAAAATTGATCCTGTGTGCCCAGCGTGAACATGATTCGGAGTTCACTGATCCATCATTTGTTTATGATGTCGGGGTGGTGGCCAAGATAGTTCAATTGATCAAACTTCCTGATGGGACAATCAAGGTTATGGTCGCGGCCTCCGAAAGGGTCAAGATTACTGAATGGAATACCGAAAACAGTTTTATTGAAGTCAAGGTCGAGCCTTACGAAGATATTTATGAAAACGACGCGAAGTTGAAAGTTTACCTGAAGACGGCCAGAGAATCATTCAAGAAATATGCATCGGTGAAAAAGACGATCAGTAATGAAGTTGCGTCTCAGGTGGCCGAAGTGGAAGATCCTTCGAAATTTGCCGATTTGGTTGCCGGTGCATTAAGTTCGGAAGTTTCAGTCATGCAAACCCTGCTTGAAAATCGAAATGTGGGTGATCGATTAAAAAATATCATTGAAATCCTGGAAGCGGAAATTTCCCTGCTTGATTTCGAAATGGATATCAAAAGCAAGGTCAAGTCCCGCATGGAAAAAACCCACAGGGAGTATTTCCTCAATGAACAGATGAGAGCCATTCAGAAGGAACTTGGTGAGCAGGAAGAAACATCGGAAGTAGAAGAACTTGAGGACAGAATCAACAAGACAAAATTCTCCGAGGAAGCCAAGGCCAAGGCCTTGGGTGAATTGAAAAAAATCAAGACCTCGAATTCCAATGGTCCAGAAGTGCAGGTGTCACGAAATTATCTGGAGTGGCTGCTTGAAATTCCATGGGGCGTAAGAAAGGATATCGAAATAGATATTCCCAGTGCCGAGAAAATACTGGATGAAGATCACTTCGGACTAGAGAAGGTCAAGGAAAGGATTGTCGAGTTTATTGCCGTCCAGAAGAGAAAGGGTAATGTTGGTGGCTCGATATTATGTCTGGTAGGCCCTCCAGGGGTCGGTAAAACCTCGCTTGGCCAGTCAGTTGCAAGAGCAACCGGCAGGGAATTCGTCAGGATTTCCCTTGGTGGCTTGAATGATGAGGCCGAGATCAGGGGACACCGAAGAACCTATATCGGGTCCATGCCCGGTCGTATTATCAAGTCCTTTCGAAAAAGGAAATCCGTCAATCCGCTCATTCTGCTTGATGAAATAGACAAGATGGGAGCCGGTAGGGGTGACCCTGCAAGTGCCATGCTTGAAGTTCTTGACCCAGAACAGAACAGCAAGTTCCATGACAATTATCTTGATGTGGATTATGATCTTTCCGAGGTCATGTTCATCACTACGGCCAACTACCTCCATCATATTCCGGAACCATTGAGAGACAGGATGGAAATCATTCATCTTGATGGTTATACGGAAGATGAGAAACTCCAAATTGCCAAGAGACACCTGATTCCCGAATTGAAGAAAACACAGGGTATTAGGCGTGGCGAATTCAAAATGAGTGATCGGGTTGTTGAGGAAATCATAAGGAAGTATACCCGTGAAGCCGGAGTTCGAAACCTCAAGCGGGAATTGGAAAAGGTCATGCGGAAATCCCTTACCCAGATTGTACGTGGGGATAAGAAACGCGTCGGTGTCAACCTGAAAAATATTGAAAATTTCCTTGGACTCGAAAAATTCCGTTACGGTCTGGCCGAAGAGAAAGACATCGTTGGTGTTGCCACAGGTCTGGCCTGGACCCAGGCGGGTGGTGATTTGTTGTTGATCGAATCAACTGTCGTCCCGGGTAGTGGAAAAATGAATGCCACGGGTACCCTGGGCAAGGTCATGAAGGAATCCATCACGGCTGCAACCTCTTATGTCCAGTCAATTGCACTTCAAATTGGAGTTGAACCTTCAAAATTCAAAACAATCGATATTCATGTACACGTTCCGGAAGGAGCAACACCGAAGGAGGGACCTTCAGCTGGAGTTGGCATGGTGACTTCGGTGGTTTCTGTTTTGACAGGCATACCAATCAGGAAGGATGTTGCCATGACTGGTGAGGTGACTTTGAGAGGAAGGGTTCTTCCCATCGGAGGATTGAAAGCAAAATTGCTGGCTGCTGTAAGAGGGGGAATTAAGATCGTTATCATACCCGCGGGCAATAAAAAAGACCTTTACGAGATTTCCGATGACATCAAGGCACCATTGGAAATAATCCCTGTTTCAAATGTTTTCGAAGTGTTGAAAATTGCCCTTACGGAAAAATTGCGGCCACTGGACAAGATCAGTATTGAAAGTACTGAATCCAGCCACCAGCCAACAATCAACTGATTTGTTTCAAGGATCATCAGGCTAGGATGAATTGCCAAGTGGTCGGATAGGAAGTTCAATCAAGTCGAACTTAAAGCCAACTTGTCAATTTTGCACCGTAAAAGAATATTGAAATTGAAAATAAATATTCCAAATGGAGTAGACAAATTGGCAAACCATATTAAGTGAAGGGTGATTAGCTCAGCTGGAAGAGCACTTCGTTTACACCGAAGGGGTCGGGAGTTCGAACCTCTCATCACCCACCATTTTAAATTATTGACCAATCAGATATAATTTACTTTGGACCGGAAATGACACTTGACAAAGTTTGATGCCTGATTTATCCAAAGTTGGATAACAAATTAGTGGCTGTAGCTCAGTTTGGTTAGAGCGCTGGCCTGTCACGCCAGAGGTCGCGGGTTCGAGTCCCGTCAGCCGCGCCACTACCTTGTTCAACAACTACAACTTGGGAATAAGTTCTGATGGCTAAATCAATTAATCCCAGGTTTTGGTTCCCTAGAATACCGGAAATCCAATGGGTTGGCGTGTATTGCCTGATACTCGCCTCATGGCTTGCCCTGTTTCTTTTTGGCATCTTCCAGTCTCATTATCCTGTGAACTTTTTTAATTTTGAGGACCTGATTGGATCTTTGATCAATCCCCATTACCATCATCTGGATTTCATGTTCTTGTTCGGCATGTGGGGACTCATGGCCTTGGCCATGATGTTGCCCAGTTTTGTACCAACCCTTCGTGTTTATGAAGATTTAAGGTCAACCGGATCTGGCTCCTTAGCCGGCTTTTGGGCCCTTACGCTTGGTTATGTTTCAGTCTGGCTGATTTATGCCATATTCATGACGCTAATTCAGATTTATCTTATTTCCCTAAACATTCTGCCCGACGCCATGGGTGATTCGAACATATACCCCATTGTAATTTTGTTTTTGCTGGCCGGAATCTATCAATTATCGAATTTCAAGGATAGGTGCCTGACATATTGTCGAAATCCACTGCTGATTTTCCTTGCAAGGGGAGAAGTTGGACTGAATGGTGAATTTTATTCGGGTATCAGATTTGCCGCCTGGTGTCTGGGATGCTGCTTTTTTCTCATGGCATTGTGCCTGATCACCGGACTGATGAATATTGCCTGGATGGTTCTGTTTACCATAATAATTACACTCGAAAAATTACCAGATTTGGGAAAATTTGTGTCCAAGCCCTTGGGTATTGTATTGATTGCCACTTCCTTGATAATTTATATTTTTCAATAAGAAAATGAGAACAAAATGACGAAAGCCATTACAAGGGACCGTTTGAAGGTTTCCAAAAGACTAGACAACCGTCATCCAAGTGCCGAAAAGTCTGATAGGGGCATGATTTCCTGGCGCATCAAGGGTGAATTGATACTGAACTGCAACTGCACGATATTTTGTCCCTGTGTCATAAGCTTGGGAAGGCATGCACCGACCGAGGGCTATTGTCAGGCTTGGGCCGGTATTCGAATTGATGAAGGCAATTATGGAGATGAATCTCTTTCGGGATTGAATATAGGTTTGATTCTGGAAATACCGGGTCTGATGGCAAGAGGCAATTGGAAAGCGGCAGCATTTATTGATGATAACGCATCCCACAAGGCTTATCACGGTCTGATCCAGATTTTGACTGGCAAGGCAAAGGGAACAACAGGTCTCTTTAAAAATCTGGTGAGTGAATTCCTAGGGGCTGAAAGGGCTGAAGTTTCCTTTGAAACACAGGGCAAGACCAGAAGGCTCAAGGTTGGTAAGAAAATTGATGGCGAGGTATTTCCGGTCAAGGGGAAAAGCCCTGATAAGGATATAGTTGCTGTCAACACAAACTATTGGATGGGCAGCGACATAACAGTTGCCACGGCCAGCAAGGGACGTGTCAGGGCCTTTGGTAGGGTATGGGATTTTGATGGGCGGTCAGCCGAAATCTGTTCCATAAACTGGCAAGGTCCAGAGAGGTAAGAATAATAATGCGTGATATAAGCATATTCCCTTCGATAAGGGTAAGAAAAACACCCTTTTGGGACCGTGTGGTGGAAGCGGGAGTTAAATCCTGTTCCGTATATAACAGAATGTTGTTGCCGGTGCGGTTTGAAACGGCGGAGATCGATTATTTTCATTTGAAGGAACATGTCCAGTTATGGGATGTCGCCTGTGAAAGACAAATTGAGGTAACCGGCCCTGACGCAACAAGATTGATAAAACTTCTTTCGCCACGACCAATAGACAATTTGAGGGTAGGCAAGTGTTTGTATTTCCCTGTTGTTGATCAGCATGGAGGGATGTTGAATGATCCGGTTCTGCTCAAGCTTTCGGGTACCAGATATTGGATTTCCATTGCCGATAGCGATTATTTGCTTTGGGTCTTGGCCTTGGTCGCTGCTTTTAATATCAATGCTAGGGTTTTTGAACCCGATGTATCCCCCCTTGGAGTACAGGGACCAAAATCTGATGAGCTTATGGCACGGGTTTTTGGCAAGGAAATTACCGAACTGAAATTTTTTGATTTCACGACTTTGGAATTTCAAGGTAAGGAACACTATGTCTCACGTTCAGGTTATTCCAAGCAGGGTGGATTTGAGATTTATGTCGATGGAACCGAAAACGGTATTCCAATGTGGGATGCCCTGATGGAGGCTGGTGAAGATCTTTCTGTCAGGGCAGGGGGCCCAAATTATCCCGAACGGGTCGAGGCCGGCTTGCTTTCCTACGGAACAGACATGACAATGAAACACACTCCATACGAAAGCGGATTGGGCAAATATTGTGATGTTCATTCGACTCCCAATTGTATTGGATACAACGCATTGAAAAGAGAGGTTGAAGAGGGTTGGGACAGGGAAATCAGATCACTTGCCATCAAGGGTGACAAGGTCCCCCTTTGTCATGTACCCTGGAAAGTTACGGTTGATGGTGAATTTGCCGGTCATGTAACATCGATAACCTGGTCACCGGGATATGAAACAAATGTTGCAATCGGTATGATTGAAAAAGATTTTTGGGACCCAGATACCGAGGTATTGGTACATGCCCCCGATTATCCAAGAAAAGGAAAAGTCAGACAAAGTTTCTATACTTAATTGAAGGAAAAATATTATGGGATTCTTAGCCCTTGTAGTTGATAAAAATGAAGAAGGTAAAACATCCGGTTCAGTTCAGGAATTGAATATCGAAGACCTGCCGGAAGGTGATGTAACCGTCAAGGTTGATTATTCTACGGTAAATTACAAAGATGGTTTATGCTTGGGTTCAGGTGGAGGTTTGGTAAGGAATTATCCACATGTTCCAGGAATTGATTTTGCCGGAACCGTGATGGAATCCCAATCAGACGGATTCAGCAAGGGTGACAAGGTTGTCCTTACCGGATGGAGAGTGGGTGAAGTCTGGTGGGGAGGTTATTCACAGATTGCCAGGGTCAAGTCCGAATGGTTGGTCAAGTTGCCTGAAGGCATGAGTACCAAAACAGCCATGGTTGTTGGTACCGCCGGACTTACGGCAATGCTTGCCATTGATGCCCTGGAAAATCAGGGTATGAAAAAGGACAACGGCCATGTTCTTGTAACAGGTGCTACGGGGGGTGTCGGTTCAATTGCAACCCTTTTGCTTTCCCAAATGGGATATGAGGTTGCAGGAGTTACCGGAAAAAGTGATTCCGGGGATTATCTCAGGGAATTGGGTGCAAGCCAGGTAATTCCACGTAACGAAATTGACGAAGTCACCAAAAGACCTCTTGAGAAAGAGCTTTGGGCCGGATGTGTAGATGCCGTCGGTGGTGCCATGCTGGCAAGGGTATTGGGTCAAATGAAATACGGAACTTCCGTTGCCGCAGTCGGATTGGCTGGTGGAGCACAATTGCCAGCAACAGTCATCCCTTTCCTTTTGAGAGGAGTAAATCTGTTGGGGATTGATAGTGTGATGAAACCTATTAGTGATCGTGTCCGTGCATGGTCAAAAATTAATCAGTATCTGGATATTTCCAAACTGGATAATGTAGTTGAGATTAGAACGCTTGCTGATCTCCCTGATCTGGGCAAGTCAATTCTCAAGGGTGAAATAAGAGGAAGAACAGTCATTGATGTAAATGGCTAACCTAAATCACCCACAATCATTTCATCCATACATATTTTATTGGAAATTATAGTGTCAAAAAAGATTCACCGAACAATTTCAATTGATAGATCATTTGTAGAATTCATCGAAGAGAAAGCACTACCCGGTACTGGAGTGTCCAAGGAAACATTCTGGGATGGATTGGCATCACTGATTGAGGAATTCGATGGTAAAAACAAGGAACTTGTTTCCTTTCGAGACAAGTTGCAATCACAAATTGATGATTGGCATTTGAAGGCAGGAAACCAGGAATTCGACAAGGAGCAATACAAGGCCTTTTTGAGAGAAATCGGATACTTGGTGGATGAGGGTCCTGATTTCAATATCGAAACCACAAGGATTGACCCTGAAGTTGCTTCCATTGCCGGGCCCCAGCTGGTAGTTCCGATTACCAATGCCAGATTTGCCATCAATGCAATCAATGCCCGATGGAACTCCCTTTATGATGCTCTTTATGGAACAAATGCTCTGGGTAAACCTGCAGGACAGGACTTTGATACCGACCATGCCAAGAAAGTCATAGAGTGGACTAGGGATTTCCTAGATGATTGCTTTCCCCTGGCAAATGATAGCCATAAGAATGCATCGGGATATCATATTTTGGATGATTCTCTGGTTATCCAAGTTCCTTCAGGTGAAGCCCATTTGGCTGATAAATCACAATTGGTTGGTTTCACGGGTGATCCATCAAATCCGGAAAGCATAATATTGCAAAGGAACGGCATACACCTCGTGATGGTTTTTGACCGAAGTGAAGTCATTGGAAAAACAGATCCTGCCGGGATAGCCGATGTGGTTTTGGAATCAGCCATAACAACCATTCTTGATTGTGAGGATTCGGTAGCCGTAGTTGACGTAGAGGATAAAATACTGGCCTATGAAAACTGGCTCGGAATAATGAAAGGTGATCTGGTTGCCGAGTTTGAAAAGAATGGGGCAAATATAACCAGGGTAATCAAGGGAAATAAGGAATTCACTACTCCCAAAGGAAATAAACTGACCCTCAAGGGACAAGCATTGTTGCTTATTCGAAACTCGGCTTCGCACATCAATACTGATATCGTAACCGATTTGGATGGAAATCAGGTTGGTGAAACCATTCTTGATGCCCTTTGTACCACCCTTATTGGTTTGCATGACCTTAGGGTAACAAATGGGAATTCACGGAAAGGCTCGATTTATATAGTTAAACCCAAAATGCATGGGCCGGATGAAGTTGCCTTGGCTGACCGATTATTTTCCCGCGTAGAGGAAATCCTGAACTTGGAAAAGTATACGGTAAAGATTGGCATAATGGATGAGGAAAGACGCACCACGGTCAATTTAAAGGAATGCATCAGGGCTGCCAGGAATAGGGTCGCCTTTATTAATACCGGGTTTTTGGACAGAACGGGTGATGAAATCCATACATCCTTCAAGATGGGGCCTTTCCTTCGCAAGGGAAGTTTAAAACAGGCTCCCTGGTTACCAGCGTACGAAAATTGGAATGTGGATGTGGGGTTGAGTTGTGGTTTGAAAGGCAAGAGTCAAATTGGCAAGGGTATGTGGGCAATGCCCGATTTGATGAAGGAAATGCTTGAGCAAAAGATTGAACATCCATTGGCGGGTGCCAATACGGCCTGGGTCCCAAGTCCTACTGCAGCCACACTCCATGCCGTTCATTATTTCAAGGTTGATGTCAATGAAATCCAGCAACGTTTACTTGATGGTGGATCACGTGCTTCACTGGATACCATTCTGCAAATTCCTGTTGCTGAAGAAACTGATTGGACAGAGGACGAAATACTTCAGGAAATCAGGAACAATTTACAAGGCATCCTCGGGTATGTTGTCAGATGGATTGATCAGGGCATTGGGTGTTCAAAGATACCTGATATTAACAATGTTGGTTTGATGGAGGATAGAGCTACCTGTCGTATATCCTCTCAGCATGTAGCAAATTGGCTTCATCACGGGATAGTGGACAAGGAAACTGTACTGAATTCCATGAAGGAAATGGCAGTGGTTGTTGATGGTCAAAACAAGGAAGATCCCAATTATATCCCTATGGCACCTACCTTTGATGGAGAAGCCTTTAAGGCGGCTTGTGATCTGGTGTTCAAGGGAGATATCCAATCCTCAGGATATACGGAATTCATTCTTCATCAAAGAAGACTGGAACGAAAAAGGAAAATGACTTAGGATCTGTAAATTATCCAGTACATCTTCCTATACATAATTTAAAGATGTTATCTTTATTTTTGAATATTCAAGTAGATTTTAATTGGATTCTTTTGTTTGAATCAGTGCACTAGACTAATGGATTTT
>VYFX01000052.1 GCA_009842205.1 Paracoccaceae bacterium | reverse complement strand
AGGGACAGGGTATCATGGCTTCAACAGGTCGTCCTGAATACTTTCACAGTCTCAAGGGCCATGGTGCCGGAAAGCGCAAGGGCCAAAGCGAATACCATGAATTTTCTCATTTCACCCATCATTTTATCCTCGATAACATTAAGTACCGAGGTTTATTGGGGTGGCTGGATGGTCAGGTCTGTCAGGACAAAAAGGCCTTGACCATGGCGAATTCAGACATCCCATCCTGATGGAACAAGGGTTAGGTCAATCGGGAGAATCATTGGCTGGATTCCGAGTTTGAGGAATGGTTTCTACAGAAAGCCCTCTATATTATGCAGGTTCCTCCGGGCCGGGCCATTTGATCGGTTGCCATGTGATTTCCTTCTCCCTGTTGGAATTCGGCACACAACACTCGATGAAAGGCTTGGGAAGATTGATTCAAGCCCGGAATGCTTCCGGTCAACATCCAGCCTGACATGAACGGCCTAGGAATCATGTCTGTTGCAAAGAAAATACAGCCTCGAATTAAATTCGACAGATTCTTTACTTTGCTCCTCGACAATGCTAACTGTAGCCTCGTAAGCAATTATACTACCATTCAATAATTAATGTTATCAAGCAGTAATTCATAAAAAACAACGAATGCAAAGGGGCGACTTTGCAACTATAAGGGCTTGTCAACCTAAATGCATAATTCCCAAAACCAATGGTTTACTGGTTTGGTTTATATTGATGAGGGGGTAGTAAAAATCGCTACCCACCATTTTGATTTCAGGAGTTTTGGGGATTCCAACCGGAATCCCCAGATTTGTTTAAATTGGACTTATGAAGGTTGCTTGGTTTTGCGCAAGTAAGGCAAAACAGATTCAAATTCTCCAAACCGTTCCTTTGCATCTTCATTGGATACGGCTGGAGTGATAATGACATCTTCACCCTGTTTCCAGTTGGCTGGAGTGGCAACCTGATGATTGATCGTAAGCTGGATGGAATCCAATGCCCGCAGAATTTCATCAAAATTCCTGCCCGTAGTCATGGGATAAGTCAAGGACAATTTGATTTTCTTGTCAGGTCCAATGATGAATACTGATCTGACGGTTGCATTGTCAGCTGGTGTACGTCCTTCAGAAGTTGTACCTTCCGATGCGGGTAGCATGTCATACAACTTGGCCACCTTCAATTCCCTGTCACCGATCATCGGATAGGAAACCTTGTTACCGGAAACGGTTTCAATGTCTGATTTCCAACGATGGTGATCTTCAACAGGATCTACTGAAATGCCGATGATCTTGGCATTGCGCTTTGCAAATTCCCCTTCCATTCCTGCCATTATACCCAATTCGGTTGTGCATACCGGGGTAAAATCCTTGGGATGGGAAAACAATACGGCGTAACCATCACCTATCCATTCATGGAAGTTGATTTCACCTTCAGTGGTGTCAATTGTAAAATCCGGAGCAGTGTCGTTAATTCGAAGTACCATGGGTTAACTCCCTGTAATAAGTTAATAATTGCTACCCAATTATATGAGGTGCGTTCAAATATTTTCCAATGGAATTAATCAACAAATAAATTTACCCGACGATTGTTTCGTCCCTTTTTCTCAATCTTGCCCAACCTGATCTTGCCAATTTCATCTGTTGATCTCACATGGGTTCCACCACAAGGTTGCAAATCCACAGATTCCTCTGATGATCCGATTCTGACCAACCTTACCTGGCCTGCACCCATTGGAGGTTTAACCGACATGGTTTTAACCATTTCAGATTTTTGAGCCAACTCTTCTGAACTGATCCACTCATATGAGACTGGTAAGGCCTGATTGATCAGGCTGTTCAATTGTTCCTCGATCATTTCCTTGTTTTCAAGGGGATCCGGCATATCAAAATCAAGTCGTCCCTTCAAAGTTGAAATGGAGCCACCAGTAACAGGCAAGGGAATTACGACTGAAAGGAGATGCAGTGAGGTATGAATTTTCATATGCGTGTATCTTCTATCCCAGTCAATTTCCTGATGAACCACATCTCCTTCCTCGGGTAGGGGTGAGTTTTCCTCCAAAATAATTTCAATCCCATCCAGGCCATATTTCCTTACATCACTTACCGAAGCATTCTTACCCTTCCAGGACAAGGTTCCCAAATCGTTGGGTTGCCCCCCGCTTGTCGGATAAAATATGGTTTTCTCAAGAAGAATTCCCCCATTTGGGCCATATCCAACGACTGGCGATTCTATTTCTCTCATATACGGTTCTGTCAGATAAACTTGCTTCATGTTGATACTCTTTTGTCTTGACTTAAATTCACTCGTTTTTTGCTTCTTCTCGCCGCTCGGAAATCAATTCTTCCGAGAGGGATGTTTCTCCAAAATATTTTTTCAAACGTTCCTGAGCATTGCGTATAACATCTTTCATTTTTCTTACCCGAAGCTCTCCTTCTACAGTCTCAATAACAACGGTCATTCCATCTGATAAACCGATTTCTTTTCTCAATTTGGCAGGTACAATCAAACGGCCATTGGTTCCAATTTTAATACGTGCCAAACTCACCTCTGTACTCCAGGTAACTGAAATTTAAAAAATTTGAATATGCGGTAAGTAAATAATTTTGTTAAAAAATAAAATAGTGGATGTTATTTGGCATTCAAACGATCCTGTAAGGACTTAGGGAACAGACTCTAGGACATCGTCCTTATATTAATGTGATCGTTTCTTAACCAAATATCCCTTTGTGAGAATGGTATTTCTATACCTTCTTCTTCAAATCTCTTGGCAATGTTGAAGTTGATTTCAGACCTGGCACTGATCATGAAATTTACATCTGTAAGAATTGCCCGAATATCAAATTCCAGGGCATCCGCTCCAAACCGCATGAAGGCAACGCTTGGAGCTGGGTCATCTGCAACCGCCGGGTGTTCCTTTGCAATCTGCAAGAGTATTTCCTGAACCTGTCCTACATCCGAACCGTAGGCCACACCCACCGGAATAATGATGCGTCCGATCCTCGTACCCAGCGTCCAGTTCTTGACGGCCTGAGCCATCAGGTCTTTGTTGGGCACAACGACTTCAGCACGATCAAAGGTTTCAATCGTCGTGGACCGAACCGAAATCTTGCGTACTGTTCCCGATGTCGAACCAACCTCAATCCAGTCTCCCTCCTTGACAGGTCTCTCAAACAGAAGAATCAGGCCGGAAATGAAATTGGAAACCACCTCTTGCAATCCAAAACCTATACCAACTGATAATGCACCAATGACTATGGCAAGATTGGTCAAATCTATTCCCGCAAGGGAAACTGCAACTACTAAAGTAATTCCCAAACCAATGTAACTGACAATTTTAAGGGTAGATGACTGAAGTCCCAGATCCATTTTGGTGTACGGCAAGACGTACTGGTTCAGAATAACCCTGCTGATACGAGTTAGCAAGTAACCAACCACTATAACCAATAGGAAGACCCACACCACTTCAAGCGAAATCAGTTGCCCGCCTACTTCAACTCCCTGAATGGCACTATTCCAGAATAAGGCAATTTCTTCATAGCTATAGCCCCAGGAATATAATAGCAAAATTGCAAAGAGCATGGTATTTATCAAACCTATTACTATGATGAATGGCCCACTCCAGCTTCGTAGAATCTCGCTTTCTGTGATTTGGCAAATTGCAAAGTAGAACTTGATAAAAACATTCATGGCAAACCAGTAACCGGCAATAACCAGCAAGGTAGCCAGAGTTGCCATCAATATGGTATTTGCTCCAACAGTGAATCCTGCAGTTCCAAAACCGATGGCAAGGACAGATACAATTATTGATACCCTGGCCAATAGGGAAATCAATATTCCTAGTGGTGATCTTTTGTCGTCCTTATTGGGAAGTTTGGGTATGTTTGTTGACAATATCCTTGCAACACGAAACAAAAATATACCACCAAGTAAAATGACAATATAACTCAGTATTACATCTACTTGAGGCAAACTTCCCTGATAGTTCACAAATTCATTGAAAAAAACATCCAACCCCAATATCCAGCCGATTATGAGGGACATGTTGAAGATTTGCCTTTGCCATACTTGGGGTTTCTGTTCAGCAGAATTGGATACAATCAAATGGTATACTTCCCTGGCTAACCAGTTTACACTCAGGACAACAACACCAAGTGAAAGCAGTGCATCAACCAGTATTAGGCTTTGGGAGTATATGAAGCCCGTTGAAATAATTGCCCAATAAAACAAGTAAAGACTCGCTAGGGGTAATATCAATGTATTGAATACAGATATGAAACTTTCAAGTAATGGTTTCGTTCGGGGGGCATTTTGATCCAGCAGGGGCAAGATGGTTTTATTTACTACTTGCCTGCCGAAAAACATGATGAAAATGCTTGAAGCAAGAAATAACAGGGTAACTCCAATATTTTGCCATGCTTGGGTTCGCTGAGCCTGGCTCCCCAAGGAATGGGACAGGTCTACAAACACGTTACTGAAAAAACTTCCAAAAAATAAAACGGTTTCTTGCCAATGAGCAGGGTTCAGAGGGGAAGGGCCTATCGAATATAATCTATCTCTACTTCTTGTCGCAAGAATGTTGTTGATCTCATCTATTAGGCCATTTGTTACCTGCTGAACATCCGTGATTAATCCCAAACGTATTTCGGCATCAGAAAGGTTGCCATTCAACTCATCCAATAAACGGTTCAGTCTCGATTGTTCCTCTTCCTCCTGGTTTGACCCGGCAAGAGCTTCAATTCTGCCCGTAATACGTGCAATTTCTGCCTGCGTAGGCTGTAATTGTGATTGAGCAGCGTTTTTCCAGACGACCAGTTGTGATTGCAGGTTTAGAAATGCTTCATCGGAGGCAGCCTGGTTGGTAACGACCCGTTCTGCCCTTGATGAAAAATTGAGCCAGGTTTCGATATCAAAGGAAATCTCTTCCTGGGCAGAAAGTATCTGGGTCCAACTTGCCCAAACTATTGCAATTAACCAGGTTAACGTATGAAACCTTGACCTAAGCAAGTTAGTCTCCATCATTCTACTCGTAAACGGTTGGTATTTTTTTTGCCTGACCTGTCATCCAGTCCGGTACCGGCAAATCCTTGGAAAGTAAAAAATCCTTGTTGAACATTTTTGATTGATATCTTGATCCATAATCACATAGAACCGTAACAATAGTATGACCAGGCCCCATGTCACGCGCCATTCTTACTGCACCTGCAACATTTATTCCCGAACTTCCACCAAGACAAAGCCCCTCATTAGCCAATAGATCAAATACTATCCTGAGAGCTTCATCATCACATATTTGATAGGGATAATCTATCTTGAGGCCTTCCAAATTAGCGGTTATTCTCCCCTGCCCTATACCTTCGGTAATTGAAGATCCTTCGGCCTTGAGCTCACCGTGTGCATAATAATGATACAAGGCTGCTCCCATCGGGTCGGCCAAGCCTATTTTCACATCGGGATTTTGTTCTCTCAGCCCATCAGCAACCCCTGCCAAGGTTCCACCTGTTCCCACGGCACAGATAAACCCGTTGACCGTTCCTCCGGTCTGATTCCAGATTTCTGGAGCAGTGGTTAAATAATGTCCTTTCTTGTTGGCAATATTATCAAACTGATTGGCCCAAATGGCACCATTTTCCTCCGTTTTGTCCAGTTCAATTGCCAGCCTTTGAGAATATTTGACGTAATTGTTTGGATCTCGGTACGGAACAGCCGGAACTTCTACCAGTTCGGCACCGGCGAGAATCAACATGTCCTTTTTTTCCTGGGTCTGTGTTTCAGGGATGACAATGACACACTTATAACCTAGTGAAGCACCAACCAGGGAAAGACCTATGCCGGTATTTCCGGCGGTACCCTCTACTATGGTTCCACCATTCTTCAGTTGCCCACTTTGTTCGGCATCACGAATTATGGCCAAGGCAGCCCTGTCCTTGACCGACTGTCCGGGATTCAGAAACTCGGCCTTTCCCAAAATTGTGCATCCGGTTTCCTCGGACACGTGATTCAATCTTATCAAGGGGGTATTCCCGATTGAATCAGCCAGATTGGAGTGAATCATGCTTTCCACTTATGTAAATGATTAAATTGAACCAAGATTCAATTTACAGAAATTGTTCGGGGAATAAATACATTTCCTTCAGCAATTAATCGTGCGGTTCTTACCACGCCCGCTGAATGAAAATCCAGTTCTTCATCCTTGTATTCATAAGATACCATGATTTTCATTTCCCCTAAAGGATGTTCAATTACCATTTCAAGTGGGGAATCTTCCATATTTTTTCTCAGGTCTTCGGAAACTGTTCCCGGAGCTAGATAACATGCTGCTAGACATTGTGAACCGGTAATGGCCATGGACGGATGGGCATTCCAGGGCATAAAATATCGCGATGAAAAATGACCCTTGTTTCTGGCTTTTGAAACCAATCCGATCTTGGGAGTTACCTGTGCTCGAACATCTCCCATTCCCATCATTTGGCCCGCTTCAATCCTGATTGTCTCCATCCTTGAGAATAATTCCTTGTTTTCGTCCAGTTCCTGGGCTGATTCATAACCCGATATGCCAAAATCCTCGGCTCGGGCAATCATCATCGGCATGGCCACATCAATGCAGGTAACCGGAACTCCCTGAATGATATCAACCTTGTTCCCCGTTGGAAACATTTTACCGGTTTTGGAACCAACTATATTCAGAAAATTCAAAGCGACGGGTGAAGACGTTCCAGGTACACCATCAATGGCAATACCACCTTCATAATTTACAATACCTCCAGGTGTCTCAATGATTGATTCCACCAATGCATTGGTATTTGTGGCCCTAATTCTGACCTTCGTTTTGTCACCGGTTATCGGAACCAATCCCATTTCCAAGGCAGCAGGTCCAACACCTACCAGAATGTTACCACAGGTCGGACCAAAATCTACCAGTTTCTTGTCCACTCCAACTTGGGCAAACAGATATTCAACATCAGCATCCGGCTCAGTGGATTTGCTTAATATGGCAACTTTGGTCGTTACCGAACTTCCACCTCCAAGACCGTCAATATTTCTTATGTTTCCGGCACCGATAACGGCAATCAATACTTCCGAAAGCTTGTCCCTGTCCTGAGGTAAGTCATCACTCCTGAAATAGGGACCTCGAGAAGTTCCTCCTCGAAAGAACATAAATGGTATGCTGTTTTGTTTCATGTCAATGGCCAAGGCAACCTAAAAAGTTCCTGAAGTAATCCGGGAGGAAAGTCCCTGTTCAGGATATAGGCAAAGAAACACATAAATACCAAACCCAAAGATGTAAAAAAGTAGACCTGCAGCCAATTCAATCCGGCCCTGAAACGGAAATACAGCAGAAGAAAAATTCCGAGGGCAAGTATAAACCCGAGTAGAGATGTCAAAAGGAGCAGCAACCCCAACCACCCAAGAGTACCCCAGAGTCCATAAGGCGCCTCCAAACCTTCCTTACCTGTTTCGCTATCGGCAAAAAGTGTATCTCCCTCAGGTGAAATCATCATTTTGATCAGTAGTAGAACCAAGGCAATGACACCAACCGTGGCAATGGTCACCGGAAATATCTTGTCGGATGTCAAATCAATCAACGAGGCATTGATCAAAGCAATAGTCGTATAAGCCAGCAGGACAAGCAAAAAGATCATTGGGGCCTTTTTCTTGCCGGTACTCACTTCACCTTCGGAAAAAATCTCCTTTGCCTGTCTAATCCCAATAATGACCGAGATTATGGTGATGGCCAAAAGAACCAAAACAATAGGAGAGGCAATGTATTCGAATCCCTGCTCCAAACCGCGTCGAAATTTGAAACTGGCAATCTGATGGGCATTGTTGGAGTAGTTTTCTGCTTGGGAGGATAGTACAAACCCAATCAGGAATGCCGGTCTGGACCAGTCAAACCGCTTGAGGAAGATGCCTAACACCCCTATGGAAAAGAGGGCTATCAAATCACCAAGTGATTGTCTGGATTGAAAGGCTGCAAAGGATATCATCATGAAGAGAAAAGGGGCCAGCAATGCAAACCTAATGGTTGTCAATTTGGCGATACCACCTGAAAGGGCAATGCAGAGCCCAGCACCAAATACATTGGCCAGAGCCAATGACCAGACGATGGTATAGGTCAGAGATAATTCATTCTGAATGAGTTGGGGGCCTGCATCAAAACCGAGCAGTGCCAGGCCTCCTATGAAAATTGCCATAGACCCAGAACCGGGTATGCCGAAAATGAGGGTTGGAACAAGCCCTCCCCCTTCCTTGGCATTATTGGAACTTTCCGGTCCAATGACACCACGGATTTCCCCTGCCCCGAATTTTGATTTGTCCTTTGTAGTCTGAACTGCGTGCCCATAGGCAATCCAGTCCACTACCGAACCACCCAGACCAGGAATGACGCCGACAATGACACCGATTACTGAACATCGGATACTGAGCCAGATATTTTTCCACCAATCCTTTACACCTGTCAACCATCCGGCGCCAAGACTTGATCGGTCAGAAATTGACTTGTCCTGCCTGAGGAGGGAAACGATTTCGGGTATGGCAAAAATTCCCAATCCCACAATAACGAGTTTTATGCCATCAGTAAGATAGGGTATGTCATAGGTTGCCATACGCAACGACCCACCAGCTCCAGCTTCACCAATGGTTCCGACCAAGAGTCCTAGACATGCAGCTGCCAACCCCTTCAAGGCCACCCGACCTGCAAGTATGGCCACCATTGACAACCCAAGAAGAGTTATCATGAGCATTTCTGGCGTACCAAACGCAAGTACGATTGGCCTGGCTATCAATATGAAAAAAGTCAGTACCGTAGCACCCAGCAAGCCCCCAAACAGGGAGGATGCGAAGGCCGCTGACAAGGCTCTTGCTGCCTCCCCCTTCTTGGCCAATGGAAAGCCGTCCAAAACAGTGGCCTGGCTTGCCGATGAACCAGGTATGCCCATCAAGACACTTGCAAAAGTATCCGACGTTGGTACAACTGCTATCAAACCCACCATCAAGGCCAAACCGGAGACCGGTTCCATACCGTACATGAAAGGGAGTACAAGGGATAGACCGGCAATCCCACCAAGGCCAGGAAAAACCCCTACGGACAGACCAAGAACAACTCCAATTACCAGATATAGAATCTGTTGTGGATGTAGGACCAGCAATATGGCTTCATCTAACGCACCAATAGCTGTAGCAAGTATGTCCATGGTCAGTGAATAATTCCCCCAGAATAGTCCGGGGGAATTCCATAATTTTAATTATTCCAGGGTTACACCGTAATCTTCGGCCAACCAGTTAACAACAAACGCTTTGGCAACGGGATCAACCTGTGTACCGAGATCAAGGCTTGCTGCGGCAAGTGAACCAGTCATTTGAGGATATATCCCCAATCTGGCTGCCGAGATTTCCGGGAAATCCGTACGGGCAATTACAGCATCAAAGGCCTTGGTGTAGGTATCAATTGCTTCCTGTGTTGCTCCCTTTGGCAGAAATACCATTTTCTGGGCAGGAAAACCAGCAATGAAGAAAGCTTTCCAAGCATCCCATGCCTCTCCACTGGTTTCACAACCTGGAGTTGCATCACAGACTTCCTTGAATGAAGGGATATCCGGGAATGTCGGGTCTCTGACAACATTACCATTGTCATCCAGGGCACCCCATGTCATCATGGGTACGGCCTGACCATTCTCAACTAGGGGTACGACACTCTTCAAGTATGCCGAGGAAGTTTGGTAATCTATATTTGCCTCCCCTCTTTCAAACATGAGACGTCCATCACCCCTGCCCTTAATTCCAAATACAGGCTCTACCGACATTCCAAGCATTTTCCATGCAAGCAAGGGAACAAGATCCAACCTTGTGGCACCTTGGCTACCCCAAATGAAATCAGTACCTGCTAGACCGGAGGCATCCATACCATTCATCATACCAGCAAGGTCGGGAGGCAAGTAGGCAACACCACCTGTACCTGAAGCCAGAACAACATTCCAGTCGGCATATTCGTACTTCACCCGAGGATCACCCAGCAAGTATGGGAATTGGGTTGATCCGGAGGAACCGAATATCAATGTCCCATTTGTATCTTCGTAAGTTTGCTCCTGAAACCAGTTGGCACCTTTTGTGGAACCTGCTCCAGGCATGAATTTCACGACAATTGTGGGTTGTCCGGGAAGGGCTTCACTTAGAAGCGGTGCATAAAAATTGGCCCATTTGGCAGATCCACCTGTTTCCGAAAACGGAATCACAAATTCAACAGTTTCACCTGCAAGGTCCAAATCAGCCGCCTGTGAAGTTGTAATCGAGGCACCTGCTGTAAATATGGCCAGAACAACAAGGCGTAATACCTTGCGTCCAACCTTGGTTAAATCAATCATTATTTTCTCCAAATTAATTATACGATGTTGTGGAACCAACTGATTGGTCCACTACAATTAAGGAATGAAAGGAGAACTATAACCATGCAATTATAAATGTAAAACAGGTTTATCCAAATCTGCCAAATTATCTGATACTACATGAAAAACAGATCAAGCAAAATCCAATCACATGATACCAAATTAGCGGTTCACGATATTCACATAAATTGTTTTTCGTTCTGGGTTTCTGGATGAGCAAATCAAATTCGTATTTAGCATGCTTAAATTCCGAATTTGTCAATCTTTAAGTCTGATTGGTATCACCCTTCAGTCGGAAATAAAGCGTAGGACCTCGGCAACTCTGGATGCATTGTCTTTGGCAATCTCGCCATTGTCATGATATAAATTATTCTCAAACCCGACCCTGATGTTGTGTCCTTGCTTGAGTGTTGTTGACAATATCCTGGTTTCCTGCCTGCCAAAGGCACAGACTGCGAGCTCGGTGTTCGGTATTTCTTTATCCACATGGGAAAGCAATGGTTCCAGATCCTCAAATCTGGCAGGAATGCCACCATAAGTTCCCATGACAAGTAAAATTTGCAGCCTTGCCGAGGGCACTATGTCTTTGGCGATCATTCTGGCCAACAAATCAATATCCTGCATGGTATACAGTATATGCTGAATATCAGTACCCTTTTCAAAGGTTTGGTGATAAGCCCGGCCTGCAGACTCACATTCACCGTCGGCCAGAAATTCTCTGATTGCCACCGAAACTGATTGTGCTCCGAGCTTGGGCAAAATGTCGCGTTGTTCTGATGGGCTGTAAATACCGGCACTCTCAGTCGTCAACTGGACCAACATGTTCGGTACAGTAGTTTCCAATTCTTTCATTACCTCCCGATAAAGACCGATGTCAAGGGTATGTTGTCCCTTGATGTCCCTGACATGGACATGAATCGCATCAGCCCCTGCCTTATGGCATGCAATGGCATCAGAAACAAGTTCGGGGATGGTTATGGGCAGGTTTGGATGGTCATCCTTAGTCCTGCGGGCCCCGTTCGGTGCCACCATGATTTGGGGTAAAAAATTACCCCGGGGCATTCCCAAAAACCCAGTCAATCGCTCGGGCAAGTTTTTCTACAAGCTCATCCACCTGTGCCTTGGTGATGATATATGCAGGTGCCAGAAGAACATGGTCACCACGGGCACCATCTATAGTTCCTTGCATGGGGTAACAAATCAATCCTTCCGACATGGCCGCGGCTTTCAGCTTTCTTGCAATGTTCAGGTTTGGATCAAGCGGTTCCTTTGTCTGGCGATCCGCAACAAATTCAAGCCCCCTGAACAAACCCCGACCACGGATGTCACCAATATGAGGATGCTGTCCAAACTCCAAACTCAATGCTGAATGCAAGTATTCTCCTGTCTGCTTTACCTGTTCAACAAGCCCTTCTTCATCCATTTCTTGTAATACGGCTACGCCTGCAGCTGCCGCCAAGGAATGCCCATGATAGGTATGACCATGTTGAAAAAACCCGGATCCTTCTGCTATGGCATCGTGAATGTATTTCTGGCAAAGCATGGCCCCCAGCGGTTGATAACCCGCACCCAAACCCTTGGCCATGGTGATGATGTCAGGAGTAACAGATTCTTGGTCAATGGCAAACAGGCTACCTGTACGTCCGGTCCCACACATGACCTCGTCAGCAATAAACAATATACCATGCTGATCACAGATCTTTCGGATATGCCCAAAATATCCCGGCGTGGAAGGTACTGCTCCCAAAGTAGCTCCAACAACTGGTTCAGCAATAAATGCCATCACATTATCAGAACCCAATCTGGTGATTTCCTCATCAAGCTCATTGGCCGTGCGAAGACTATATTGTTCAATTGTTTCCTCCGGTTGCTGACCACGATAAGCAAAGCAGGGAGAAATGTGGGATGTCTCAATCAATAAAGGAGCAAATTGATGTCTTCGCCATACATTGCCACCTACTGCAAGTGCCCCGAGGGTGTTACCATGAAAGCTTTGCCGGCGTGCAATTATTCGGTTTCTCTGCGGTTGTCCTATTTCAAGAAAATACTGGCGGGCAAGCTTGAGTGCCGCTTCGACCGCCTCGGATCCTCCTGATACAAGATAGACCTTCTCTATACCATTCGGTGCCTTGGCAATTAATTGCTCAGCGAGAAGTTCAGCCGGTTCGGAAGTAAAAAACCCAGTGTGTGCAAAAGCCAGTTTCTCAAGTTGATTCTTTAATGCTGCCCTGACTCTGGAATTGGAATGACCAAGACATGAAACAGCAGCTCCTCCAGACCCATCAAGATAACGCTTGCCGCTTTTGTCAAATAGATAAACACCTTCACCACTTGCTACTGTTGGCAATTCTGTCCTTGAATTTCGGCCAAAAACATTACTCATACTTACCTCAGCTAATTCACCTGTGTGAGAAAAAACTTTGTAACCTAAAATTAATTA
>VYFX01000058.1 GCA_009842205.1 Paracoccaceae bacterium | reverse complement strand
CCTGATCAGTTACCTTTTTCAGGTCGTTTCTTAACATAAGATGTGTTATCGGCCCTTTGGTTTTCCTTTGCCCTTATCAAAGGATCAACAAAACCAAGTGTCCCGCCTCCCTATTCACCGGAACTCAATCCAATGGGAAATGTCTAAAATTATTTGAAAACTAATCACCATGTCAATCAATGCTTTGAGCCCCAGGAGGTGAAGGCCAATATCCAGAATGCATGGTAGGCTTTGATAGATGAACCAAACCGCAAGGAATCAATCATGCAAAGAAAGTGGGTTGCGGTGCCACAACCCGAAAATCAATTATTGTTTAATTTAAATTTGAATTGGTATAAGTTGGTTGTATTTAGTTACCTTACTGTCCAACTCGTGCAGTTGTCATTCAGACAAACACGCTCGTTTATCCAAAGCCGCTCAACTTCGAGAACAGCATTGCGTCTTTGTTCCTCAAGGCGGTGCTGTTCTTCGATATGCTGCTGTTTTAAATCCGCATCACGCTGGCGTTCTTCTTCGACTAGGCGGATCTGCTCCAAGACTTTTTGCTTCTCGGTTTCAAGCCCTTCGCGCTCATCGTCATCGGTAGCAGTATCTTGGGCCAAATGGATTTCTTCAAGCTCTGCTTCTAGTGAGGCCTTCAAAGCCAAATTCTCCAACTTTGACTCTACGTCGCTTCGGTACTTCCTAGAAATTATCATTTGACGAACACCCCAGGAGACTTCGATGTCACGATCAATTTGATTAAGATATTTTAGCTTTAGATCAAGGTCATCTTCCTTTGCAAATTGCTGAAATCCAGATTCAACGGATTCTCTCAATCTATCGTCAGCGTCTAGATTTGGCCAAATCCAAGGTATAAGTGAAATCATGGCCGCCGCCACGGCACCAAAAAGACTTCCAAGGAATCCGTATGTTACTTCCTTCTTATTCGGTCTGATCAGTTTCATTGTGTATAATTTCTAGTCCTAACTTCAACTTTTTACTTTGCTGTTTGGGATTCCCATTTTTGACTACCGAGGGTGAGTAACAAAAAATTCTTACCCCCTGATCATCTGGTTCCGGGTACCAACGCGTCTGTGAAACTGAAATTTACGTTCTGCAGTACGTTTGTCAAGTAATTGATGAACCCTGATCGGAAAGCTCAATCATATATTTTTGCAGGCAGTTTGAGAACAAGACGGTTAGCATGGGATACCTGCCTGCCACTGCAGTAGATGAAGGCTGCCCAGAACGTCTTCATCCAGCCCCACATCCATTTTGACCCTACCTGCTAGAGGGCAAGATGTCACCCTTCCCTTTTAGGGCCTTGAGTCCATTTGGTCGCAATTCACCGTTTTCGGATACATAATTGTAGAGGGTTGTAACAGATATCCCAAGTTCCCGTGCTAGTTCCCTTGGCTTGGCATTTCGGTCCTTCATGGCTTCAGCAAGACCCAAAACCTGGGTTGGCGTGAGTGACCTTGGTCGTCCTCCCATGCGGCCACGTGCCCGGGCTGCAGCAAGACCCGCTCTGGTACGCTCGGAAATAAGGGATCTTTCGTATTCGGCCAGGACAGCAAAGAGATGGAACATCATCCGTCCTTCGGCGGTATTGGCATCCAGATTGCTGCCCTGCCCTTCAAGAATCCGGAGACCAACATCCCTTTTGGTCAAATCCTCGACGATTTCCACGAGATGCTGAAGGCTGCGGCCAAGGCGATCGAGTCGCCAGACGATCAGGGTATCTCCCTGGCGAAGTACCTTGTTGCAATCACTCCATCCCGGAAGATCCTTCCTGGTTCCTGAGCCGGTATCGGAATAAATCCAGTCCGGAGCAACACCGGACCTGATCAGGGCATCCATTTGCAGATCTGTAGTCTGCTCATGGGTTGATACCCTCATGTAACCTACAAGCATTGTTTTATCTTCCGGGATTGTTCCATGAAATCACCATGTTCATAATTGCAGGTTACATTCGGGGGCCACTGGGTTTGATTTGAGGAGGGGAATGATCAATATCCTCTTCTGCAGTATAGTCGGATTTGGCTACAGGGATGGGTTCAATGCCAAAACCCCTGGCCATATCATGGATATCAATGGCTTGGAATCCCTCTTGCCCTGCTTCATTTCTTTTCCTGGAATCAAATGAAACCGAAAACAGCACTCTCTTCTGTACGGCCTCTTGCCATCGTTTTGCTTTCGCATTTGAACCAAGATTTCGGAAAAAACGATCCATAAACTCCCTGGTGTTTATCATTTTGTGATTATCGGCATTTCTCTTGGAACTACCAAGCCAGATTTTCCTCGGAACACTCAGCAAGCCATCATTCCCCAATACCATTTTGGCACTAAGAACATCAATGTCCCCTTGAATTCCAGGTTGGTTTATTCCTGAGTCAGCCCAGCTAACATCTTCGGATTCATTCAGAAAGGCAGCAGCAAGGCGTTCAAGGGACCGCCCCTCCAGCTCATTCATCCTGGCAACGGCCAGACCAATATCGGTTGAAGGTGAAAATCGGAAACCACGCCCCTTTCCCGGAGAAACAATTTCTCGGAATACGTTGGTCTGGAAAATGGTTGTTTGATCGGCAATTAGTATTTTGTCGTGGGATTTATCCGGTAGTGGAATCAAAGGGCCATTGACCATTAGCAGCCGAAGTCGATTGCCCGAAAGCTTTTCTGTTTCATACCTGAATTGATTGCTACGAAATTTTGGAGGAAGGTCCTTGAATAAAACACCTCGTGGTTCATTATGTCCCAACCATAGTATCAAATCCCTTTGCTCTTCGGGCAATTGTATCCATGCTTGGGCATCGAAATGTTCGCCTTCATCAGACAAGACATCCATCTCGCTTGCCAAAAATTGTCTTCGCCATTGATTTTCATCCTGCAAGGAATGAAGATGTGCATGACTGTCTGCCGTGAAGTAACGCTCCCAACTCCTCGGCATACCGCCATAGGCAGTCCAGAGAGTGAGGAATTTTCCTGGGGATGACAGAATTCCCTGCTCAGCGGCCATTTCCATGACAGTGGACAGTTTCCATTGATGTAGCCTGATGTAACCATCATTGCGTTGAAAGAGCGGTGCTGTACTTTCCCACAAGGCATCAAATTTTTGCTGGTGGGATCCCATCAGGACTATCTTCCCGGGGTGGAATAGCCTGTTGTATCTACATCGGTCAATCACCTGTTTGACATCGCTAACCATTCCCAGTTCCCTGGCATGGTGGAATTCATCAAATACGATGACAGCTCCAAGTTTCAAAAGGGCGGGCATTACTTCTTCACGGAACCACCAGTCATCGTTGGGGCAGGAGGAGCGGTGGCGGACATGATTGCTGATACCCCGCAGTCCAGCAATTTCGGCCTTTTGCAAAAGGTCACCGGTAATGTCTCCAACCCTCTTGCCGGTCGAAACGGGATCGGGCAATTCCTGGATGATGAACGGGAGGCCGGAAGGAGCTTCCTCTTGCAAGGTGGTCAACAGTCTGGTTTTTCCCGTCCCTCGCCGTCCATGCAACCGAATGGCCGCAAACTGTCTCTTGCCACCCCGCCTTCCATGTGGATCCGGTTGGATTTCCAAAGCTCGGTATAATTTCTGCCTTATTTTATTCCGGCCGTAAAATCGCCATGGAGATCTTTCAGTCATTAACATATCACTGTTTCCAATTCTTCAAAATCATGTTCTTATATATATAATGTATGCCCCGTTAAACAAACGGCCGTTTTTTGAACAATTGCCAGTACCTGCCTGCTGGCATCCAAAAACATCCAAAAATCCGTCCATTAATCTAAATACAATAAACTCCCCTTGATTTATCTTTTTATATGGCAATTGGCCGTTTTTCAATATTCTTTCCGGATATTTTCCTTCATGCGCTTGGATAATGGTGGAAATTGATAGTCGAACCAGCTATTCAAATCCTTCATGCAGTCGAAATGAAACCTTCTTTCCTTTTTCGTGTATTTCGCCAGCCTGGGTTCCAACTCCGAGTAGGTACGCTCGATCATAACCATGTGCTTGTGAAGAAGGGCAGGTCCGTAGATCTGCATGGCGATGCTCTCGTCCTCTCCCAGAACATCCCTCCCCAAATGTTCCTTCACCCTGTCCACAAGGAATGGATAGATCAGGTATTGGTCGATTTCACGAATCAATTTTTCATCAGGTCTCATCTCGATATTCCCAATTCCTCCTCCAGTTCCTTCCGGTGAGCATCCCCCGGCATTGCATTACCGCAATCCCGGGGGATTCTCAAAGCTTTGCATAAGTCTTGAAAGGGCTTCACCCGGTTTCCTGCGTTGCAGCAGATCATTGTCACCCTCTCCAAAGTGATCCACATTTGAATTGTTGTTATGTTCGGTAAATGATTCCCTGGACATGTTCCCTCCCCCGATCAGGTAAATTTATCTGTTGACGGTGTAAAGCCCCACCTTGGGTTACACCTATGGTTGTTGCAGTAATTTCCAATTCCAGACAAGGAAAAAAGGGCCGGGCAATACTGCCATGGGAATTTTCCTTGCCCAACCTACTCAGAATGATTATATTGTTGCCAACAGGAAAAATTTCATCAAGGCAGGCAAAACATGTCAGAGCAAAACGGTCATATGGATTTGGCCAGACAGGTGGCTGTATTGGAGGAACGGATGAATACGATTACCGAGAGTTATGACCGGGGCTGGAAACTCCTGGAAGCAAAGATGGCCGAAGCAACGTCTGGCATGAGGGAAGACAATGCCAAGCTTGAGGCCAAGATCGGCGAAGACAACGCCAGGCGTGATACCGAATTTGCCAAACTCCGTGAGGACATTGCCAAGCGTGACACTGCCAATACCCGCTGGCTGATTGCAGTGATTACCGCCGCCACGGCAATCATTATTGCAGTCATGGCTGTTTTGCTGTCCACCTCCTGATTCCTGAACCATTACCCCAATCCCATAATGGGCAGGTGGATCATGTGGATCACCATTTTGGTGTTTGCCAGCCAGATTGATTATATTTTTGGTCCAAGAATTCAATTCCACAACAGGCAGGAGGTTTCTGGAAAAAGTTGGTGGGTATCTTGTAAATCATGCCCCAACGGGTTAATTGCTTTGATATGCATACCGTTGTTGAAACACCGAATTTTTCCCGCAATGTTGACAAGGTTCTGGGCGATGAAAACTATCATGAACTGATTGACTTTCTGGCCTGGAATCCATTGGCGGGTGATGAGATACCGGGAACCGGTGGTGTACGCAAAATACGGATTGCAGCCTCGGGGAGGGGCAAGCGTGGCGGTGCCCGGGTGGTGTATTTCCATGGGGGAATTGCCATACCGGTTTATTTGTTGATGATATACCCCAAGTCAGCCCAGGAGGATATCACTCCGAGGGAACGCCAGGTTCTGAAAAACCTGGCTGCAGTACTCAGGAAAAAGGGAAAGGAAGGTAAATGACGAAATTCGGCGAGGAGTTGATCAAGGCCATGACGGAAGCCGTTGCCCATGCAGAAGGGAAGGCGGTCGGGTATCGTGTGCACCACCCCATTGATCCGAGGGAGGTCCGGAAGACCGCTAAACTGACACAAAAAGAGATGGCTCCCCTGATGGGAATGAGTGTTTCGGGCTACCGCAAGTGGGAACAGGGGAGGCGGACCGTGAGCGGCCCGGCCGAAGTCCTCCTCCGGGTCATGGCCAGGGAGCCGGAAGCTTTCAGGCGGGCCGTGCAGACAACCTGAACGAAAGTGGTGATTGAAGGATATTAGACAATGGCATGGGATTCACAGGAACAGGCGGACAGGTCCGAGTTCACGACCTAGTGCAAGCTGCTCGAACCATTGCTGCGGGAAAATGGCGAGAGCCTTGATGACGTCACCCTTGAATGGGGCGACATTCCGGATTGGGATGACATTCCGCATGAGGAAAATCCACCCTTGCTGTCGGATACCGAGGAACTCGACCGGGAGTTTTACCCGGGGTTTGGTCTGGTACGGGGTAGGCCCTTTGTTGCCTACACTTCTAGGAGCATCTATTTTGTCCACGCCTATGATGGCCAGGAAACCATCCGCCACATTCCCAGGAATCCCGGCTCGTGCAGGAAACCCAGGCATTACGACGATTACCCCGGATACCGGATGGATTGAGGCAGTTTTCCCTGAAGGCACATCACCGGATTGCCGTGAAGGGTCATTGAATTTCTTCGAGGTTTCCTGATATTTCCGGAATCGGTTGGAATGTAGGGGATCCATAGGGTATTCAGTAAGGGCTGAAACCTTAATGTCGGGATTTCAATGTTTTGAAACGTTCCTGAAGTTCCACGCAAAGTTTTTCCCTCCCTTCACCATTATCAAGATACTTGATGTATCGCAGATGTTTCAGATCAAAGGGGATATCATTTTCATTCTGGGTTATCAAAATGAATTCTCGGCCGAGGGTGTGGGCGATTCCGAGCTCATAGAACACATTGGGTTTTTTCCCGGTACAATCACACACTACTATGGATGATTGATCGATCAGGTTCACGATGTCCTGAATTATGGCATCCTTTTTCCAAATATCATCTACCCGATCAGCCTTCAGATTTACAGCTTCTGCTGCTTTTTTTATTGTACTGTTTACTTGATTAAACTTATCATCAAATGGCATCATTACGGAAACCCACCATTGGTCAATTTGTGGGTACGGGTCAATCTGAAACACCTGTGGGCCTTTACGAACCGGGTGCAAGGACAGCAATGACTGAAACAGGTTACCTTTCTTGAGTGCCCAGTGCTTCCTGTGGAACTCCCTCTCTACCTGAATACCGAATGCATTCATTTTCTTCAGGACTGAATGGTTGGGTACGGGTTCAATCCAGTTGTAAAGAACATATTCAAAGCTGATCATGTCTCCATCGTTGTGGCTGATCTTCGTGATCTCCCCGGCCTGGGCAAGCTGGTTTTCCGTTCCCTCGTTCATGAACAGGCAGGGATACCTTTTGAATTCATTCAGTCCGGCCTGGGTATCATCAGGAAACCTGTCAATCATTTCCTGGGTAGTGTAGGGCAGTTCAAGAAAACGGCTACATTCGATACTAGCAACGTTCTGTTCATTCCACCTCCAGATACCCCCAATCATTATCAGGTTATACGCTTCATTATTTCCCATTACTTCACCTACCTTGTTCTGGTGTTCCAGAGCAATCCCCATGAGGTTATTGAGTGTCGTGGGATCACCTGCCTTGGCCTTTATACGATACCAGGTGCGATCATCCCGAATTGCTGAAACAAATCCATAACCATTGCTTGTCAGTCTGTAAGCTGCATTGCTGGCCTTTATCATAAGTCCTTCATCGCACAGCAATTCAACATGATGAATTTCCTTTTGATTGCTCCCATCCAGATAAGGGGGTAAGATTACTCTACCATTTTCATTTGATTCATAATCCAGTAGAAGATCCCGAAGATAGTCATTATCCATTGTCTTTCCTTTTTACACTTTCCAGGTTTGGATTAACCACAATAAACCAAACAAGTATTTGCACATGACATGAATGTAAATGAAATTAATTTCCCGTACAGTTACACAAGGCGGTGGAAACATTACCCAACCCCTTGTTTTCTTTTCTCGAATGGTGGGGAAACCCCTTAACCACAATTCGGGGAACAAGAAAAATCCTGTAATTCGTATGAAGGGTTTTTCCTTGCCATTGGACGGTTCCTTACCTATACTCTTGCAGAAACCGAAAGGAAGTATGCAAATGACAACAACCGCTGATGATCACCATGTGATCGGTTCCTTGGGTTCCGACTTCTGGCGGATCAAGGTGTCGCCTGAACTGGTACCCAAGATGGCCCGTGAGTTTGACTGGAACCGCTTGGGACGGCGGGTGATGATTGATGCCAGGGAAGGCATCATTTCTTGGATGAATCCTTCCATTACACATGTGGGACAGGCCTCGGCCAGTGACAAGGTTATCCCCTTGGCCGCTTCCATCCTGAAGTTGCATGTCCAGGATATGCGTGACTTGCGTTGGAAAGGTCCCGATGGCCATGAAAGGGTCTGGCTGGAAGCCGATGCAGCCTTCTATGTGGGAAAGAATGCCGAGACCTGGTATGCCATATTCAGGAAAGGCGGCCAGAACGCTGTGGAAACCTTTGAAGCCAAGACACCTCCGGATCTTGTTATCGAGGTTGAGGTAACCCATTTCGACAGGAAGAAACCTCAACTTTATGCCGAGTTCGGAGTCCGGGAATTGTGGCGGGTCAACGCCAGCAAGGGAAGCGAACGGGTCCAGGTGGAATTTCTTGATCTTCAGGCACCCGGTGGACCCCGGAAGAGTGACAAATCATCTGTCCTCGGCGGTCTTGATTCATCAATTTTGCCTCAAGCCTTCTGGTTGGCCAGGGCAGGAGACTACAGGGGATTGAGGGAATTGCTGGAGAAGTATCTGGTCCCATCGACCAATTCGGAACCCGAACCCGAATCACCACCACCATCCCCTTCCATGTAATCACAATCACCAGAACAGTGCAGGTTGTCAGAACAACATCAACCAGGTCAAAGATACAACTCGGTATTCAGCCGGGATTTAGACCATTGATATGCGTTGATACTACATTACCTGAAGGTTCAGAACAAGGAAATGGGTTGATAAATTCTTAATATCCTCAAATTCTTCTTACCCGGTATCTCCATAAGTTCAACCGGTATTGGATTCTATGGAATCATCCAAATCTCTTGGTTTGACAGGCAAGTGATGATTGGTGAACATCCGGTAGATTCATTCTTTATTGAAATGGGATGCTGGTTTTTAATTTGTGTTGGAACCATAGGGATAGTCCAGTTTACTATAGGAAAAATCAGGGCATTGAATAACAAAATAATCCAAGAGCTTGAACACTTACATTCCAATGGAGAAGAAATGGTACGTTGGGCATCACGAGGTACTCCACCAAATATGGCCGATTCTCCTTCTGCACAAACACAATTGAGATATACTATCCTTAGGAAGAAATATTCAAAATGGGGTACTGAACTTCCTGAAAGAAATTCAGTTGCAGATGATGTTCTTAGATATGCCAATTGTGCGGAAACACTTAGGTGGCACGGATATCTGAAGGGAAGGTTCATAATCTGGAACGAACGTCGTCAATTCCAGAAGCAAATTTCATCACAAAATCGCAGTGGTAAAACCTAGAACCTCAGGTTTCAGACCGGAGAGAATGCCTAATCTCAAGGCAACAGATGGTCCCAAACCAATCTATAAATCTCAGGAGCTGGCCTTTACCGACCTGCCCACTATATGCAGGCAGGCTCGCTGTAGCGATATGGAAGTGCCGCATGAGTTGTTGAAGAAAAACGTATCACTGCAGATAAACTGAATTGGACAAGGGAAAACCAAAACCACTGCTAAAAGGTGGGGGACTACCTGAAAGTCTTCGACGTGGCTTGGTGAATTTCACTGACAGGTCAGAAAACTGTTCCTGAAAATCACACTGTCCGGATTTTTGTTTTCCTGAATGGCGGGGGACCCCGCAAACAATTCGGTGAAACAATAAAACAGGGATCAATCTCCGGTGCGGTTCCCCACCAGATTGTCCTGAATGGATAGGAGATAATCTTCGGAAAATCCTTATGCCACTGGAACAGGGTATTTTTGCCGTTATCCGTTTTTCCTTAAGGTAGTGTTCTGCCTCGTCACTCCCCTGTACATTGCAATGCGGAGAAACCCGAAGGATAACCCCACATCGGCACTTTTACCAGCCTGTTTCCTGCAGGGAAATTTACCGGAGCATTGCCCACTTTACATTTGCACATTGAAACCGAGAGTAATGGGTAGGGGCTGTTATCGGCACCTGAATCCGTCAAAAAATGCAAAGGAGAAACGACAATGGCAAATAAAGCGAGGGCAAAATTCCACCGGAACATGGTGCTGAAGGTAAAACGGTATGATTTGGACAGGAATGTTGCAGGGTGCTATCCCGGTGCCGTGGAGGGAGAGGTCATCGGTGGGTCGCTAAATGGCAGGATGGTAACGGTAACCCTCAATCGAACCCATTCCAACGAACGGGTTGCGAGATTTCATGACATGGCCCAGCCTGGTGAAAAAATCCATACGCCACCCGAGGGGTATCTTGCTTTCAGTACGGTCCGGGGAACGGGTGATGAATTCAAGGCCAATTGGGTCAACAGGTTCGCCGGTCCGGAATCGGAACTCAGGGTCAATGTCCCGATCCAGATTGCACCGATGATCGAAATCGGCGGAGGAATCAGAAGATTCAAGTCAAACAACGCAACGATGTACCGGGCCTCCATCCTGGACACCAACAATGCCTCATCCAACGAACACCCAGTGGATGTTCAGGAGGCCATAAAATCGTGCTTCGAGAATGGCAATGCCGCCTTCGAGACTGTGAATGAATTGATTAATCAGGTATAGGGACCCATTATTACCGATCGCAAGATCCGGACTTTTTGACCTAAATCCTGATCATTTTCCTGGTAAATATACACTTCAGGCCAAGTTTTTCCAAAAACATTCCCTTGGCCCCCAAAACCACCTCCATGAATGCCGGTTTTGGCCGGAAAACACGCTTCTCCCCGGAAAAAATCACATACCAATCCCTTGAACCTCCTTCCGGGCACGGCAATAAGCAACAAAGGCCCCGACACCGATCTCCTCCAAGACACGCCTGAAATTGTAACACAGAACCATCAGGTTGAATTCACCACGGCACTTGGCAAGGCCACGCATCAGGAAATGATGGACCCCGGACCAGACCTTCAGGGTCCCGAAGGGATGTTCGACCAGGGAACCCCGAAGACCCATGACTTCACCATTGTCATTGGCCATCCGCTCGCGATGGCGATCCATGACATCCGCATGTTCCCATCGGGTGATCCGGCGGGAGAAATCGGTTCGGGGAAGACAACGCGAGGCCAGGGGACAGGAACCGCACACTCCGGCATTGGAGCGATACACCAGATACCTCTTGCCCCTGCTCATGTATGTCGAACCGTTGGGAACAAGTTTCCGGCCAGCCGGACAGGTAAAGCTGTCAGTCTCGCTGTCATAGGGGAAATCCTCACTGCCAAAACGACCGTCCTTCCCCTTTAGAATGGCATTGTCGGGCAGGGGAACATACATCTCCATGCCCCTGTCCTCACATCCCTTCAACTGGTCACCATTGTAATAGCCGGTATCGGCCAGGCCAACCAATCCCTCGCTCTCCATGGCCTCCGATGCCTGCGTCATCATCGGTTCCAGTTGCTGGCTGTCATTGCCGTCCTGCACCAGATCCGTGGCCACAATCAATTTGGCCTTGTCGTCAACCGCAATCTGGCCATTGTAACCGACCACACTCTTGCCGTTCTTGCGCAACAGCCGGGCATCAGGGTCAACCTCCGAAACCTGCGTATCCCCACTCGCTTCCAATTGTTCCTGCAGGGCTTTCTTTCTGGCACGACGCTCTATCAATGCCTCCATCTTGGCAACCAGGTCGGGATCGGAAAGATCATTCCCTTCCGGGTCCGATGCGTCCTCTTCATCCATGGCCCGGTAATGGGATTCAATCAGTTTGTCAAGGCGGGCAAGCCCACGCTCCAGGCTGGCCTTGGTATGAACACTGCCACGATTGGCACTGGCCTTCAGGAAAGTACCGTCAACTGCAACCCGGCTGCCACCCAAAAGGGAAAGATCACGGCAATCCCTGACAAATTCGCGGTTCACCTGCTGCAGGGCCTTCAGATTGTTTTTCCGGAAATCGGCAATCGTCTTGTAACCCGGCTGGACATTCTGGCACAACCACATCACTTCAACATTCAAACGGGTCGCCTTTTCCAACTGGCGGGAACTGCGGATCCGGTTCTGGTAACCATAGATGTAAAGCTTCAGCAGGATTGCCGGATCAAAAGGGGGTTGGCCCGAACCGGTACGGGCATTGGCATGCCGGAAACCCAGCTCCCGGAGATCAAGCATGCCAACATAGGCATCAATCGCACGGACCGGATTGTCGGCAGCCACATAATCGTCCAGGGTGGGTGGGAACAGCTGTGCCGCGTTGCGGGGCTGGACCTCCTGGTAACTTCGATTCGACATTGTACAACCTGTATTTGGAAAGATGGAAAACATCCCCTTGCAAGGGAAACAAGGCTGATTTTACAGGGTGATTCCAGGTGATGCAAGTGTCTGGAAGGGGAAATGGAGCAATATTGGAAAAATATTTTTTGACCGGGAATAACAGGATACAAAAAGGAGTTGGAATCATGCCATCAAAAGGCAATTTTTGAATACTTTCACAGTCTCGAAGACACGGCTGTCATGTACATTCGCCGGTGTCACGTCCCAATTGGCTATCAACTTGGTCTCGCGGTCAACCGATACATGGTTCTTGTAGCCGTAGTGGTTCACACCGTTCTTCCTCATCCACCGGGCATCCGTGTCCTTCTGCCGCAATTTGGACGGATCATCCTTCCACCCGGATGGAACCGAACCGCCCTTGATCATGGCATTGTCCTCGCGCGTATTGCGTTGGCGGGGAACCTGGACCACCGTTGAATCAACCAGCGTACCCGTCTGCAAACGATAGCCGTGGGCCGCCAACTGTTCCCTGAACACCCCGACCAACTCCTCGATCCGGCCCGATTCACTCAGCAGGTTGCGATACTTCCACAGGGTCTTCTGGTCCGGAACATGATCCAGGGTATCAAGACCTGCAAACTTCTTGAACGACGTCCGGTCAAGAAGCATGAATTGAAGCTGTTCGTCGCTCAGGCCATTCATCACACCCAAAAGGAGGCATCGGAATATGACAAGGTAATCCCAGGAACGACGGCCACGACCACTCGTATTCGGTGGACCGAACACGTCCTCGAGGACCGGGGTGAAGAGATCCCAGTCCACAAGTTCACCGATGCTCTGCAGATTGCTGAATTCGTTCAGCGCCCGATATTGCTGGTCCTCTTCCAGAAGGTGGCGTTTCCCCATCCTTTCGCTCCTTGTTTACATCAAAAAGCAGTAATTCCCGCTTAAATTTTTTATCCCCATTAACAGGGGTATTACGAGGTTG
>VYFX01000019.1 GCA_009842205.1 Paracoccaceae bacterium | reverse complement strand
GCCCCTGTTCAGCCGACAACCTCCACCACTTTTCAGCTTCACCATAATCCTGGGGGACACCCTCGCCATTACCATACATTAGACCCAAAATGAACTGAGCTTCAACTTCCCCCTGTTCTGCCAAAGGATGCCATTCCCGGAGGGCTGTTTCGTAATCGCCCCTCTTATAGGCTTCCACACCTACATTAATATCCTGGGTACTTGCCAATATCCTGGGTACTTGCCGGAATACTAAAAAATATCCCAATCAGAAACCCGGCAATCATTCCCGGTTTCATCCCAACCACCTTTCCGGCACATGTGATTTTGCCATATCCATTCCTGTCATACATTTAATTTACCCTGATCTGACCAACCATAGAAAAATAGGGGAATTCTTATGGGCCTGAATTGCAATAAGTGCAATTTTGGCCCATAAGAGAATTCCATTAATAAGGTATCCAATCCACATTCCTGATAAGCAAGAAACCTAAGGTTGCTGCAATTTATCCACACCTTAAAATTAACTCAAATTGCCATTTAAACGCCGTTAAGGGCACATAATTCCCCTATTATACATTCCTCACAATTGGGTTTTCTTGCCTTGCATACATAGCGACCATGGAGAATCAACCAATGATGGGCGTGTTGCTGAAATTCAGCCGGAATACGATCCTCGATGGCCCTCTCCACTTCCATGACATCCTTGCCAGGTGCAATGCCTGTTCGATTGCCTACCCTGAAAATATGCGTGTCTACCGCTTGGGCAGGATGCTTGAACCACATGTTCAAAACAACATTTGCCGTTTTTCTTCCTACACCGGGCAATGATTCCAATGCTTCCCTCGATGAGGGTACCTGGCCATCAAATTTCTCCATCAGCAAACCTGAAAGCTTGATCACATTTCTGGCCTTGTTTTTGTATAAACCAATGGTCTTGATGTAGGGAATCAACCTTTCTTCACCCAACTCAAGCATCTTTTCGGGTGTATCCGCTACTTGAAACAATTTTCGGGTTGCCAGATTTACACCGACATCAGTTGATTGGGCAGACAGGACAACTGCCACTAGCAGGGTAAAAGCATTGGTATGCTCCAGCTCTCCCCTTGGTTCAGCATTCTCCTTTCTGAAACGTGTGAATATTTCCACGATTGTTTGATAATCCGCCAGTTTTTTCATCACACCATCCTGTTATTCAGCGATAATTCTCAATTTCATTGTTTTGCACAAGATTTCGAACACATTTTTGGCTTAACTCGCTTATATTAAAACCTTTGCAATAATGGGACAAGATAATATGGAAATGGAAAATTCATACCACTTCAAGGTCATCAGCAGGGCTTTACAATACATTGAACAAAATCATTCTGCTGAATTGAGTTTGGAAGACATCGCCAACGAAATGAATATGAGCCAGGGACACCTCCAAAAACTGTTTTCCAAATGGGTAGGTGTTTCACCTAAAAGGTATCAACAATACCTGAGTCTTATCCATGCACGCAAGTTGCTGCAATTCAATTACAATACGGGAGAAACCGCTGATCTAGTAGGGTTTTCAGGTAAAAGTAGACTCCATGATCTGTTTATTAAATGGGAGGCCATGAGCCCCGGTGAGTATGCAAAAAAGGGTGCTGGACTGGAAATGTACTACCAATGGTATCCCAGTCTGTTTGGAGAAATGCTGGCCATGGGTACTGACAGAGGTCTCTGTGGTATTGCCTTTACTTCCTGCATGGGAAAGGAAAAAGCCATGCAGGATCTAAGTTCTAGGTGGCCTCGGGCCAGTTTCCATCAGGGAGGGGAAATTATTGATCACCTTGTTTATCCCTTGTTGGAACTAAAGGGTTCAACCAGGGCCCTTGTTTCTGGTGCCCCATTTCAAATCAAGGTTTGGGAGGCTTTGATATCCATACCTGAAGGTGAAGTGACCACATATTCAGACATGGCAAATCTCATCGGTTCTCCCAGAAGTTCGAGAGCTGTTGGAACCGCCGTTGGTCGGAATCCACTGAGTTGGATTATACCCTGCCACAGGGTTATCAGAAGAGATGGCAATTTAGGTGGATATCATTGGGGATTACCCGTCAAGGAAACCTTGCTGGCTCTGGAAGCTGGTTGGAACAACCCTTCCTGATGAATTAACCGGTTTTTTTGTAATCACAAGGGAGGCGATCAAGTCTCCTCACCTATCAGAGGTTTCAGGTCAACAGGCAGCAACCGCCCTTTTGGTCATTACCTTGACCAGACTGGCCCGATAACTCTTGGATCCATGAATGTCTTCAATCATGCCCTCGGAGTCAACCTCAAGACCATCGATGGCTGACGAAGAAAAATTGCCTGCCAAGGCTGATTCTGCTTCGGACCATCTGAATACACCATCCTCAGAAGCACCAGTGACCGCAACCCTTACATCATTGCCGTACTTTGCTACAAAGACTCCAACCAGTGCAAACCGTGAAGCAGGTTGATCGAATTTCTGATAGTTTGCTGCATCAGGTACTGGAAAATCAACCTGGGTTATCAATTCGCCCTCGTCAAGTGTGGTTTCAAATAGCCCCGCGAAAAAGTCGGAAGCCGAAATCGTCCGCTTATTGGTTGTAATCGATGCATTGGAAGCCAAGGCTGCTGCTGGATAACATGCAGATGGATCATTGTTGGCCAAGCTTCCGCCAATGGTACCACGATTCCTGACGGCAGGATCACCGATGTTGCCGGCCAAGGAAGCCAATGCCGGGTAACTTTCAACGGTTGCCGCCACAACTCCATGGGTTGTACCTGCCTTGATGGAAACGGTACCATCAGTTTCGGAAACACCTTGCAGTTCCGATAGTCCTCCAATTGAAACAAGTACATCCGGACTTGCCAATCGGTTTTTCAGGGTTGGAATCAGGGTTTGTCCACCGGCCAACGCCTGTGCCCCTTCGGCAGAAAGTGCTTCTATCGCTTCATTCAGACTTTGAGGTCTTTGTAAGGCAAAATCGTACATGTGTTATCCTCCTGTTGAACTTCCTTGTGGAGATATGAAATTAAAAATTACTCTAAACTTATCCGTTGATTGCTGACCAAACCCTTGAGGGAGACAATGGCATGTCAATATGAGAGACGTTATAACCTCCCTTGTTGAGGGCATCCAGAACCGCATTTACAACCGCCGGTGGAGAACCGATTGCTCCAGCTTCCCCACACCCTTTTACACCTAGTGGATTATGGGTACAGGGCGTCTGGCACGAATGATCGACAACAAAGTTGGGTAAATCATCTGCTCTCGGCATCGAATAGTCCATATAGGTCCCTGAAACCAATTGACCATCCTCATTGTAGACGGCATGTTCTCGCAAGGCCTGTCCTACTCCCTGAGCTATACCACCGTGAACCTGACCATCAACAACCATGGGATTGATCACATTGCCAAAATCATCGGTTGCGGCAAAGGAACAGATATCAACTTTCCCCGTTTCAGGATCAACCTCAACCTCACAGGCATAAGCTCCTGCAGGGAATGTAAAGTTGGCCGGATCATAGAAGGCTGTCTCCTCCAATCCAGGCTCCAATTGATCAAGGGGATAATTGTGGGGAACATAAGCCGTCAGACAAACATCTCCCCATCCAACGGACTTGTCGGTTCCAACCACGGAAAAACTACCATCCTTCAATTCAATGTCCTCTGCGGATGCCTCCATGAGATGGGCAGCAATTTTCTTGGCCTTGGCTATGATTTTCTCTGTTGCCCGAACCATGGCAGCCCCACCTACGGCTATGGATCTGGATCCATAGGTACCCATTCCCATGGGAGTGTTGGAGGTATCACCATGTTGTATGTGGACTTGATCTTCCGAAATACCGATCATGTCGGCTATAACCTGGGGAAAGGTGGTTTCATGACCTTGCCCGTGCGAATGACAACCAGTCATGACCGTAATTGATCCTGTTGCATTAACCCGAACCGTTGCACTTTCATAAAGTCCGGCCCTTGCTCCAAGCATTCCAACCAGATTTGAGGGTGCAATTCCACAGGCTTCAATATAACAGTTTATACCCAATCCCCGCAGAAGTCCCTTTTTCCTGGATTCAGAAGCCCGAGCCTCAAAACCGTCCAGATCGGCGATTTCCTGTAGCTTGTCCATGGTAGCCACATAATCTCCCGTATCATATTCGAGGGCCACCGGTGTTGCATAGGGGAATTCATCCTTCTGAATAAAATTCTTTCGCCTGATCTCAATGGGGTCCATACCCAACTCCCGGGCAGCCTTGTCGATTACCCGTTCCAATTGGAAGGTGGCTTCAGGTCGTCCAGCACCCCTGTAAGCATCAACTGGAACGGTATTGGTGAAGACCGCCTTTACATTGACATAGATCAAGGGAGTTTTATAGTTTCCGGCCATCAGGGTTCCATGCAACCACGTCGGTACTGATGTCGAGAAGGTTGACAGGTAAGCACCCATGTTGGCATAGGTATCCGTTCTGATTGCCTGGAACATGCCATTTTCATCAAGGGCCAGTTCAATCTTGGTTACATGATCACGGCCATGAGCATCACTGATGAAGGCTTCCGACCTGCTGGCCGTCCATTTGACCGGCACCTTGAGTTTTCGTGCAGCCAATGTGCAGAAAGCTTCCTCGGCATAATGGAAAATCTTGGATCCAAAACCACCTCCCACATCGGGAGCGACAACCCTCAGTTTGTGTTCGGGAATCTGGAGAACAAAGGCCCCCATCAACAGGCGAATGACATGAGGATTTTGTGAGGTTGTATAAAGGGTGGATTCATCATTGGATGCGTCATAATCCCCAATGGCAACCCTTGGTTCCATCGCATTGGGAATCAATCTGTTATTGACCAACTCAAGGGAAGTTACATGATGGGCATTTTTGATAGCTTCATCAACGGCTTCCTTGTTTTCTTCCACAAAGCCCCAGTCATAACATAGGTTGGTTTCGAGTTCATCATGGACAAGGGTCCCACCTGCCACAGCGGATTTCATATCGATTACGGCAGGCAATTCTTCCATATCAACATTGATTGCTTCCGCGGCATCTCTTGCCTGTTCCAATGAATCGGCAACAACAGCGGCAATCGGATCTCCCACATGCCGAACTTTCCCCTGGGCCAAAACCGGGTGAGCTGGCTCTTTCATGGCCTCACCAAAACGGTCGGTTACCTGCCAACCACAAGGCAAACCACCGACTTCAGCGAAATCGGCCCCCGTGAAGATTCCCACCACTCCGGGCATGGATGCTGCTTTATTCGTGTCAATACCGTTTATTTTGCCATGAGCCACATCAGATCGAAGAAAATAAACGTATTTCTGACCTCGTACGTTGATGTCATCCGTATACTTTCCATTACCACTCAGAAATCTTACATCTTCCCTTCTTTTGGAACTGGCGCCAATACCCTTGTCTGACATGAGATTCTCCTATTCTATCCTGATACTTTTCTGACCAAATACATTCTTCGTGTCTATTCCCGGCTATGCAGCTGCTGCAGCGGCCTGGATTGATTTGACGATATTATGATAACCCGTGCATCGGCAAATATTTCCTTCCAGATATTCCCTGATTTCGGTTTCTGTCGGATTGGGATTTTCTTCCAGAAGGGCAGCTGCAGACATCACCATACCCGGTGTACAGAAACCGCATTGCAAGCCATGATTGTCCTGGAAGGCCTGTTGGACTGTACCAAGGGATCCATCTGGATTAGCCATGCCCTCGATGGTTGTCACTGAACTTCCCTCGGCTTCAAGGGCAAACATCGTACAGGACTTTACAGCCTTACTATTGACGTGTACGACACATGCACCGCATTGACTGGTATCACATCCGATATGGGTTCCTGTCAGGTTTAGGTTATTACGAACAAAATCAGAAAGTAAGGTCCTCCCCTCTACTTCTCCGGAAACCGATTTGCCATTTACCGTCATGGTTACTGTAGCCATCTATTTACTCCAAATAAACTTCAATTCTTAGAAAATTGCTAAACTAAATTATTAACCAAAAATCAATTCTTGCCAACTGAAAATACCAAAAAATTCCATTAATCCAAATCCAATTCGATAAGAAAATCCTTACTCTCGTGGAGAAGATCATTGGGCCTCAGGCCTGCATCCAGGGCTCTCAAATTTTCAAAAAATCTTCTGCCAAAAAGGATTGGTGGGCCCATTGGGACATTTTCTCCACCGAACTTGCAGATTTCCCTTCCATCTTCTGGGCTGAAAGCACTAATCAGGCGATTCAACTGATCGGTGGAAATTTCCTCGCTCAGGAGATTCACAAATATTACCGCATCGGTCTTTCTGGGAAGTGAAGCCATGCCAAGAGACACCAAATTCGATTTGTCCGACTTTCCTTCCAAATTAACCAGTCTGATTGATTCCCTGTTAGCGAACTTGACCATTATCTCACTGGTCAGTTTGCCTACAATACTGACACCATCAACCTGGGATGCAAGTATTTTTGAAAGCTGGGAATGGAAACCTCGATCATTCGAACCACAAATTAAAATTACTTGAACAGTAGGCTTTAATGGACCGGTTCTTCTTCTGTCTCTTGGTTGCCTTCTTGTGGGTATCTCCTTCAGCAATCCGCCAGCACCCATGGAAGCAAAATCGACAGGGGAAATGTCAATCCCGCAAACTGTTCTTTCCAATACCCAATCTGCACCATTCAAGGTAGGTGAACGGGCACATCCGGGTAGTCCTATCACCTTTTGAGAATCAAGTTCGCCATAAAAGAGCAAATTACCCGGATCAACCGGTATGCCCACCCTGACTACCTTTCCTCCTGCCAAGCGCAAGGCACGTGGACCAGTATCATTGGTATCGGAGGTTGCGGTAGAGGTCATCACCAGAATCAGTGGTGATCTGGTTTCCCTGAGTGCCTCAGACAATTCCCTTGTTTCGTGTGAAACAAAAACAACCTGTTCAAGTGCAATCCCTAACCCTTGCAAACGCGCTCTGGTAACTTCAATGCTCTTCTCCGAAAGTTTATCCCTTTCTCCCGTAGGGGTGGTGATTATCAAATCAGCCTGTTGTAATTCCACTTGCCTGAATCCAGCAATCCCCTCCAGTAATTCAGCGGCCTCAATGACTTTGGACCTAGCCACACCATAGGGGATAATTTTTATCGTACCGACCAACTGGTTCTTTTCAACCTTGGCAAGGCTGGGCAAGGTGGCAAGTGTTATGGCTTCATCAACCAGATTGAATTCCGTGATACGTTTTGAATCGAATATGATCAAGCCGGTCTGGGATGAATAGATGTTTACTCTTCCTGTAAAAGGAGAAGAGGTAAACAACGATGGTTCGACTGAAACCAATTTCTGTCCCAGATAGGAGGCTGCCTCATCTTCCCCAATATCACCCTCCTCAAGTCGGGCCACCATGATTTCCTGAATGCCTGAATTCAGGAATAGTTCCATGTCCTGTCGGTTGAGGATCTTGCCTTTTTTTATCTTTTTGTCACCTGCATGAATTGAATGGGCCAATATATGTCCAAGCCCCTCACTTGTAGGACAAGTGTCAAATTTCATTTTTGCTTTTTCCCGAACGAAGGGTCTGGGTAATTTCAGCCATGATGGCGATGGCTATTTCGGCAGGGCTGCGAGAACCTATATCCAAGCCGATGGGACCATGAATCCTTGCAAGTTGATCTTCGGGTACCGCTTTCTCCCGCAATCTGGCCAGTCGCTTGGCATGCGTCCGTGTTGAACCTAGACAACCAATATAGAAAGCCGGAGTCTTGAGGGTTTCAAGTATGGCTGGATCATCAATCTTGGGATCGTGAGTAAGTGTTACAACAGCCGTTCTGAGATCGGGAGAAACTTCCCTAATGACTTCGTCAGGCCATTCATTACTGATCCTTTCGTCAGGGAATCTTGCCTCCGAACCGAATGATTCCCTTGGATCAATGATCATGGTCTGATATCCAGAATGTCGGGCAATCTGCATTAACGGCTGGGCTATATGGACACCTCCAACAACAATCAGTTTCAATGGCGGATTAAACACATTGATGAAAGCATTATCAACCATTCCGCTTTTGTCCAGTTCGAGTGTGTGCATGAGTTCTTCCGTCATTTGTGGAGAACCATGGGGTATTACCGCACTTTCCCAGGTATCGAGGGATGTCCTGACTATTGTTGGAGTATTCTGGGACCTGTAGGTAACAAGATCACACAATATTTCCTCTGTTATCCCCAAGGGTCCTGCTATGGGTTCAACCAGCACCTTGATTTTACCTCCACAAGCCAAACCCACTGCGAAGGCATCTTCATCCGCCACCCCAAATTCCAGCAATACTGGTTGCATAGTCTTCATAGCATCAAGGGCTTCGGCAACGACAGCACCTTCTACACATCCTCCCGAAACCGAACCAGCGATTTCACCGGATAAGCTTATTGCCAATTGACTACCGACGGGTCTTGGAGCCGATCCCCAGGTTTGGGTAACCGAAGCAATCGCCGACCCCCCATCCTGATGCCATTTCAGGGCAATTTCAGGAATTTTGTCATGCTCAGGTCTGTTCATCGTGTGTTAAACTTATGGTCGTTGTTATCAGGCTGGCTAAGTCAATATTAAGGCCAATTTACATATCAGTGCAAAGTATGCATCAATCTAGATTTATCACCATCATCATAAGAATTGTGAAGTACTTTTGACAATCCGATGAGGGAATTGATGTTATGGGCAGATTTGAAGCAATCGACCCATGGAAGCATGGTACTGATTCCCCTTGCTTTGGGGGTAAATTTGTCCCAACGAAGAAGCGGATTAACCCAAATCAATCTGCGGGCACTCAACTGAAGCCGCTTCATTTCCTGCCCTAGCTGGGTGATGTCCCCACTCTCAAGCCCGTCGGTGATCAAAAGTACCAGTGCACCCTGTCCGAGAACGCGTCTCGACCATTTGAAATTGAATTCCTTCAGACATTCCCCGATTCTGGTTCCACCTTCCCAATCGGAAACTTCTTGCCCGGCAGATTCCAGTGCCTGATCCACATCCTTGATGGCCAAATTACGGGTAATGTTGGTCAATTTTGTACCAAAGGTGAAGGAATGGACCTTGGACCATTGATTTTTTCGGTAGTTGGTAACCGAATGAAGGAAATGCAGGAGCATTCTCGAATAGGTGGACATGCTTCCCGATATATCACAGAGTGCTACCAGATTGGGATATCGTATGGTTGGGTTTTGGTATCCCAATTTGAATGTTTCACCACCGGTTCTGGAAGCCATTTTCATGGTACTCTTCCAGTCGGAAACCCTTCCCTTGGGATTGGGCTTGTATCGCCTGGAAACCAACTGCTTTATTGGCAACTCCAATTCTGAAATGATTCGTTTTGCCTCTCTTGTTTCCTCAGTGGACATTTGCTCGAAATCCATGGAGTTAAACCGATCCTGATAGGAGGAGTTTCCAGTGGATACCACTTCCAATTCTTCACCCGAATCCTTATCACCATCGGGGTAATTTATTGGATTTTTATTTTCGCCCATCAGTGATTGACCGGCTCTTTTCATGCCGGCTTCAGGATTCCTTTTTTCATTTGCTCCACGAATACTAGGCAACATCATGGACATCATGTGATCATGATATCTTGGATCTCGCCAGAAGAGTTCAAAGGTTTGGGCAAAGACAACCATCTGGTCGGGTCTGTTGACAAAACTACATTGCAGGGCTGAGAAAAAATCTCCCCTTGTGTGCAAACCAACAGTCTCAACTGCCTTTATTGCCTTTACGGTTTGGCCCGTACCAACAGGCAAGCCGGAAGTTCTCAATGCCCTTGCGAAATGGGTAATATTATCAACCAGCGTACCCTTGTCAAACTCTTGGCCAAGGTTCATGAGTCCATATCCGCTTTGACATGACTTAAAATATTCAAAAGTGAATGGCGCTGTTCCCTGTTTTTCATTCTAGGCAACTTCCTTCAGGTTTGATCTGGCTTGTTCAAGGATTCTTTGGCTTTCCGAACTATTGATCCTGGCAATATCATCCTGATATTTCAGCAAGGCACCCAGAGTATTGGAAATAACTTCGGGAGAAAGTGCAATGGTATCAAGTGCCAACAGGCATTTTGCCCAGTCTATGGATTCTGCAACCCCTGGTTTCTTGAACAATTCCTCACTTCGCAACGAGTGAATGAAGGAAACAATTTCCTTGGAAAAGGCTTCGCTAGCCTCCGGAACCTTGACCTGGATAATTTCGAGTTCTCTTGCAAAATCAGGAAAATCGACCCAGTAATAGAAGCACCTTCGTTTCAAGGCATCATGGATTTCCCTAGTTCGGTTTGAAGTAAGTATGACAATTGGAGGTTCATTGGATTTGATGGTACCCAACTCAGGGATGGTGACCTGAAATTCCGAAAGTACTTCAAGCAAAAAAGCTTCAAATGGTTCATCCGTTCGGTCGATTTCGTCAATAAGCAATACCGGCGGGCCTTCCTCATGGTTCCTTAATGCTTCCAGAATTGGCCTTGATATCAAGTATTCCTCGGAAAACAATTCTGCCTGAAGGTCTTTCCGTTCAAGATTTCCAGCAGCCTCGGCAGTTCTAATCGCTACCATTTGAGCAGGAAAATTCCATTCGTAAACGGCCGATCCGGTATCAAGCCCTTCATAACATTGAAGACGAATCAACTTTCTTCCCAAGGCCTGGGATATAGCCAAGGCAATTTCCGTTTTACCTACACCTGCCTCTCCTTCAAGGAATAGCGGCCTGTTGAGTTTCAGGGCCAGAAATACAGTTGTTGCAAGTGAACGGTCACAAAGGTAATCAACCTCCCTCAACATGCTTTGTACCGTTTCAATCGTGTAGGTATTTCTGTTCAAACCGGTAACCTCCAAAAACTCAGATCAATATATAATCGGCAATTCATGTTACTAAATGATTTTTTCACAAGATTTCCAGAATCACAAATCGTGAATTGATTGTCCTTAATGCAAGTAATCCTTCTTGTTTTTCCCATGCATAAGTCACTTACACCTGGAAATAAATTATTGCAGGTCGGATAAAAGTACATACATTCCTTGTCAAAATCCTTTCCCACTGGATAGAAATCGTTGGAATATGAAAAGATAAGTCCATCCGGTCGGGATTGGATAATTCCAGACAGAAACCAAAGACCCAACACAGGTATTCCTCCCTAATTTTGATTTAGTGGTGTATGAAATTTCGGCAAATGAATAAAATGCTTAAACCCAAGATTATATCATTCCTCCAAATCAAAACACTGGCTTACGCATCTTTGGGAGGTGCGGTTTTCTTGTTCTTGGGCCTTCCCATTCCGCTTTTGATCGGACCTATGCTGGGTTGTTTGGTAGCTGCCTTGATTGGTTTCCAACTTAAAGGATTTAACAAGATCAGTATCTTGATGAGGACCGTTCTGGGGGTTGCCATAGGGTCAACCTTTACACCCGAAATCCTATCGGAAATTGGTCAACTGGGGGCATCTCTCATCATAATTCCCCTGTTTTTACTAGTGGTTTGTGCAGTGGGATATTTTTACTTCAAGTTCTTGGGATTTGATACTGGTACATCCTATTATGGCTCCATTCCAGGTGGTCTTGTTGAAATGCTCGTATTCGGGGACAAAGCCGGTGCAAATGTCAGGGCCCTGTCTCTCATTCATGCAACGAGGGTACTGATTATCATGTTGGTAGTTCCATTCGTTGTTACCACCATTTGGGATATTGATCTTACCCGCCCACCAGGAGTTCACATCAATCAGGTTCCTATACTGGAAATCGGATTGATGATATTTGCCGCCATAACTGGATGGAGACTTGCCGTATTACTAAAGGTTCCCGGTGCAACAATTCTTGGTCCAATGGTTCTGACTTCTATCCTTACCCTAACTGATTTGATTCATTTTAGACCACCTGTTGAATTCATCTGGGGGGCACAGTTCTTTATCGGTTTGGGTGTGGGCATTCGGTACAGTGGTGTAACCAGAGTTGAGGTAAGACAATACATTCTATCAGCCTTGGGGTATTGCCTTTTGCTTGGTTTTATAAGTCTTCTTTTTGTGTTGGTAATAGTCGGGCTATTGGATACTTCCCCGATTGATACACTTCTTGCCTACTTACCTGGTGGTCAGGCAGAAATGGGTATTATTGCCATCGTCACCAACGCTGATGTGGCTTATGTCATTTCACATCATGTCTTGCGTCTGATTCTGGTGCTTTTACTTGTTCAGGTGTTTGCCAAGTGGATATTGAAATGAATTTATTGGAATCGAAATAATTCACTAGTTCCACCCACCACAAGGAACTCTTGTAATGGCCAATGGTCATCTTCAGGGGAATTAATCAAAATCCTTTCCAATCATTAATACCAGCCTAGCAGATCCAACCGCAGCTTCGGTATGGTTGGCATTGAATATTTTTTGCCCCAGAGTAACTTCTCGGATCTGTTTCCATGTTTGATTTGCCGACCCACCACCAGCTGTGAAAATAGTGTGGGGGAAAACTCCTCCCCGTTGCTGAATAGCCTGATAACATCTTGCTTCAATATTTGCCATGCCTTCGAGTAATCCATGGAGAAAATCCGAATTCCTTTGGGGTCGCGGCGACATTCGTGGCTGTAATGCAAGATCATTTACGGGAAAACGTTCACCAGGTTTTGTCAGCGGGTAATAATCCAGTCGAGAGGATAACTCTGGATTGATCTTCTTGCTGTATTTTTGAATTTCATCAGGTGTGAAATATTTTGCCAGTACACCTCCACCGGTATTGGATGCCCCACCCGTCAACCAACCATCTCCCAACCTGTGGGAATAGAGGCCGATTTCAGGATCATCAATACGCTTTTCGGACATTACCTTGACAACAAGCGTTGATCCCAGAGAAGTTACTGCCACACCTGGTTCTGGCTCAGCACAGGCAAGGAATGCGGCGATGCTGTCAGTTGTACCGGCATATACGGTCACAGTACAGGGTAAGCCAAGTTGATCTGCAACAAGTTTCGAAATCTTAGCAATTGGGGTTCCTGGAGCTCTAACCTTGGGGAACAAGGTCAAGTCAATGCCAATATCGCCAATCCATTCAGGCCAACTTTCGGTTTCAGGGTCGAAACCAGTTTTCAGGGAGTTGTTGTAATCGGAATATCCTCCGATACCTGTAAGCTTGGCTGTAATGAAATCAGCCTGATGTAGAAGATGTCTTGCACGATTGTCCGTATCTTCTCGCATAAGATATAGCGCACGGGCCAAAGCGGAGTTGGGGCCTCGGGTGATATGGGATACTGGCGCAACTCGTCCGATTTGTTCCGCTTGATGGACAAATCCTTTCGAATCATACATCAAGGCTCTGGTCACAGGCTGCAGATTTGCATCGGTCAGCAGCATGGTTCCAGAAGTGCCATCTACGGAAATTGCAGAGATATCGTGTGGGTTCATTCCCAGTTCGTTCAATGTCTTGATCTGGGTTGTAATGCACCTCCTTACAGATTCCCACCATAATTCTGCATTGATGTCAGAAGTGTCCTGAGGCACATGAGGCTGTTGCGCCATAGAGACGAGTTTACCTGAAGAGTCTAAAACAGCCGTTCGGATACCTGATGTACCCAAGTCAATTCCAAGAATCATTCTCATTTTCGCTTCGCAAGCTCCTGGCGGTATTTTTCGGCATCCCAGTTCAACAGTCCTGCTTCTGCCTCTTCACCTATCGGTTCTGGTATCCAATCATGTGGCAGGCGTTGAAGTATATCAGCAAGGCAACACAACATCGCCTTATGGGATGGTAAAGCTGACTTGCGAATCAGGATTCCCTTATCCTTTTCTATGATGACAGGCGGTTTTCCTTCATGATCGTATTGTGGCAAAGCCGGTCCAAGGAAAACAACATGGTCAGGATAATAGGATCCATTGACAGCCAGTAAAAAGGTATGAGGATCCCTTGCAAGCCAACCATACTCTGACCATTTGAATTCAGAATTCGGTTGTTTTTGGGGCAGCGAAGTATCAACATCTCTATGAGACATGTATAAACGTTGTTCAACCGTGCAAATCAATTGTTCAACTTCAGAAACACTTTTTCCACAACAAATAAGCCCGTGATTTTGTAAAATTATGATTTGGGTTTCTGGTTTGACCCACTTGAGAATTTCCTTAGTTAGTGGCAATCCGGGTTTTACATAAGGTACTAATACAAAGGGCAGGCCTTGTAATTTGTTGACAAGAGTCAATCTCCCTTTCGGACTTATGGAATGAACAAGTGACATGACCGAATGTGTATGAATGACAACAGGATACTCCAGAATACCATGAAACGTTGTCTCTATTGATGGTCTTAATCCCAATTCTGGTTCCAGAACAGCATCTATGCAGTCTCCCTTATCACTTCCCATGGCTTCGGATTTAACGACATTACAATCAACCGCGACAAAAATATCCTGTGTTAAAGCATTGGCAAGTTCGGTGCCTGATGCCTTGATCCACATTACTTCTCCATCTTTAATAGATGTATTTCCACCTGGCCCCTGGACCTGTAATCGATCCTGTCCCAATCTTGCCGATAAAGCACGAAATTCAGCTGTTAACAATTCTTTTTTTGTCATTTAATCGCTTGAATCATATAAGTTGGCATGGGAAGGTTCTGCTCCTTTGCCATGGTTGAAAGGACTAGTTGGTGATCACCGTCTGCAAAATATTTCTTGTTTAACCCCCCAATCACAAAAAGACTATCCCAACCAGCATCATGAGCACCCTTGATGTCGTGGTCCAAGCTGTCGCCTACCATCAACAAGCGGTTCGGTTTGACGTCCAGGGCATTCTGCATGGATAGAAAAATAGGATGATACGGTTTGCCATAATTTACAACTTTCCCCCCTTGATCCTGGTAATAATATGACAACACACCGGGTGAAATAACAGTTTCCTCACCTCGTGGCGAAGCCATATCCGGGTTTGAGCAGTAAACTGTCAATTTTTTTTGCAAGGCATCATGTAAAATCGATTGCCAATCCGAAAGAATGGAGCCATCTGGCAGCCCCATCAGAAGTATTGCTTGAGCAAAACTAAATTGAGTATTTATGGTTATATTGAGTCCCTTTGCCCAATATAAGGCATCGCCCAAACGGCGCTCTATCGGGAAAAAATCCCTATGAGATACCTTACCACGGTTAATATCCTGCCACAATGCTTCTCCAGAAGTCATTACCGTTTCAAACAATTCGGGGGGAAATCCCATTTGGATAATTCGGTTCAGGTTTTCTCGAGAACTTTTGCCTGAATTGGACAATACTGCCAATCGATGACCCTCGGAAGCCAAGGTGGTTAAGGATTCAATAGTACCCTCATATGCCCTGTTTCCATCATGTAGTACACCCCACTGATCGAGAACAATGACATCGTAGGAACTTGCGACTTCAGCCAGTGCCTCAATGGAGTGAGTCACTTTTGTTAATCAACCATATCTTCAGGTTTTTCCAGACTGTTAATATAATCATCAACCTCGTCAACCGGCATTACAGGTGTAGATTGTTGGGCGGTGTTATCTGGCATGTCACCAAAATAAAACTGGTATCCCGGTATCGGCTGCCGCCTTTTTCGAATTGGCATTCCTTCATACGGATACACATCAGATCGTGCGTTGGCCTTTTGGTCATGGCAAGGTAGTACATAATCCGCTCGCTTGTCGATTTCCTCGACCGATTTCCATCCTTCATAACTGTTGACAAATCGTGCTGGAACCCAATAACGCCATTTTTCTTCAGGATTCGGACATAGATTGCGTTCTTCAAAAATAGCATCTCCACAGACAACAATATCACCCGCCGAAGTTGCAACCGTAACCGCCATGTGTCCAACGGAATGACCAGGTGTTGGGAACATTGTAATTCCCGGCAATACCTCACATTCACCATCCACAGCCTCAAAGGGGCAACCTGTATAGGCAGGTTCAATGTCCAATACACCTGATTCGTAGGTTCTGTAATAAAGCGGAAGTGGATTGAAGGCCATTTCAATCTCGGCCTTGGGTGCTATGTAACGTGCGTTTTTGAATTCCTTCATATTCTGGACATGGTCCCAATGCAAATGCGTAAATACGATCGCATCGATTTCATCCGGATGAATGCCCAATTTTTGTTCGAGGTGTTCGTGAACCTGCAAACAGCCACGTTTCTCACAATTGTGATGATATTTTGAAGCTCTCTCCTGATCCGGTAATCCGGTGTCAATCAGGATTTTGTTTGCGCCAGTGTCAACATAATGACAGTATACAGGTTGCCATTTTTTCTTTCCGGCGGGGCCTTTCCAAAAAATATATGTTCCTAGGTCTCCATGTAACCACCCGGTATTAATTGGATAGATTTTGGTTTCATTTCTTCCCATTCTTGTTCCTAATCCTGTTTCAGAAAAAGCTGAGTGTATGCAAAATTAAAATTTTGTATATAATGTTGCGAAGAGTTAAAAAAGTCAATTCATCTTAAGGGCTTGAATGAAACTCTCCGCCATATGGGACCGCATGCCCTTTGATGCGGTTGCGGAATCCTCTGAAAAGATATCATTCAGCAAAACCTGGTGACTCTGTGCCGAGGCAATCAGATCCTCATGTGATTCGAATTTCTTTGCCCTGAAGGGCCCGGTTCGTCTTCTGAATTCACTTGCAATTGCTGCAATATAGGGATTTCCTGTTGCTCTATATATGGCTTGGTGAAAGGCTTCGTTGGCCAGTAAATATCCCTTCCGGTCGCCCTCTTCAGCTGTCCTTAGGCACTCGGCTTGCGCAGCTTCGATTTCACTTCTGGCCAATAAGTTGAGACGCTGGGCCACTATTCGGGCACAGGCCGCTTCAATTTCATGCATGGCTTCAAAAATCTGTCCCAGTTCTTCCAGGGAATATTCTGCAACAAATATTCCTCGGCGGTCCTTTTGAACCAGTACTCCCTGTGCCGCCAATCGTGAAAGTGCTTCCCTTACGGGAGTGCGCGATACACCAAATCGCATTGCCAAACCATTTTCATCCAAATGTTGTCCTGGGGCAAGTTCCCCCGTACTGATTTCTTCAATTAAGGCCTCTTGGATTTTACGGACAGTAGAAGGTTTGTTTGCAGACTTAGATGAAGTTAAGACTTTGGCCATGATTTTGTTTTATCACCAATGATGCTTACAAAAACTCAAAATTGACATTTTAAGACATAAATTTTTATTCTTATATTTTATTTTGCATATTTTTTTCAAATATTGTATACAAAAATGTAGTTTTTAATGTTAGTGAATGGCCATGCCCGAAATACGCCTGGAAAATTTGATAAAGCGTTATGGCACGGTAGAGGTCCTACATGGTATAGACCTTACCATGCAATCAGACGAATTTACCGTACTGGTTGGCCCCTCTGGTTGTGGCAAATCAACGACCCTGCGAATGATAGCAGGTCTTGAGACCGTCTCGGAGGGGGAGATCTTCATTGATGATAAACCGATCAGCCATCTTGATCCCAAGGAACGTGATCTGGCAATGGTATTTCAGGATTATGCGCTGTACCCACATATGGATGTAGCTCGAAATATTTCCTTTGCCCTGAGATTGCAGAAACGCCCCAAGGCTGAAATCAGGGAAAAGGTCAGGGAAGTGGCTGGCATAGTCGGGCTTACTGAATTGTTGCACCGCAAACCAGGTGAACTTTCCGGCGGACAACGGCAAAGGGTTGCCATGGCAAGAGCCTTGGCCAAGGACAGTTCCATATTTCTGTTTGATGAACCGCTTTCCAATCTGGATGCCAAGCTGCGTGGACAGATGAGGGCTGAACTTGCCTTGATGAGCCAGCGTGTGAAAAAAAACATGATCTATGTAACTCATGATCAGGTTGAAGCCATGACTTTGGCAGATAGAATCGTGGTAATGCATTTGGGCAGGATCCAACAGGAGGGAACACCTGAAGAGTTGTTCAAAAATCCAGATAATAAATTTGTGGCAGGTTTTCTGGGTTCGCCGCCCATGAACTTTCTGGATGCAGAACTGGTTGAGGAGGATGGCCAGCTGTTTGCCTGTGGAGATGCGTTCAAAATCAAACTTCCTGAAAGCCGCAAGTCCCTTGTGGCCTCAAATAAAAACCAAATTACGCTCGGTATCCGTCCGAGTGATCTGAATTATGATCATGAAGCAAGAGACGAAAATGCTTTTGATCTAAAAGTCATCGTCTCAGAATATATCGGTGCACAATCTGTTCTTTTGTGTACCTGTGGAAACATCAATGTAACGGTGGAACTGAAATCGGAAACACCGATTGCACTTGGAGAAACACTCAGGTTTGCGGTCCGGCCTGAGGGTTTGCATTTGTTTGACCGCACAACCGAAAAAGCACTTTGATCGCTTACCATTACAAGGAGGTAATATTATGCTTAAAGCACTGAAAATCATTGTGACGTTTGCATTTACGACAGTTGCGATGTCTGCAACAGTTTTTGCAAACCCATATGAATCATACAGTGGAGAAACACTCATCGTGAATTTCCCTGCACACCCGCATTTTGATGCGGTCATGAAGATCCTGCCACAATTCACGGCCGAGACAGGTATTGAAGTTGAAGTTGATCAGCTTCCCTATCTGAAAATGCGTGAACGGCAGACCCTGGAGTTGGCACAGGAGGAAGGTGAATACGATTTGATCGCCTATGTCGTATTCTCCAAGGCCGACTACGTCTATGCAGATCAGCTTGAAAACCTGGCCCGATATTTCATGAATCCAATGTTGGCAGATCCTTCATATGATGCCGATGATCTTATTGACGGCTATGTCTATAATATTGGTTTTGCCGGAGGTAACAAAGGATATCTTGAAGGAAAAACCGGTTCACTGTTCGGTATTCCATATGGATCAGAGACTTCAATACTGGGTTATCGCACGGATATATTTGAGAAGCATGGTTTGGAAGTTCCCGAAACCTATGACGAAATGCTTGAATTGGCTTGCAAGATTCCTGAACTGGAACCAGGCATGGGTGGTCTGTCAAGTCGTGCTGCATCGGGACACCATGCAAGTCATGCATTCTTGTTGCACCTTGCACCACTAGGTGGAAGGATTTTCGATGACCAGTGGAATCCAATCGTTAACAATGAAGCTGGTGTTCAAGCAGCTCAAGCCTTGAAAACCATTGTTGACTGTGGTCCCGAGGGAGCAGCATCATTTGGATTTGGTGAAGCCTTGGGTTCGTTTTTGAATGGTGATACGGCCATGTTCCTTGATACAACAGTTGTTGCCGGGCAAATCAATGACCCCAGCAAGTCCAAGGTTGTAGGTAACGTTGGCTGGGCATTGCACCCCATGGGTGTACGACGAGGTAGCCAGACGGGTGGTTTTGGCATTGGCATTCCCAAAAATGCTGAGAACAAGGAAGCTGCCTTCCTGCTCATGCAGTGGCTGACCTCCAAGCATGGTGACAAGCTTGTTGCCATGGAAGGTGGTAATCCTTCGCGTTTTTCAACCCATGCAGATCCTGATGTCAATGCCAAGTTCCCACATATGGCAACATTCGGGGAAGCCCTTAAACATGCTGACCCTGACTGGCGTCCGATTATCCCGGTATGGGGCAAGATCAATGCTGATCTAGGAACAACCCTGTCCAAGGTCTTGACTGAAGATTTGGACATTCAGGAAGCCCTGGATGGTGTGGCCGAACGAACCACTGCATTGATGGAAGAAGCCGGTTACTATACCTGGAGGTAATCAAAACCATAACAATTGACTGGGTCGATATTTTCATCGACCCGGTTCTTGGTAAGGGGATTGAGAATGATTCGCCAGAGCCTTAACAGGCTTTCGCCCTATATGTTCATTGCACCGGGGGCGATAATTATGGCTATCGCTTTGCTCTATCCGTTAGGGTATATGGTGTATGGATCCTTTCGTGACTGGGATCCAAGTCAGAATATATCTGAAACCGAATTTATAGCATTCAAAAACTACATTACCCTCTTTTACGATCCGGCTTTTCGTGAAAGCCTATCTGTTACCCTGACTTTCGCATTTACCGTGGTTGTTGCAGAACTGTTCATAGGAGTGGGGCTTGCCTTGCTTCTCGACCGCAACATTCGAGGCATGTCTGTATTAAGAACCCTCTTTATCCTACCTATGATGATAGCACCGGTTGTCGTTGGATTGATGTGGCGTTACATGTATCATCCCACGATTGGCACCTTCAATAGAACCTTGAAGTCCATGGGGCTTGAGGGCGTTGACTGGTTGGGGCAAAATGCCCTTTTGTCAGTAGTCATCGCCGATATCTGGCAATGGACACCATTTATTTTTATCCTTGCACTTGCTGCCCTGCAATCCCTCCCCCGTTCGGCCCTGGAAGCATCAAGAATTGATGGAGCAACAAACTGGCAACAGATTTGGCACATCAAACTTCCACTCATGATGCCGGTTCTGATTGTCACAGCTCTATTGCGACTGATAGATGCCTTCAAGGTACTGGAGGTTATACTTGTAATGACTGAGGGTGGACCTGGCTTATCTACTGAAATCATCGCCTTGAGAATTTCACGAACAGCCACCGAATTCCGTGAATTGGGGACCGCTGCAGCGATGTCAAATTATCTCCTGATCTTGTTGATGTTACTCACATGTGCGATGTTTGTATTTACAAAAATACAGGAAGTACGTGCTGCGAGGGCTGCCAGACAATATCAGGAGGAAGGTTGAATCAATGAATTCTGAACGACAAAACCCTGCCTTCTATGCCTTGCTAGTCGTTTTGATCTTCATGTCAGTAGGACCGATCTACCTGATGTTGGTCAATTCCTTTAAACTGGATGTGGACATTATCGGTGGTACAAGCGGATTGTTGTTTCTTCCAACAATCCAGAATTACGAAACAGCACTCTGTGATATTCTTTGGTACGAACCCGAGCATCTTGACTTTTGTTCACTGAAATTTGGCGGAGCCTTTATCAATTCGATAATCATCGCCCTGATTTCTACCGCATTAACATTGATTATCGGATGCATGGCAGCCTACGCCCTGGTTCGTTTTCGTTTTTTTGGACGCGATACGGTCTCGCTTACAACACTTATGGTGCGAATGGTTCCACCCGCTGTATTGCTTGTCCCAGTATTTGGACTTTGGAATAACGAATTTTGCATTGACAAGGAAACGCTTGTAGGTGCATGGATCAGGGACATGTTTGGTGGCCGGGGTGATGTTTGTCTGGCTGGCACACATTCAGGCATCATTCTGATATACATAGCCATGAATCTGCCCTTCGTTATCTGGATACTTCAAAGCTTTATTGTTCAGGTACCAAGATCTCTTGAGGAAGCAGCAAGGGTGGATGGAGCCGGCCCCTTCCAGGTTTTTTTCAAGATTGTTCTCCCACTTATCAAACCCGGATTGGCCGCTGCCGCAATCTTTACCTTCCGAATTGCCTGGAATGAGTATCTGCTTGCCTCCGCCCTATCTGATCGAAACACCAAAACCGTCCCCATTCTGATTGTGAACAACATGTCCGAATTCAATGTAGAATGGGGAGTCATCATGGCAACAGGCATGCTTTTGGCTATACCACCAATAATATTTACTCTTTTCGCTTCGAGGCAGATAATTACCGGTATGACTGCAGGTGCTGTAAAGGGGTAGCCAGAAGAATGAAACCAGTTTTGTTGCTGGCAACAATGGAGACCAAGTCCGAGGAGGTCGGATATCTCCACAATAGACTCGAAACCTTCGGTGTACCTGTTGAAATCATTGACGTTTCACTTGGCTCATCGGGTGAAAACTGGAGTACCCCAAAAAAACTTAACCAAATGCAGGAAGTTGCAGGGCAAGTCTCAAGCAGCTTGAATAAAAATCTACTGGAGAGAGCCTGTGTCGTAGTGGGACTAGGCGGTGGAACAGGAGGGGAAATCATTCTTCAGATCTTGCGGGATTTACCTTTTGACTTCCCCAAAATCCTAATTACAACACTTCCTTTTGATCCTCGTGAAGCGGTATCCGACAATTCAATAATATTGATTCCTACCCTGACCGATATCGAGGGCTTGAACAGCTCACTTCGCAATGTATTGAATAATACTGCAAACATGCTGGCAGGTTTAGTAACCAATGATGGTTCGCATAATGAAACCAGTAAATCAATAGGATTGACAACTCTTGGGATCACACAGGATTCTTCCAGAAAAATTACCTGTTTGTTAAGGAAAGCAGGGCACGAAACAACTTCGTTCCATGCCAATGGCTATGGGGGAGCAGCTTTTACCCGTTTTGCCAAAGCAGGTTCCTTTTATGGCGTGATTGACATGACAATCCATGAAATTACCCGAATTCAAGTCGCAGGTGCCCATGTTGACATGCCTGATAGATTTACAGCCACAGGTGACCTGCCAAGAATAGTTTTACCTGGCGGATTGAACTTGATCGGGTTGGGTGAAATAGACCTTGTACCTGTGAAATATCTTGACCGACCCCATTATCAGCACTCGGGATATTTTACTCATGTCAAGATGTCTCCCGAAGAAATGGAATTGGCATGTCATGCTCTCTCAGTGGCCTTGAATCAATCCACTGGATATACTTCTGTAATTATACCCATGGGAGGTTTCTCGAGTGAGGATTGTCTTGGAGGAATTATTGAAGACAAAGAGTTGCGAAACATTGCAGCTGATTGTTTGCAACAGAAGGCCAAGGCATATGAAGTTATAAAAATAGATTCACACATCAATGACGATGATACTGCCGCTTTGGCAGTAAACTCGCTTTTATCATCACTCTAGGAAATATTTGGCAGATGATTGATCCATCGGAATTATACCACAAAAAGGATGAACTCATATCCATAGCCAAACGATGCTTTGATCTTCGACTTCAAACCAACGCCGGAGGCAACCTTTCGGTAAGGCTTGATAGTGCTGATGCGATAATTATCAAACCCTCGGGTGTTGGATTTAATGAATGTATCCAAGACAATCTCCAGGTTGTTCATCTTGATGGATCAATTGAACCCTCACAACACAAACCTTCAAAGGATTTGGGATTTCATCTTGATCTCTATCGCATTAGACAGGATATTCGGGCAGTTGTTCATTGTCATAGTCCTTGGGCAACGGGATATGCAAGTGCCGGATTACCGATTCCATGCCTAACCGTTCAAACCATTGAGAAAATTGGTCAAATCCCCTTGATTCCTCTGTCATCCAAGGGTGGTCCACAAACTGCAAAGGAAATCAGCCCCGTGTTTCGGGATATCAAGGTGGTTGCAGCAGTACTGGCCAATCATGGTACCATCGGTGTGGGAAAAACGCTTATTGCTGCACAGTATTTAGCTGAAATAATCGAAGAAACCGCCCAAATAGCCTATATACGCGACACTTTAATTTCGACCCACAACATCGCACCACCTCCCTTACCCCAATTCGGGACAGCAATTGATGCAGAAAAAGCTTGAATTTACCATCCATCCCCAAAAATCCCGAATCCTTTGAATTATCCATACTCCAGCAAATGGACTTAAAGAAAATATCCTTCAAAAACATGCCTATGAATAGAGTAAGGTTTGTGCAAAAATGATTTAGCTATTGAAAACAGCTCGGGTTTTTCTTTTATTATTCAGTCCCGATAACTATTTGTGTTTTACAATTTATCGAATTCCGGATTTTCTCGAAATATGGCGGGGTAGCTCAGTTGGTTAGAGCAGCGGAATCATAATCCGCGTGTCGGGGGTTCAAGTCCCTCTCCCGCTACCATTGCTCTTCCCTCGACTAAACAAACAATCTATAATCCTGCACATGCAGAAAGCTAACAAATCAGACTTTGCGTGCAAAGTGGTTAATGAAGTAAATAATATTCCCAAAGGAAAGATCTTAACCTATGGGGATATTTCGATAAAAATTAAGGGGAACAAGGATTCTTCCCAGGCAGTGGGTCAGGCCATTAAATCTGAAACCAAATCAAACAACACATTCCCTTGGTGGCGTGTGGTATTCGTAGATATGAAACCAAAGGAAGGTGCCGAGAAATATCTCAGAAATGAGGGTATTTTCATTCACAATGGCAGGATTCCACACCACTTTTTAGACAAGTAAAAATAGTGCCTCACCCTGAATTACTAAATCACAATAAACAATTCTCCAAGGGGGTAATTGACATTGGCGAGAGATGTTGGACTGCAGTAGGGTTCGCTGCCTCCAACGTTCACATGATTGAAGGGAATGAAAGTGTCACCATTATCGATACAACAGAATCTCTCAAGGCCGCACAGAATATTCTTGCCGAGTTCAGAAAGCTCACAACAAAGCCCATCGCCAGAATCATTTATACCCATGGTCATCGAGATCATATTTCTGGGGCAAAAGTACTTCATGACGGTTCACAGGATATAATCGCAAGTCACAAATTCACATCCGATCTGGTTAAAACCGATAAAAACAACTCAATTCCCCTGCTAGCCCTGAAGAAAAGGGCCGCAGCCCAATTCGGCATGGGATTGAGTTCTGAGGAACGTATCAACATTGGTTGTGGACCCGGGGATCGCCCAATGGAAGGATTAGGGGAAGGCTTCATAAATCCAACCACCTTGATTGAAGAAGATATGGATTATGATTTGGATGGTGTATTTGCCCGTTTCATTCATGCCCCAGGGGAGACCGAAGATCACATGGTTGTTTGGTTGCCTGAGAAGGAAATCCTGTTCGGTGGAGACAACTGGTACCATGCATTTCCCAATCTTTATGCAATTCGAGGTACTACCTACCGCGATTTTGGAAAATGGGCAGATAGTCTTAAACTACTCGCTGACCTCAATCCAGAAGTATTGGTACCAGGTCATACCCTGCCACAATTCGGGAAGGAAAAAATCAGAGAGTTACTAGAGACAACTAGGGAAATGATCATTTTCCTGATGGAGAAAACTGCACAGGGTCTCAATGCTGGCATACCTTTGGATGATATTGTGGCAGAAATCGAATTGCCCGAACATCTTGCAACCAAGCCTTGGTTGAAAGAACATTACGGTAAATTATCTTGGTCAGCCCGAGCCTATGCAACCGGCCTTCTTGGATGGTATGATGGCAATCCTACCAATCTCGGTACAATTAGGACTAATGACAGGGCACGATTAATGGAAGACCTAGCTGGTGGGATAGAAGGTCTTTGGGAAAAAGTTCATGCAACCGAAAATCTGCAGTGGAAATTGGAACTCTGCGACTGCCTGATTGCACTTGGAGAGCCTGCGAAGAAGCTAAAGGCAGATACCATGCGAATTCTTGCCGAATCAGAAATCAATGCCACAGCTCGCAATTCCTATCTGTGGGAAGCAGACAATCTTGATCCAAATTATTAGAGAGATAGGGTTATGGGGCCCAACCTTAGAGTTGTTAGTATTTGTAAATCCTGAATTAGTCAGGTACCAACCCCTCTAATAATCTTGCAACTGCTTCGGCTCCAGGATCATTATAACCTGCAAGATTTTCTTCGGACACGTAACTTGCACGACCAGCCTTGGCACGAGTAATTTTTGCGGTTGCATCTGCCCCCTTTCGTGCGGCAATTGCAGCATCTTCCAACCCTTGACCCAATACTTCCAACGCTGGCTCCAAGGCATCAATTAGGGTACGATCACCTGGCTTGGCACCTCCGACTTGCTTGATCCTTTCCAACCCGTTTTTCAAAGCTTTCGTTATGTCTCCCCCACCTGATAAGGAATCTCCAGATGCTGCAAAGAAAATAGCCATAAGAACCCCTGATGACCCGCCCATCGTTTCGCTCAGTTCCTGACCAATGGATCGTAAAAGTTGGGGAGGATCAGCCAATGGAAGTTGATCAAGTCTGGAACTCAACGATTTAGCCGCGGTGGCCAAGGTACTTCCTGTATCACCATCACCAGACTTTGCATCGAGGGAATTTAGTTCCGCTTCTAATTCAGAAAGGATTCTACAACACTTTACGATCAGATTTTTTGTTTTTTCATTATTTGATGGAACTGGTTTAGCCGGTCGAAGTCCCTCTGGAATATCGATTATTTCGGCTTTTTCGGCTTTTTTCAAACCGGGCCAGGAAGTAGGTATAACCGATGACCGTAGCGCTGTCAGATCTTCTCCTGAAGCAGAAAACAACGATACAGAAAAACCTTTCATGTCCAAGGAGGTCATGAGGGCCGAAGGACCAATCAATTCTTTTATTCTTCCACCGAGGCTAGACTTCATCAAGGTGGACGTTAGTATGCTCATTTCAAGTTCGGTGCATCCACCGAGGTTATTGATTAATGCAACCAATGATCCGGGCCCGGCATGGGGTTCAAGCCTATCGATCAAGAGATTCATTGCCTCCTTTGCTGTTGAATAAGGAACCTGTTCCACTCCCGGTTCACCATGAATACCTAATCCCAATTCAGCCATATCCAAACCGATTCTTTCCTCTTTAGGCAAACCGGGGAGGGTACAAGTATCCAAAGACATACCCAGGGTTACCACTTGTCCAGCTATGCGTTCGGCGGCATCGGCAATTTCATCCAGATCAGCACCTGCCCTTGCCATTGCTCCTGCAATTTTGTGAATAAACAAGGTACCAGCTACACCGCGTGGTTGTGGTAGAGAAGGTAAGGCCACATCGTCCCCAACTACAACCATCCGAACTTTATACCCCAAAGCCCTGGCACGTTCAGCTGCCAACCCAAAATTCAACCTGTCACCTGTATAGTTCTTGACAATCAGCAGGCATCCCGGTTTTCCGGTAACAGCAAGAATTCCGGCTAATACGGCATCAACTGAGGGGGAAGAAAAAATTTCACCACAAATAGCAGCAGTCAGCATCCCCTCTCCCACAAACCCGGCATGACTTGGTTCATGACCTGAACCACCCCCAGAAATCAAAGAGACACGTGATTTATCCCAATCAGTACGTACTACAACCTTGATATGGGGGTAACCGTCAAGGCGACCCAACCGTCCTTCAGGTGTACAAATTATTCCATCTATTGCTTCAGAGACTACTGTCCCACGATCATTGATGAATTGTTTCATTTCACTCTCCTATCGAACACGATTACCTGATGGATCAAAATATAATGGATCCTTGGGTTGAATATGGATTATGTCATCTGGTTGAAGTTGCGAATGAACATCTGTAAGGGTTATAATTTTATGCCCTTCAATCTCAAGGTGCAATTGCGTTTGGTCTCCCAGATGCTCCAGTCGAATTACATTTGCAGGCAATCCTGTACCAAGTTCAATATGCTCTGACCGCAAACCCAATGTGGTTGCACCAATGGGTGCTCCAGGGAATATACTTGCGGGTATGGTATTGATCCGAGGCAATCCAAGCCTTCCACTGACATATAGGCTGACGGGGTCCTCATAAATCTCCCTCGGCGGTCCAACCTGAACCAGCCTACCTTCCTCCAGAACACCTATCTTACTAGCCATAGTCATGGCTTCAATTTGGTCATGAGTCACGTAAAGAAGTGTTGCACCAAGGTCAGCCTGTATGTGTTTCAACTCAACCCTCAAATCTGCCCTCAACTTGGCATCAAGGGAACTCAATGGTTCATCCATCAAATAAATTGATGGGTTACGTACCAATGCACGACCAATTGATACCCGCTGCATTTCACCACCAGAAAGTTCTGTAGTCCGATTATTAAGCTTATGGCTTATTTGAAGGACTTCCGCAATTTCAGAAATCTTTTCCTTGATTTTGCTTTCAGGAGTTTTCAGCAATGGTGAACGCAAGGGAAAGGCAAGATTTTCATATACGGTCATGTGTGGATATAGTGAATATTGTTGAAAAACCATTGCAACATTACGCATGGCAGGGGTTGTCTTTGATACATCATTGCCATCAATGAAAACTGTTCCTCTGTCAGGATGCTCAAGTCCTGAAACAAGCCTGAGGGTAGTAGTTTTCCCTGCACCTGTAGGTCCCAAAAGAACAATAAAATCCCCATCAGAAATGGTTAAGGAAACATCCTTTACGGCATCAATCCTACCAAAGGATTTCGAAATGTTTCGAAGTTCAACTTCTGCCATTACTGTCCAATCTCGAATTAATCTCTGACAAAAGGGCTTTACCTGTTTTTCGGTCAAACAGCGATATAAATTCCTCCCTGAAACTAATACCTACTCTTTCTCCTTCACGTAAAGTTTCCTTGGAATCCATTCGAACCTTTAGTGTTCCGTTTGGTGTGGATAAGGTTATAATTTGACTGGTTCCCAGATACTCAGTTGCTTCCACACGACCTCGATATCCAGAACTGTCATTGAAACTAACATGTTCCGGTCGAACTCCCAATACCAAGGTTCCACTTGCCGATTCCTTGAGTGTAGGAACACTGATTGTTTGACCGTCTAGTTCAACACTGTCAATTCCAGTCGACAAGTTACCCTCGAATTCAAGAAAATTCATTGGAGGTGAGCCGATGAAATCAGCAACAAACATGGTTGCAGGATAATCATAGATATCCTGGGGTATTCCCAACTGTTCAATCACACCATGATTCATTACAACAATTTGATCACCCATCTGCATGGCTTCTCTCTGGTCGTGGGTCACATACACTGTCGTGGCTCCCATTCGGTCATGCAACTCCCGCAATTCTCCTGCCATATGTTCACGAAATTCCGCATCCAGAGACCCCAATGGTTCATCCATGAGAAAACATTTTGGATTCCTAACAATGGCTCTACCAAGGGCAACACGTTGTCGATCCCCACCAGATAACCCACTTACCGGTCGGTCCAGAATATCTTCAATTCCCAATATTCTGGATACTTCCGCAACCTTTTTATTTACTTCTGCCCTTCGCATACCCTGACTAACCAAGGGGTAGCTGATATTTTTTCGCACATTCATATGGGGATAAAGCGCAAACATCTGAAATACAAAGGCAATATCACGCTGGCGGGCGGGCTTCGTTCCAACTTCTTCCCCATCTATCAAAATTTCCCCTGATGTAGGCATTTCCAAACCGGCAATCATCCGAAGAGTTGTGGTTTTGCCACATCCGGAGGGGCCAAGAAGCATGAAAAAGTCACCATCCCTAACTGTAAATGAGGAGGATTCCACAGCAATAAAGTCACCAAATTCCTTACGAAGGTTACGAATTATGATTTCTGCCATGGAACCTTGCTCTTTTTATTTTTCCGATTTTCATCCCCATTTAAAGGCGGGAATCGGATATCGGATGGTTGACTGAGTCTCTCAGACAAAATGACATAGTCCGCTGTGGATCGATTACATGCAATTACCGTTTGGTACAATGTGGAGATTCTAAGCAGGGCCTTAACATCCACATCATGAGGCATGGGGGTTAGCGGATCCGTTAGGAAAATCAGGATATCAATCTTGCCTTCAGCAATCATTGCACCAAGTTGCTGATCACCTCCTAAAGGACCACTTTTTAGCAAATTGATTTGGAGTCCGGTTGCCTCGGAAATCCGAGCTCCGGTTGTTCCTGTAGCCCACAATTGGTGTGGCTCCAACAATTTAATATGCTGTCTGACCCAATCAATCATATCCTTTTTCATCTTGTCATGAGCAACCAAGGCAATCCTTTTATGACTTGTGTCATCCATCATTGATTTTTCCTGCTATTTTGGAAAATGGCTTACAATAATGAACATCACAGTTCCAACCAGGGTTACCAAAAAGGACCATGTGTATGCCCAAAAAAGATAAGGCTGCATAAGCATGACAACCCCGACTGCGATAATTATGGAGGCTACCATTTCCCAAGCCCCTCGACGCATATGATACAAATCTTTAAAAAAACGGGTCATTTGCGAACAGCACCAAAAGTAATTCCTCGAAGGAGATGTCTGCGAAGTAATATTGTAAACACCATAACAGGTACAAGAAACAAAGTAGCTCCTGCAGCAACAGCCGGCCAATCTTGACCACCGACACCAATTATTGTTGGGATGAAGGGGGGAGCTGTCTGGGCCGTTCCAGAAGTAAGGAGAACGGCAAAAGCATATTCATTCCAGGCAAAAATCAAACAAAAAATAGCGGTGGATGCTATCCCGGTCGTTGCTTGTGGTAGAACGACCTTGATGAATGCCTGAAAACGTGTGTAACCGTCAATTAGGGCTGCCTCCTCATATTCAATGGGAATTTCATCTATAAATCCCTTTAACAGCCAAACTGCAAGTGATAGGTTTACAGCTGTATACAGAAGAATCATACCTGCATGTGTATCGGACAATCCAAGTGTCCTAAACATTAGAAAGATCGGTATCGCAACAGCAATAGGGGGCATCATCCTGGTAGAAAGTATGAAAAACAACAAATCATCCTTAAGTGGAACTTTGTACCGGGAAAATGCATAAGCTGCCAAAGTCCCCAGAAAAACTGATAAAAATGTCGATCCGAACCCTATGATCACTGAATTTAGAAACCTCTCACCAAAACGGGACGGTCCGGCAATTACCATTCCTTTGTCATGGACAATCTGCTCATACCAATTGTTTGGCGGGTTGTTCGCAAGGTATTCTTCGGTTTGTCTGGTTTGGGTTGTAAATAGATTTACATATCCTTCCAAGGTGGGTTCAAAAATTAATTTTGGTGGATAGGCAATGGAGTCTGTGGGTGTCTTGAACCCAGTGGAGAGAATCCAAAGAATCGGTAACAAAGTTACAAGGGCGTAAATTGCCACCAATGTGCCAGCCACATATTTTTGTGTATTGCTTGGTTCAGTCAATGACCAATTAGTCATCTGTCCTTTACCTTATTCAGGGCCTTGACATAGATTGAGGCCAAACCGAAAATCGTTACAAATAGTATAACTGCATAAGCGGAGGCATATCCAGTTCGCCACTTTTCGAAAGCCTCACGCTTGAGATTGATGGAGGTAAGTTCGGTTGTAGATCCAGGTCCTCCACCAGTCAAAAGCACGACAAGATCAAACATCTTGAAGTTTTCAATTCCCCTGAACAAAACTGCCAACATCAGAAATGGGAGAACCATGGGAATGGTTATGGTCCAAAACTGTCGCCATGAGGATGCACGGTCACATTCGGCAGCCTCATATATATAGTCGGGAATTGATCTCAAACCTGCCAGGCAGATCAACATTACGAAGGGTGTCCACATCCACGTATCAACGATCACAATCGCCCATGGGGCAAGGCTGACCTCCCCAATCATGGTAAAACTGCTGGGATCAATTGTTGTAAGAAAAGAGATCAGGTAATTAAATAACCCGATTTGGGGTTGGTACAGAAAGGTCCAGAAATTTCCAACAACTGCAGGGGAGAGCATCATGGGAAGTACAATGATAGTCGTCCATAAACCTGTTCCCTTGAACTTCCTGTTAATCAGCCAAGCCAAGGCAAAACCGATCACGACCTGTAGGAGAAGGGTCCAGAAAAGAAAGTGGGCCGTAGCCTGCATGGTTTGCCAAATATCGCTATCGGTAAGAATTCGTTCATAATTCCGCAAACCAATAAACTTTATATCCGCATTGGGACGATTGGCCCGGTAGTTTGTGAAACTAAGCCGGATGGTCCAAATCAGTGGGAAAATGTTAATTGCCAACAACAGCAATATTGTAGGGGTAACAAAAATCCAGGCTATGGCGCGATCAGATAGACCCCGTATTGAACGACCCAATTTTTGTGGGGTTGCTTCAGCCGCCTTTTCCAACGGCGATACTTTCATAAGTGACCGCTAATTCATTAAGAAATGCAAGTGGCCATGATTTAGGCACAGCCACTTTGCAAAAATATTCTAAACATCAATGTTAGTTAAAGTTTGCCTTCATCTTCAAAGACTTCAATCCAATCTTCAACCAAGCCATCCAAAGCCTCTTGGGCTGTACCCTGGCCGGCTATGACAAATTTGTGGACGCGGTCTTGCATGGCAAGCAATAATGATGCGTAGGCAGGTTCAGCCCAAAAATCCTTTACGATTGCCATTGAATCAAGAAAAGTCTGAGCATAGGGTTGGCTCGTTACAAAACCTGGATCCTCCACAACCGCACGCAGGGCTGAGTATCCACCAAGTTCCCACCATTTCTTTTGCACTTCCTCTTGGGCAAACCACTTGATGTATTCCAATGCCGCATCCTGCTCGCCTGAATAGGAAACCACGGAAATCCCCTGACCACCCAATTGGGCAAAATGTCCACCAGGGCCTGCTGGGTTGGGGAAATAACCTGAGCGGTCACCACCGACATTGGGATCAGCATGAACACCCGGCCATATAAAGGCGAAATTCATTTGCAATGCCACCAGTCCAGATCTAAAAGCATCGATGGATTCAGACATATACCAATCAGACGAACCCGGTGGAGTACAGCAATCGTAAAGTTCCTTATAGTATTCCAGACCTTTGACTGCACCATCAGAATTTACAAATCCTTCAAGCTCGTAAGGTGAATCTGGGTTGCCATATTCAAAGCCATAATTGTATAGTGCGTTGGTGACCCCCATTGTTATACCCTCGGATCCACGTTCCGTATAAATGGCAGCCCCGTAAACGGTTTTTCCATCAATCTCTCGACCTTGGAAAAACTCAGCAACATCCTTGAGTTCCGCAAGTGTTTGGGGAACACCCAAATCACGACCGTATTTGTCTTTGTATTCCGCCTGAAGTTCGGGTCTTTCAAACCAATCCTTCCGATACGTCCATCCAACAACATCACCAAAAGCCGGGAGTGCCCAGTAATTCGGTGTTCCCTTTGGCCATTCGGCATAACCCGTCACTGTTGCTGGAATGAAATCATCCATGGTGATTCCTTCGGCGTCAAAAAAATCATTGAGTTTTACATAGTGCCCAGCTTCCGCTGAACCTCCTATCCACTGGCTGTCTCCAATCATCAAGTCACAAAGTTTCCCGCCTGAGTTGAGTTCGTTCAACATACGATCTGCAAAATTAGGCCATGGAACGAATTCAAAACTCATATTGTGACCGCTTTGCTCTTCAAAATCCTTAGACAACTCAACCAATGCATTTGCTGGGTCCCAAGCTGCCCAACAAAGTGTAAGGTCTGCAGATTTGGAAGGTGTCCCTGCAAATGAAATGAGAAATGCAGTGACCAAAAGTAATGATTTTCGCATGAAATTTCCTCCAAAATATATTGAATTCCTAGGTTAAGATTGGTCATTATTTTCCAAGAAACCATTTCTTGGGAGGGGTGTATTCACCACTAAATTAATTAAGCCAACCTTAAGTTATATTTGATTGCTTACATTTTTCATTTCATTTAGTCAATATTTTTACCCATTCCATTCCCTTTGAGATACTGGATCAATTGATCCTGAATTTGTTCAGGCGATACGTGATGTTCGTTCCAGATAGAACTTATGTCTAGTTGAAGAATACAATAGGAGAAATTCTTGTACGCGAGCGGATTCCTGAGAACAATATCCAATTATAACAAAGCTGCTTCAAATTTATCATGTTCTAAATTCTGGAGTATACTACCCGTAAAATTTAGAGGCAGTATGAAAAATGATGTTTTTACTTCCAGTGTAAAATATCAGGTGGTTCGAAAGCCCTGATATTGGATATTTTTTTCGTGTATTTCACTACTTGAACCAGACAGGTGTGTGCCGATGGCCCCTGGGCCAAACTTGATGTTCCCTTGTCCAAAGTAAGAACATTAGGGTTTCCATGCCGGCACATGCTTCCGATAAGTCCTGGCATTTCAGGGTCATACCAGGCACCGGTACTCATTTGAACCACATCCTCAAGAATCCTGTCGGAAACCACGGCTGTTGCTAAACAGCTGCCCCTGTTGTTGAAGATTTTTAATGTATCTCCCGATTTTATCCCTCTCTCAACGGCGTTTTTCTGGTTAATTATGATGGGTTCCCTGCCATTTTTCTTCAACGACCTGCTATGGGAACCGTGGTCCAGTTGAGAGTGAAGTTTGCCAACGGGCTGGTTGGAAATCAAATGAAGAGGAAATTCGGTGGATTTATTCCCCAACCATTCGATTGGTTCATACCATGTGGGATGACCTTGACAATCTTCATAGCCATAACTCTGAATGGTCTCTGAAAAAATCTCGATCTTGCCCGTTGGTGTCGGTAAGGGGTTATCTTCTGGTTTGGTTCTGAAATCCTGCAGAAAAACCAATGGTTTGGTCATCTTTTCCAAACTGTGCCAACCCTTATGGCGGAATGTGGCAAAATCCGGAAGCTCTATCCCTGCCTCCACTGATCTGGATACGGATTGGTTGTATAAATACTCAACCCAATCAGACTCATCACGACCCTCGGCAAATTCGTCCAAAATACCCAGTTTTTTCGCGAAGCTACTGAAAATTTCATAATCCGTTTTGCATTTTCCGGGAGGGTCGGCAGCCTTGGACATGTAAAAAAGATAGGCACTTCTTGATATGGCAAAGTCATTGCGTTCCAATGAGGTTGCGCAAGGAAGTATGATATCAGCATGTTTTGCCGAGGTATTCCAGCACCAGTCATTGACAATGATTGTTGATGGTTTTTGCCAGGCCCGTAGTAATTTGTTCATGTCCTGATGATGATGAAAGGGATTGCCTCCAGCCCAATAAATCAAATCAATCAAGGGGTATTTACGCTTTTTGCCATCGTAATCGTACTCCTTACCGGGATTCAGCAACATATCACTTATACGGGCAACCGGTATGAACGATTTGAGTGGGTTGGTTTTCTGACTGATAGATTTGGCAGGAATGACAATTTGTTCTTCACCAATGGTGTTGACTGCCCCATAACCGAAACCAATTCCTCCTCCCGGTAATCCTATTTGACCAAGCATGGCGGCAAGTACCGTAGCTGCCCAAAAGGGCTGCTCTCCATGATCTTGTCTTGTCAGCGACCAACTTACTGAAATCATGGTTCTTGACGAGGCCATTTTTCTGGCAAGATCCGTTATTGTTTTCGATTGTACACCAGTAATTTCAGAAGCCCATTCAGGGGTTTTGTCAATACCATCAGAAAGGCCGAGGACATAATCCCTGAACTTTGTGAAACCTACCGTATGGGTAGCCAGAAAACCCTTGTCATGAAGATCTTCCTTGATCATAACATTGGCCAGACTGAGGATGATCGCAACATCAGTCCCTGGGATCAAGGGAATCCATTGTCCATGAATAGTATCAAGCACGTCCGATTCGATGGGACTCAGGTTTACAAATCTGGTTCCAGACCTGAAGGCATTTTCCAAACCCTGCTTGGTTGAGTGATTGCCCAAGCCACCCGAATTGATCTGGCTATTTCTCAGGGGAACACCACCAAATGATACAAATAATTCGGTATTCCCAGAAATTGAGGACCATGATGTAGCTTGGTCCAGGAGTTTCATGAAGGGGCCAAGAACATAGGGCATTACAACTTCACCCGCAGCCAGGCTGTAACTGTCTTTTCGGGTAGTAAAGCCTCCCAGACAGTTCAAAAATCTCTTTAATTGACTTGGTGCATGGTGGAATCTTCCGGCACTGGCCCAACCATAGGTACCACCAAAGATGGCTTCATTGCCGTATTTGTTTATGACCCTTTTCAATTCTTCGGCAACGAGTATTTCAACCTTTTCCCATGTGACTTCATAAAATGGTTCACATCCCCGTTTGTGGTTATTTGTGCCCGGTCCCCCTTCAAGCCAGCTTTTTCGGACCATCGGGGCATAGATCCTGTTTTCCGAATAGAGAACATCCACAATCCCCCTGCCGATAGGGGATGGATCCTGATCACATTCAAAGGGGTGCAAGTCTTTTACCCGGCCATTATTCGTCTCGACTCGATAGGCACCCCAATGGTTGCAAGTCAGAGGAAGTTTTGAAATATCATCTTGAGACAGCATGATTGAAAAATAAAGAAAATATCACTGATTTAAAACACCAAAGGCATAAAAATGACTCGCAGATTACTATGCTATGGCGATAGCAATACCCATGGAACACCTCCAATGTCTTTTCTCAACCAAATGGAAAGATTTGATCATGAAACAAGATGGACAGGGCACCTGAGGAATTCTCTTGGTTCGGATTGGGAGATAATTGAAGAAGGGTTGCCTGGCAGAACGACCCTTCATGACGATCCCATTGATGGAGTGCATATGAATGGGCTCTCACATCTTCCGGTTTCACTCAATTCCCATCGACCACTTGATCTAGTGTGCATAATGCTTGGAACAAATGACTTGAAGGCCAGGTTCCTCATCCCGGCCTTGGAAATACTGATTTCCCTCAGATTGTTGGCCCAAACTGTTCTCAGCTCTGATACCGGCCCGGATCAATCTTCACCCAAGGTACTAATTGTCCTCCCACCACCCATTCAGGAAGTCGGAATCTTTTCAGATGTTTTTCATGGGGGAAACAAACGCTCTTTGTGCATGAAGGAATTGGCTCCCGGTTTTTTCAATGAGAACGATTTGATCTGGATGGATGCCGGTGAACATATGGAAGTGTCACCAATAGATGGGATTCATTTTGACAAAGTGGGGCATCAAAAGCTGGGATTGGCCCTTGCAAAGGCCATATTGGATATGTTTTGAATCTTTTAAACACTAATTGGCAGGAACGCCACGGTTTTGACCCGGCTAATACCAGACCCTGAATGAACTGACTGGTATGGTAATTTTGGATATCACCGATACTCCTCATTCGATGCTCAATACCAATTTACCGATGGCATCTCCAACTTCCAGCCGAGGGTAGGCTTCAGATGCGTTTGACTGAAGGGGGGATGTGAGCCAACTTTTCATCATCCCTGATTGAGTGCCCGTCGAAACCTGTCTCTTGCCTCTGAGCTGTGGATATAATCATATTTCCAAGGATATTTTTTTCCTGGTTCTATATCCAGTGCCATGAATACCGGCCCTTTGCATGAAATGATCTCGGCCAACATCCCCTGCATTTTTCGAAGTGAAGAAAACCTGAATGAGTGTGGATATCCACAGGCCGTGGCTATAGATGCAAAATCAATGTTTTTGCCACCGGGAACGGGGTGCCCGCCATTAACCTCATAGGTTCCGTTGGCAAATACCAAGTGATACAGGTTTTCTGATGCTGCCTCACCAATGGTGGCCAAGGTACCAAGATTCATCAGAAGACTGCCATCCCCATCAAATACAAACACCTTTCTTTCAGGATTTGCCAGGGCCAGACCCAAACCATGTGAAGAAGCCTGCCCCATGGCACCAGTCGCGACATAATTCAAATCGCGAGGCTTGATTTCCATCCAGTCAAAAAGGGATTGATAAACCGCAACAACGATATCGCCCTCTTCAATCACTTCTCCCAGGGCCATCAGTGTTTCATCCCTGAGCATCATTCTATAGGTGTCCTACCAATCAAGAATACATGAGGTTTGCTATCAGCATAACAGGACCCTATTCTGTCCTGAATGGTCAAAGCATCGGAAGGCTCTTGGATCAGGCTGTAGGAAACAGACATTGCTTCCAGTACAGATGGAATGATCCTGACACCATAGACGCTGGATTGTTCAGGTTCAGGTTCGGGTTCCTTACCCTGTAATCCCACCATCATGACTACTGGAAGTTGATAATCCATGGCTATGGCACGAATGGAGTTCAGGGAATCCATCAAGCCGGTCTGTTGCATCAGAAGGACTGCTCTTGTACCGTTATAGGACATCGCTGCACAAATCGAAACACCTTCATCCTCCTTGCATACCCTGATCAATTCAAAATCACTGTTCCTTGCGATGGGCCACAACAAACCACTGCTGGTTACAATATCGGGTAATGAAACGACAAATCTTACTCCCGCCATTTGGAGTTGTTTGATTATTTGCTTGCCGGATGGATATTCGAGGGATTTCATTTCAATAACCCTGCTCCAGGAATTCCTGCAAATATCCGGCTGTCAGATCCATCTGGTTTTGAAGACCCAGTGTAATTCGAAGGGTGGATTCATAATTTTTCGAAGCAAATCTTCTGACCCAAACCCCTCGTTGTCTCAGGTATAATTCTGCTTCCATGGCCGAATTCCCCTGCCTTGGAAATTCCAGCAGGAGAAAATTGGTTTGGCTGGGATAGACCCTCAAGCCCATTTTTTCAAACGCCGAAGTGAATTTCACTCGCGTTTTCCTGTTATGGGATTTTACCCAATTGACGTGGCTTTGATCCTCAAGAGCCACCAATGCCATCCGCAAGGAAGCCGATGAGAGGGGAAAGGTCAAACTTGCCTTATTGATAATGTCCTGAACTTCCCTTGAGGAATAGGACCAGCCAATTCTAGCTCCTGCCAAACCATACACCTTTGAGAAGGTCCTGGTAAAGACAACATTCGGGCTTGCCTCAACCAGACCCCTCAATTGCTCAAAGCATCCTTCATCTATGTACTCCTCATAAGCGCAATCAACAATCAGCAATATCCTGGAAGGGATATTGGTGTGCAAGCGCTTGATTTCACTGAACGGGATCATGGTTCCGGAGGGATTGTCCGGGTTGGCAAGATAAATAATATCAACAGTATCCAAATTCCTTGCAAGAAAGTTATCCACAACTACCGTAAAATCCTGATCTTCGACTGGAATCGGTTCGCCACCTGCTGACAAGGCATATCGGGGGGTTTTCAAATAGGAATTCTGCGACCTTAGCAATTGCCTTCCTCTTCCCAAGTAGCATCTCACCAATCTTGCCAGCAGATCATCGGAACCACACCCGATTGCTACCCTGTCGGGATCCAGACCAAATCTTTCGGCAAGAGCAGGAACCAAAAACCTGTGTTGGTTTGGAATGTACCTTTCATTCTCGAATGAAGACATTTTTGCCGTATTTATGACATGTGGACTTGCTCCAAGGGCATTTTCATTAGAATCAAGTCTGATCATGGGGGGAGGCCAGGCCATATCAGGATCAATCATATGAGCAGCAATCTGTTTTATGCCTGGGTTGGGAGTTGGATGTTTCATCAAATTAATTTATCGCCTGCCGATCTGAATACTAATCAGTTTTCTCACTGTTATTGCCTGTAGGATCCATACCTGATTTACCTGGTGTATGGCTTGGCAGCTAATGTATACAATTGCCTTCATGATAAAGTTCACCATACCAGTTGACATTTTGTCAGCAACAGTCAGGATTATTTCCTTTGTAGATTTTTGGTTTTAATTTAATGATTGTCTGAAAATCAATAGCAATTTAATTTCATTCTTATTCGGCTATGTCAAACGATCCAGGATACACAGGCAGGAACTTCAGGGGGCATTCACGCCAAGAAGTGTGGCAAGTACCATCGGACCCGTTGTTGTCGGAAGTCGGTCCAGGCAAGCCTTGTGGTGAATTTTTCCGCAGGTTCTGGTTGCCGGTTGCCTTGGCTGAGCAAGTCGGGGAACTTCCCCTTCGAATTCGGATCCTTGGCGAAGATCTCGTTCTATTTCGTGAAAAACTGGGGGAACTAGGTCTGGTTCACCTCCATTGTTGCCATCGCAACATGTCTCTGGAATTTGGAATTGTCGAGGAGGGTGGAATAAGGTGCAGTTATCATGGATGGAAATACGCACTTGATGGTACCATCCTGGAAACACCTTGTGAACCACCTGCCAGCCAAGTCAAGAACAAGACCTGTCTGGGAGCCTATCCCGTCGTGGAATACAAGGGTATGATCTTTTCCTATATGGGACCCATGGAATTGTGTCCTCCATTCCCGTTCATGGATACTTTTGACGAGGAAGGGGATGTCATGATTCCCTACCTGATTGAATCACCTTGCAACTGGCTTCAGGTAATGGAAAATGCCTGGGATCCCTACCATGTGGTTTACCTGCACACCAAGGCAGTTCGTACACAATTTATCGAAGCCTTTGCAGAAATGCCAAAAATCCAGTTTCATGAGCGAGACTATGGCGATTTCTATACCAACACCCGGCGAGTTGAAAATATCATCTGGATTAGGGTCCATGATCTGTTTCTTCCAAGTTTTACACAGAATGGAGGGCATTTTCCAATCCCTGATAAATCCCGTTACTTTGGCCGCTGCGGGTTAAGCAGGTGGGTTACACCGATTGATGATACCAGAACGATGGTTATTGCCTGGAGGCACTTTCGAGAGGGTGACGATCCAAGAGGATTGACAGATCCAAATGAAGTTGGATTGGGTAAAACGGATTTTTATGGTCAAAGTGGTGATCGAGATTATGAGACTCGACAAAAGGATCCCGGAGATTATGATGCCTGGGTATCACAAGGTCCAACAAATATCCACAAAAGGGAAAATCTGGCTTTCACCGACAGGGGCGTTGCCAAGGTCCGAAGGAAACTCCGATCAGCCCTGACTGATCTTTCCGAGGGTAAGGATATACAAAGACCTTCAGATGTCTATGAGAATCCGATTCCCACCTATGGTGGCGATACCATGTTGAATATACCACTTCAGGCCGGGCGGGATGATGCTGCCATTCAAAAAATCGTCGCTCTCAAGGTTGCCGAGATATATCAATCGGGAGACAGATATACTAGCCGACAAAGGAAAGATTTTATCGTGAAGGAACTCAAGGAATATGAACAAAGCTGGGCCAATGAGAACAGCGATTAATCCTGGCAGGATTGAATGGTCCGGTGAGAATCCGGGAATTTACCTTAAGGAAGATGCTGATGGGAATTACTCCACTTTGGGGTTGTTTTTCCGTGTAGTCTTATCTCCCTATGGCAGCGGGACAGGAGCAATAGTACTGGGTGAACCTGATACACCTAAGGGTTGGCCCAAAGTTCCAAATTTCATCATTGGAGATAATCAAAGATTGTTCATGTGGCTTATCGAGGGTTGGGTAAGCAAAATGCCAACCTTTGTTGGAAGGGTCGGTCTTGATCACATGAGCTGGATTGATTTGCTTGGATCAACCAAGCATCCGACTGATTTGAAATCAAAATACACCGAGTCCCTTATGGGCAAGGGGATTGAGGTTCAAATGATTTGGCAGGAGTTGGGAGAACCCCTTCCCGTTGAGTTAACAGCGGCTAATTCCGTAACCAAGGAACATGAAATGTATGCTGTTTTTCTGGAAGCTCAAAAGGCTCAGATCCGAGTCAATAATGTCCCGCTGAAAGGATCGGTCACATCCAGGCAATTTTTTGGTAAAACCATGAGTACGGCCTTTCTGGCATTATCTGAAACATGGGGGACACCCAAGGGAATGAGTTGAGGTTATGCATCTAGATACGCCCATCATGCCTGGCAGGGTCGATTGGACCGGCGAAAATCCAGGCATTCTGCTTAAGGATGACAAAGATGACTTTTCGGCCATGGCCTTGTTTTTCAGGGTTTCATGGTCACCTGCAGGCCAAGGTCAACTTTTGCTCCTCTATTCTGACCTGCAATCAGACCATGGTACAGCCTCACGACCTAATGTATTGATCGGGGACAATCCTCAGCTTGCCGATTTCTTGATGGAAAATTTCATTGGCAAACTTGGAGCTTTCAGAGATGCTAGACCCTATGACCACCTCAAGTACCAGCCTGCCTTCAATATTCGCTCGTCAGGAGACCCGACAAGTCATAGATATACTGAATCCATTTCGACATCAGAACTGGTAATTGAACTGGTCTGGGAAAATCTGGAGCAACCCAGGATGCTGGAACTTGTTCCTGAACAGACGGGCACCAAGGAACATTTCATGACAACTCTGCTGGTACCAGCCAAAACCGCCCAAATCATTGTCAATGGCCAAGCACTTGCAGGCAAGATCGGTACCAGGGTCCAGGCAGGAATGGAAACGACAACGGCATTTTTGTATTTTGGTGAAACCTGGGTCATACCCGAGGAGTAATCAGGAATGATTGCCTCGAACACACAACCGGACCAACTGGCATTCGATTACACCATGGTTGGTGAGCCGGTCTGGAACAGGATTGAATTCGCCAGGGATGTTCTGCCACTGGAAGACAATTTCCTTTTGCATGCCGGTCCCCCATTCGAAGACGAACCTCCAACAAGACCAATATTGAATTCAGCCTGTGTTGCGGCTGTTTACGATGGTCTTGCCAGTGATCTTGATAGAGCCGAAAAGATGATACTCAACGGTGACATCAAACTGTTTCCCGCACAGGATTTTAATGTTGTTACACCTTTGGCTGCAGTTGTATCTCCTTCAATGCCCCTACAGGCAATTTATGATGCACATCGTGGATTGGTCAGAACCTTTTCACCCATAAATGGTGGCAACGCACCCGCTGCAAGGCTGGGATTGAAATCAATGAAGGTGGTTGAACATTTGAAGTGGCTTAATTCTGAATTTGCTGAAACACTTGCATCAAGTCTGGCAGAGGGAATCAGTCTCGTACCAATTGCCAACGAGAGCCTCGCAATGGGTGATGATTGTCATGGCCGAACTGCTCATGCAACTCGTATATTGACCGAAGAACTCATGGATCGTTCGCAGGTTGGATCAATCAATACCAAGTGTTTGGAATTTTTCTCTAATTGCCCTTCTTTGTTTCTGAACCTGTGGATGGCTGCTACAAAATGCATGTTAATACTCGGCGAGAATGTTCCCAATTCAAGCCTAGTAACAACTGCGGGAGGCAACGGCAGCAAAGTCGGTATCAAACTTTCTTCACAACCAGAGAAGTGGATCACAACCGATGCCAAACCACCGAAGGGTCCTTTTGATGTTGATGTACCCCGGACAAGAGCAATAGGGGCCATAGGAGATAGTGCCCTTGTGGATATTTATGGCTTGGGGGCAATGGTTATTCACCTTGATCAAGCCATTCACCAGAAAATGACACCCTTTTTGCCACCGGATTTTTATCACATTCGGGAAAACCTGTTGGCAAGTGAACATATTGGGTTTCAGGGTCTGGGTATCAAACTGGGAATAACTGCCCAAAGGGTTCTGGAATTGAAAAAATGTCCCGTGGTTTCGCTGGGGATAATTGATATGGAGGGGTTGGAAGGAAGGCTTGGGGGTGGCATTTACGACATGCCCTTGTCCCTTTTTGAAAAGGCCCTGAAGCAAATGGAAAGATATGAAGATGAAGAGTAACCTTCTGTCAGCAACAGAAATTGCCCAAAAAATCAAATCTGGTCAAACAACCGCTACAATTGTCATGCAGGATTGCCTTGCGAGGATCCAGGAGCGCGAGGAGTTGATCGGTGCTTTTTCCTATATCGATTATGACAAAGCTCTGGAATTGGCTGAATTGGCCGACAAAAACCCAAGTGAGGGTCCACTTTCAGGCGTCCCCTTTGCAGTCAAGGACATTATAGATGTAGAAGGATATCCCATAACCCAAGGATCGCCCATTTATCAAAACAGAATTCCCAAGAAGAATGCAGAATGCATAAAGCGACTTACTGAGGCTGGGGCCATACCAATCGGGATAACCGTTTCCACTGAATTCGCCTGCTTCACACCCGGCACCACGGTCAATCCCCATAATCCGACCCATACACCTGGTGGTTCTTCCAGTGGTTCGGCAGCAGCAGTTGCAGATAAGATGGTACCATTTGGATTGGGATCCCAAACAGCTGCTTCATTGGTCAGACCAGGGAGCTATTGTGGAATTTTTGCCTATAAATCATCCAACGGTTATTTAAGTCTTGACGGGGTGTTGGCACTTTCTTCCAACCTTGATTCATTAGGTGTACTAGCTAGAACTCCTGATGATCTTCAACTTGCCAGAAGTGTTCTCAGTGGTGATCAACAAAGTAGTATCAATGCAGTCAAACCACGAATTGCCTTTATGAAAGGACCCCATTGGGATGAGCTGTCAGAGGATGCGAAGGTGAATTTTGAAAAGAGTTTTGCTCTTCTGAAGGAAAAGGGGGCTCAGGTAAAATATGTCGATCATCCGAAGGAGTTCAATTTGCTGACAGAAGCCCACAAAACCATCATGACAAGGGATATTTCGCAATCACGAAGGTTTGAGTATGAAAACTGTCGATCACAACTGAGTGACAAATTTATCGAATTGGTTGAGGAAGGTTTGGCCAGAACAGATGAAGATTACATGGAAGCCTTGAGTGCACGTGAGCGTGGATTAAGGGTTTTGTCCCTCATGTACAATTTTTATGATGTAATCATTGCGCCAGCAACTTCAGGAGAGGCCTCCATGGGATTGATGGCTACTGGTGATCCACTATACAGCCGGGACTGGACCTTGTTGCAACTCCCCGCTGTCTCGATGCCCTTTGGTAAGGGAAAAACCAATCTTCCCCTATCTTTGCAAATAATCGGCTGGTATGGCTGGGATCATGACTTGATTAATTATTCAGCCAGTATCAACGATATTCTTAGCGAGGAATAATCTCGGATCTTTCTATCCCCATAAGGAACTAAAAGAAAGCCTGTAAACCGGTTTGAGCCCTTCCCAATATCAGGGCATGTATATCATGGGTTCCTTCGTAAGTATTGACTGTCTCAAGGTTTTGTGAATGGCGTATTACCTGATATTCTGCCTGTATCCCATTACCCCCAAGCATGTCACGGGCCATCCGAGAGATATCCAATGCTTTACCACTGTTGTTCCTTTTGATCATTGATATCATTTCCGGAGTGAAAAGGTTTCTATCCATCAACCTCCCGACTCTGAGTGCTGCTTGTAAACCAAGGGTTATTTCGGTCTGCATGTCGGCCAGTTTCTTCTGGTAAAGCTGTGTATTGGCCAGTGGTCTTCCAAATTGCTTCCTTTCCATGCCATAATCTCGGGCAATCATCCAACATTCCTCGGCAGCACCCATGGTTCCCCAGGCAATTCCATACCTAGCTCTGTTCAAGCATCCAAACGGCCCACTCAACCCCATGGCATCAGGCAATAGAGCGGATTCACCTACTTTGACTCCATCGAGCACTATACTACCTGTTGTGGATGCTCGCAATGACAGTTTACCCTCAATTTTCGGTGCTGACAAACCATTGAAATCTTTCTCAAGAACGAACCCCCGTATGGGACCATCCTTGTTTTCCATTTTGGCCCAAATAATGAACACATCAGCCAATGGCGAGTTCGATATCCAGGTTTTGGTTCCATTGAGTTCATAACCAGTGGTTGTTTTAGTGGCAATGGTTTTCATGCCTCCGGGATCCGATCCCGCTTCCGGTTCCGTCAATCCAAAACAGCCTATGAATTCACCCTTTGCCAGCTTGGGCAGATACTTTCTGCGTTGCTCATCAGTTCCATAGGCCAAGATAGGATAGATAACCAGGGATGATTGGACGCTCATTGCCGATCGGTAGCCCGAATCAACTCTTTCGATTTCCCTTGCAACCAATCCATAGGTTACATAACCGGACTCTGACCCGCCATATTCCTCTGGTAGGGTTACTCCCAACAATCCAGCCTCTCCCATTTTCGAAAACAATTCCCGACCGGATGATTCTTCCATATAATCCTTGTTTATCCGTGGTCTCAATTCGCTTTGACAAAAGGCTTGGGCTGCATCCTTGAAAAGAACCTCCTCTTCTTCTAGCTGGTCTTCCAACAGGAATGGATCTTGCCAATCGAATACAGCTTTCGAAATGATATTTTTCTTCATTTTCTCACCCATGGTTTAAACCCGTTTCTCCTTTATAAAGGAATTAGTTTAATAACTTAATCCCAGAACTTAGGATATATAATTTGGGTCCGGCTTTTCTAAATGTGAACTCGGGTTGATTTTGAAAATTTCAACAATCCCACTGAATAAATAATCCTCTAGTCTTCAAAATCCCTTTTTGAAGGTATACATTTGGCAGCGGAGACGTGGCCGAGTGGTCGAAGGCGCTCGCCTGCTAAGCGAGTGGACGGGAAACCGTTCCGAGGGTTCGAATCCCTTCGTCTCCGCCATTGACCAAACAAATATTCATATACTGTTGCTTTTCTGACCATTTAGAAAAGCAATGCATGTGATTGATCTGAAAAATTATGTCACCGGACTGTAGATTGCTCAGACTTGTTGGTAGTATTTTGGGTTACATTCCCTGTTTGGGGATCCTATCAGAGATCATATTCCTGATTTAGTTTCTTCAATTATGATAAGCTGTACTATTTTGAACACTTCAAAAAATGATTAGATTTATGGATTCACACCATAATTCCAATCAGTATTTATTGGGACTTATATACTTAAGTAGACAAGGCAACCTTCGTATCCATTTCACACTTCAACGGCATGGCTTCAATTGCCGACAAAACCGGCAACCCATCCAAAATTCCTCCATGTGCTGCTGCGCCTATCCCTGACGCCAATATGTTGCGGGCCGCATTCAGGTCCGCATGATCCGCATGGCCACAGGCCACGCACTTGAAACCCCTCCCCCGCCGCGACCGGCCGTCAATCTCGCCACATTCACTGCAGGTTTGACTGGTATGGGCCGGATTGACCATGATGACCTCACGGCACTTGTAGGACATCCTTTGGACAAGACCGTGCCAACCCATGTTCAGTATCTCACGGTTCAGGCCACTCTTGGCCTTCACATGACGGCCGGGGTTGTCAACCGTCCCCCTGGCCGACTTGCTCATACCCCTGATGTTCAGGTCCTCCACGACCACTGTACTTGCCATGGTTGCAATCCCGCGGCTGGCCTTGTGCTGCCAGTCCGACCAGCGGTTGGCACGCCTGCGGTGCAACTTCCGGAGATAGAGAACATGCCTCTGGCGCCGCCTTGATCCCCTCTTCTGGCGTGACAGCTTGCGGCTGGCCTTCCTGACAAGCGAATCATCCCTTGACAGGTCGGGAGACGCGATGAGGCCCGCATCCCCCTTGCCTGTCGCATAGGCAATGTTGCCGACATTGCGGTCAATGCCGACAACCTCCCCATTGTCCACAAGTTCCGGAAGTTCAACCCTGTAGCAGACCGATACATACCATTTGCCGGCCTGCCTTTTGACGACCGCCCTGACCGGAACACCATCCGGATGGGGATTGCCTCCTCGACGGCGGATGGGAAGCCAGCCAATGCACGGAAGGTAAAGTTTGCCGTCCCTGATCATGACCCTGTCCGGGACGGTGAACGAGGGGTCCCTGCCATGCCTGGAATGGAAACGGGGGAAACCCCGGCCATTCCCGAAGGCCGCCTTCCAGGCATCGGCCTGGTACTTCAGGGCATAGCGGGTGATCTTGAATGAGTATTGATCAAGCCAGTCAATCTCCCTGCGAAGGACAGTGAACCGCTTGCCGAGCGAAAAGAAGGAAACGGATGGCTTCGATATTTCCGTGTTGCCCGCCTGTTGGGCCTCCTGCCATTCCACGTACCGTTCCCGGGATTCAGCGAGAAGGGCATTCCAGACATAACGGCAGGCACCGGCCTGACCCATGAGAAGACGGGCGTTGGCGCGGGTTTCCGGAAGCAAGCGGTAGACAATGGTGCGATGGGCGGTCATGGGGGCGGGGCTTTACTTTTTTTCTTGTTGGAGAACGGGTGTCCTCGGGACCATGAGATAGGTATCCCTGGAGGGAAAATCAACAAGCAGGGTGTTTTTTTTGTGTGGGGAGGGCGGTAAATCGGGTTTGTCTATTTAAGTATATAAGCCCCTATTTATTCCCCAATCTCTTTTCCGTATTTTACCAGTTTGGTAGAATTAACGGATTAGCTTGATATACTCTAGAAAATCTTGTTTGGTATTAGAGTTAGATACTCGATATGTGTTGTTAAGCGACAACATTTGATCCTCTATTTTTGATTTAAAATTTGGTTTTCGGTAGAATTTCGTAAATAATTATTGAAAATAATTTTCAAAATCATTACCTATTAGGTAATAAAAAAATAAATTGCGAATTCATAAATGCAAATAACATTCAAAACAACAAAACTTGGAAAATTATGTGCTTCAGCGAAGAAACTTCAGAAATCCTACGGCGAGAAAAATTCAAAATTGATCAAGGTACGTCTAGAAGTACTTAAATCTGCATTAAATCTGGCGGAAATTCCTACAGAACCGCCATTTAGATTGCACCGGTTGCAAGGAAAACGCAAAGGAGAATATGCTGTTGATATTGGAGTAAGATTGAGACTTGTTTTCAAGCCGGATTATGATCCTGTACCACGTAAGAATGATGGGGGTATAGACAAGGAGAAGATTACAAAAATAAATGTCATTGATATTGTAGATTACCACTGAAGGAACAAGAAAATGATTACCTCAAAAAATCAATATAATCCAGATTATGCGGTTCCACCAGGTTGGGCCCTGGAGGAAATATTGGAGGCCAGGGATTTATCACAAGCAAAATTTGCCAGAATGTGTGGGCGCAGTGCAAAATTGATTAACGAGATAATTGCCGGCAAGGCTCCAATTGACTCCGAAACAGCAATTCAGTTTGGAAGGGCAACAGGATTAAATGCAGGCATATGGGAGCGAATGGAAGCTCGCTATCGACGTCACCTTGCCCTTGAAAAAGAGGCCAATAAAGCTGATGATTGGAGAAAATCTTTCCCGATAGGCGAATTAGTCAAACGCGGCTGCTTTACAAAACCACAGTCCAAAGTTGATGCTGTTTCGAAATTACTTACCTTTTTTGGTGTGGGGTCCATAGAGGGTTGGAACAATCAATATGGTAAGATGAATGTTGCCTATAGACATTCCCAAACTTTCAAGAGTAATGAAATGGCTTTGGCGACATGGCTAAGGCTTGGCGAAATCGAAGCAAAATCCCAGGAGTGTACAGAATATAATAGGAGAGACTTCTACAAAGCAGCCATAACCATCCGCAGATTGACGGCAGAACCAATTGACAAAATCATACAGGATACGATTGAAATGTGTAACAAAGCAGGTGTGGCAATTGTGCTTACACCCCCTTTACCTAAAATTGCCCTCAGTGGCGCTGCAAGATGGTTGTCCCCTCGAAAAGCACTTATCCAGTTGACAGCGAGGCACAAAACCGATGATCACTTTTGGTTCAGTTTTTATCATGAGGTTGCCCATATATTACTACACAGCAAGAAAGATGTTTTTGTTGAGGAAGCGATGACAAATCACAAAGAACCAGATAATTTAGAAGTTGAGGCCAACGAATGGGCTTCAAATTTTCTGGTATCGAAAAAGGATTGGGACGAATTTATTTTAAGATACAATTTTTCTGAACCTGCGGTTTTGAAATTCGCAAATGAACAGGGAATTTCTCCTGGAATAATTGTGGGAAAACTCCAACACAAGGGCTTAATTCGCTATAGTTCACAAATGAACAGATTAAAACGAAAGGTTGACCTTGTTAAAATCAACTAAATTCAAGGGAGTCTTGATCTCCATTTAACAGGAAGTACAGACGATCAATCAAACTATATTCTACTTCTTTTCAGCATTAAATGCTTGAATATTGCAGATTCAAATACAAAAAAACCGTGTTTGTTACTAACCTCAAACTGGTATAACTCCCTTATACCACAGTGAAATAGGTGAAAATAATCCATAAATTTTACTGTTTAGATAAATAATTTAATAATTAAAAATATTGATTGATTAAACTTTTTGGGATGCTATATTTTTGACATGGATTTTCAACAACAGTTAAAATCATTAGGTATGAGTGTAACACCTGTTCGTTTGGCTGTACTTGAAGCACTTAATGAAAATCCTCATTCGGAGGCTTCTCGTATATTCCAAGCTGTACAAGATAAGTTGCATACGGCTTCCATTCAGGCTGTTTATAAGAATTTGAATGCTTTTGTTGAACATGGTTTGATAAAGGAATTCAGACCCAAGGGAATGTCTGCCATTTATGAAACCCGAGTAGGTGATAACCATCACCATTTGGTTTGCAGATCATGTGGCTTAATCGAAGATACTGATTGTATCGATACTGCCCCATGTCTTACCTCTACTGATCCCAAGGATTTTAAAATCGATGAAGCCGAAATTATATTCTGGGGGATATGCCCCACTTGTCAAAACAAACATCATAGTGAAATAGGAGAAACATGATGACCCAATCAGGAAAATGTCCCTTCATGCATGGGAGTGCTACGGATAATAATTCATCACCAACTGAGTGGTGGCCCAAGAGTTTAAATCTAGACATTTTGCATCAACATGACACCAAGACGAAACCTCTGGGGCAGGACTTTGATTATAAAAAAGAACTTCAGAAACTTGACGTTGAAGCACTCAAAAAGGACATGTATGACCTCATGACGGATGAGCAGGATTGGTGGCCGGCGGACTGGGGTCATTACGGTGGCCTGATGATCCGTATGGCATGGCATTCGGCAGGGTCTTACCGTTTGGCAGATGGTCGTGGTGGAGCAGGTGCGGGCAATATCCGTTTTGCCCCTCTCAATTCCTGGCCGGACAATGCCAACCTCGATAAGGCCAAAAGGTTGCTTTGGCCCATCAAGAAAAAATATGGGAATGCGGTCAGTTGGGCAGATTTGATAATTCTGGCAGGCAATATTGCCTATGAATCCATGGGCCTCAAAACCTTTGGGTTTGGGTTTGGACGTGAGGATATCTGGCATCCCGAAAAAGACGTTTATTGGGGATCTGAAACAGAATTTTTGGCGGACAGTGAAAATCGCTTTGATGACCTCTCGAAACCCGAAACATTGGAAAACCCTCTTGGGGCAACGCATATGGGGCTTATCTATGTCAATCCACAAGGTGTGAACGGTCAACCCGATCCGCTCAAAACAGCCGTAATGGTTCGAGAGACATTTGCCCGCATGGCAATGGATGATGAGGAAACGGTGGCTCTTACTGCAGGTGGGCATACTGTAGGGAAAACTCATGGTGCAAGCAGTGCCGAAGTAGGTCCGGAACCTGAGGGAGCAGATATAAGCGAGCAAGGGCTGGGCTGGAATAAACACGGCGGAACTGCCAAAGCCAACGAGGCTATTACCAGCGGGATTGAAGGCGCCTGGACAACCAACCCGACCAAATGGGATAATGGTTATTATTATCTTCTTTTTACATATGATTGGGAATTGAAGAAAAGTCCGGCCGATGCATGGCAATGGGAACCGATTGACATCAGGGAAGAAGATAAGGTACCTGACCCATCAGATCCGTCGATCAAGCATAATCCCATCATGACAGATGCCGATATGGCGATGATAAAGGACCCTGAATATCGAAAAATATCGGAGAAATTCTATAACGATCCTGATTATTTGGCAGAAGTTTTTACCCGTGCATGGTTTAAACTGACGCACCGGGATATGGGCCCCAAGGCTTGTTATTTCGGACCTGACGTGCCTGAAGAGGACTTGATTTGGCAAGACCCTGTTCCTGTTGGAAATGGTAATTACGATGTTGATGCCTTGAAGCAAAAGATAGCTGACAGTGGTTTGAGTATCTCGGAAATGGTTACAACAGCTTGGGATAGCGCCCGTACTTTCAGAGGATCAGACAAGCGAGGAGGTGCAAATGGTGCCCGCATTCGGCTGGCACCACAAAAGGATTGGGAAGGCAATGAACCTGAACGCCTGTCAAAGGTGCTCTCAATTCTTGAACCACTTGCAAAAGAGGCTGGTGCAAGTATTGCCGATACGATTGTTCTAGCAGGATCTGTTGGAGTTGAGCGAGCCGCCAAAGCAGCTGGTTTTGAGGTAAATGTACCATTCTCACCTGGACGTGGGGATGCCACGGATGAAATGACAGATGGGGATTCATTTTCTGTTCTGGAACCAATCCATGATGGGTTTAGGAACTGGCTCAAGAAGGATTATTCAGTAAATGCCGAAGAGCTTCTTTTGGACCGCAGTCAGTTAATGGGGCTTACAGCACCTGAAATGACGGTTTTGATTGGAGGCATGCGTGTTCTGGGTACCAATCATGGCAATGGCAAGCATGGTGTATTTACCGATCACGAAGGCTCATTGACCAATGACTTTTTTGTTCATTTAACTGATATGGCCTACGTCTGGAAACCTGTCAATAATAATGAATATCACCTTTGTAATCGTAAAACCGGCAATGTGCAATGGACAGCCTCACGTGTTGACCTTGTCCTTGGTTCAAATTCAATTCTACGTGCTTACGCCGAAGTTTATGCCCAGGATGATAACAGGGAAAAATTTGTATCTGACTTTATTGCCGCGTGGACAAAAGTCATGAACGCAGATCGTTTTGATATACGATAAACAAGCCCTGGAATAAATTCAATGGACGGCATATCATATGCCGTTCTATTTTCTAAATATCATGTTTCAGTGAAACCCAAACAAGACTTCAAATTTAAGCAGTTCAGGAAACTTGTCAGGAATGATAGTTTCCAGTGAACATCAAATTGTTGTAAATCAAAACTGTAATCAAAGCACTTTTTTAATGTTAAAACACTATGTAAGGCCAAATTTGCAATAATCTTTATTGCAGGGGTTTGCAAAAGTATTTAATTTTAAAAATCATCCTAATACCCCTATTATAAGGAATATAAAATTAAGTGGATTTTATTTTTATTGGCAATTCTTGTGGTTGGGTTTGGTGTACTCCAATTGTCAATGACAAATGATGAACAGGGCATTGAACGAGAAAATGAAGCAGGCCAAAACGGTGCATTGGTATCTGTGGTATTGCCAGAACGGTTTTCGGAAAATGCCAATATAGGTAAACGCATTTTTGAAGCAAAATGTGCTTCATGCCATGGTCAAAATGCTGTAGGGCAAAAGGGAATTGCACCTCCATTGATACACAAGTTTTATGAACCTTCTCACCATGGGAACGAAAGTATTCAACGTGCTGTTGCACTTGGTGTTCCTGCTCACCATTGGCCCTTTGGTGACATGCCACCTGTAGAGGGTTTAACTCGGGGTGACGTCTCTACAATCATAAGCTATATCCGAGAGTTGCAGAGGGCAAATGGAATCAAATAGCTGTCCAAGCAAAAGGGGAAAATAATGAACCACTTTCTCAAACTGCTAACACTTGTTTCATTTGGTACAGCTTTATTTTCACAGGCTTTGGCACATTCCGATATCGAAATGACCATACCTGATAATGAGGCTATACTGGAGGAAGTTCCCGAAACTATTACGATCCATATGATAAGCAAAGTTCGATTGACTAAAGTGGAAATGCAGTATGAAGATCATCCAATTGTAAAAATCGACATTTCCGAATATAAGAAATTCCAGAAGGAGTTTACCCTGACCATCGAGACAATGGGTGCCGGGATTTATGGCATATTCTGGCGCGCTCTTGGACAGGATGGTCATCCTATGAAGGGATCTTTCACTTTTACTGTAATAGAATAGTTACAGATGGACTTATTGATCCTTCTTACGATCATATCAAAGCTAACATTTTACATGGGTGCTTTGTTTGCCTCGGGCACAGTTTTCTACTTGGAGCTATTTGAAACAAACAAGGCCCGATCAAGTTTCAATGGCCGTCGAATAACCATCCTATTTGCTGCTATTGGATTGATTTCTGCATTGTTTATCTTTGCCTTGACAGGTACACAGTTAACAGGTGATTTTACTGGCGCATTTGATCCACAAATACTCGGTATTCTATGGCAAACTTCAGTTGGAACTGCATTGTATTTGCGTGTACTGGGATTCGCATTCATAATAATCGGTTTTTTTGCCGGTAGAATGAGCAGGATCATAACAACATCTTCATGTTTTATTGTACTGGCATCATTCCTTTCTATTGGTCATGTAACAGAACTTCCCAGCATTCTATTTCCGGTTTTGCTTGTCATTCACTTGATAGGAATTGCCACTTGGCTAGGAATTTTGTTTCCCTTGTACAGATTAAGTTTAGATCCCAAGCAGATTACAACAAACGGAGAGATCGCACATCAATTTGGTCGGTGTGCACTGTACTTCGTACCCGTATTATTGATCGCAGGTGGATGGCTTGCTTATAAACTGGTAAATTCTTTTGAGAATTTATTTACCACCGGATACGGTCAAACCCTACTTGTAAAGGTTGTAATTGTGACAAGTCTGTTGGGCCTGGCTGCTATCAACAAACTACGTTTTGTCCCTGCTTTGCAAGCTGGGGATGTTGAAGCTCAGAAACATCTTAAATTTTCTGTACTTGTCGAAATCATTCTGGTGTTTTGTATACTGGCCGCGACTGCGGTTCTAACAAGTGTTCAAACCTTGCCTGAGGTTCATTCTTGATTACTTGCCGACTTTTTCCCTTATTACCAAGCCTTTGCGAGACCTCCCTCTCGGGGGCTCATTTATCATCGGATCTATTGTTATGAATACCTGATAGCTACCAGAACAAGCGATTCACCTGAAGGTTTAACCCATCAAGGATTTCGTATCTTTGTGACTTATGATGGTATTTCAATTTGGTGCATCGTGGCAACGAATTAACAGGCAAGATAATTCGCTGCGAATGCCTATCCCGATCGGGTTTGATTCTTGACCAGTGCAGCCATACGGTAAAATCCA
>VYFX01000061.1:2178-13224 GCA_009842205.1 Paracoccaceae bacterium | reverse complement strand
GAGGGGGGCATGGAAGTGGTCATGACGGAATGTAGGAAAATCCTGTCGGCATTGTCGATGATTTGTTGTTCGGTCTCCAACAATACCGTTTTTGGAGCCCACGGGATTTGATCCCAGACTGGTTGCCGATTATGACAAACCGCACATCTGATCTGGATGATTTCATCTACCTCAGCAAACCCCACCAACTCAACATGGCTCGTCGGATCATCAATGGTTTGTGTATTGGATAATTCGATATCATCACCAATGGGAGGTTTGAGGGCAGAAAGCCACATGATGGCTATGAATATTATCGCGGTTACGGCCCAGGTCCAATTAGGATGGCCCTTGCGGGCATGAATGGTATTGAAATAATGGCGAATGGTAACTCCCATCAGGAAAATCAGGGAACAGATGATCCAGTTGTATTCGCTGGCAAAGGCCAGCGGATAATGGTTGGATAGCATCAAAAAGATGACAGGTAGTGTAAGGTAATTGTTATGGGTTGATCGCAACTTTCCTATCCTGCCGAACTCCGGGTTTGGTTCCTTGCCCTGCTTTAGGTCTGCAACAACAATCTTTTGATTTGGTATGATGATTAGGAATACGTTGGCTGTCATTATGGTTGCCGTAAAAGCCCCGATGTGGAGGAGGGCTGCACGACCGGTAAATATCTGGTCATAACCCCATGACATTACGACCAATAAAATGAACAGCAGGAGCATCAGTGTAATGGGGCGTTGCCCCAATCTGGATTTGCAAAGCAGGTCATAAAATACCCACCCGATGGCCAATGAACCACCGGAAATCAGGATGGCCTGCCAAAGCTCAAGATCCATTTTGGATCGGTCAATCAGATACAGCTCGGCACCTGACCAGTACATGATGGCCATCAGGACAAAGCCGCTGAGCCAAGTGGAATAACTTTCCCATTTAAACCAGGTTAACTGTGAGGGTAGATTGGGTGGGGCGACCTGATATTTCTGGATATGATAAAAACCACCCCCATGAACCTGCCATTCCTCGCCACTCACACCTTCGGGAAGGTCCGGTCTCTTGTGCAAGCCCAAATCCAGGGCAATGAAGTAAAATGAGGAACCTATCCAGGCAATGGCTGTTATGACATGAAGCCATCTGAAGGCAAAAGCCAGCCAATCCCAAATTATTGCTATTTCCAGCATCGGATTTACCTTCCCTTGTCTTCTGGTTTACATGTCCCGAATGACTTCGCCAACTCTGATGTAAAAAGTCCCACCAATTGATTTATTCGAAAGGCCTGAGGCAACGGTTTGGCTTATTGGAAAGTCACTCACTCTCGTTCAGCCCAACCAGCAAAAATCCTCTCCAAGGCAACGACTATATAGAAAAGGACTATTCCCAAAAAGGCCAAGGCAATCAGAACCGAGAACATCAGGGGGTAATCTGCATTGATCTTGCCGCTGTCAAACAGATGCCCCAACCCCTTGCCATGGGGCTCGACTATCTCCATCAGGTTGGTACCGATGAAGGCCAGGGTAACTGCCACCTTGAGTGCACCAAAAAATTCCGGCAAGGTCTTGGGAAGGGCTATTTTCCAAAAGATGGTAAGTCTTGAGGCACCAAGGGAACGTAAAATGTCGCGGTATTCCGGCTCAAGGGTGGATAAACCGATTGAAACCGAGACAGCAATCGGGAAGAATGAAATCAGGAAGGCAATCAGGACCGTGTTGAGATCATCCAGACCAACGAGAATCAATGCAATGACCGGTACCACCGTTGCCTTGGGTATGGCATTGAACCCTACCAGCAATGGATAAAGCCCCTCCCGGATGATGCGGGAAAATCCCATGATCATGCCAAGCAAGGTCCCGACCAGCACCGATAGTCCCAGGCCGGCTACCGTTCTCCAAAAGGTATCCCAACCATACTCCAGAAACAAAACCCTGTATTTCCAGAAAGACGGTCCGAGATCGGAAGGTGATGCCATTTTGTAATTGGGCCAGCCATTGATCCAGACGATCCATTCCCATATTGCCAGGAATATGATGATAGCTACCAGGGGAACAACAACTTTTCTTACCAGATTATTTCGCATTTCCATGGCAGGTCTCACTTCCTTCCCTGGGCTACTTCAATCTGGTGTCGCAAGACCGCAAGTAGCTCAGTGGTTTTGGGCGTGTACAGATCATCCAGGGACCGTTCGGGTCCCAAATCGACATTTATCCTGTATTGACTTCTTGCCGGTCTGTCTGATAGCACGATAACTTCATCGGAAAGAAATACAGATTCCCTCAGATCATGGGTTATGAGCAGGCAGGTTATCTTCTCTTCTGCCCTCAGTGAATGCATGATCTGCCATAATTCCTCCCTGGTAAAGGCATCCAGGGCTCCAAATGGTTCATCCAGTATCAATACTTCGGGTCGATGAACCAGCGACCGGCACAAGGAAACCCGCTGCTTCATACCGCCGGACAATTCGGAAGGCCGGTTCTCTTCATAACCTTCCAGAGAAACCAGCTTGAGCAACTCCCTGGCACGGTCTTCCTGTTCCTTGACAGGCATTTTCGGGGCAACAATCTCAAGGGGCAGGGTTACATTCTTGACAACACTACGCCACTCAAGCATAACCGGATTCTGAAACGCCATACCAACTGTTGGTTTGGGTCCGACAATCTCGGTGCCACCAAGTTTGATTGATCCCTTGGTAGGTTTGATAAGCCCTGAAATCAATCTGGTGAGAGTTGACTTGCCACAACCGGACGGCCCGACGACAGATGTAAATGCCCCTTCGGGAACCTTCAGGCTGATATTGTCAAGTACTGGGAACGGTCCATCTGGGGTAGAAAATTCGTGCGAAACTTCGTGTAATTCGATCTCGGACATTTCGTTCCTTCAAAAAAAAACATGGGCAGGCATTTCGTTTTGCCTGCCCATTGTGAATGGAGTTACTTGATCATTCTGCTTTCAGCATTACCCAGATATTCATCAGTGAAATACATTGATGGATCGGGATCGTTCGTGAACTCGTAATTTTCGGCCAACTGGTCGATGGAGGCCTGGAAGCGGTCAGCATCAATATTGCCCATGCCATTGGCCTGGACATAATCGGTATAGACATTGGCATCAATTGCCAGATTCAGACGCCAGGTTTCCAGATCCTTGTCAAGGGCTGGATTCCTTTCGGCGATACTGGCAACACTTTTGGCAGGGTCTGCCACAGCCGACTTCCAGCCATTGATTACGGCTCGAATGAAGCCGCTTACAACTTCGGGATTTTCGGCAGCATAATCGGTATTGACAATTATGGAATTACCATACAGTTGCAGGCCATAATCAGCCATCAGGATGGTTGTTATGTCTTCTTCCGGTACTCCCAATCTGACCAAATTCAGATAGCTGGAGAAGGAAAAACCCGTAATCGCATGCACAACACCTTCGGCCAGACTCGGTTCCCTGGTTGGAAAGCCGACTGGCTCAACCGTGATCTTGGAAACATCCAGATCATTGGCCGAGGCAAATGCCGGGAATTGGGCCCAGGCCCCATCAGGTGGGGGTGCACCCAGAACTCTTCCTTCCAGATCCTTGGGAACCTCAACACCCAGGGACTTTCGTCCTACAACGGCAAATGGAGGCTTGTCATATACCATCATGATACCGATGACTGGGGCACCCTGGTTTTGGTCTAGAAACTTGATGAGGCTGTTGATATCGGCAAAACCGAATTGAGCTGCACCAGTTGCAACTTTCGGAATTGCGTCAAGGGAACCCTGACCAGCCCAAATATCCACTTCCAGTCCTTCTGCAGCAAAATGACCTTCATCAATTGCCGAGAAGTAGGCTCCGCTTGGACCTTCAAATTTCCAGTCAAGAGCAAAGTTCACAGCTGTTTGCGCACTTGCCATCCCGGCGGTCAAAAACAGGACAGAGAACAAAACCATTATTCGACGTATCATAAGCAACTCCATTATTTTAGAAAAATTGATTTGAATTCCAAAAGTATAAATTAATAGGCTTGTAAATCAACAAAATTTGAAACGTTTTGATCCCGTCGAACTTAAACTTCCGATTTACATTGCTTTTCGAGTTTGGTTCAACTGCCCCTGTAGGTCGAATAACCAAAGGGGGAAAGAAGAAGGGGAACATGGTAATGGGAGGTTTCCATCAGTTTGAAGCGGATGGGAATTTCTTCATAAAACCCGGCGATGCCTTGATCCTTGAAATACTCCCCGGCATGAAAAACCAATTCGTATTCACCCAACTCGAATTCCTCTTCAGTCAGAATCGGTGAACCGGTTCTACCATCACTGTTGGTTATCATCTCCCGAATGAGTGAGTTTCCGTTTGTGGTAATTCTGGATAGGGAAATCCTCAATCCGGCTGCCGGTTGCCCCTTGGCGGTATCCAAAACATGTGTGGTCAGAAATCCTTTCACGGCTAATCCTTTCTTTTGATTCCTAGTTTCCGGCAGGTTTAACCATAACTGGCTACGGGCATCATGGCCAAGGAAGCAATATTATATAACCCACGGGCGGTTACGGCAGGTGTTACAATATGCGATTTGTTGCCCATACCCATTAAAATGGGTCCAACCTCAATTCCGCTAGAGACACTTTTGAGGAGATTTCTGGCAGCACCTGCACCAACGGTACTGGAATAAATCAAGGTATTGGCCTTGCCCGAAAGACGGGATTTTGGCAGAATATCGTTACGCAATTCTTCATTGAGTGCCGTATCGGAATTCATCTCTCCCTCATATTCAAAATCAAGTTGCTGCCTGTCCAGCAGTTCTAGGGCATCTCGTGTCAAACGTCCCGAATGGCTGTCAAGATTGCCAAACTGGGAATCTGAGCAAATCGCTATCTTGGGTTCAATTCCGAATCGTTTTACATGGCGGGCCGCCGCAATCACGGTTTCTGAAATTTCCTCGGCATTGGGATCGGGATGGACATGTGTATCGGCAATGAACAGCATTCCCCCGTCAAATATGATAAGGGACATGGCTCCAATCGGTGACAAACCGTCCTTGCCAAGAATTTGATCTATGTATTTGAGGTGCCACAAATACTGTCCTTCCGTACCACAAATCATGCTTTCCGCTTCACCTCGATGAACCATCAGTGCTGATATGACTGTCGTATTGGAACGGACAATAGTTCTGGCCAAATAGGGGGAAACACCCTTTCTTCCGACCAGATCGTGGTAATCACCCCAATATTCAGGAAACCTGCTATCACTCAATGGATTGACCATATCAAAATCCTTTTCGGGTGTCAGGGAAAGGCCTGCCCGCTCGATCCTTTGGGCTATGACTTTTGGACGACCTACCAGAATTGGTTTGGTATTGTGTTCTTCCTTGAGAATTTGTACGGCATAGAGAACACGTTGGTCCTCGCCCTCTGCAAAAACCACCCTTCTTCGATCAGACCTTGCGACATCAAATACCGGTCGCATGATCATGCTCGACTTGTAAACCTGGCTCTCCAGATGGGCCTTGTATTCGTCAACATCCCTGGGCCTGGTTGCAACACCGGAGATCATGGCTGAATGGGCCACTGCACTTGCCACATGGGAAAGCAACCTTGGATCAAAGGGCTTGGGTATGAGGTACTCCCGTCCAAAGGTCAGGTTTTCCCCCGTGTAGGCCAATCCAACCTCTTCCGATGTTGTTGTTCTAGCCAGCCTGGCAATGGCTTCGGCACAGGCAAGTTTCATTTCGTAATTGATGGCGGTAGCCCCGACATCCATGGCTCCGCGGAAGATAAATGGAAAGCAAAGGACATTATTGACCTGATTGGGATAATCCGACCTTCCGGTCGCAATCAGTGCATCGGGTGCAACTTCCAGGACTTCATTGGGCCAGATTTCAGGATCTGGATTGGCCAGGGTAAACACCATCGGCTGGCTGGCCATGCTCCTGATCATGGCCTTGCTTACCAGATTGGGACCAGATAGTCCCAGGAAAAAATCGGCATCAACCATAACCTCTTCAAGGGTGGTTTTGGTGATGTCCTGAGCAAACCTCTTTTTGTCGGGAGTCAGATCCTCACGATTTTTGGTAATGACTCCCTTACTGTCACAAAGGATTATGTTTTCCTTTCTTGCTCCCAAAGCGATCAGCATGTCCAAACAGGCAATGCCCGCAGCTCCGGCACCCAAGGCGACAATTTTCAGGGTTTCGATATTCTTCTTTGATACGATTAGAGCGTTGATTGTGGCAGCCGCAACTACAATGGCCGTTCCATGCTGGTCATCATGGAAAACCGGAATGTTCATGTTTTCAATGCACAACTTCTCTACTTCAAAGCAATCCGGTGCCTTGATATCCTCCAGATTGATTGCACCAAAGGTCGGTTCCAGTTTCATGATTGTCTCGGCCAGTTTCTTGGGATCACTTTCATTGACCTCGATATCGAAACAGTCCAGGTTGGCAAACTTCTTGAACAGTACCGCTTTTCCTTCCATGACCGGTTTGGCAGCCAAGCCACCGATATTGCCCAATCCCAATACCGCCGACCCGTTTGAAACCACGGCAACCAAATTGCCGCGAGCCGTGTACTGGGCCGATTTCATGGGATCCTTCTTGATTTCAAGACAAGCCTCGGCCACACCCGGGGAGTATGCGAGTGACAGGTCTCTGCCCGTAGTCATTGGTTTTGTCGGTCTTATTTCCAGCTTTCCCGGCTTGGGAAACTCATGGTACCGCAAGGCAGCCTTCTTGAGTGGAGGTGTCTCTTTTTCAATATTCATTGATCGCTCCGAAATAATTTCCTTGCCGTTTTATCCTTAGCAAAATCAAATAAATTATTCTTGCCAATTTTCACAACAAAATTTTCCATTTGATCGAAAATTAGGGTCTTGTTTGATCAGGATTTGAGAAATTCTATCTGACCCTGCTGAATTTTAGAAGAAGGGAATTGGAAACGACACTCAGGCTTGAGAGGGCCATAGCACCCGCCGCTAGACCCGGATTAAGGAATCCCAATGCTGCCAGGGGAAGGGCAACGATATTGTAGATGAATGCCCAAAACAGATTCTGCTTGATTTTGCGGAAGGTTAATCTGCTGACCCTGATTGCCATTGCAACCAATCCTGGATCTGATCTCATCAGGATTATGCCTGAGCTGTTCATGGCAACATCCGTTCCCGAACCCATGGCAAAACCCACATGTGCATGTGCCAGAGCAGGTGAATCATTTATGCCATCCCCGACCATTCCAACAAGATGGCCCTGACCTGTCAATTCCTTAATTTCTTGGATTTTGGCAACCGGATCAGACTTGGCCATATAGTGCTTTATTCCGGTCAAATCCGCTACCTTGCCCACAGCCCCGTCCGAGTCACCTGAAAGTATCATAACCTCCAACCCTTCATCCTTGAGAAGTTGGATTGCTTCGGGAGATTGCGGTCTGACCTCATCATGGATTGAAAACCCTCCTATCAGGTTCAACTTGTCCTGTTCTGTCTTGCCCAGTATCACCTGAGGTTCAGTATCGTTGAACAGTTTTGGGTCTACCTCAAAACCAAATTTAGTGAACAGATTTGAGCTCCCCAATAGGTATTTACCGTTTGACAATTCCCCCTCTACCCCCAAACCGACATGATTTTGAAACTTGTCTACCGGCTCAATGGAGCATTTGAGTTTTTGGGCCTCATTAATAATGGCTTTTGCTATAGGATGTGAACTTCCCTGTTGAAGGGATGCTGCCAAGGCAATCATTTGGGTAGAATCGTGGTTGGGTGAAAGAGGATAAATCTTGTCAATCTTTGGTTGCCCAGTGGTAAGGGTTCCGGTTTTATCAAATACAAGGTACGTTAGTGAGCGTGCTTTTTGCAACATTTCGCTGTCCCTGATCAATATCCCCTTTCTTGCAGCCAGGCTGGTACCAGCCATTATTGCCGTGGGAGTAGCCAGGCCCAGAGCACAAGGACAGGCAATGACAAGGACCGATACGGCATTGATCAGCGCAAGTTCAAATCCCACTCCGGAAAACAGCCAGGATGTAAGCGAAACCAGTGATAGAACCAAAACAGCTGGGACAAAAATATTGCTGACTTTATCCACAAGCGGATAGATTCTGGCTTTTCTGGAATGGGCTTCTTCAATAAACCTGATCAGGCGTGCAAGGGTGGCCTCTTCACCGATTGCCTCAGCCTTAATGTGAATCAATCCATCACAATTGATAGATCCGGCAATTACCTTGGAACCGATATTCTTGAGTATGGGCAAGCTCTCTCCCGAGATCATGGCCTCATCAACTTCCGCCGATCCCTTGATTACCTCTCCATCAACAGGTATTTTTTGACCCGCCTGACAAAGCAGAACATCACCAACTTGGATTTCACTTGCCGGAAGTGACCTCGTATGACCTCCATCCATGACCAATAGAGCCTCTTCGGGTTGGAGGGCCATGAGGTCAGTAATTGCATCGGCAACCTTGCTCTTGGTCCGGTTCTCCAGATATTTGCCTATCAGAACAAAAGTGATGATGAATGCTGTTGTTTCGAAATAATGAGAGGTCTGTTCACCCGTGATTATCTGATACCAACTGAATAGGCATGCAGTGGAAGAACCAAGTACAACTAGGACTTCCATGTTTGCACTGCCTTGTCGAAGGGCAAAATACGACCCCTTGAAGAAACCGGCACCAAGAACAACCAAAATAAAGGTTGCCACAACTCCCTGTAACTGAGGCGGGAACAATCCGCTTAACACATCCTGTAATCCCACATGGTTGAACAGCATCATCAGGAAAAAGGGCAAGGTAAGTATTACTGCTGATACAACCTTGATAAGTTCATTTCTCAGTAAATTAACGGAAATACCCGTTTTATTATCACTGTCGTCAAGCAATCCAAGAGGAATTCCCTTGCCATGAGCAATATCCAATATGAGGTTTTTGCTTGTGGCATGGCTGATACAGACTACCTTCAAGTGGTAATTTGAGCTGGACAATGATACATCAATAATCTCTTGGGAATCTCTTAACGCATCCATCAGGGAATTGATTTCACCTAGTGAACATTCTTTGGGCAATGCAAATTGATGTGTTTTGGTTACAACCTCAAATCCGGCATCCCTTACCCATTCCTGGATTTTCTTCAGGGGAGTAACTTTATGGAGTTCCAGATTGGCAGTCTCAAGGGCAAAATTGACTGAGGCTGATATCACATTCTCGGATTTTTGCAGGGATTTCTCAAGTCGTGTGGCACAAGCCGAACAACTCATACCACTGACATGAAAACTGATGGTATTGGTTCCCATACCCGGACTTCAATCTTTATTCATTTGAATGTTGATCCCAACTCAAGAAGTCATTACAACAAATAACATCAGAGTCAGGTAAATCCAAATTTATTTTCCAAATGGTTTGACCTTGGTCTGCGAAACTAGCTGATATACTCTTTGGGAAATTATTTCCCCGTGAAATTGGCCTTTCGCTTTTCGATAAAGGCTTGAACACCCTCATTTTTATCCTCGGTTGCGAACAAGGCATGAAACAACCTTCTTTCAAGCAACAACCCTTCCCTTAATGGCAGCTCCTCAGATTGGTTGATGGCTTCCTTTATTGCCATAACTGCCAGGGGCGCCTGTTCTGTTATTTTATTGGCTACTGCCATGGTTTCCTCTTTCAGGTCGGCATCGGATACGACCTTGGAAACCAATCCTGCCTGATCGGCTTCCCGAGCACTCATCCTCCTGCCAGTCAAATGCATTTCCATCGACTTGACTTTGCCAATAGCCCTGGTCAGACGTTGTGTACCACCTAGCCCCGGCATAAGACCAAGCAGGATTTCGGGCTGACCAAATTGAGCAGATTCAGCAGCTACGATCATGTCACAATTCATGGCCAATTCGCATCCACCTCCAAGGGCATATCCGTTGACACCAGCAATGATCGGCTTGCGACAATTGCGGAAAGCTTCCGTTTCTTCACCAAATCTATTTTGGGAAAACATATCCACGAAATTTTCATCGGCGAATTCCTTGATATTCGCACCTGCACAAAAGACCTCATCGTTACCGAAGATAACAATGCAAAGAATATTGTCATCTGCCTCAAAGGTTTTCATGGCATCCATCAATTCCCGCAGCAACTGCTTGCTCAATGGATTCAGTTTACCGGCAGAAAGGGAAATTACTCCCACCTTTCTTCTGGTTTCAACAATGATGTTTTCATATGCCATAATTCATATCTCCAAATATCCAATAATCCCCTGAATTTCATGGGTCCAAAAGCAATCTCAATTACATATAATCCTGATCTGTCTACTTTTGACAGGAGGGGCAATAAAAAGTTGATCTTCCTGTCTGAACAATCCGATGTATTTGACCATCACAATTTTCATTACTGCACGGTTCACCTTCCTGGTCATAGACACAGAATTGATGTTGAAAATACCCCAGATTCCCTGCAACACTACGGTAATTCCTCAGGGTTGAACCACCTGATTTGATGGCATCATTCAAGACATCACGAATGGCTGTTACAAGCAAACCGGCCTTTTTTTCGGAAATCCTGTTTGCTTTTCTACGTGGTGAAATCCCTGCTCTCCAGAGTGCTTCGCTGGCATAGATATTACCAATACCGGCAATAACCTTCTGATCCAGTAGAAAGTTTTTGACAGGGGAGGATCTCCTATCGAGGTGATATTTAAGATATTTTTCATCAAATCCGTTTCCCAACGGTTCCACACCAAGTGTTTTTAGAGGTGGATAAATGCTCAATTCGGATTCTGGTATCAGGTCCATCATACCGAATTTCCTGGGGTCATTGTAGGCTATTACTGTTCCATTCCCCAAATGAAAAATCACATGATCATGCTTGTCCCTCCGACTATTGTCATATTTCGGGAACCCCATGGTCGAAAAAATCGCAAAACTGCCGGTCATGCCAAGGTGAACTATGAGGCAATGTCCATTTGAGACCTCCAGAATGAGATATTTTCCCCTTCTGGCTATTGTGGTGATTGTCTGGTTGCTCAAGTTTTTTTCAAATGATCCTGGCAGTTCCCACCTTAACTTTGAGGTAAATACCTCAACCTTACCTATGGATTGACCCTCCATATATTGTTGTAAGCCCTTAC
>VYFX01000061.1:0-2078 GCA_009842205.1 Paracoccaceae bacterium | reverse complement strand
GGCCATACTATTTCCTGTGATTTCCTTGAATTCTTTTTCCTAAGAAAGTAATCAAAAAATATTATCAAAAGAAGCAAATAATAATACCCAAGGGTAATCAAGCAAATGGATAATGAACGTTGTCAAGAAATAGTTAAGGATTTGCTTGAACAGTCAAATGAATCTGAATGGCTTGAGTTTAAGCACAATAATTCAGATCCAAATACGATTGGACAGTTGATTTCAGCGATATCTAACGGTTCCAATATAAAAAATAAGCCATCAGGATGGGTGGTTTGGGGCATAGAAGATAATACCCAAAAAATAGTTGGTACCACTTTTGACCCAGATAAAAAGAAAATTGGGAAAGAAGAGCTAAAGATTTGGTTACTTAAGAATCTTAAACCAGCAGTCCAATTTAATTTCACTCAATGTGTAGTAGACTGTAAAAACATTGTTCTACTTGAAATCCCTGCGGCCACCTCTGCTCCAATAAGTTTTAAGGGAGAAAGGAAAGTACGAATTGGTTCAAACACTCGGAATCTACTGGATTTTCCGGAGGTTGAAAAGAGTATGTGGGAAAATTTCAAAACTTCACCTCAAGAGGAAAGGTCCACTGCAACTGGCCTAAATATAAAAGAAGTTGTTAGTTTGTTAAATTATGAAGCATATTACGACCTTTTTAAGAGACCCATACCTTCAAGTGAAGAATTGATTTTGGAAGAATTAAAAAATGAAGGCTTTATAGAAAAAAGTGATATGCAACGATGGATCATTACTAATCTTGGAGCATTATTATTTGCGAAGAACCTAAAGGATTTTAGGGAGTTGGAGCGAAAAGCCATAAATCTAATTATGTACCAAGGGAGAAGTAGAGTTAATTCAATCAATCGGGAGGAATTTGGAGAAGGATATGCAGTTAGCTTCCAAAAGGTTCTTCAAAAACTTGATTCAATTATTCCTCATAAAGAAATAATTCGTGAGGGACGACGGACAACTGAAAAAGTATATCCCGATTTAGCTCTTCGTGAATTATTGGCAAATGCACTCATTCACCAAGATATCAATCTTACCAACACACTAATTTTAATTGAGGTGTTTGAAGACCGAATTGAAATTACTAATCCAGGAACGTCTCTGGTAAAAATTGACAGGTTGATTGATAGTACACCAAAAACCAGAAATGAAAAAATTGCTTCATTTATGCGAAGGGTAGGTTTCTGTGAGGAAGCTGGAACAGGTGCAGATAAAATAGTTTCTGCAACCGAATTAAATATTTTGCCTCCGCCACTTTGGGAAGAATTTGATGGATCTTTTCGAGCTAAGTTTTATGCATCTAAAGACTTCAAAGATCTCACCCCAAAGGAACGAGTTAGAGCTTGTTATCTACATACTTGTTTAATGCATTCAGTGGGGGAAACTATGAACAATACTACTTTGAGGAAGCGGTTTGGAATAAGCAAAAGGAACAAAGCTCAGGTCTCAAGGGTAATTAATTTGGCCCTATATGAAGGCGTAATTAAAAAACTCGATTCTTCACAAGGCCGTCGTTATGTCAAATATATCCCAATGTGGGCATAACTCTCCTATTTTGTTATCAGAAATATTTATTCTTTATTTCCAAGCCCCTGTCCATGGCGGGACCGGTGTGCGTGTTTTCATTTGACTGCCATTTGACTGAGGACCAGAATGGCATCCGTCCAAGGGTTCAAGAGCCATTTCCCACGGGGACTTGCAATAACGGCATTTCATTTGACCGCCATTTGACTGGCAGTGGCAAATTCGGTCCGGATGATGGTTTCCAAGCCTCTGTTCATGGCAGGATTGTAGTGGATGTTTTTATTTGACTGCTATTTGACTGGTGGTTAGGATGACATCCTAGATTTTTTGTTTTGTTGTGATTCAATGTAAATTGAATTTCCACTGTAGTACCTACTGTTGGTTTTCCTCAAACTTCAGGTATCTGGTAATTTCGGGCAGATTTTTTCCATCAAGCAATTCCCGAGTGGGTTTGAAATAAATTATTCGACCTTGATCCATGAAAGCTGAATTTTCGGCAAATCCAACCAGGTCCTCTGGAGTATGGGAAACCATCAATA
>VYFX01000039.1 GCA_009842205.1 Paracoccaceae bacterium | reverse complement strand
TGATTGAAATACTTACCTAAAATACAACTTGATTAAAGGGGTGCTGAATAGTTACATTATTGAATGGCAATGTTATTGCTTACGAGGCAACAATTAGCATTGTCTGTGAAGAAAGGAAAGCGGTTATCAAATTTATTTCAGGGCTGTATTTTCTTTGCAACAGTCATGGTTCTAGGCCGTTCATATCAGGCTGGATATTGACCGGAAGCATTCATGGATTGATTTCTTCCCAAACCTTTCCCGGATTGTTGTGTGCCGAATTTCAACAGGAAAGAGGAACCCGCATGCCAACCGGTCAAAAGGTCCGGTTCTGAAGATCCTGTACTATCTAGGGTTTACTGCAAAAACCATACTTCGAACATTGCCCTTTCCCTTCTGCCTGAAACAACAATTGAACTGGTGGTGGGTTTCAATCTGCATCATTCGGGTTTGCCTGTCGGCCTGAATGGATTATTCCCCCTAGCTTGATAAAACGGAATCAGGCCAATGATTCTCCCGATTGATTAGACCCTTGTTCCATCAGGACGGGATATCTGAATTCGCCTTGGCCAAGGCCTTTCTATCCCAATGAACCTGATCATTCCTTCAACCGAACAAACCTCGGTACTTTATATTATCGAGGATAAAATGATGGGCGAAATGAGAAGAATAGTCGTATTCGCTTCGGCCCTTGCACTTTTCGGAAGCATGGTGTTTGCCATGGAGGAGGATGCAATGGACAAGGAGATGATGATGGAGACCCCGGCACCTTCCGTAACAGTTGGTGGTTCGGGCAAGATCGGGATCAAGAACGTTGATGACAGTTCAAAGCCAAATGCCGAGCAATTCAAGCTGGTACGGGCCTACAAGGTGACGTTTGATTCAACTGGAACGACAGATGGTGTTCTGATGTTCGGAGCCGGCATGTCCATTAGGGATGATACCGGGGAAGAGGACATGCCCGTTGTCAAGGGCTCCTACGTATTTGTCGGTGGGGGTGACGGTTCCTGGAAACTGCAGTTCGGTGGCAATGATCCGGGTATCGACCTGGCCGGCGGCTTCGGTGTTGCCGATGATCACTTCGGTGGTGAGGACGATGTATCCATGGCCTTTTCAGGTTCGTTTGGAGACACCAAATTCAGGATCACTGCCGCTGATCCGGGAATTACAGTTCCTGCTGCTCCAAGAAGATTTGAACCTGATAATGAGGCTGCAAGAGATGAGTACGTAGCTGCCGTGGATGCATGGGCAGCTGTTGCGGACACGGACAATGACTGGTCGATCGGTGTCAGCCATTCGGTCAACACGATCAATGTCGGGGTTGGCATGGATTCCGAAGACGGGCTTGCCATTGGGGTAGGTACCGACCTTTCCGATGTGAGTACTTTCCTCTACTGGTCCAAATCAGAGATGAAAGATGTGGTATTCGCTTATGGTTTCAGTCTACAGGGAACCAATGATGTTATTGTTTCACAAGAGAACACGGGATTGGGTGTCAAGGCTTCCATGTCCGCCGGCGAGGGTGCCAGCTTCTCAATTGGATACTCCACTCACAAGCTTGAACAGAAGACTACGACTGCAAATAGTATAAGAGGAAATGGGACGGCTAAAACCAAGTTGATCGAGGTTGATTTTTCCTATGATCTTGGTGGTGGTGCCATTTTCAGTGCCGGTATTGACAAGAAGGACGAAGAATACTTAACCCCTGCCTCAAATCACCTCTTCCCATCTGCAAATGCAAATGTAGCTGCTAAAGTTGATACAAAGGATATCACCACGCTTGAAGCGGCAATTTCCTTTTCCTTCTAATTTATGGAAGAATAACGAATACAGAAGGGGCGATTTTTACGCCCCTTTTTATGTGGATGGCATTTGCCACAATAAGGGTTTGTCAACCTAAGTATAATTCCCTTAATAGCCCAGTATTTAAGGGATTTATTACAGCTTACAACTAACATCCATGCTATCCCGGAATTTTTTCAAACAAGTTCAAACAGGAAGCTAGCTGACCCAATTATATAAACTTATCCACTTATGGGCTTGTTCAATGGAGCTAGTGCCGCAAACAATACAATACATGCCAAGAGATTGGTTTTGGTAGCAGTTTCATTCTTGAAAATTATAACCTTGTTCAGACCATCCAGATAATTGGCAATGAATTCGATCATCGCTAGGTTTGAGTTTGATGATACAGTGGGATAGCAATAAGATCTGCCAGAATGTTTTCGCTTTCTGCAACATTCAACTTTTCACAAACAGAATTCTTGGGAAATCGATCAGGGCTTCCGCTGGTCCATTCTCTTTGATCAATATGGTTTCTGTAGTCTCCAACCCCCAATTGCCCATCCAAAGCCCTGGCATAAAGTGGAATGTCATGTCAGGTTCCAAAACGGTTTCATCTTCCTCTCGGAAAGAAATGGTACGTTCGCCCCAATCGGGGGGATATGACAACCCAATGGGATAGCCTACCCGTCCTTCACGATTAATACCTGCCCTTCTTAGTTCAGTTTTAAGTGCTCGGGCAACGTCTCCGGCGACATTTCCAGCCTTTGCCGCTTTGAGGCCCGCTTCTAAACCATCAATCAGAGCTTTGCTAGCATTCTGCATATCCTTGGGCGGGTTTCCCAAAAAGAGAGTACGGCAAAATGGTGCATGATAACGCCTATAGCACCCCGAAATTTCAAAAAAGGTTGCCTCACCACTTTTCAGTTCTCTACCATCCCAGGTGAGGTGCGGAGCACTCGCATCCTTTCCAGAGGGTAAAAGCGGTACGATGGCTGGGTAATCTCCCCAAGCACCATCAACACCGACCATGGCATCACGGTAGATTTCACCAACCAGCTCATTCTTTTTGAGACCAGGCTCCGCCCGCTCCATGATGCCAGTCATGATTTTCTGCGAAATGCCTGCGGCCTTGCGCATGAAGGCAATCTCTTCATTGGATTTGACTGCCCGACACCAATTCACCAAAGAAGTGGCATCCACCAATTTTGCTTTTGGTAGCACTTTTTGTAAGGTTAGATAGGCATTTACCGTAAAATAGTAGTTTTCCATTTCCAGACCGATGGATTTACTTTCATAACCCCAATCACGGATTTTGTCTGCTAAGTCCTCCATAGGATGGCAGGTGGTAGATTGCACAAAATGGTCCGGGTAACATGTGACATCCTCATCCGTCATCCAAACGGTTCTCAAAGCGCCATTCGTATCCTGTGCCCTACCCCACCAGACTGGATTACGATCATGAAAGACGATTGCACCTTGATGGGTATAAAATGACCAGCCGTCATAACCGGTAATCCAGGCAATATTTGAGGGATCTTCAACAAAAAGAAGTTCAATATTTTTATCCATCATGGCGGTGCGGAGAACTTTCAATCTTCGCCAATATTCATCTACACTGAAGGGTGCATTTTGGCTTGCCATTTATTTTCCTTCCCTAAACTAATTGTTTGCAAATATGAAAACCCAAATTTTGAGAGGTTTTTGCAGTTTTAGCCAGTTGGAAAACACTTCATCCAAGCGATAGTGCTGATAACCAAAAATGAGTGTTATCCGATGTTTAGTGGTTTTCCAGCGGGGTCGAAATACTTGCCGCATTCATATCTTTGACTTGTACTTGGATATCCACTTTGATTGGAAATGATTCTTGTTTTTTCAAAATAATGGTCATCGCATTCATGAGTGTGGCCATAAATCCATAAATCGGGCTGGTATTGCGTGATGATTTCAATCATGTCAGTGGAATTAAAGGCAGGTGAAAGTAGACTGCCAATATATTTCGTCATTGGCTTGATGACCGGTGCATGGTGAGTGACAACTATGCGTTTTCCTGAAAGAGGCTGCTTGAACCATTCCAATAGTTTTTCCACAAATTGACTGTGTAGTTTTGTGGTGTATTGCGGGGTTAGTGAAACTCCATCTTCCATTTTGATTAGTCTGAAGTCATTCATTTGGGTCTGGGCCTGAAACATGGCCATTTCCGAACCTCCCTGAAAATCAGTCCACATGGTCCCACCAAAAAAGTGAACCCCATCAAAGGAAATTGAACGGTCTTGCAAGAAGTGGACGTTGGGATGGTTATCGGATAGCCAATCCTGAAAATATGCAGCCTCAGTATACATATTCGTACTGGTGTAATATTCGTGGTTTCCTGCAATGTAAATGACCGGTTTCTTCCACCGCTCAAGAAAACGGTCTAGTGGTTTATAATTACGGAAGGTGATGAGATCACCTGCCAGAATCATTAGATCAGCAAAGCTGTCATCTGGCGGTTTGATCATGCTGCCGAATTCCATGTGTAAATCACTGTAGGTAATAATTTTCATCGGTAATTAGCCTGATCTATTCAGTTTGCTTTCTTAACTCATCAATAAAATGTGCGAGAGACAAGATAGTTGTTTCATGGCTGGTAGGGAATATCTCTTCACCTGTGTACACAACAAATTTTCTCTTCACCTTCAAGTCCTCGCATGCTATGTGAAATCCCTTTGTAAGTTTTGGAGTACGACTTGCCTTGATTTCAACAGCCCAATACTCAAACAGTCCAAACTCAAGAACCAGATCAATCTCGGCACCTGCTGACGTACGATAGAAAAAAGGTTGGACGTCCCATGGCAAAGCGTTAATTATTGTTTCAATAACAAACCCTTCCCAACTTTTACCCAGGATGGGGTGTCCCAGCAGTGCCTCATAATTAGGTATTTGCAGCAACAAGTGCACAATACCGCTGTCCCGGATATAGGTGCGTGGTGATTTGATTAGTCGCTTTTTTACATTTCCATAACAAGGCTCAAGTCTCCGAACCAATAACAAATCTACCATTAGGTCCAGATATCTACCAATCGTTATGCTCTTGACACCTAATGAACCTGCTAGTTTCGTAGCATTCAGCAGTTCCCCTTGAGTATGTGCTAGCATCGTCCAAAAGTGCCTAAGCGTAGTAGCTGGGATACGTGGCCCCAATTGTGGAATATCTCGCTCCAGATATGTTCGAACAAAATCCCTCCGCCAGATTTGACTGGTATGATCATCAGAGGCTGTATAGCTAACCGGGAAACCGCCACGCATCCATAGTTTCTGCAATGGTTCACCATGAGGCTTGTTTATTTCAAAAGGATTGAGACCTGTAAGTTCAGAGTAGTGAATACGTCCTGCAAGGCTCTCAGAACTTTGCTTGAGTAATTTGTTTGAGGCCGAACCGAGCACAAGGAAGCGGCCATTGCCTCTCCCCTCTTCTCTTCGGGCATCAATAATACCTCGCAATGACATGAACAGGTCTGGATAACGCTGGATTTCATCAAGTATCACCAGTTTATCGGCATGAAGTCCCAAATAATGGGCCGGGTCTTTCAATTTTTGAAAATCAGCATGATTTTCAAGATCTAGGTAAACCGAAGGCAGATCCTTTGTTATCTCATGGGCAAGTGTGGTCTTGCCAATTTGTCGAGGTCCGAGGATGGCCACAGCAGGGGTATGTCTGAGTCTGGAAACAATTTTATGTTTAAGTTCTCTCGTGTACATTCTTGTAAATTTAACATTAAATGTAAAAAATACAAGGTAAAATGTTAATCAAGGTGAAAGGTGTTAGAAACTCAACGGGTAATATTGTATCACGATTAGGGGCAAGGAAATTGTATTTGCCAAAAGTTGAATAAAAAAATTAAATTTAGCTTTTTCATCTCTAAAATAAACATATGGGCCAACTGGAACCTGTAATGTTAAAACTATATTTGTGGAAAAAAGTTGGAAAAAAAGCCATTGCTTTGATGGACAGAAAAGTTGCAAATAACCTTATGAAAAGCATGGACTCTCAAAGAATTGAAAATACTAAGATGCCATTAATTTATGATGTGAGGTAGTATGCAAGTTAACTGCCAGAGGAGGCAATCATGACCCCCGAAGAGGATATGGAACACTCGGGTCTGGAAATTTGTGAAAGGGCCGAGAACATCGGCCGGAGAAGTTTTCTTAGGCAAACCAGTCTAGCAACACTATCTGCGATGGTAGGCACATCAATACCATTCTACCGCAATCTGCCAGATGGTTTTATACCTGCCGCTGTGGCGCAAGAAAACGTATTGGTGGGTAAGGATGGGTTAACATTACTTGCAAATCAACCGTTGAATGCCGAGACACCACCTGAGCTATTGGATGATGCAATTACACCGACAAGTCGGCACTTCATCCGCAACAATGGTATTCCTCCTTTGGAAATTGATCCTGGAAACTGGATGCTCACTATCGATGGTTTTGTTGATAATCCGTTGGCGTTATCGATCAAGGACATGCATGAACAGTTCGAGGTTGTTACTATGGCACTTATGCTAGAATGTTGTGGTAATGGACGCGCTTTTTTTGATCCACCTGTGAAAGGTAATCAGTGGACTTATGGTGCTGTTGCCTGTTCGGAATGGACAGGTGTACGGCTCAAGGATGTATTGGAAAAGGCTGGTGTTCAGTCAAATGTTGTTTACACTGCGCATTATGGGGCGGATGCCCACCCGTCCGGAAACCCTGATATTTTACCGATCTCACGGGGATTGCCTATTTCCAAGGCAATGACTGACAATATCCTAATTGCCTTTGAAATGAATGGTGCCTCGCTTCACCCGATGAATGGAGCTCCCCTTCGACTTGTGGTACCTGGCTGGCCAGCATCGACATCACAAAAATGGCTAACGCGGATTGAACTTCGTGATCAGGTACATGATGGTGCCCTGATGACTGGGATGTCCTATCGTGTGCCTGCTTATCCCATATCCCCCGGTCAGGAAGTACCAATTGAAGATTTTATCATCATCGAACGAATGCCGGTAAAGTCACTGGTGACATTCCCGGCGAACGGTGCAGAGACAGGCATGGAAACGCAGGTCCGTGGCCATGCATGGTCAGGGGATCGCACCGTCAGGAGGGTTGATATCTCAATCGATTTCGGATCGACCTGGTTAGAAACTGAACTTAATGTACCCATCAATTCCGGTGCTTGGCAGAATTGGCGAACAAACGTAAAATTCCCACTGGCTGGATATTATGAGGTCTGGGCACGTGCAACGGATAGTGAAGGTGTCATGCAGCCCTTTGCCATAAACTGGAACCCGAAAGGTTACATCAACAACACCATGCATCGTGTCGGTATCCGTGCAAGCTGAAATAGTTGGGATTTCATAACAACCGACCAGACATCTTTCCCGAATGGTATTTGATTGTTTTACTACTGATAGTCAGTTGCGCGCATACTTAATGAAGGGAGTCTTTACACCGATTTTATCATACAATTTCCTGGCTTCGGAATTGAAATCTTGTGTGGTCCAATAGACGCCTTGATATCCCAACTCATCGGTACGTTCATAGACTCTCTTGATTAATCTACCACCAATGCCTTGTTTGCGAACTGTATTGTCAACAAACAAATCCTGAAGGTAGCAAATCTTTTGTTTTTGCCAAAGATGAACGTGGTACAGACAATTTACCATCCCTACCCCTTGAGCATCGGATAGCGCAAGAAAACCCTCACATTCATTAAAATCGGGATCAATCAATCGTTCGAAGCTCAGGTCGAAAATTTCCTCGCTCCTGGTAGTTTCATAGAATTCAAGATACAAACCCCACAGACGCATCCAGCTGGCCCTGTGGCTAGCATTCAGTTTCTCAATCCTTATTTCACCTGACATTTTGATACTTTCTGTTTCCTTCTCCTCCCTGAGGCCCATAGAATATTACCCAAGCCTCCATTTCATCACCAAAATTGATGAACCGATGTGGAATTCCTGCCGGTACGAACAAGAAATCACCAGGTTTGAAATCAACTGTTTCTTCCCCCATCACGAACTGACCATTACCTCTGGTTACAATATAACATTCGTCCTGCTCATGTGGTGTCTGCAGATCCTCTCCCCTTGGGACATACAATTCAACCTTGAGCGAACCTCGTTCCAGACCGATATGAAACCTGATCTTGGCCTCTTCGGAAATATGGGCAATCATTTCTTCCCGAGTGAGTTTAACCCCTTTGTCAATCAATATCTCAATTGTATCCATCGCTTAACTTCCTCATTCTCCGAGTTAATATGATAACACATATTGATTTTAATTTACCAAAAAATCTCTAATTGAAACACTATTCAAAAGCAATACCGAAATAATTTGGCAAACAACCTAGATGTTATTCACCAGAATACACAAAAGTAAATCTCTACAAGTATTTACTTTTTAACAATCATGAAAAGGTTCGATGGTTCACTATAATTCAAATCTAGTCAATACAATCAGCCCGCCCGTGATGGATGCCAGGAGATGGCTTCAGGAAACACCCATTGAGACCAATCAGGTACTGCTCAACCTGTCACAAGCTGCGCCAGTAGATCCTCCACCGGATGATTTATTGAATTATATGGCTGAATCGATCAAAATGAATCCTGCCTCAAACATTTATGGTCCTGTTCTAGGCAATCCGGAACTCAGGGAAGAAATTGCGACCAGATGGTCAATATTGTATCAGGGGGAAATAAATCCTTCCCATGTGGCAATTACTTCAGGATGCAATCAGGCTTTTGCAGCCACTGTAGCAACCCTTGCTGAACCGGGAGATTCGGTAATGATTGTTGCTCCATGGTATTTCAACCATAAAATGTGGTTGGACATGATAGGGATAAACACAACGGTACTAACCCTTGAAAAGGATCTGCAACCAGATGTTGAGAGGGCCAGGGAATTAATTACCAAGGACCTTAAGGCAATTTTGCTTATCACTCCCAATAATCCATGTGGAACCGAATACTCCAAGGAAACCATCTGGGAATTTTATCAACTGGCAAAAGAAAACAACCTGACGCTGATTGTGGATGAAACCTATAGGGATTTTCTCTCTAGTGACAACGAGTTGCATGAAATCTTTCAGGATCCTGACTGGGATCGCCATTTTGTCCATCTTTATTCATTCTCCAAGGCTTTTCGCCTGACCGGACATCGAGTGGGTGCAGTCATAGCCTCAGAAAATTTTCTACCCCAAATCGAAAAGTATCTGGATACCGTTTCAATTTGTCCAAATCAGTTGGGTCAATTGGGTGCCCTGTTTGGTCTGAGAAATCTTCTGAATTGGCTGGTGGAGGAGAAGGAAATAATTTTGCAACGCAAGGAAGCAATCGAAAAGGGATTTGAATTTCTGCCGGAATGGAATTTGCTCGGGTGCGGTGCCTATTTTGCCTATGTAACCCACCCCTTTGATATGCGTTCTGACCAATTGGTCAAGCTTTTCCTGCGGAAAACGAACATGCTTATGTTGCCCGATACTATGTTTGAACAACCAAATCCGGCTGATGGGATAAGAAAATTTGGTCAGCAAATCAGAATTGCCTATGCCAATATCGATCAGAACCAGATTGAGGACTTCTTTCAGAGAATGACCAAATTTACAAGGGAAAACCAAGAATACATATAGGATTCAATCATGATCACCTTAAGTTATAAAGCACGCCAAAGCCCTTGAATTATTACTGTTAAATATTTAGGTAAAATCACTCATTTCATAACTAGAGAATAATTGATGGCAAAGTTTTCCCGCAAAAAAGCCATGAACGTCCCAGTTTGGATTCTCCTAGGGTTGTTGATCCTGGGATTGATGGGGTTCGGTATTGGTAATTACTCAGGTGTTACAGACAAAATAGGTTCTGTTGGTGATGAAGAGATTACCGTTGATGAATATTACCAGGCCTTGCAGGAAGTAACCCGGAATCTTTCTTCAAGGGTAAATGTTCAATTAACTTATCCGGAGGCCATTTCCCTTGGAGCCGACCGGGAAGCCATAGGAATTGTATCCCGAGCAGCAGCTCTGGATAATGAAGCATACAACATTGGCATTTCCGTTGGTGACAATGTCGTTTTGGAACAGATCAGGAATGAACCCGGTTTCCGTGGTTTGGACGGTAATTTTGATACAAATGCCTACAACTTTACTCTGCAAAACCTCGGCATGAGTGGTTCCGAATTTGATGAGGTGGTAAGGAAGGAAATTTCCAGGAGTTTATTGAGTGGTTCCCTGTTGTCGGACTTAGTACCATCTGAAGTTTTTTGGAACAAGTACATTGATTATAATTTCCACAGGAGAACCTTTCGCTGGATAGAAATTACGGATGACATGGTCAAAGACCCTGATCCACAGGCTACGGATAGTGATTTGAGGACCTTGTATGATGAAAATCCAGAAGATTACACCCTGCCCTCCTCAAAGGAAATAACCTATGTTTGGTTGACACCGGACATGATATCCTCTTCATTTTCAGTATCGGATGAAGAGTTGCAAACATTGTATGATGCGCGGATTGATGACTATAAGCGGCCGGAAAGTCGAATTGTCGACAGGTTGGTTTTTCCAACAGCCGAGGAAGCCAGTTTGGCACTTGATCAAATCAATTCAGGGATCACCGATTTTGATCAGGTCGTGATTGATAGTGGCATCAGAATTGAGGATATTGATTTAGGTGAAGTATTCCGCAGCGATCTTTCAATTGAGGTGGGTGATCTGCTTTTCTCGACTGATGAATTGAGTGTCCTTGGACCTGTTCAATCATCGGTTGGTCCTGCATTGTTCAGAATAAATGGCATAATTTCGGCAAAAGAAACCTCATTTGAAGATGCCCGTGAGGAATTAATGGTTGAAAGAAGCCAGGAACTGGCAATTGCCAGTATCCAGAGCAATTTTGAATCTTACCAGGATTCATTGGCTGCAGGTGCAACTTTGGAAGAACTCGCTCAGGAAACAGACCTTGTTTTGGCAACAGTTCAATACAATGCCCTTTCGAATGATCCCATAACCGAATTTGCCACCTTCCGGAATACAGCTGTACAAATAGATGAAAACAGTTTTCCGGAGTTGATGGAACTGGAGAATGGCGGAGTCATGGCCATGCGACTGGATCAAACCATACCGCCGGCATTGCAACCATTTGAAAGTGTCAGGGACGAGGTAGAGAGTAATTGGGTTGCAAGTGAATTTGGTAAGCAAAAGGTTCAGTTGGCTGAAGAGCATTTGGCAGCCTTGGAGGGGGGAGCTCCCTTTGGAGCTATTGGTCTTGGGGAACCGAGGCTTGAATCTGGAGTTTTGAGAATAGACGGCATAGATGATGCACCGCAAAACCTGCTGCAGGAGGTCTTTGAGATTGATGTTGTTGCGAAAGGTGCAGTAGTGAGTGGAGAGAATAACAGAATTGCCTTGGTATTGCTGGATGAAATTCTTCCTCCCGACGAAGATTCAGAGGAATTTGCCGGGTATCTTTCATTCCTTGAGTCCCAGATTACGGGCGGTCTTTCCCGAGATATAATCAACTCATATACAGTGGATTTGATCAATAATGCAGACTTTGAAATCAATCAGGAAATACTGAACTCTGTTCATTCCCAGCTTCAGTGAAAGAATTTTCATGATAACCCCTTCTTTTGATCAATTTAGTAAAGGATATAAGGAAGGTAAAAACCAGGTCCTGTTTGCCAAAATCCCGGCAGATCTGGAAACACCAGTTTCACTTTTCCTGAAATTGGCCAACAACAGGAAAAATTGCTTTCTACTGGAATCAGTTACCGGTGGAGAAGATAGGGGGCGTTATTCTATCCTTGGCATGGACCCGGATTTGATTTGGCAATGTGATGATAATTCCTCGTTTGTTACCTGGATGGATGGTTTTGACCACATACCTTCACACACTCCTGAAACAGAGGATCCATTTCTCTCCCTCAGATTTCTGATCAAGGCAAGTTCAATTGATTTACCCTCTCATCTTCCTGCGAGCTCCTCTGGTCTGTTCGGTTACCTTTCCTATGATATGGTCAGATTGGTTGAAAATCTACCCCAGAATAATCCTGATACAATAGGAACTCCTGATGCCATTCTGCTCAGACCATCACTGATTGCAGTACTTGATGGTGTACTCGATGAGCTGAATTTAGTCTGTCCTGTCTGGTACAATGAAAACATTGAGGCTGAAACTGCATATAAGACTGGCATTGAGCGGTTGGAAAAAACCCTGAATAAACTTCAGAATATCACCTTTAATTATTCATCAAGGCCTACCAAAGCAGGTCCTTCTGCAAAACTGGTAAACGAAATTCCCAAAGAGGAGTTTCTGGCAATGATCAGAAAAGCCAAGACTTATATCCGGGAAGGCGATATTTTTCAGGTTGTGCCAAGTCAAAGATGGATCAAGAATTTTCCTCATCCACCCATTTCGCTTTATCGTGCATTGAGGAGGACCAACCCTTCCCCTTACATGTTCTATTTTAATTTTGATGAATTTCAGGTCATTGGAGCCAGTCCCGAGATACTTGTGAAAGTAGAAGGGAAAGAGATTACCATAAGGCCTCTTGCCGGAACGAGACCGAGAGGACAGACACCAGAGGAAGACAGGGAATTGGCAGAAGATCTGCTCGCCGATGACAAGGAAATCGCTGAACATTTGATGCTTTTGGATTTGGGCCGAAATGATGTTGGCCGGGTCTCGAAGATTGGAACCGTAAATCCAACCGAGCAGTTCCAAATTGAAAGATATTCACATGTCATGCATATCGTGTCCAATGTCGTGGGTGAATTGTCGGAGGATGAGGATGCGCTCTCAGCATTGATGGCTGGATTACCAGCTGGTACCGTTTCAGGAGCTCCCAAGGTTCGGGCAATGGAAATCATTGACGAACTCGAAATCTCCAAGCGGGGTGTTTATGCCGGTGGTGTTGGTTATTTCTCGTCCAATGGTGACATGGATATGTGCATTGCTCTCAGAACATCGGTCATCAAGAATAACAAGCTATACATACAGGCGGGTGTTGGAGTGGTTTACGACAGTGATCCTGAAACAGAATGGCAGGAAACCATTTCGAAAACAATGGCCTTGCAGAAAGCAGCCGAGGCAGCACCACAATTTATTCCGGAAATAAACAAATAGGATTTCCCGTTTTTTGAATGTAAACACAATTTATCTGGAAACAGTCATTCTGAATAAACTCAAATTCATTGTAACTTCATGCCCATCAAGATATTTCGATGTACGTATTAATTGATAATTTCGACAGTTTCACCTACAACCTGGTTCAACACCTTGGAGTGCTGGGGGCAAGAGTAAGTGTTTACAGAAACAACGAGATTACCTCGGACGAAGTTGTTGCATCGAATCCCAAGGGTATTATCATATCCCCTGGCCCATGTGGCCCGGAAAATACAGGAATCTGTATTAGCCTGACCCAAGCTGCTGCCCAATCCGGTATTCCACTCCTTGGGGTTTGTCTGGGACATCAGGTTATTGGCGTAACCTTCGGGGGCAAAACAATAATCAATGATGAAATCGTTCATGGAAAAATAGGCCGGATTGAACATGATGGAACTGGTGTGATGGCTGGATTGGAGTCACCAGTTCATGCAACACGCTATCATTCACTTGTGGTGGAACGTGAATCGCTTCCCAAATGTTTGAAAATCAATAGTTGGCTGGAAAACGGAACAATCATGGGGCTTCAGCACGAAAGTTTACCTATCCATGGGGTTCAGTTTCACCCCGAAAGCATAGCCACCGACAAGGGCTTCGACATTCTTGATAATTTTTTAAAGTTAACACACTGATTTTGGAATTATGGAAAAGTTTAAGGAATTGATCTCACTTGCCTGTGAAGGGCCATTAAGTAGGACACAGGCTGAACGGGCCTTCTTCGAAATTATGGATGGGGAAGTATCACCCGTGTTAATTGCCGGATTTCTCATGGCCCTGAAGGTACGAGGTGAGACCATCGACGAATTTGCAGCCGCCGCTTCGGTCATGCGCGACAAGTGTCTTACGGTCAAAGCTCCTGATCAGGCCATGGATATTGTGGGTACGGGCGGAGACAGCAAGGGCACCTTGAATATATCAACAGCAACGGCCCTTGTAGTTACCGGAGCGGGTGTAACCGTAGCCAAGCATGGCAATCGTAACTTGTCGTCCAAATCCGGTGCTGCAGATGCCCTTACCAATCTTGGTATCAATGTAATGGTTGGTCCTGATACTGTAAACGAGGCAATTGACAAGGTTGGCATCGGGTTCATGATGGCACCAATGCATCATCCGGCCATGAAACATGTCATGCCGGTTCGCCAGGAATTGGGAACAAGAACTATTTTCAACATATTGGGACCATTGACCAACCCTGCCAAGGTCAGATATCAACTGACAGGTGCTTTTGCGAGGGATTTAATCGTGCCCATGGCTGAGACGCTCAAGGAATTGGGAACAAAGTGTGCATGGCTGGTTCATGGTGCAGATGGAACGGATGAGGTTTCAATTTCAGGCATAACCCATATCGCTCAACTTGAAAATGGGGTCGTTACCGAAAAGATACTCCACCCCGAAGAAGCTGGTCTTCCAGTTCACCCGCTGGACAAAATAAAAGGAGGTACACCCGAGGTCAATGCAGGTGCAATAAAACGACTTTTGGATGGTGAACATTCGCCCTACCGTGATGCCGTCTTGTTGAATTCCTCCTGTGCCCTTGTGATCATTGGGCAAGCTAACAACCTCAAGGATGGTGTTGAAATTGCCAGTGAGAGTATTGATTCCGGTTCGGCCAGAGACAAGCTCGGGCAGCTTGTTTCAATTACCAACAGTTGATTATAGTGAATTCAATTCTAGAGAAAATCCGATCCTACAAGATTGAGGAAATAAAACTCCTTAGGTCAAGGTACAGCCTGAACGCTCTGGAGGACATAATTCGTGAACAGCCTCTTCCCAAGGGTTTTGAAAATTCACTGAAAGGTGCCAGCAGCAAAGGGTACGGCTTGATTGCCGAAGTGAAGAAAGCCAGCCCTTCAAAGGGAATAATCAGGGAAGATTTTACTCCCTTGGAATTGGCCAAAGCCTATGAAACCGGTGGTGCAACCTGTATCTCCGTACTGACTGATTTTCCAAGCTTTGAGGGCAAAGGGGATTATTTGAGGGTAATATCGAAAGCCGTAAACCTTCCTACTCTTCGCAAGGATTTCATGCTGGATCCCCATCAGATCTATGAATCCAGATCCCTGGGAGCAGATTGCATCCTTTTGATCCTTGCCATGATTGATGACAGTCTGGCCCGGGAGCTTGAGGACGTTGCACTGACACTGGGCATGGATATCCTTGTGGAAGTTCATGACGGAGATGAATTGGAACGAGCACTAAAGTTGAAATCCAATCTAATTGGTATCAACAATAGAAATCTGAATACTTTTCATGTAACTTTGGATACCTCACTCGAATTGATAAAGGAAATACCGGAGGGAGTTCATGTGGTATCGGAATCGGGTCTCTTTGCCAAGGAAGATCTTGATCTGCTGGCCGAACAGGGTATTAGAAGTTTTCTGATAGGTGAAAGCCTGATGAGGAAACAGGATATTGTATCTGCCACACGGTCCCTGCTCATGAATCCCCTTCCAGGAAATTGAGCCGATGACCAAGTTTACCCATTTTGATGATCAAGGTAAGGCCCATATGGTCAATATCTCAAACAAGGAGGAAACCAGGAGAATTGCCATTGCCAGAGGGGAGGTACTGGTTGATCAGAAAACCCTCAATCTGATTGAAACGGAAAGTATTGGCAAGGGAGATGTTCTTGGTGTTGCCAGATTGGCGGGTATTATGGGTGCCAAAAATACTTCCGGCACCATACCCTTGTGTCATCCCTTGCAAATATCCTCGATCGAGATTGATTTTCAAATCCAAAATGATAATCACGCCATTCTAATTGAGGCCAAGGTAACAACCGTCGGTAAGACCGGTGTTGAAATGGAGGCACTTGTCGGAGTATCGGTTGCAGCCCTGACAATCTATGACATGGTAAAATCCGTTGATAAGGGAGTTACCATAAACAATATCCATCTTGCCTACAAAGAGGGCGGGAAATCAGGAACGTATGTGGCTTCATGATTTCTGTCAGTGAAGCAACTGATCGAATAAGGAATCTGCTGGTTCAAACAGATTCCGAGGAAATTCCGATCAACCGAGCAAACAACAGAATCCTGGCTGAGGATTTCCATTCAGAAAGAAATCAACCCCCATTTGATATTTCAGCAATGGATGGTTATGCCATACAATCCAAGGATGCCATACCGAACAAGGTTTTGAAGGTAATAGGCGCTATACCAGCTGGCGCCAATATCCCCCCTGTTGCAGTTGGCCATGGTGAGGCTTATCAGATCTTTACCGGCGCACCTGTTCCCCATGGGGCAGACCGTGTAATCATTCAGGAGGATGTCGAGGTTAGTGGTCCTACCATAAGAATTAATGATTCTTTTGAAAGCAATCCATTTATTCGCCCACTTGGGGGTGATTTTCAAAAAGGGTTTTCCATCAAGGCGCCACAACCCCTCAAGCCAGGTTTGATATCATTGTTGGCGGCCATGAATGCCGGTATGCTAAAGGTCAGAAAAAAACCTGTGGTTTCCATTATTCCCACCGGCGATGAATTGATGATGCCGGGTACAGTTGTACCTGACAACAAAATTGTAGCCTCCAATATATTTGGGCTTCAGGGGATACTTGAAAACAGTGGGGCAGAAGCAAGAATACTGCCCATCGCCAAGGACAATTTTCAAACCATCTCAACATCACTGAATCTTGCCTTGGATTCTGACCTGGTTATAACTGTTGGTGGAGCCTCTGTGGGTGAACATGATCTGGTCAAGGAGGCAGCATCTGGATTGGGTTTTGAACTATCTTTCTACAAAATTGCCATGCGACCTGGAAAGCCGCTCTTTGCAGGAAAAAAGGGATCAACTGTACTAATCGGATTGCCGGGCAATCCAGTTTCGGCCCTGGTCTGTGGTTATATTTTCTTGATTCCTGCAATCAAGCACATGATGGGTTTGACCGATTTCGTCAATCCTAGGAAAAAAGCACGATTGACAACACCACTTGGTAAAAATGGGGACCGCGAGCATTACATGAGATCAATCGTGGAATTTACAAATGGAGAAGCTACGATATCAGTCCATGAAAGACAGGATAGCTCGTTGCTAAAAACCTTTTTCAATTCAAATGCCCTGCTGGTTAGACCAAGATCGGATCACCCCCGTCAGGCAGGCGAACTTGTCGAGTATATGGAACTTCATTGACCTGCAGATGGATTTCCCAAAACAAACTTCTTAAACTCGGTTTATTCAATCATATATTTTGGTACCTACAAATTAATCATCAGGTGCTATAGTGACCTTTTCAAGGATTGTTACAAGATTTGCTCCCTCCCCTACTGGCAAGCTCCATATCGGGGGTGCAAGAACAGCATTGTTCAACTGGTTGTTTGCCAGAGCCAATAACGGGAAGTTTCTACTCCGTATTGAAGACACCGACAGGGAACGGTCATCCGAGGAAGCAACAACGCAAATTCTGGCCAGCCTGAAGTGGTTGAACCTAGAGTGGGATGATGCTCCCATCAGCCAATTTTCCCGACAAGCGATACATAAGGAGAAAGCCTTGGAGTTGCTTCAATTGGGGGGAGCCTATAAATGCTTCGCCACTCCTGATGAAATTTCAGGGATAAGAGCAGAACTCAAAGCCAAGGGAAATACAACCTTATTCATCAGCCCCTGGCGGGATGTTCCAGAAGAACAACATCCAGATTTACCTTATACAATCAGATTAAAGACGCCAGAATCAGGAAAATCGATTATCCAGGATAAGGTATTCGGCGAAATCAGTATCGACAATGATACGATCGATGATTTGATCATTCTTCGATCAGACGGTTCACCAACGTACAATTTTGCCGTTGTCGTTGATGATCATGATATGGAAGTATCCCACATCATACGAGGTGATGATCATATTGCGAATTCCTTTAAGCAAAAATTGATTTATGAAGCTTTCGGTTGGGATTTACCAGTTTTCGCACATGTCCCACTTATACTGAATGAACAAGGTAAAAAGCTTTCCAAGCGGGAAGGTTCAAACGGAACGGAATTATATCAGGAAGAAGGATATCTTCCAGAAGTGGTATTCAATTTTCTTGCCCGGTTGGGGTGGAGTCATGGCACAGATGAGATTTTCAGTGCTGCTGATGCCATAAAGAGATTTAAATTGAAGGATTTGCGCAAATCCCCTTCCCGATTGGATAACGGAATCCTAAAACATCTTTCTGGTCAATATATTGCCAGCCTCAAGCCTGAAGAGCTTTACCTGAATTTGCTTGCCTTTATTGAATACAGCAATTCCGGGAATATTCCAAAGGCCAAGGAGGAACTAGTCAAAAAAGCCCTTCCATTGGTACAAACACGCTCCAAAACACTTCATGAAGTTTGGAATGGTCTCGAATTTGTAAGGTGTGAAACTGTAAGTTATGATGAAAAAAGCCTTAAGATCCTTACATCTACTCCGAAAACACAATTGGATGATTTTTTGTCGGGGTTGTCTGACCTCACTTGGGAAAGATCTGTCCTTGAGGAATATGCCTCTGCATTGGGGTCCAAATTAAATTTGGGTCTTGGAAAGGTTTTACAACCTGTAAGAGCTGCTTTGGTAGGAAAAACGGTTTCACCGAGTGTGTTTGACGTAATGATTGTCCTAGGCAAGGCAGAAAGCCAAGACCGGCTTGCTTCAGCAATCAAAATGACACTCTAAGACAACAAGGTCGATTTTGGGTCAATAGTATTCTCTTCATCCGAAGACAATTTATACTTTTGAGTATAATTATTCTGAGGATCAATCCCATTATGCAATTGATACTTTCAATTATGGGGGATATTCGAAGCGAGTGAATCATTTACGGGTATTTGATAACCCAACCTGTGATATGGTTGACAAGAATGGTTATCATTAGTATTTACAGTAGTTGTAATACTCCTGAAAATCACAATAAGCACCTCCTTACATATGGTGCTACGGGTTTACATCACTTTCTTAGATTTGGTTCAACCCAACAGGATTTACTTTCAAATATTTATATTCAGTACTCCAACTGAACATGATTACACAGAGGTCATATGACAAAAGCCAATAGATTTGTTTCAATGGATATAAATGGTAAAACATACAAGCTTCCATTTACTTCTCCTACCGCCGGACCGGATGTCATTGATATCAGGAATCTTTATAAAGAAGCCGATGTGTTTACCTATGATCCCGGCTTTACATCTACAGCTTCATGTGAATCGGATATAACCTTTATTGATGGAGAAAAAGGTATTTTACAATACCGAGGTTACAGCATTGAGGATCTTGCCGAACATTCCCACTTTCTAGAGGTATGTTTCCTATTGCTCTATGGTCATTTGCCAACCTATGATGAAATGGTCAGGTTTGAAGAACGTGTTACCATGCATACCATGGTTCATGAGCAGTTGATTAATTTCTACAGGGGATTTCGACGGGATGCCCATCCAATGGCAATTATCACTGGTGTGGTTGGAGCACTTTCGGCATTTTATCATGACTCCATTGATATCAATGATCCCCAGCAAAGGGAAATCGCCTGTATAAGAATGATTGCCAAGTTGCCAACCATCGTTGCCATGGCGTATAAATATTCCATTGGTCAACCGTATATGTATCCAAGTAACGATCTCGATTACTCTTCAAATTTCCTGAAGATGTGTTTCTCGGTACCACCCGAAAAATACGAAAACAATGAGATCATCAGCACTGCTATGGATCGCATTTTCATGCTCCATGCCGATCATGAACAAAATGCCTCAACCTCAACTGTCAGGTTGGCTGGATCATCTGGTGCCAACCCGTTTGCTTGTATCGCTGCCGGAATTGCCTGCCTTTGGGGACCTGCCCATGGGGGAGCCAATGAAGCCTGTTTGAAAATGCTTCACGAGATTGGTTCACCAGATAAAATTCCTGAATACCTGAAAAAAGCCAAGGACAAGAATGATCCCTTCAGGTTAATGGGTTTTGGTCACAGGGTTTATAAAAACTTCGATCCTAGGGCTCATGTAATGAAAAAATCAGCTGATGCCGTACTTGATCTGGTTGATAGCAAGAACAAGCCCATTCTAAATGTTGCCAAGGAACTGGAAAGAATTGCCCTTGAGGATGATTATTTCAGAGAAAGAAAGCTATACCCGAATGTGGATTTCTATTCAGGTATAATTCTTGATGCCCTGGGTTTCCCAACTTCGATGTTTACTCCGATTTTTGCCCTGTCTAGAACTGTTGGTTGGATTTCGCAATGGAAGGAGATGATTGTGGATCCCACACTTAAGATTGGAAGACCCAGGCAGAAGTATATGGGTAATGTCAATCTGGAATATATTCCTGTCGAAAACCGACCTAAGTAGTATTCAAGATTGGGACTTTACCGCTGCAAGTGTGACTTCAACAACTGTAATTAAAATCGCACAAGAAGGGTTATCGGATTCAAAACGATTGATAAAACCTGTACTGGTTTGTTGAGGAAAATCAGGGCGTAGCTTTCCTGCTTGTCCTTGACCTACGTCGATTGGTTCTGGTTTTGTTGGTTTTCAGACCTTCAAGCAGGATCAAAGTCATTGGATGATCGGGATACTCCTTTTGGTAAATGGTCAAAAGGTCGTTAATCAACCCAAAAGTATCCTGTTCTATTGGTATACCCAAAGCCCAGTCAAGGAAAATGCTTCTGTATTCTTCATCCTTCAGGGGCTCCATCCGATAGGCTTCGTAGATTAAACCCCGTGGATCCGCTGAATGAAATTTTAACTTTTTGTTCATTTACCCATCTGCCCACTTTTTCCAACGCTTGTCAATCAAATCTGAAATGATTGCCTTGGAATTTCCCGTTTGATTTTGAACCTTTCCGCTCAATGTCTCAAGGGAATTCATGCCGGTTTGTTGCAATAAAATCTCGATAACGCCCTTGCCGGTTGTGTCTGGGTTGAAATCACCTTCAACTGTTAATCTGGCAACCTGCATGATCTGCCTTAGCAATGCATAATGAGAAGAAAGTTCTTCGTATTCTTCCCGTGTCATCAAACCATTAGTTGAACTGGCCAGCAATTGCGAACCAATATCCCTCTCCATACTGTTGGTTATCAATGCACCTGTTTGTGCAAGCAATTCAATATCCAGCAATTTGCCCTTGCCCAAACGGCATTCCCATATATCTTCCTTTTTTTCAACAGGTGTGTTTTCAGATAACCGCCTTCTCATGTCGATGACATCCGTGATTATCTTGGGATAATCCTCAAGCTTGTGGATAAGTTTCTGTCTGAAATCCTCAATTTCAATCCCCAATTCCTCATTACCGGCAAGCGACCGTGCGCGTGTAAGAGCAAGATGTTCCCAGGTCCAGGCACTATTTTCCTGATAATGGACAAATGAATTAAGCGAGGTCGCAACCGGCCCTTTTCGCCCCGAAGGTCGAAGCCGCATGTCGATTTCAAAGAGTTTCCCTTCAGCCATCTGGGATGAAAGTGCCGAAACCATTGCCTGTGTAAGGCGGGCATAATATACTTGTACTGCTAGGGGTCTTTTGCCCTGGGAATGTTCTTCTTCCCGGGGATCATAGATCATAATCAAATCCAGGTCAGATTGTGAAGTTAGATTTTCGGCACCCAGTGAACCCATTGCCAGAAAGACAAATCCTCTACCAGGTGGTGGGCCATATGTGCTGGAAAATTGCTCAACAACAAATGGTACCAATGACTTGATTACGCAATTTGCCAGTCGGGCATAGGATTTACCGGCCTGCTCACTGTTAGATAATCCTTTCAGTAGATGTACGCCCACCTTGAAATTGTTTTCATTGTTCCATCTTCTAGCCACTCGGAGTACACTTTCGAAGTCCGAAGCCCTGTCAAGACCATCACTGAGAGTTTTCTCAAGTACCTTTTCGTCCTCCAGGGGAACGATAAAATCCGGCTCAAGGACAGCATCAAATACCTGAGTGTTATTTGACAGGGATGATGCCAATCGAGGAGCCATCGCACAGGTATCCACCAATAGTTCAAGCAAGTGCTGGTTGGCCTCGAATAGTGAGAAAAGTTGTACACCCGCTGGCAATCTCCTTAGAAAGCCATCGAATTGCAGAAGGGCTTCACGTGGATGGCTTGATCTGGCCAATCGGTTGAAAATTGTGGGTTGCAATCTTGCGAATATTTTGGATGCCCTCTCAGTTCTGAAGGCAGGCAATTGTCGCCAGGTGTTTACCGTTTCCCAATCGCTTTCCTCCATGAAGGAGGTGTCATATTCGACCTGATCTTCTTTATCGGTTGCAAAAAAGGTCTCGGTGGTTTCGTGAACACCCACAAGTGTTACTTTTATTTCCTTTAGGAATTTATCCAGATTATCTTCGCCATAAAGGGCAGCCATGCGAACGATTTCATTTTCTACCTTGGGTATGGCATGGGTTTGGGCATCCCTGATCATCTGAACTCTGTGTTCCCAGGTCCTGAGTTTATAATAGCTTTCCTCCAAGACCCGCTTTGAATCATCATCTACCCAACCCTTGCGGTTAATGGCTGCCAAAGCTCCCATGGTGTCTGGAACCCGCAAGGTTTGATCCCTTCCTCCAGCCACCATTTGGAATGTTTGAACAAACAACTCGATTTCCCGTATACCCCCCTTTCCCAGTTTCAAATTGAAACCGGGCAGGTTTGCCAAATCTCCCGTTCCCCTGTTTTCCCAAATCCTCAGCCTCATTTCACTTGAGTCCTGAATGGCAGAAAAATCCAGATTAAGTCTCCAGACAAAAGGTTCTATATTGGAAAGAAAGTTTTGAGCGGAACCGATATCTCCGGCACAGGGCCTGGCCTTGATGTAAGCAGCCCGTTCCCATGTTCTTGCAAAGCTTTCATAATATCTTTCGGCGCCTCCGACCGAGATGCAAACAGGGTTTACAAAAGGATCCGGTCGTAACCTCAAATCAGTACGAAACACATATCCGTCGGCAGATACCTCACCCATGAGTTTGGCAAATTTTCTGGTGATTTTAACAAATTCCGACTTTACAAAATTGAAACGATTGACTGGATGTCGTTTTTCATCAAAGAAAACCACAAGATCTATGTCTGATGAATAATTAAGTTCCCTGCCCCCCATTTTACCCATCGCCAGTATAAATATACCACCCATACCTGCAGGATCCTCTACCGGGTCCAATTGCAATCTTCCCTTGGCAGCAGACTCTCGAACCAGAGTTGACATGAGTGCTTGGCATGAAAAATCGGCAAATTGGGTAAGGGCTCCGGTTACCTCAAAGAGGTTCCAGATTCCTCCCAAGTCTGTCAGCGCAGTTAAAAGAGCAATCTTTTTCTTTCTTGTTCGAAGGGTTTTAATTGTCTGGGTAACACTTTCATCTTCTACTGAAGAACAGAGTAGACTAAGGATGTCTTTCGGGTTTTGCCCGGCAATTTCTTCTAGCCACTCGGGATCTGTATTAATCAAACTATTCAAATATGGGCTGCAGCCCGCCGTATGGGAAAGCAATTGTTCAAAATTCGGATGTTGCCTGGCAACAGATTCCGGCAAAATATCTGGAGCCTCTCCTTCGAAAGGAACAGGTGTTCTGATAATCCCTGATTCAAAATTAATTTCGGATGCCATTCTTAACCTTTGAAAAACTGAATTTATCTTACAACACAATTATATTTTGTTAAATTAGCCTTATACAGATTTCTGAAACCGGGAGAGAAATTTATGAGAGCAGTAATTACCGGCGGTTCCAGTGGAATGGGCAGGGAATGTTGCAATCTGCTATCGGGGATTGCAGAAGAAATAGTGATAATTGATGTCATGGAACCCGATATTAAGGATGTTACCTGGATCAAGACGGATTTTACGAACGTAGACAGCCTGGATGAACTCAAACATGAATTGGCAGGAAATTTTGATGTTTTGATAAATTCTGCAGGCTTGCCTCCTAGGGAATCGAAGGAGCTCGATATTCTTCTGGTCAATTTCATGGCCTTGAGGAAGGTTTCTGAAATCATTATTCCTAAAATGAATCCCGGTTCTTCAATAGTAAACCTTGCCTCCAAAGCAGGTTCAAATTGGAAAGAAAACCTCCCACAGATTAAGCGTTTGATCCCTATTACAAATTTTTTTGACTTGGCTTCGTTTTGTAAGCGAGAGGAATTAAATCATGTAAGAGCTTACGATTTATCTAAGGAAGCAGTCATCGTTTGGACCATGGCAAGTTGTGAAGGGCTTAGGCAGAAGGACATCAGAATTAATTCGATTAGTCCGGCAGCCATACAGACCAGGATACTTGACGATTTTATTTCTGCCTTTGGCGAACGGGCTGCCCAAATGATAAACCGTATAGGTCGACCTGGAACACCACAGGAAGTAGCCGAAGTCATCATGTTTCTGATTAGCAAGAAGAGTTATTGGATTACAGGAATTGACCTTCCGGTTGATGGTGGGACCTCGGCCATAGTTAATTGTATTCAATTTGATTTGTCTCAACTTGGATACAATTAAAGCAATAGATGGTGACTTTAACACGTGGGTACAAATGATGTCTGATCAGAATTTACCTTTACATGATTGGGATAAGCTTAGGGTTTTTCTTGAAGTGGCCAAGTCAGGTTCAGTCTATCGCGCTGGTGAAAATCTACAATTGCACCAATCTGTGGTGAGCAGGCGGATAAGGTCGCTCGAAGCAGACCTGTCCACCCAACTTTTTCACCGTCACGCAAGAGGAACCATCCTTACCGAGCAGGGAACGATTCTTCTGGATGCAGTTGAAATCATGGATAAGCAGCTGACCAAAGCCACCAATCAGATCAAGGATTTCAGGGAATTGGCCCGTGGTGAATTACGCGTAACAACGACAACCGGGTTTGGTACTTTATGGATTTCTCCTCGCTTACCCAAATTGTTCAAAAGCTATCCTGATCTCAACCTGACCTTGATACTAGATGATAAAATTCTTGATCTCCCAATGCGTGAGGCAGATATAGCCATCAGAATGAAGGAACCATCCGAAGCTGATCTTGTTCGAAAAAAAATCATGTCGACTTCCTTGGGACTATATATGACTCGGGAATATGCCGATACCGAGGGGATTCCTGAAAAGATAGAAGACTTGAAAGAACATCGCTTGATCAGTCAAAAGAATTCTGCTTTGGACGCACCTAAAGCAAAGGCTTTCATAAACAAGATAATGAGCTTGAAGGCAAATCATCAAATGATAATCAACAATTACTATGGGGTTTTTCTTGGTGTTAAGAATAATTTGGGTATCGGTTTACTCCCTGGTTATGTTGCTGAAATGGTACCGGATCTAATACAGGTATTACCCGATTTGGAATCCGACCCAATTCCTCTGTACCTGGCCTATTCGTACGAATTGAAGGAATCCAAAAAACTGAAAGTTTTTCGGGATTTTATTTTGTCCGAAATAAAAGGAATGAATTTAGCAAAATCAGAAAAATGATCGGGAGTTGGACAAAAGTACAGCCTTGACGGACATTAGCCGCAAAGTTTATTCATCGTTATTCGATAGTTGGTTATGGCTTTTGACTTTTTGAAAACTTCCTTCATGGGAACCAAGATATCGTCAACAACCTTTCCAGATAATCTGAAATACCTGGACGAAAAGAAGGTGGGGCCGAGCCGGAGTCGCTGTCATCATTTGGGGTTTGTTGTGGATCAAGTTTGGCCAGCAGATGTAATGTAACCTCCTGCAATTCCGGAATATCCTTGACCATGGAGTCCCATACAATATCTAGGTTGACTGCATGATATTGGTGTACAATTATATTTCTCATGCCTCTGATCTGGTCAAAGCCCGGTATTTCTGGAACAAGCTCCGGGTTGTGGTCCCTGATTTTGTTTAGAGCTTCTGCGATTCTTTCAATATTCCGTTCAACCGCATCCTGGTCCCAGCCGGATGCAAGCTAGTCTGATTTTTGCAAATGAGTCGTATTTTCAATGATTCGCTGACAATAGGTCACAATGTCATGAAGCAATATACGGGGATCACTCCTCAAAGATCACCTCCCGATCCTCGTTGATGGCTTCTTTCAGATAAGGGTTGTGGATCCATTTTTCCTCTACAAGGTCCACCCCTCTTGCCATGGTCGAACGCAGGTCCTCGATCATCCCCAAATATCTTTGGAGGGTGACAGGGTCTTTTTCAGAGTTGAATTCCACCAGGAAATCGATGTCGCTCGTTACAGGGTCAAAATCTGTCCCTCTTGCGGCCGAGCCAAAGACCTCAAGCCGTTCCACCCTGTGCTTACGGCAGATGGTCGTGATTTCCTTCTTTTTCTCGGCAATGGTCCGATGCATTGTTCCTTCCTCTGGTTGCAATCCCAATATAATAATCAAACAGAACCTAGGCAAGGTAATTTTATCAGGCTGAAAACCGTATTAGGCTTTTCAAAAGACCTTGCCAATATATAGTGATTATGAAATCATCATTAATCTGAAAACAATTTGATGGAATGGCAAGAGATGCTAAGTCAAACTTGTCAATTTCCTTTATAAATCTAAATGGTATTCATATACATTTTGAAGTTAGTATTTTACTTCACGGGAGTGCTAAACAGCCACCAAATTGAAAGTTAAGCAGAAGATATGGCCATTTCACAAATTGAATTAGAAGATCTCATCAGATCGGCTTTTCCAGAAGCTGAAATCACCATCAGGGATTTGGCTGGCGATGGCAATCATTATTCTGCCGTGGTCATTGATGAAAGTTTCAGGGGCAAGAACAGAGTACAACAACAACGGGCTGTTTATGCTGCCTTGAAAGGCAAGATGGATGGTTCAAATGGCGAATTGCATGCCTTGGCATTAACCACAAAAGTACCGGAGTAAAGGTCATGGATCAGGAAACCAGCAAAGTATTACAGGAAACCGTCGATAGTTCAGATGTGGTATTGTTTATGAAAGGAACAAAAAACACGCCACAATGTGGATTTTCATCGAGGGTCGCAGGAGTATTGAACTATTTGAATGTTGAATATAAGGATGTGAATGTCCTAACCGACAATAATATCAGGGAGGGTATCAAGTCTTTCTCGGATTGGCCAACCATACCCCAACTTTATGTCAAGGGGGAATTTATCGGCGGTTGCGATATAGTTACAGAAATGACCCTTTCTGGTGAACTTGACCAACTATTTGAGGAAAAGGAAATTCCCTTTGATCAAATGGCTGCTAAAACGATAAGAGAGCATAATTCCTGATTGAATCGCCAGATCAAGGCTGTCAATTTTTGAATCTTGAAGCAGCTTCTTCGGCTTTTTCAGCTAAAACTTTTACCTGATTAATCAACCCTTCCCTTACACGGGGTTGCATTTCGATCTTGTTCAAAGAGTCGGCGATATTTATACCGGCAATTAAAATTCGGCTTTGGGGACTTTCGTTCGGGAGTGTTTCTCCAATTTTGTTGATTTCGCTCTGAAATCTCTTTGAAGCCTGCGAAACGGCACTCGCTTCATCTTCATCACAAGTGATGGCAAGCTTTTTTCTACCTACCTTGACTTCCAGCAAAATATTTGAGTTACCCATTTTATATCTGATCCAGCATGCCCTTGAACTCAGTCAATATAGATTGTAAATCCTCCCTGTCCTTGTTTCTAGAACTATGGACAGAGTCAAGTTCGGACTGTAGTGTTACAATTTCCTGTTGAAGTTTTTTTTCCCTTGTCTGATATTCACTTATTTTTTTCTGCAATTGTTCATCAGGAACTTGGTTCACTGAGTCGGCAATCTGAGAAAGATTTTTTTGGAGTTCCTTGTTGTTGGCCCGTTCGCTTTCCAATTGCAGTTCTATCTCAAAAATTCTTTGACTTGCCACCTGCAATTTATGATCAGCGCCCTGTATGATTTCCTCAAGAGCACCATGTAATCGATTTATGTATTCCTCGAAATCTTCAGCCATGATTTGCCAGGTTCAATGTTTCAATAAAAACAACAGGTTCAAATTTATTTAACAATTTATTCTATGTAAAAACCTAACCTTAGTCAAAGTTGTCGAAAGTTCATATAGGATTTGGATACACTGATTCTCTATATCTCTTTTGAATAACCGAGTGTATTGGATTATCCAGTGTATTTCATCTAAATTTCAAAGTCATACCTTTAGATTAAGATTATTTCCCTTATTTTCACAACAGAAACAATTTAACGAAACTTCTTTTTTCTAATGTTAAATTACGAGGAAGTGATTTTATGGAAGTATCTACCTACAAAGCCAGATTTCCAGAGCACTGGCATTTATCGAATGCCATCAGGGTCCTTTCAATGGACGCGGTTCAAAAAGCCAATTCGGGTCATCCTGGAATGCCCATGGGCATGGCTGATGTTGCAACAGTATTATTCAGGAATCATCTGAAATTTGATGCCAGCAATCCAACCTGGCCAGACCGGGACAGATTTATACTTTCAGCCGGACACGGGTCGATGTTGTTGTATTCCCTTCTATATCTCACGGGATACTCGGAAATAACCCTTGAACAATTGAAAAATTTTCGACAAATCGGTTTCCATACGGCCGGACACCCGGAAAAATTTCAGGAAGCAGGCATTGAAACAACGACAGGTCCCCTTGGTCAAGGATTGGCCAATGGCGTAGGATTTGCCATTGCCGAAGCATACCTCCGCAAGAAATTTGGTAAGAAGGTAATCAACCACAATACTTATGTTTTGGCTGGTGACGGTTGCTTAATGGAAGGTTTGAGTCAGGAGGCAATCAGTTTGGCAGGCAAATTGAATTTATCAAACCTTATTGTCCTTTGGGACAATAATAAAATAACGATTGATGGTTCAGTTGCCTTGAGTGACAAAACTGATCAAGGCAAGCGGTTCGAAGCATCCGGGTGGACAGTTCTTGATTGTGACGGGCATAATCCGGAGGAAATTGATTCCAGACTGAATGAAGCCAGGAAGACATCAAAGCCCACCCTGATCTCCTGTCGAACCGTTATTGGTTTTGGAGCTCCAAACAAACAGGGGACAGCATCTTCACACGGTTCTCCGCTGGGAGATGAGGAAATTCAGAAGGCTAGAGAATTCTTCGGTTGGGTGCATGAACCCTTTGTCATTCCTGAGGATTGTCTACAAACTTGGCGGGCAATTGGTGAAAAAGGAAAAGCGGAAAGGGAAACCTGGCAGAAAAATCTTGCCAGCTTGGGTGCAGGTAAACGGCGGGATTTTGAACGTATGTATGCTGGTGAATTACCCAAACGCTTTACCGCGACCATTAACAGGATCAAGAAAAAAGCATCATCTGAAGCAGCAAAGGTAGCTACCAGAAAATCTTCGGAAATCGTTCTCAATGGATTGAATCCAATTTTTCCGGAAATGATTGGTGGATCAGCGGATTTAACTGGTTCCAACAACACCAGAACAGCTGATTTGGGAGTTTTCAGTGAAAGTGATACCGGAAGCAGGTATATTCACTATGGCATTCGTGAACACGCCATGGCGGCAGCAATGAATGGTATGATCCTGCATGGAGGCCTACGTCCCTATGGTGGAACTTTCCTCTGTTTTGCCGATTATGCACGACCTTCGATAAGACTTTCCGCTTTGATGGAACTACCAGTCATATATGTTTTGACCCATGATTCAATCGGATTGGGGGAAGATGGACCTACTCACCAACCTGTTGAACATCTGAGCATGTTGCGGTCCACACCCAATCTGCTGGTTTTCAGACCTTGTGATTCAGTCGAAACGGCTGAGGCGTGGGAAATTGCCCTGAAACAAACGAAAACCCCTTCGATTCTGGCTTTGTCCAGACAATCACTTCCTACATTGAGAGTAAGGCATACTCGAAGTAACCTGACCGCCAGAGGTGCTTATGTCCTTGCTGATTACAGGGGTTCAAAGGATGCCGTTCTGCTGGCTACAGGTTCGGAAGTTTCCATTGCCATGGAGGCACGTGAAATTCTCCAAGGTGAAGGCATCGGGGTCCGGGTTGTTTCCATGCCAAGTTGGGAATTGTTTTCCATGCAGGACAAATCCTATCAACAAAGGGTTTTGGGACCTGGCAAAGCGATAAGGATTGGCATTGAGGCTGGTGTGCAAAACGGATGGGAACGTTGGTTGCTTGGTTTAAGGGGCAAGGAGAACAGATCGTCCTTTATTGGCATGTCAAGTTTTGGTGTTTCTGCGCCGGCCAATGATGCATATGGTCATTTTGGCATAACCAGTAAAAACATAGTAAATCAGGTTAAGGAATTGCTTTGAACAATTTTGAAAAAACGTTTCTTGATCTGCTCGCTTCAATCATTTTTCAAATGAATGAAGTGATTGAATTAGATTTTAAAATGGAGATATGAATGGCCCTAAAAATAGGAATTAATGGTTTCGGGAGAATAGGAAGAAATGTTTTCAGGGCCATAGTGGAATCCGAAACAAAGGAAATCGAGGTTGTCGGCATCAATGATCTGAGTAGCATTGATCAACTGGCCCATCTGTTTAAATTCGACTCTATTCATGGACGGTTCCAGGGTGATGTATCGGTAGATGGTGAACATCTGGTAGTCAATTCGCACAAACCCATAGTATCGGCTGTTCGTGAACCTGAAAATCTACCCTGGCAAGATGTTGACATAGCCCTTGAGTGTACGGGAATATTCACCAACAGAGATTCAGCTGCACGCCATTTGCAGAATGGATCAAGTAAAGTCATCGTATCAGCTCCCTGTGCAGATGCCGACAAGACCATTGTATTCGGTGTAAATCATCAGATACTAGAGAATGGCGATCGGGTTATATCGAACGCTTCATGTACCACAAACTGTCTTTCACCCGTGGTAAAGGTGATTAATGATGCAATCGGTATAAATCGCGGTTTCATGACAACCATTCATTCCTATACGGGAGACCAGCCAACGCTTGATGCCATTCACAAGGATCCATACAGGGCCAGGGCTGCGGCAATGTCAATGATTCCTACAACAACTGGCGCAGCTCGTGCTGTCGGGCTTGTCTTACCCGAATTGAAGGGCAAATTGGATGGGGTAGCCATAAGGGTCCCTACCCCGAATGTTTCAGTAGTGGATCTCAAGTTTGAATCATCGAGAATTACCTCACCTGAAGAAATCAATGAAAGTATCAAAGCAGCAGCTGAAGGTTACTTGAATGGTATTTTGGGCTACACGGATCAGCCAAATGTTTCAATCGATTTCAATCACGACAGCCATTCATCCATCTTTCACATGGATCAAACGAGGGTCATGGACAGCACCTTTTGTCGAATTCTTAGTTGGTATGATAATGAATGGGGATTTTCAAACAGGATGATTGATGTCACCCTAGAATTGGGCAAAACCATCTGAAAAAATGATCAACATGAAATAGTGTCCTTTTTTGAATAGTTTTTGAATTCCAACACTTGATTTGTACTGGAAACCAAATTGTCTTTCCAATCTGTGAGAAAACTTACCGACATGGATATTCAGGACAAGAGGGTCCTGATCAGGGTTGATATCAATGTACCCATTCAGGATGGCGTGGTTGGTGATTTAACCAGGGTGGAGAGAATAATTCCTTCCTTGAGAACCATTATTGACATGGGTGGTCATCCCGTGATTATTTCCCATTTGGGGAGGCCCAAGGGCAAGCGTTTGGAAGAATTATCACTTATCCAACTTGTGAAGCCTCTCGAAAATCTTTTGGGCAAGAGTGTTCAGTTTCAACCTGAAATAAATATTCCCGATTTTTCAGCCGTTGGACTGTTTTCAAAGTCAGCAACCTTGCTGGAGAATGTTCGATATTATCCGGGTGAATCAACCAATGATCCGGATTTTGCAAAACAGCTGGCCCAATGGGGTGAGGTTTATTGCAATGATGCCTTTTCTGCATCCCATAGAAGTCATGCCTCCATCGTGGGTTTGGCCAACAAGTTGCCAGCTTGTGCCGGAAAACTTCTGGAAGTTGAAATCAACAATATCGAAAACATTTTGGGGAGTGATGTAGGTCCCTCTACGGCCATCATCGGTGGAGCTAAAATTTCGACCAAGTTGACACTTCTGGCAAACTTGTCACAAAAAGTTGACAATTTATTGGTAGGTGGTGCGATGGCCAATACAATCCTGCTTGCCCAAGGTCATGATATTGGCAGTTCACTGGTTGAGAAGGATTATTTGGATACGGCACTGGATTTCTTGCAGGAAGCGGATAAAAACTCCTGCAAGGTGTATTTGCCCAGTGATTTTCAAATTGCCCCGGACATAAGGCACGGTACCAGTCATATAGCAGAAATTGATGACAACTTAAGCGGAATGGGTATCTACGATCTGGGGCCGGACTCAATAAATAGATTTTCAAAAGTACTCGATCAAAGTAAAAAGGTAGTGTGGAATGGTCCGCTCGGTGCTTTTGAATTTGCACCCTTTGACCAATCTACAATTCAACTGGGTAAAACCCTTGCTGAAAGAACGAAGGCAGGTCGGACAATATCCTTGATCGGTGGAGGTGATACAATTGCTGCATTGGCAAAGGGTGACTTGCTGGATTCTATGAGTTTCGTATCAACAGCAGGAGGTGCTTTCATAGAGTATATGGAAGGCAAGGAATTACCTGGAATTGTGGTGTTGCAAAACTAATAAGTACATATGAATTTTCTTGAAAAAATTGTTCCGTACATTGGTGGCAGGATTGTAATCCTCATCTTGATTTTAGCTTGTCTGTTTTTTGTAAATTCCAGCATTTTGGGCAGTAGAGGGCTGATAACTCAAATCCAGTTGAAGGACCAGTTATCCCTGCTTCAAAGTGAAATCGAGATCCAGGAAGAACAAATTGCTCTAATGGAAAACAAGACACTTAGAATAACGCCGGAATATCTGGATTTGGATTTATTGGATGAATTGGCTCGACAAAAGTTGGGATATATTCATCTGGATGAAGTAATAATACATTAAATGGTATGTGATATATGAAAGATACCTGGGAGTAATTGATGGTAAAAAAGAGTGTGAACAGCAAACCCAAAGAATCCAAGGACGAACTCCTGAAGCTATATCGCGAGATGCTTTTGATAAGGAGGTTCGAGGAAAAATCGGGACAACTTTACGGGATGGGCCTCATTGGGGGTTTTTGTCACCTCTATATCGGTCAGGAAGCTGTTGTCGTCGGCTTGGAAGCTATAGCCGAAGATGGTGATAAGCGTATTACAGCATATCGGGATCATGGTCACATGCTGGCATGTGGAATGGACCCGAATGGGGTAATGGCTGAACTTACCGGTCGGGAAGGTGGTTTTTCCAAAGGTAAAGGTGGTTCAATGCACATGTTCAGCAAGGAAAAGAATTTTTTTGGGGGGCATGGTATTGTGGGTGCCCAGGTCCCACTTGGTGCCGGTATTGCCTTTGCCGACAAGTATCGCGGCAACAAAAATGTCACTTTTACCTATTTCGGTGATGGCGCAGCCAATCAAGGCCAGATTTATGAAACATTCAACATGGCCAGCCTCTGGAAGATTCCGGTAATTTTTATTATTGAAAACAATCAGTATGCGATGGGAACTTCCATCAAAAGAGGATCTTCCACTCCAGAACTTTACACGCGCGGTCTTGCTTTTGGCATCAAGGGAGAGATGGTGGATGGTATGGATGTTTTGGCCGTGTCAAAAGCCGGGAAAAAAGCTGCAGATATTTGTCGCAAGGGACAAGGTCCTTATATCCTTGAAATGAAAACATATCGATACAGGGGCCATTCCATGTCAGATCCAGCCAAGTACCGGACAAGGGAAGAGGTTCAACAAGTCAGGAAACAGCAGGACCCTATAGACTCATTGCGGGATAAAATGTTGAAGTGGAAAATTGCTTCTGAAGATGAATTCAAGGATATCGACAGGGATGTAAAGAAGATTGTCAATGAAGCAAGTGATTTTGCTCAGAAAAGCCCTGAACCTGATGTGAGTGAACTTTACACGGATGTTTACCTTTGATCAGGGGTTGAAAGACCTCCAATTCAAATGAGGAATAAATATGGGATCAAAAATTCTATTGCCAGCTTTATCACCTACGATGGAAGTGGGTAAAATTGCGAAATGGTTTGTCAAGGAAGGTGATACCGTAGCTAGCGGTGATATCCTTGCTGAAATTGAAACCGATAAGGCCATTATGGAATTCGAAGCCATTTCGGATGGGGTGGTGGAAAAGCTTCTTGTGGCAGAAAACGATGAGCCGATACCGGTCAATTCACCCATAGCCATAGTATCCGGTGATGATGACACATTGGGTGAAGAAGAAACCTCCTCCGACGAGAATGCCCCCGTTGGTTTGGAGGAAACCACGACCGTTAGTGCAGCTCCAGAAGCCCCAAGGGAGAAATTGGAAGAGGATTTATCGCTGGAAAATGTATCGTTCAAATCCCAAACCGTCCGCGAGGCATTGCGGGATGCCATGGCGGAAGAAATGGAACGGGATGAACTGGTTTTCCTTATGGGTGAGGAAGTAGCCGAATATCAGGGTGCCTATAAGGTTTCCCAAGGACTATTGGATCAGTTTGGTTCTGAAAGGGTAATTGATACACCAATTACCGAACATGGCTTTACTGGTCTTGGTGTTGGTGCAGGTTTTGCCGGTCTCAGACCAATAGTCGAGTTCATGACTTTCAATTTTGCCATGCAGGCAATTGATCACATTATCAACTCGGCAGGAAAAACCCTTTACATGTCAGGTGGACAAATGAATTGTCCAATTGTATTTCGTGGTCCAAATGGTGCTGCGGCAAGAGTTGCTGCCCAGCATAGCCAGGATTATGCCGCATGGTATTCCCATATACCTGGATTAAAGGTTATCCAACCCTTCTCGGCGGCTGATGCAAAGGGATTGCTGAAGTCGGCAATTCGAGACCCCAATCCCGTGGTTTTCCTTGAAAATGAAATCCTTTACAACCGATCCTTTGATGTTCCCGAGCTGGATGACTACACCGTTCCCATTGGGAAGGCAAAAATATGGAAAGAAGGTAAGGATATCACTCTTGTTTCTTTTGGTATCGGTATGTCTCACACTTTGGAAGCTGCCAAGGAATTGGAAAATATTGGAGTTGATGCCGAGATCATTGATTTGAGAACCTTACGACCTCTTGATAAGGATACGGTGATCGAATCGGTCAAAAAAACCAACAGATGTGTAACCATAGAGGAAGGATTCCCTGTTTGTTCAATTGGAAATCACCTGAGTTATCTGATTATGCAGGAAGCATTTGACTGGTTGGATGCCCCGATAATTTGTTGTACCGGCAAGGATGTTCCCATGCCCTATGCTGCTAATTTGGAAAAACTCGCACTTGTTTCCGTACCCGAAATTGTTCAAGCTGCAAAGTCAGTACTGTATTTGGAGGAATAAACATGCCAACCAACATCCTTATGCCGGCTCTATCCCCAACAATGGAGGAAGGGATCTTAAGCAAGTGGTTTGTCAAGGAAGGTGATACGGTAGAATCAGGTGATTTGCTGGCTGAAATTGAAACTGACAAGGCAACAATGGAATTTGAATCCATTTATGAAGGCAATGTCACACAATTGCTGTTTGCAGAAGGTGCTGCAGGCATAAAGGTAAATACCCCGATTGCAATTATAGATACAGGAGATTCCGCTGTTGAAGAATCTTCTGTTCCTGTTGGTGTTGAGGAATCCAAACCCGAGGCAAAACCTGCCGAAGCAAGTGAACCAGTCAAGCAGGCCAAGCCAGTTCAAGTAAGCAAATCCTCAAGCAGCAGAATATTTATTTCTCCCCTTGCCAAAAGGTTGGCAAAGGAAAATGGTATTGCCCTTGAGAGTCTCAAGGGATCGGGACACAAGGGACGTATAGTCAAGAGGGATATCGAAAATTACCTTCTAGAGCAGAAAGAACCACCCACACCTTCGGCCCCAACCCAGGTCCAGAGTATTACACCCGAGGCCTTTTCGTTTGATCAGGTTACCAAAATGTACCAAGACAGGGAGTACGAGGTAGTTGAACTTGAGGGCATGAGGAGAACCATCGCAACCAGACTTAGCCAATCGAAGCAAACAATTCCTCACTACTATCTCAGAAGAGAGGTCGAACTTGATTCCCTTCTGAAACTCAGGTCAAAGGTGAATTCATTTCTTGCCAAGAAAGGTAAAAAGGTTTCAATCAATGATTTCATTATTTCAGCTGTAGCCAAGGCCTTGGAACTGGTGCCACAGGCCAATACCGTTTGGGCTGCAGGCAATGTTCTGCAGCTGAAATCCTGTGATGTAGCGGTGGCAGTATCAATCGATGATGGCTTGATCACACCGGTTATCAAGGATGCAAACAAAAAATCGCTTGCGGCAATTTCAACGGAAATGAAGGATTTGGCTGAACGTGCAAGACAACGAAAACTGCAACCAACTGAATATATCGGTGGTACCATCACAGTCTCAAATCTAGGAATGTTCGGTATTGAAAATTTTGATGCCATAATCAATCCTCCCCATGCTTCCATATTGGCCGTTGGTACAGGAAGAAGAAAACCGGTTGTTGGATCTTCTGATGAAATAGAGATCAAAACCCTGATGTCTCTGACCCTATCCGTTGATCATCGAATAATTGATGGTGCACTCGGTGCCCAACTATTGGGCACCATCGTTGATCTGTTGGAGAATCCAGTTTCAGTTTTGTTGAATCTGGATTAAGTCAGTTGGAATCAAGCACTGGGATGAAAATATTGAACCATAGTTTTGGATGGTTCTGAACAACCCGCATCACCAACAATTTTTGCCGGTATTCCGGCAACTGTCTTACATCCAGGTACATCTTCCAGAACCACCGAGCCCGCTGCTACCCGGGCACAATTACCTATAGTGATATTTCCCAGTACTTTAGCCCCGGCTCCGAGCAATACACCTTTGCCAACTTTGGGGTGCCGATCTCCCTCTTCCTTGCCTGTTCCACCCAAAGTTACCGAATGAAGCATGGAAACATTGTTTCCAACAACAGCCGTTTCACCAATCACGATAGAGTGGGCATGATCAATCAGTATGCCATGACCAATAACCGCACCGGGATGGATATCGACACCAAAAACCTCCGAGGTTCTCATCTGGATGAAATAAGCTAGATCCTTGCGATCATTTTCCCACAACCACCTGCCAATTCTATAACATTGCAAGGCTTGGAAACCCTTGAAAAACAGCAATGGCTGGTAAAAGGTTTGACAAGCAGGATCCCTGTCAAATACGGCAATGATGTCTGCCCGGGCAGAACGTCCAATTCCCGGATCATCGTTGAGGGCCTCGTCGGCAATTTCCCTGAGGAGTTGTTCCGACATTTCAAGCGAGGCCATTTTGATGGAAAAACGAAAAGCCAGGGCTTTTTCAAGCGATTCATGATGCAGGATACCCGAATAGATCAAACCTGCCAGAAGAGGTTCCCTGGTAGTAATTTCCGAGGCTTCATCACGAAGACGGGTCCATACCGGATCAAGTGGGGCTAACTGGTTAGATAACTCAGCCATGATTTCTCCTCATCGGGAAGTGTATTTACTTGTGCTAAAATGTAGTTTGAAACAAATTGATGTCAATAAATTTGATGTTGAATAGATAATTCAGCTATTTCCAAAACCGGTATTAGAAAAGTCGATATTTCTAGCCCCCAGAATGAGATATCAACATCAAAAAGGAAACATTATCCTGAAAAATTTTCCCTTACCCTATTACGATCAAACCATTATATTCTTTGATTTTGTAAGTTCCTCCAACCTTCCTTCCCATGTAGGGATAATTTCTTTCATCAGGCTTGACGACAAGTAGCTTGGATAATACTAAAAACTCATTGCCCGATAATTTGTAAAATGTTAATTTTCCGATGTTTCAGTTAATGGAGTGCAATTAATGCATAAGCAACATGAGGATCCAAAGGTAGCAGTTGTTGGATATGCCTATCAAATGCCAGGTGGAATCAGGAATGACGAGGATTTCTGGAAGCTACTTTGTGATCGTTCATTTATTCAGAATCCGATCAGGGAAAGATATGGTCGAGGTTATTTGCCTATTGGAGGATATTTTGGCCCAACCAGAATGATTTCACCTTATGAAGGCCATGTTCTGGATGAGGATGAGTGCCTTCTGGACCACAAGTTCTTTGGTATTTCTCATAATGAATTCATCAATTTGGATCCTCAAGCCCGTATGCTTCTGACCAAATCATGGCAGGCAATTGAGCATGCCGGTTGGACCTTGAATGAATTGCACAACAGCAAGACTGGTGTTTTCGTAGGTTCCCAGACACCAGCTGCAGCCAATTATCGCGAGATGTATGGCGTTTCGGAATATACGGCCCCAGTTGCCAGCCTAGCCATGCTGGCAAATCGCATTTCCTATCATTTCAACCTCATGGGCACGTCAATGACCTGCTGTACAGCATGCTCGGCTGGATTAAGTGCACTTCACACGGCTTTGAACGCTATCAGGAATGGAGATTGTGATCAGGCTTTGGTGGGTGCCGTAAACTTTCTTGGCATTGGAAGATTGAGTTGTAGTTTCAGTCAGATGGGTATCATTAGTCCGGATGGGGTCTGCCGGTCATTCGATGCCGAAGCCAATGGCTACATGCGATCCGAAGGAGCATTTGTTTATGCCCTGAAACCACTTTCTGTCGCTGAAAATGACGGTGATCAAATCTATGCCGTCATAGAGTCTACAGCACTGAACACAGCAGGCTCAGCCGATGAGTCCATGGGGCTGGCACCTGGTCGTACCATCACGGCACCGACAATACATTCCCAGAAAAACCTGATGCAAGAGGCTGCCATTCGGGCAGGTCGCAAACTCGTTGAATTCGATTATATCGAAGCACATGCAACAGGTACCGAAGTTGGTGATGCAATAGAAGGAAATGCAATTGCTGAAGCTTATGGTGGACAGGATCGGGATGTCCCTCTCCGTGTTTCAAGTGTCAAGAGCAATATAGGCCATATGGAAGCTGCTGCATTTCATGGGGCCTTGTTGAAAGTTATTCTAATGATGAAGCATCGGACTTTTGCACCGACTTCACATAATTTTGTAATACGCAATCCGGCCATAGATTTTCACAGCTGTCCCATGGATGTACAGATCGAGTGCGAAGAATTTCCCGAACGAGAAACTGTATTTGGCATTAATTCATTTGGCTTTGGTGGAGCGAATGGACATTGCGTAGTAAGTGAATACCGTCCCAAAACACCCAAGCAATGGTCGATTCCCCTAGCCCCTGCTGACAGTGTAATGATACCGGTTTCTGCCCGGAACACGGAAGCACTCACATCGGTTGTAGGTGATTTGCGCAAGTTAATTAACGAATCCCGGCCAGATCTTTATACTCTGGCAGGCAACCTCAGTACCCGTCGTACACATTTTGCCTACCGAACAGCATTTACAGTGAACAATTGCCAAGAGTTGATTGATATCCTTGATACATTTCCAGACAATCAACAGACTGCCATTGTTGACGAGAACAATGATCGATTGGCTATGGTCTTTACAGGTCAGGGAGCGCAATGGCAAGGTTGTGGAAGGGAGCTTTATGATGCAAATCCCGTTTTCAGGCGCGTAATTGATACTATTGATGATTTATGGAGAACCCATTCGAGTTTTTCCCTTCGTGACGCCTGTTTCAATGCCAAACAATCTCATCTTGATGAGTGTGAACTGGCACAACCTGTGACTTTCATGTTGCAATGTGCTATCCTGGAATTGCTAAAGACTTGGGGAGTTTATCCTGACTGTGTCATCGGACACAGTTCTGGTGAGGTAGCTGCGGCTTATGCAACTGGTGCCTTGTCCCTTGAAGATGCAACCCATCTGGTCTATGTACGCTCGACTTTGCAGCAACGTACAGCTCAGTCAGGCCGTTTGCTGGCAATCAGTCTTGACCTTGCGGGTGTCGAAGGGTTACTCAATGAGATGGATATTGCTTTCCGTCCCAAGGATCATGGATCAGTGACGGTCGAGATTGCATGCGAAAATTCACCTGCAAATACGGTAATCTGTGGTTTGGAATCGAACTTGCGTCCACTGATGGACGAACTTGACTCACGAAATATCCAGCATGGTCTCTTGCCAGGAAATATTGCATTCCATTCATCTGCCATGGATAAAATCAAAAAAGATGTGTTGGATCAATTGTCGTTTCTCGACAATCGGTCATTCACATTCGATGCACCAATGATATCGTCGGTAACTGGGGAACTTGCAACCACGTTAAACAGTGGGTACTGGTGGTCCAACATACGCAAGAAAGTTCGATTTTCTGCCGCTATGGCCTCAGCTGTTGGTATGTATGATCCACGCTGTGTACTTGAAATAGCTCCTCATTCGTCCCTGCAACCAGTCATATCCCAATGTCTGGGTGCTACACGTCATCAGGTCGAATCCATTCCTTCTTTTGAAAGGGCTAGTGACTCCCGTACTGACTTTGGTCAGATGTTGGGACGCCTCTACATGTCGGGTATAAATCTTGATTTTGATGCCCAGTATCCAAAACCAAAACCCATAGCGGCGCATCTCCCACCTTATCCTCTGGCAGGAATCCGAAACGTACATAGATTCAAAGATGAAGAGTTTACCCTTAAACGAGGACCTTCTGTCGATGGGCCGCTGGTAGGCCGCCGGATCCAATATGATCACCCCTTGTTCGAGAATCTGCTGTCAAGTGGGAATTTACCTTGGTTGTTGGACCACAAAGCCCAAGGTATTGCGATCATGCCAGCAGCCGGCTATATCGAGATGATACTTGAAGCAATCGATGGCAGGCCGGCATTCTTTGAGATGGTTGAATTTCTTCAACCCTGTCCTATCCCTGATACTCCTGTTCGTTTGCAGACTCAACTGTTACCAATTGATGAAGTTGATGACGAGTTTGATTTCACAATTTCAACCAAGTCTTTTGAACCTGATGCCAATAGCATCATACACTGCCGAGGCAAGGTTAAATTGATTGACCCTCAACCCATCGAAGAGACCAAGATGAATCTTGTCGAAGTTGATCTTTCACAATTCGATTCATGTCCTTACCCTACTGGGGAAGAATTCTATGTGCGAACATCAGCAGTTTTGGGTGATGCTTTTGAATATGGTCCGGATTTCCAGAGTGTAAAAAGAATTGCAGAGAATGGAAACAGTGGAGAGTTAATAATTGATATTGATGTAGACAAGGATTTCTGGACACTTGGTAGGGAAGAAGGATTTGTGTTTTCTCCCAACCAGTTAGATGGAGGATTGCAATCCCTACTACACAATCTGATGATTTGTATTGATGTATTCTCAATGCCCATGCGCATGGAGCGAGTTACATTCCTGTGCCCTCCAACATCACCCGACATGAGATGTGTGGTTGATTTGCCCTGGAATGTTAAAATACAGATTGATGAATTTGGTCATAGGACTGTACCGATGGGTGAGAATTCCAGTGGACGGCTTAGTTTCTATGATGGTGCCACGGGCAAACTCACACTGTATATTGATAACTATTCCTGTTCCCACACCCACACACGCCTTTCCGAACTTGAATCAAACAAACACCAGGTTGTTTGGCAGAAAAAATTCCTGACGACTATTACACAACCTGAACAATTGGATGATGGCAGTATCTCATATGAATCATTGTATGCTGCCCTATTGGGGGAAGATTCAATACGTAATTGTCGGATTGTCGAATTTGCTGGCCAGAAAAGCCCTGAAAAAACAATATTCAATAAATTCAGGAAATGTATGGACAAGGTCCAATCCGCCAGCGAATATTGGTTGATTGGAGACAATGAATCATGCACCAATGAGTTGTTCAATGCCTTGCAAAGCAGAAAAATCGTAGTCCGCTTCCAGCATCTTGAGCAGGAAAATATGAACAGCATTGATCTTTCCCAGGGTTTGCTGCGTCAACATGCTGCTGACCTAATTATTGTTGATCTTGAAAAAGGAAGAATAGAAGATGATTCATGGCAGTTTTGGGAGAAGATAGCAACACCTGGCGGTTTGGTTTTGCTGATCAATCCACCTCGTGGTGTTCCTTCCGCCGAAGGATGGACTCTGGTTAGCAAATACAGAGATGCGGTCCTGCTGAGAGTTCCCGAATTGTTATACCAGAAGGGTTATCTGGACAAAAAACCTGGAGTTCAGTGGATCTTCGGAGAATCAGACAGTCTTGCAAGAAGCTGGTCAGATATCCTGATTGGTAGCGAATACATACAGATGGATGTCTGGAATCACGAGGAGAGATTCAAGGACGTTGACTGGTTGACTGCACCAGACCTGAAAGAAGTAGATATTTTCTGTGGCAAAAATACCCCCCCCCACGACCTTACAGGAGCAAAGTTTGTGAGTTGGTTGATTGATTTCGTCAATGCACTTGTAAGGCATCGAGCTGGCAAGGTATCAGAAACATGCCGATTGACCGTTATCACCAGAAAGGCTGCGATGCAGGTCGAGGATTTACGCGGATGTGCAGTTTGGGGTGCAATACGGAGTATGGCTGCCGAAGTCATTCCGGAGGCGATGATTGATTTTTGCCTCGTGGATATCAGTGATCCAGAAGATTTGAACTGTCTGGCATGGCTCAAGAGCGTCAGTCTCCGTGAACGTGAAGTAGCAATTCGCAACGAGCAGCCATGGGTACCACGATTTGTTGGTATCAAGCAGGTTGAGGCATTGGTTCCTGTCAATGAAGACCCTACTTACAGGTTGCTTTTGAAGCAACCCGGCCAGTTAAGCGGATTATGGATTCAGACTGTAACACACAATGAACCCGGACCAGATGATCTGGAGATAGAAGTCAAGGCCATAGGGCTTAATTTTCGTGATATCATGGTAACCCTGGATATGCTTCCTCCGATGGGTTACGAGCGTTCTGCCATTGGACGGGATATCGGCATGGAGGCGAGTGGCAAGGTGATTGGCAAAGGGGACAATGTCACGGAGTTCAATATAGGCGATCCAGTTGTTCTGATGCATGGTGGATGTATCGGCAATCGTATAATTGTCAACAGGAATCATGTTTTTCCCAAACCGGATGCTTTGACCATGCATGAAGCAGCGGCATCACTTTCTGTTTATATCACGGCATATTATGCATTGATTCATCTGGCACGTCTCCGCAAGGGAATGCGGGTACTTATACATTCCGCCATGGGGGGTGTAGGTCAGGCAGCAATGCAATTGGCACAACATGTTGGTGCAGAAATCTACACAACAGCCGGAACTGATGAAAAGAGATCAAGACTCATGGCAATGGGGGCCAAGGGGGCTTTTGATTCGCACAGTCATGACTGGTATGATTCATTGATGGCTGATACCAATGGAGAGGGTGTTGATGTCGTTCTCAATTCTCTGGCCGGACGTCATATAAGACTTTGCCTGCAATCCTTGCGTCCGGGGGGATGGCATTGTGAAATAGGCAAGGTTGATGTTTATGCTGACAGCAATCTTGGTATGAGGGTTATTAGAAAAAACTTGCGTTTTGTAACCATTGACATGGATCGTCTTATGTTGGATGATCCTTTGCTCTCCCGCACCTTGTGCCTATCATGTCTGGATCTTCTCGGACAAGGCCATGTCAAACCCTTGCAGATAAATACCTATTCGTTTGCGGAGTATGAGAAAGCCATGCGAAAAATGATTTCGGGACAACATCAGGGCAAGTTGTTGCTTGTCCCTCCCGACAAGAACAAGCAAAACGACCTGGCAGTCACGGATCGAAGGCCATTCCTTGATCCCGAGTCAACATATCTGGTTACCGGAGGTATGGGAGGATTTGGGCTGAGCGTTTTGACATACCTTACTCGTGTAGGTGCACGCCATATCACGCTCATGGATCGTGATCCGAATCGCCTTCGTGATTTCGAATGGATTTATCGCAACTCCAATCTAAAGCATATGGAAGAAGAAGTAGACATTGACATTCTCCAAGGTGACGTCCAGTCTATGGATGATGTGGAACGATGTATGGGCGAGTGCAAACTGCCGATCAAGGGGATTTTCCATTTGGCTGGAACGCTTGATGACCGTTCAATGACAGAAATGACAGCAGAGTCAGTCGATAAGGTTTTTGCACCAAAGGCTTTGGGAGCACTCAATCTGCACAAGGCAAGTTTACAACTTCCACTTGACTATTTCGTAATGCTGTCCTCGACATCATCGACTTTGGGTAATCCGGGTCAAGTGAACTACAGTGCAGCAAGTGCTTTTCTGGATGGTCTTGCCTCATTCCGTCAAAACAGTGGTTTGCCGGCACTTGCATATAATATGGCCGCGGTTGCGGAAGCAGGTATGGCTTCAAGAAATCCACATGTTCTAAGGATTATGCGGGCTGCCGGTACCCCACCGATCAGTTGCGTATTTGCCCTGAACAATCTTGATTACGCACTCAGATGCATGCCTGATAGTGATCATCTCGTCACTGCCTTATTCGATAATGTACCTTGGACTTTCAATTCACCTGATTACATGCGTTTGGGTTATCTGATCTCGAACCAGAGATTTTTTGACGATAGCACTGGCAAACAACTTTCGGTTGCATCCGTGGTCGAACGTATCATGGAAAAAGTGGCTGAGTTGTGTGGCCATGACGAAGGGACACCTGATGAGCCGTTATCAGCTTATGGCATGAATTCAATTTCTGTCGCTGAACTTGGCGCCTTTCTCCAGGGAGAATACAACGTCCAGGTCAGTGCTCTGGAGTTGATGACCACAGCAACATGCCAATCCTTGGCCATGACCATTGTTCATGGTGAGGAATCCGGTTCGGAACAGGCTGATGACATAGAGTTTACATTACCCATGGAAATTGATGATAAGGATCGCGTTCGGCGCAACAGAAAACCATCCTTGTTTGCAAGCCCATTGGAAGATCACTTTGGTAATGATGATGAATGCATGTCAAGAGATGTTTTGTAGGTTATCCCGGTCAATCCAATTGCAGACTGCGTATGACTGAAAATCCACATCTTGATTCCCTGTCACGTCTTGAATCGGAAAGTATCCAGATTATCAGGGAAACAGTAGCCGAGTTCAACAATCCGGTAATGCTCTATTCAGTTGGGAAGGATTCATCCGTCTTGCTTGAATTGGCAATTCGGGCCTTTGCACCAGAAAAATTGCCTTTCCCCCTACTCCATGTTGATACAGGTTGGAAATTCAAGGAAATAATTGCATTCCGTGACCGTATGGCAAAAGAGCTGGATGTGGATTTGATTGTCTACACCAATCAGGATGGCAAGCGGCAGGGAATAAGCCCCTTTAGTCACGGTTCCGAGGAATATACTGATGTGATGAAGACAGTTGCACTCAGACAGGCGCTGGACAAGTATGGCTTTGATGCAGCCATCGGTGGTGCTCGTCGGGATGAAGAATTTTCCCGATCAAAAGAACAGGTATATTCCCTGCGCAAGCACCATCGGTGGTCCCCGATGATTCAACGACCTGAACCCTGGAATTTGTGTAATTCCCGTTTATCAAATGGGGAAAGCATGCGTGTCTTTCCACTTTCAGATTGGACCGAAAACGACATATGGCTTTATATTTCAAGAAATAAAATCCCTGTTGTGCCCCTTTATTTTGCATCTTCCAGACCTGTCCTTCTACGTCAGGGACAACTAATCATGCGGGATGATGATCGTATGGAACTTGAAGATGGTGAGGTATTGCAACATTTGCAAATCCGCTTTCGGACACTGGGTTGCTGGCCTCTGACAGGCGCTATTGTATCTGATGCAAAGTCCGTGGATGAAATCATTGCCGAACTAAAAGCTTCCGGCACTTCAGAACGGGTTGGCCGAGTTATTGACAATGAGGGAAGTATGGAGCAAAAAAAACGCGAAGGATATTTTTGATGCATGATTCTACCAAAGGCACGGTAGAAGAACCGCGAATCCAATTCGAAAATGATATGATTCGGTTGGTTTTTTGTGGTGCACGAAATAGTGGCAAGTCAACCTTACTCATGAATCTGATCAAGGACATCAAAATCATATCACAAGATGAGGATAGTGACGAGAATGTTTCAAAAGTTGAAAATTCAGATGATCTTACATGGCATTATTTTTCAACACTCCGACGCAAATATGTAGTTGCTGATATCCCAGGAGCGGATACGCAATTGAAGAATTTGGTTACCGCGGCTTCAATTGCAGATGTTGCTGTCATTATTACAGACGCCAGCAAGAGTATCCAGCCACAAACCAAGCATCAAACCTACCTTGCTAAACTCATGGGCATTCACAAATTTATCCATGTTGTTACCAAAATGGACCTTTGCAACTTCCGGCAAGAGGACTTCAATACCGCGTGTCAGGATTTCATAAACTTTGCTTCAAGTATTGACCTGCTTGATATCATTACAATTCCTGTTTCCCCAAAGAGTCAGGTATATCTTTCAACCCTACCGGACAGCCTGGATTGGTATGATGGACCATCGCTTTGTGAAGCTTTGGAATCAATTGATGTAAATTTTTTAAAACCCTCCTCGTTTCGAATGGCTGTACAACAAGTCTATAAATCCGATGACGGTCATCAACTTCTGCGTGGAACAATGGTCTCCGGCATCATATCAGTGGGCAGTGATGTCAGGATTGAACCAGGTGGACAAACATCAAAAATAAAACAGATATTGGGCCCGAATGGCTCATTGGAAAAGGTTTCCAGTGGTCAGTCAATCAGCCTTGAACTGACTGATGATCAAGAGGTTGTTCGGGGCAATATGCTGGGAGATCCTTTAACTCCCCCGTCAGTTTCCGACCAATTTGCTGCCCATATTGTATGGCTTGATGCATATCCGATGATTCCAGGACGGAATTATGAAATCAGAATGCCAACAATCCAAGCGAGTGCATGGGTAACCGAGCTTAACCATATCATTGATATTGATACGCTTGAGACACAAGTCGCCGAAGAATTATCTTGCAACCAGGTGGGTTATTGCAATCTATCAACCGATCGTGATCTTGCTTTTGATTCCTACAATTACAATAGATTTACGGGATCCTTTCTGATCATTGATAAACAGTCCAATAACACTGCTGGTGCAGGAGTCATAAATTACCCGCTTGATAAATCAGCGAATCTTACCTGGCAACATATGTCCATAAACAAGAGGGAACGCTCATTGGCCTTGAAACAGAATCCCAAGGTTCTCTGGTTTACAGGACTTTCAGGGGCTGGCAAGACAACGGTCGCTGATAGATTGGAAAAAAAACTGCATGCCATGGGAACACACACCTACCTTATTGATGGCGATAATGTCAGACATGGTTTGAATCGTGATCTTGGATTTACCCAGGGGGATCGTGTCGAGAATGTCAGACGTGTGGCGGAATTGGCAAAACTGATGGTTGATGCCGGTCTTGTCGTGATAGTAACACTCATATCACCGTTCAGGGCTGAACGTGAGATGGCACGAGAGTTGTTGGAATCTGGTGAATTTATAGAAATCCATGTCAGTACCCCCCTCCATGTGTGCCAACAGCGAGATCCTAAGGGGCTATACAAGAAAGCATTAAAAGGAGAACTTCTAAACTTGACGGGTATCGATTCATCTTATGAAAAACCCCTGGCCCCCGATATAAAGATTGATTGCACCCTGGATGACCCAGACAGCCTTGCTGAACATATTATTGCGTTTCTTGCATCAAGGGAACAATAATAACTTTCAATTGGTAAACTATACCCAATCCTTTTGTCTTTTCTGGTTCTAAACCAGCCTAATCATTTCCGAATGATATTGGATTAGGGCTTGGACAATCATCAGTATTCAATTATTAATTCACTCTTGTTGTCACCACATGCTGGATGACATTTGGTTACTTGTTCTGTCACTCAAGTAGTCCTCGCAACAAAGCAAAAATCAAATCTTCTTTTGGTAACTGGATGTTATACCTTTATGGTATTTTGGAGGGTTTGTCTTGAGTAAATTATTTACCACTCCAAACGGATAACCGCAAGAAAACCAAGGGTTTGCGGTGATAATCTTTCTTTTGATTCTACTAAATGGATTTACTCTTTCCTGCCCTCGACAATCATGACCATTGCCGGCATCAGGAAGAGTACATACAAACCCGACATGATAAGGCCACCAAGGATGCTTGTGACAAAGGGAACCATGTACAAAAGAACATCACTGCGTTCATAAAGCAAGGGGGACAATCCCAGAACCGTGGTCAGGCTTGTGAGAAGTACTGGCCTGAATCTCAGTCGTGTAGCGGACACCAATGCAGCGACAGCTGGGAGTGATGGAGACTCCCTTCGTATCAATCCATAACGATCAAGAAGAACCAGACCATCATTTACCACAACTCCGGAAGCGGCAATTATACCAAAAACTGACATAAAGGTAAAATTCCAACCAAGTATCAAGTGTGCAAGAACCGCACCTACAAAGGTTAATGGAATACCAGCGGCTGCGATAATCGGTTTCCAATAACTTTGCAGGAATGCTGCCATCAACAGGTAGATTGCCAGCAGGGATAATGGAACGAGTATTCTCAATGTTTCCAGAGTATCCCTTTCATCCAGTGCAGCCCCAGCTCGATCAATGATCAAGTCGGGATATTTTTCTGACAATTCCTTGACAATCCCATTTTCAAGCAGATTTCGGGCATTTCGTGGTGTGATTGTAGCCGTATCGGCTTTTGCATGTACATATACAACCCGGCTGCCATCAAGCTGTGTAATCTCTTCAAGCTCCTGTTTTTCGACAATTCTGGCAATCGCTGACAGTGGTACCTGTCCTGTACCTGGACGGTCTAGACGAATATTGCTTAAATCACTGACACTGCTGCGGCTCTGCTCGGGATAATTGACAATTACCTTTATTTCCTCATTTCCACGCTGCAATCTCTGAACCTCAAGCCCATAGAGCCTGGCCCTCAATTGTGTGCCAATATTGGCAGGGGTGAATCCTGCAACTTCCCCTTCGGGAGTGATTTGGATTTCAAATTGCCGATTACCCAATTTCAAGTTGTCCGTGATGTCAAAAATCCCGGATATATTTCTCATTTCAGACTGGATACTTGCAGCAGCTTCCTGCAATATCTCAAAATCCTCGTGCCGAAGGGAATATGAAAGATTTGGTTTGGTCTTGATAGACGTTGCAATGAATTCAACATTTTCGATCTGGTCCATTTGGCCTGCAAATTGCCGCCATGTCTTTTCGATTTCAAGAATTTCGGCCGAACGCACTTCCTTGTCAAAAAGCTGTGCATTCACCATGGCAATATTTTCGCCATAGCGGTCATTTTCATCTGATCTAGTCGTTAGAATGGATCCCACAACCGTACTGATTGATTTGATGGCCTTTCCATCGAATTTGTCATTGGTCATGAATGCAGTATCTCGAAAATGCTCTGCCATTTTTTCAGTGATCGCGAATGGTGTTCCTGCAGGCATTGTGATTTCGACCCGGATAGTGTTATTTGCCCCTTCGCGACCATCAGCCAAAACTATGGGGACGGTCTCAAAACGGAGCAACAAAAAGGCCCCAGTGATCAGGAAAATCGTCAACAGCAATGCAAGCCAACTATTGCGAACCGCCCATGAGGCAGTTGACAGGACAACGGTATCACGCAATTTGTCCAAATATTTTCGAACTGCTCTTTGCCAATTGCTGAGTGGCGGCGCACTCCATGGCTTGTCATTGGCAAGATGAGCCGGCAAGATAAGAAAAGCCTCGAAAAGTGATATTGCCAGAACAAAGGCAGCAACGATTGGAATCACCTTGACTACCTGCCATACACCTGTATCGACGAACATGAGGGGTAAGAGGGCCAAAAGTGTCGTGATTGCACCCACAAACAGTGGTCCAAAAACCATACGGGCTCCGGATATCGATGCTTCAAGACCTGATACCCCCTCTTTGCGGTGGGCAATAATGCTTTCTCCGACTACCACGGCATCATCAACTACTATTCCTATCAAAAGAAAAAATGCGAACAGTGTGCCTTGATTCAATGTCAGATCTGCTGGGTGAAAGAAAGCAAGGGAACCAATGAATGAAAGGGGAATACCTAACGCTATCCAGAATGCAGACCGTAAGTCAAAAACTGCAGCAAGGCATACGAAAACGAGGACAGCACCAATAATTGCGTTATCAAGTATTCCACGCAAATTATCAAATGTATTGGCTGCGTCATCATCCCAAATGACTTTATCGACTCCTTCAGAAAGATCATATCCAGCAAGAAACTCCTTTACTGTATTGCTGATCCCCAGCTGAGAATGATCTTTTGCCGCATCCACCTGGACAAAAACCGCAGGCACTCCATCAAGTTCAGTTGATACACGTTCATCGACGAAGCTGTCCCTGATTTCTGCAACATCCTCAAGTCTGACAACTGTTCCGTCAAGCCTTGTGATCAGTGGTATGTTACCGAAATCTTCCCCGCCATTTCTTTTGGCAATGATGTTCAGGGAAATATCACCGGCCGAAGAACGCAGGTTTCCAAAACTCAAATTGAGAGAATTTGATCGAATCACCTTGGCCAAGTCCCTGATATCAAGTCCATGCCGTCTAAGATTTACTTCATCCAACTCAATACTTATTTCCCTGTCTCTGGAGCCGGTAATTCCAACAAGGGTTACCCCAGGTAATGCTAGCAGATGGTTTTGCAGTCTTTCAGCTTCTCCACGCAATTCATTCTCGGTTCTGTTTGATGAGTACAGGGCAATGGTCAAGACAGGGCTTGCATGACGGGCAAGTTTGATTTCAGGCTTGTCGGCATTCAATGGCGGGAAACTTTCTAGTGCAATGACCGCATTCGACACATCATCGAGAATATCTTTGGCGTCAGAAAATGTTTCAACGGTAATTTCGACATAACCTACATTATCTCTTGCAATGCTTTCGACACGGTCCACACCCTCGATTCCGACGACTGCTTTCTCCAGGAACTGGTTTATGTCTTCAAAAACCTCTTCTGCCGATGATCCCGGTGAGGGAACTGTTATAGAGACTACTCCCGGGCTGAATTCCGGCCAATTCTTCACGGCCAACTGTGTTCCGGCAATAATACCGGCAATGATGAGGAAGACCATCATTAGATTGGCCGCCACTGAATTGGCAGCAAAATATGCAATCAATCCACCTGTCGATGGAGCACTGCCATTGGCAATATTATCGTTCATGCTAATACCCTTAACTACCAACAGGAACTGCTGTTACAGTCATGCCATCATGCGTATTGGCTGGAATATCAATTGCGATACCATCACCGGTATCGAAAGCCTTGACCACCAACATACCATTATTGCGGGCAAGAATCTGGGGCTCGAACGATTCCAATTGACCATTACGAACAAGCCAAACTTGACCAAGCGATCTTTCTGATCTTTCGGGGAGCAGAAAGACATTTTGCTCGGTTGGTCCAATGATTTCAACCTCGACAAATGAATTGGGTAATGGGTACTCCGAGGGGGTCAATTCAGAATCAAATTTTATGTATACAGTAGCGAGTCTACTTTTTGGAGCAACGATTGAGCCCAAACCTGATACAACGCCACTCAACTCTTCCGTTGTTGTAATTACATTGGTGGAACGACCAATAATGGGATCCAATGTTTGAATATCCTGCATTTCGATCGGTACGTCCACGCGGATTGAATCGGGTCTGTATACCAAACCCAGGATGGATGCGGTCCCGGTGGTTTCAGCTGTGCCAGCCAATTCTCCAATTTCTACGGATGATGAGATGACCCTGAAACTATATGGTAGGGAGAGTTCGGTTTTAGTTAATTGCAATCGTGCAAGGTCTAGTCGAACACTTGCCTGATTCCTTAAAGCCTCAAGCCTTTCAACATCTGCTCCAAGACTCTTTTGTTTTTCAAGCTCGATTTCATGCACAGCAAGTTCATAGGCTGCGTCTTCCATCTCAAGTTCGTAAGCCCTTGGATCAATCTTGATAAACACTTCATTGGCTTCAATTGTACCACCAGGTTCGAATTTTGAAGAAACCCAAACGACTCGCCCCTTTACTTCAGATGTTATGGTAACTCTTTCTTTCAGGGTAATTGATCCGGTTGTATCAAGCTGGAAACTATAACTTTGACTCTCAGGTTGCATGACTGTGACTATGGGCGGCTGCTTCTCCCCCAAAGCTCCATTTTCATCAATTGCAACCTGCTCAGGTGCGCGTGCGAAATATATTGCTATAGCAATGATACCAACTATGACGGCAATCTGGAGATAGCCTATCCAGTTGCCACGTTCATCTTTAGTGTCTTCTTTTTCCATATGAATCATGCCCTCCTATTCCTACCCTTATCATATATCCAATAGAAAATTAAAAGTATTTTTCTAGAAACAGCTCAAATTGTGCTGGAAATGTCTCTGAGCCTCATCAAGATGAAAACAAACCCCTCTGGGTGGCAAATTTCAGGTAGGGATCAAATGCTTTAAAGATATCATCGGATGATATGCCATAATCATTAATGTCATATCGATGCCTTGACTCCTTCTTTCTTGCACGTTCCTGCCTAGTCAACCAGGTTTGCATACGTGCCAAGGATTGGTCATCCAATTCCCATTCGAAATTGTTATAAATCTTGTGTACGGTTTGAATTGGATCCTTGACAAGATCCTTGTAATGAATATCCATGAAACGATTGTCAAGTTCAGGGGACAATTTCCGCATGGCCATAGCCTGATTGAGCATGTCACTCATAAACGCAAGCTGCTCCCTGCCAATATCAAATCGTGATAGTTCATCCCCGAAAATGGTACGCATCCTTTCAATAAAACTGAACCAGGAGCCCATGAAAGAATCAGGTGACCGATGGGTCTGGATAAAGACAGCATCCGGATAAGTTTCTACCAAGGTCGGCAATTCCTTAAGGTGAAAGGGCATCTTGAGCAACCAGTTTCGCTGATCATGTGGAGATTTCTGTTTTCGTTGCCAACTGAAATGCTGCAGGATACGGCGATGGTGACGATAGGCTTCCCCTGAGCCCGTATTCATTATCCAGTCCGCATAATCTGGCACTTGATTTACTACTGTAAAAATCCAGCTTGTGAAGGCCAGATTAAGAAGATAAAAATCTTCTTCTGGTTCGTCGGGATCAACATCATGCAAACCTGATAATCTTTCTTGAAGGCCAATTGCATCGGAAATTGATTTGAAATACTTTCTACGCGGATCATGGTTTGTCCATGCAACATCCCTGTAATTTCCATCAAGAAGGACCGGGTCATTCATTTCATAACGAAGTGGGGCCCAAAACCGTTGACCCCTTGACATCAGCCTGTGTAACAGTGTTGTTCCTGTCCTGTTGATACCAATGATAAATACCGGCTTTAAAATTTCCTCATTTGAAATTTCAGGAAAACGCTTGAGCTCGTAAGCCAACTCGGCATTTTTCAGCAAATTCCGTGAAATAAGATATGCATTGCTCGAAAACCTTTGACTCGGCAGATTTTCCTTGGATGCTGACTTGAAAGCTTTGATTTGTTGATGAACGGCATTTTCCATCCATTCTGGAAAAGCAGTTTCATAGGGGATTTGCAGGTTCGTGGCATGTTCTGCTGCCCGTTCAAGTAAGGGACCGGTATTCAATTGAGGTTCAGGTACCTCCCATGGCCATTGTTCCGGATTATGACAAATCCAGTTGTAGGTACGGTTATGATTAATGACGAGTGGTGGCCAGCGCAAATCAAACCTGCAATCTGTTCGAATAGCCTTATCGCTGATTGGTTGACCATCATTAATTGATTGATTGGTGAATATATAGGGTTGTAAATAATCAAGCAGAGGCCAGTAGCTATAAAGCGGTGAATCGCTCCCACGGGTTTGACACGCATGCTTAAATTCTTCGTAGGAGACCTCCCTGAAATTGATACCAAAATCACTGTATTTCAATTCCTCGAATTCTGGATTTGGATTACTGCAGTGATAAATCGGGTATCCTTTCTGCGGATTGAATGAAATTGCCGTACAGATACGGGCGAGAATATCTGCCGGCTCATTGTACAGATGTGGTGAAAGACCCGGAGGAACAATTTTCAACTCCAAGGCAGCACCAAATATACGACAATCGATATCGTAGGCATGATTGTAGCCATTACTTGCCATATGGGTTTTTGGTAAACGAAAAATCGTTGCCGGCATCGTGCTGGATTGGGCATATCTGATAGCCTGTTCACTCACGAGCTTGCTCCAGAGATATCCAACGATGCTGATGGGAAACTTTCTCTTCATTTCATCAATATCCGGCTTTTGGGAATCTGAAATAAAGTGACCAGAGTATTCCTTGGCGAAACCGAAGAAATATGCCGGAAATACTCCGAGTGTCGACGCGTAGAAAAGATGTTTCAAGCGGTTTTGCAAACAGAGTTCCAGAATTGACGTCATGCTTCTGGCATTGACTTCACGTATTTTATCATATGATGCAATGAGCGCTACATCTGCGGCAAGATGATAGACTGCATCAATCTGTGAACATAGGTTATCAAAAACATTCCTGCTAAGCCCAAACCTTTCCAGTGTAATATCACCACATATGGCCTTGATTCGACCCGAGTGATCATCATCCCAGATATCTGCTTCGATCATGGCATCCTTAATCCGATTATATGCCATTTCATCATTGTCGGCACGTATAAGGCAATGGACAATCAGATCCTCTTTTTGTTGCAATAATTCCTTGAGCCAAAAACGACCGATCAACCCTGTTCCACCGGTCAAAAATACATTCCTGAATGAGTCTGCAGATATTGCTGCGTCTGGTTTTGACCCTGCAAGTACCTTGCGAATGGATGTCTTGATCATATCCAGGTCCTGCCTACATTTTGGTGGAAGTGTACCTTGAAGCTCAGGAATTTCCATGTTTGAACCTTTCTGCATCCGTAGTAATTTCTCCAAGTTCTTATCAAATTTATCAATCAATAAAATGACAATTTAACTACTTCCATACAAATATTATGATCAAGAAAGTTGGTTAAATGTGCATTTTTTATTAGGGATACTTACCTTGCTTCAACAATTTGGTCATATTCAAAGATAAAGTACCTGATACCAAATTCTGTTACAAAAAGAAGCGGGGCATTCCTGCTTTTTTTGTTTAAATTACCCAGATTTAACTAGAATGAAAAAACAATGGCTGAAGCAAGTCGATAGGCTTTCTCATTGTACCAATCTCCCATTATCCTTCACAACTTAAAGTACTGAGGTTTTTTCGATTGGAAGAATAATTGGGTTTATTAGGAAAGACTTTAGCCATAGAGGATTTCTAAATCCCTTCCTGATGGAACAAGGGTCGAATCAATCAGGAAAATCAGTGACTTGATTTCAATTGAAATCCACCATCAATTCAATTGCTAATTCAAACTGAAGGAACGGGTAATATTCGAAGTATGGTTTCGGTAGAAAACATTGGCATTATAAGAAATTCTGGGCTGGATTAATTGACCGGATGCCATACGATTTCTTCTTCCCTTTTGGAATTCAGCAAACAATAATCAATGAAAGATTTGGAAAGATTGAAACAAAGCCATTAAGTTTCCGATAAATATAAAAACTGACATAAACAGCTTGGAATTTATGCATGTTGTTAAAAAGATACAGTTTGAATTGATATAAATTAACTCCTTCCCTTGTTTCCATGCATTACTATTTTTTGCCTCGGCAGCAATAAAACTACCATTCAATAAATTCGGTTAACAAAGATAAAGAGGCAGGTAATAATGAGAATGCTTATCGTATTCTCTTCGGCCCTTGCACTCTCTGGCAGCATGGCATTTGAGACTGTGAAAAAATTGAATAATCAGTTTTTGAGTCGCTCTTTCCCAATC
>VYFX01000057.1 GCA_009842205.1 Paracoccaceae bacterium | reverse complement strand
GTCAATTCGGTCAGAAGATGCAGCGGTTCATTGATGAAGAATTGCTCAAGCCAGAGAAGAAAGCGTATGTGAAAGGGTTCCCCCAATCCGAGGGCAAGACGGATTTTTTCCCTCACCTCAGGTGGGATGGTCAGGGGGAGTTGAGCCGTAGGATCACCAGGGGCCAGGTCAAGCAACAGAAACAACACCAGACTGATGAAAAACAAGGTTGGTATAGCCAACAAGGTTCGTCGAATAGTGTAGTTGAACATCTTGCTAGATCAGAACTTGATATCCAGGGTCCTACGGCTCAGGAGACTCAGGGTTTGAACCCTGAGCCTTTGGCTTAAATTACTTCCTGTGCCAGTCGGCAATATTCCAGAGTTCGGAATCCCATGGATTCAGAACCACACCACCGAGCGAGTTGGAATGAGCGGAAACCCGACCACGATGGATCAAGGGAATCATGATGTATTCCTGCATCAACTGATCGTTCAATGCCTTGGACAACTCGATCCTTCGATTCAGATCACCGGTTTTGGAGAGCTCGCTGAGATTGGCATCATAGCCGTCATCACAATACCGGGGAATGTTGCCGCCCTGCCAACCGTTATCCGGTGATGGCTCACGACCACATTTCCAAAGGTTGAAGTAAGGCTCTGGATCGGTACCGTCAAAGATATTGGTGTACATTTCAACATCGGCAAAGAACTTCTGGAAGGTATCAGGGCTTCCCGGATCGCCTCCAAAGAAAACCGATGCGTCAAGGTTCCGGAGTTCGGTTTCAACACCAATCTCGGACCACCATTGCTTGATCAGAGCCTGGAAATCCTGGCGAACGGCATTGGTCGAGGTCTGATAAAGCATGGAAAGTCTCATTCCATCCTTTTCACGGACGCCATCACTGCCCACAACCCAACCGGCGTCATCAAGAATCTGATTGGCCATGTCCATGTCCTGTACCAGACAACCGTCATTGGCCGTAGAGGCATAGATGGCTGGTGCCGGAACAACATTACAGGTTGGCTTTCCGGTGATGCCATAACCGATTTCATTCAGAATGTTGCGGTCAATGGCCAGTGAAAGTGCCTTTCTGACATTGATGTCGGACAGGAATGGATGTGCATGGGCCCGGGTTGATCTTTCTTCTCCCCTTTCAGGTGAGGGGTCAGTCATGTTGACCATGATCCTTTCAACCGCGGTTCCAAAGGCAGAAATCACCTGACCCTTGCCGGCTTCGGACATTTGCTGAATAACCTGGGGTGCCAGTTGGAGATTCCAGGCATAATCAAACTCGCCGGTTTCCAAAACGGCACGACCGGCAGCCGTGGCATCGCCACCACCCTTGAAGGTTACAGTAGCAAATCCAGGCTTGGCGGGATCACGGTAATTGGCATTGGCCTCCAGTGAAATAACGTCGTTCGGGCGGAACTCGGTTACAACAAAGGGACCTGTACCAATGGGCATGAAGTTCTGATCGGTACAACCTGGTGCAGCGGTACCGAGACAATTTTCAAACTGGGCCTTCTGGATGATTGGTGACTGGGCACCAACGAAGGGACCGTAGGGGAAGGGCTTTTCAATACCGAAGGTTACCTTGACGGTCAGGTCATCAAGTGCTTCGACTGAAACGACATCCTCGAATTTCTGACCTTGGGCACATCCTCCCTCTGGATGGGTGCAATATTCATGCGTGAATACAACATCTGCCGACGTAAAGGCAGAACCGTCCGACCATACCAAACCATCACGGATTTTCCAAGTGATGGTCTTAAGGTCATCCGATACCCCACCGTTTTCGGTTGTTGGAATCGATTCGGCAAGCCAAGGAACCATATTCCCGTTTTCGTCATATCTGGCCAGCGGTTCAATTATCAGCGACGCCGCTTCAAGTTCCTTGGTTCCTCCCGAGAGGTATGGATTAAGAATTGAAGGGGCCTGCCAATAAAGAATATTCACATGACCTGACGACCCTCTCATGGCAAATCCCGATGTTGCCATCACGATCAGTGCGAGGGTAATTACAAAAAGTTTTTTCATCTTTTTCTCCTTTTTTCAAATTATGTCTTTGTGTACGAACACAAATGCACACTAGCCATTGTAAAGGTGGCATGAAACGAACCTTCCGGGCTCGATTTCGGTTAGTGTAGGTTCTACCTTATGGCAGATATCAAATGCCTTGGGACATCTATTGCAAAAATTACATCCTTCGGGCGGATTGGCAGGTGAGGGCACATCACCACTCAGGACTATGGCCTTTCTGGTTCTTTCGATTTCCGGATCAGCCTCCGGAACTGCCGAAAGCAAGGCTTCGGTATAGGGATGCAGGGGAGAGGAATAGAGGCTTTCACTTTTGCCAATTTCGACAATCTGGCCCAGATACATGACGGCAACCCTTGTTGCAATGTGCCTGACCATTCCTAGATCATGGCTTATGAACAGATAGGTCAAATTCCGCTCTTCCTGCAGGTCTTCCAGCAAATTCACCACCTGAGCTTGGATTGAAACATCCAATGCCGCTATGGGTTCATCGCAAACAATCAGTTCGGGATTGAGTGCTAGAGCTCGGGCAATACCGATACGTTGACGTTGACCGCCCGAAAATTCATGTGGATAACGAGTTGCGAAATCCCTGTTCAAACCAACTGAATCCATGAGGTCAAAAACCCGTTCTTCCCGTTCCTTTTTCGATAGGTCTTGATGTTCGGTCAGTGGTTCGGAAATTATGGCTGATACGGTCATTCTTGGATTGAGTGATTCCTGCGGGTCTTGAAAAATCATTTGCATTGTGGGGCGAATTTTCCTGATTTCCTTGAGAGAAGATTTATGGATGTATTTGCCCTTTATCCTGACGGTTCCATCGGTAATGTCATTCAATCTCAATATGGCCCTTCCGGTTGTTGTTTTCCCGCAACCCGATTCTCCGACCAAACCAAGTGTTTCACCTTTCATGATATCAAGGGAGACCTTGTCCACAGCCTTGACTTCGCCTACCTTGCGTCGCAACACTCCTGCCAATACAGGAAAATAAACCTTTAGGTCCCTGACTTCCACCAAGGGTTCATTTTCTGGTTGATGGTCAGCCAACTGCCACTCCCTTGTCTTCGAATAGATGACAGGCAACAAGATGGTTTTTTCGTTGCTCGATCAATTGTGGATTGATGGAAGTACATTTATCGAAGGCGAAATCACATCTTGGATGAAAGGAACAGAAATGTGGTTCCTTCAGGGTTGTGGGTGCTTGGCCCCTTATGGAATTCAACCTTTTTGCCCGTTCACCCCTGACAGCTGGAATGGTACCGATAAGTGCCTTGGTATAGGGATGTTGCGGATTGGCAAACAATTCCTCGACATTTGCCTGTTCGACAATTTGACCGGCATACATAACGATCACTCTGGTGGCAATGCCGGCGATGACTCCCAAATCATGGGTAATCCAGATAATCGCCATACCCAGCTTTTTTCGCAAGTCCCTGACGAGTTCGAGTATTTGAGCCTGGATGGTAACATCAAGGGCTGTCGTCGGTTCATCTGCAATAAGCAATTTCGGATCGCAAGCTAGGGCGATGGCAATCATGACCCGTTGCCTCATGCCCCCGGAAAATTGGTGAGGGTAGTCCTTGAATCTCTTTTTGGGATCAGGTATGCCCACAAGTTCCAGTAATTCGAGAGCTCGGTCTTGCGCTTTTCTACCTGTCAGCCCCATATGTTTCTTAAGCGGTTCCATGATTTGAAACCCTACGGAAAAAACCGGATTGAGGGATGTCATTGGGTCCTGGAAGATAAATCCGATTTTGCCTCCCCTTATTTTTCTGATTTCATTCGGATTAACATGCAAGAGATCTTTGCCCTCGAATGAAACGGTTCCGCCATTGATTCTTGCGGGTGGTGATGGCAGAAGACCCAAAAGGGACATCATGGTTACGGATTTGCCGGAGCCGGACTCACCGACAACTCCAAGGAGTTCGCCTGAGTTAAGGTCGAAATTGATCGTATTGACAGCATGAACCTCACCTTTTCTGGTCGAAAAGACAACCTTGAGGTCCTTTACGGAAAGTACTGGGGAAATATCCTCAGCCATTTCCCTTTGAATTCATTACTAGAAACAAATAGAAATCCAAATTTTATGCTTGATGTTAAGAAACATTAATCAATAAGCGAAATATACTTAATACAGGATATGTTAATTATTTCAATCAAAGTTTCTAATACACTGTGGCTATCGCATTTGAAATTGTTGGGTGATATTGTTTGTCTTTCTTAATGAATCCATTGTTCATGAACCTGTTAGGGAGCAGAAATGGCAGGTTTATCATGACTTTTTTTAAAATTTATGAACCAAGGTGAACCATTTTTAGCCCGAACTATCCCTAAAAGAAGAATTATTGATATGAATATTCTTGTAAGATTTCAAATGCGATAGCTCCGGAATCTCAGGAAAATGTGGCACAAATTTAAACGGTTAATGATATCATCATGTGATGGCATTTCAGGATCTCCTGTAAAGTGAACAAATACGGAACACTGGCCCGTTTTCTGCGCCTCTTAGGGTCTTTGTATGAATTGATGCATTGATAGGACTCGAACACCTGTACGGGCTAAAGAGGCATAAGCACTTCAGTCGGACGAAAAGCGAGCCGATATCGCACAGTGATCTGGATGTTTTCCAACGCGCTCGACTTCCTCGAAGGATCCTGGAACCATGGTTACTTTGGTGGCGGAATCAAAGATAATATGGTCGATAAAGAGAGGGTATTTTGGATTACAGATCGACGATTTCGTATTTGACGCGAGTGCAAGTGTAGGCACTTTCTCCGTTAGGAGTTCCCAAGCCCAATCATCGGGTGCCGTGAATCGCCGATTGAAATCTCCAACAATGACGTAGGACTGTCCGTCTTCATGTCGTTCAGCTATCCACTTTTTGAGCACCATAATTTGTTCTCGCAAAGTAGTACATGCCGCTTTTTTTGACACGTTGGTGTCTTCGCGCTTGCTCCAGCAACCTGACTTCAGATGCACCGAGAGTACGCGAAGCTCTTCATTGTCGACGATTATGGTGATGTCTGTGCCCCATCGTCGGCTCGGGTGGTCAACATCAAGATCCGTCAAGTCGGGATTGCGGTGATACTCCAATCCGTCACGTACAGCGATACCAGTGGCTAAATGCCCCAGCCGGTTATTGCGGTTTTCCCTACAGGGCGGACCGGATACCATAGGTCTATTGGAAATTTCAATGTTCCATTTTTCTGAGAAAACCCGCCGGGCGGCTGCCAAGTTCTCGACCTCTTGAAATGCGAGGACGTCTAGGCCAAGGTCTTCAATACGTTGAGCCAAAGCAGCATAGTCATCATTCGTACGACTAACACAACCTTCGTCGTTCGAGTCATCCAGATGTTCCAAATTCCAAGCGCCAACACGTAAGTCCAGCGCACTTTCCTCCGCAAGAGTTGATATTGGGAAAGAAAAGAAAACAATGCAAACTGCAAGAAACAAAGTTGAAGGGAAAGCAAGAGATCGACAAGCCCATAATTGTGAGATCGTTTTCAGCGTATTTTGAATGTTGCAAGGCAGTCTTTGGTTCGTTGTTGAGTAGTCGAGATATTTCTCGGTCCTGGGCATGATGTTGTCTCCTGTCAGTTGAATTGAAATTCGAAGTCTTCCATAGAAAGTCTACTAATGCGTTTGCAAGTTATAATGGCGAGTGTTGTCGTTGGGTAGGGCTATCGCACCGAAAAATATGTATTCCAGGCATTCCGACCAAAAACCCGGGGATGCAACTCCTCAGGAATACAGGCTTCATAACCATTTACCAGTGTTCCGTAGTCCTTGTACAAACTGTCAACAGGGAAGTTGGAGCCATACATGCATCGATTGACACCGAATGATTGAAGGCATGTATCAATAATTGGCTGATAGACACTTGTATCGTTTTTCCTGAAAAACATGGGCAATCCGGAAATCTTGCAACTCATATTTGGAAGGGAGGCCAATTCGGAAATGCCGTCCTTCCACAACTCAAATCCCTCACCTTCGGTGGCTTTGGGAGATCCGGCATGACACAGAATTACATTAAGTTCGGGTATTTTCGAAAATGTTCTGGCAGCAGCAGACATCAGAGGTGGGGTAAGTTGCAGGTCAAATGAATAACCCAAGTTGGCTATTATTTCCATCCCCCTGAGGAATTCACTGTCAAACAGTAGGTTATTGGTTCCTGAAAGCCGATCTTCCTCTTCCGATCTACCAACGATTTGTCTGATGCCAACAACGGTTGACATGTCAGAATACTGTTTCAGTACGTTTTCCCTTGTGGAAGAAGTCAGATCGCAAAACGCCACCTGAACCAGATTCCAATCGGGATTTTTGTCGGCAACTTCCTGCACCCATCTGGCTTCTTCCTGCCCATCAGCAGCACCAACCTGAATATGCACTGACCCATCAAAGCCCTCGTTCTTGGCATCTGTCCTGAATTCTTCGATGAGATAGTTTCTCTGTATTGGTTTGGGATTGCCGAAAAACCTCTCCTTTCCAAATTCCATCAACCAGGGATAGTCGACTTCATTCAAATCCCATAAATGGTGATGAGCATCGATTCTCATGAATTTTCCCTTTTCACACTGACATCTGTATCACTGTCCCAATTCTGTTACAGGCAATAGTTCAACAGTGGCAACCTCATAGTTTTCGTTTTTGATTTCATTTATTCTCCGGGCAGCTTTCTCAATCACATCCGGTGGTACCCGGTTGATGAATGAGCCAAGGGATGCCAGCGAACAGCCTCCATGCTTCAAGCCCGAATATTGCCGCAAGTTTTCGGTTTTGAAATCGTTATTTCTCAATCTGTTCAAAGCGACATTGAGTGTCGGTTGAAAATGCCATAGGGTCGAGGATACCATAAGGTCGGGATATTGTTTTGCATGGTTATGAATATTGCCAATGGTGAGAATTTCATTTTCGGTCGAGTATTTTTCCACTCCGACCCGTTCGGCATAAATCAAATCCACCCCGAACGCTTTCTGAAACTCCAGCTTTTCTGCCATGATTGCCGGATCAATGGCACCATCAATCAGTTCAACCAGAATATTAATTTGCGAATTAACTTCCTTTGCTCCTTGTGTAAAGGCATTCAGGTTTCGGTAGGAATTCAGGGAATACAAAGTGCCAAAGACCCCCAAGACCTTGGTTTCGCTGAGACCACTCGCAATTATCCCGGCAAGGTACGAGGCATCATGCGTATAATTTTCAAAGATGGAAAATGAAGTGAGGAATTCAGGGGTAGGTCGGTATGAACCAAAGAGGTAGGATTGGCTACGAAAATCGAGAGCCACTGCTCTGGCAAGGTCCTCATGATTGAATATCGATCCGATGATCAGATCATAATCCTGTTCGGAAATTTCACGTAGGATAGTTTCAAATTCCCGTTCCGGTACACCACGATAGAAATCATATTTGATATCACCACGAATTGCCGATTTTATTGCCGAGTTATGGATGGTATCGGAAATGGCCAATTGTTGTGCTTCGGGGTATAGTCCCGCTACCTTGAGTTCATACGGTCTAATTGATTGTGTTCTGGCTACTCGGGCTGAAGCCATTAGCCCAAGTGTACCAGTAATAAACTCTCTTTTGCTTAAAAATTTCACAACAAATTGAACTCGATTAATATGGTCAAAGCAATATTTGCAAGTATCGCTTCTCCTTTTTGCTAGGAGAATTTAGAATAATAAGGATTGTAGAGGATTTAAAAATAGTGATGCCCTTTTTTTTGATTAGTTTTAATATTCAATCTTCTAGAAAAGTTAAATTGAACAAAATCTCCTTCAAAAGATAATTGTAACTTAATGACAAACAAATCCAGGAGTATATTGGAGACTTTGGTCTCGTATCCAACAGTATCAAATAGTTCCAATTTGGATCTGGTTAGTTGGATCTGTGACTATCTGGAAGGCTATAATATCGACTGTCATCTTGATTATAACTCTGACGGGACAAAGGCAAGTATCTATGCTTTGATCGGGCCAGAAGAACCAGATGGAGTCATTCTCTCGGGACATACCGATGTCGTTCCAGTCGTGGGTCAGAAATGGCAAACCGACCCTTGGAAACTGACCGAAAACGATGGCAAGCTTTATGGCCGGGGAACCTGTGATATGAAAGGGTTTCTGGCCAACGTACTTGCCATGGTTCCCGAAATGACCGAGGTTGAACTTCAGCGTCCAATTCAGCTTGCCTTTTCGAGGGATGAAGAGGTCGGTTGTATCGGTGCTCCTGCCATGATCAGTAAGATCAGAGATCAATTGCCACCGGCCAAGCTTGCAATTATTGGGGAACCTTCGATGCTCAAGGTGGTCACCGGTCATAAGGGTGGAACGGCCATTTCAGTCCATGTCAGAGGCTTTGAGGTACATTCATCCATCATGCATCAGGGTGTTTCTGCCATCATGTATGCTGCCAAGCTGATTGAATGGGCCAATCAACGCAACAAGGAAAACAGCGAGAAAAGTAAAGACAGCATTACCAGTCAATTCGATCCGCCCTATACGACACTCCATGTCGGTAAGATCAAGGGTGGGACGGCACAAAACATAACGGCAAAGGATTGCAGGTTTTTTGTCGAGATACGATGTGTACCTGGAGAAGAGCCGGAAAGGTGGGTGTACGAGTTTCAGCAATATGCTGTTCAACTTGAATCGGAAATGAAAAAGGTTAATGAAGATACAGGGATTAATACTAGCAATTGGTTCAACGTGCCTCCTTTGAAACCTGAAACGAATGGAGCTGCAGAAGAAATGGCAAGAAGGATTACTGGTGACAACAGCATCAACGTTGTATCCTATGCCACCGAAGCCGGTCAGTTTCAGGAAAAGGGATATTCAGCAGTAGTATGTGGACCGGGAAGCATTGAACAGGCTCATGGAGCAGACGAATTTATTTCCATTTCCCAGCTTGAAGCTGGGGAACGGTTCATTGGTAAAATCATCAGGGAATTGACTTAGGGAGAACAAGGTGGCAATTCGAAACCGTTTTTCAGAAATGCATGGCGAAATTAGTGAATGGCGAAAGGATATTCACCAAAATCCGGAATTGATGTTTGATGTTTTTCGAACCTCGGATTTTGTTGCCAACAAACTTGAGGAATTTGGTTGTGATGAAATCGTTCGTGGTATCGGTCGCACCGGGGTCGTTGGAATCATAAATGGTCGCGTGAACACCTCCGGCAAAACGATCGGCATGAGAGCGGATATGGATGCCCTGCCGATCGAGGAAGATACTTCGGTTCCTTATACATCCAAAACACCAGGGGTCATGCATGCCTGTGGGCATGATGGGCACACCGCAATGTTGTTGGGAGCAGCAAAGTATTTTGCCGAAACAAGAAACTTCAACGGCAGGATTGCTGTCATCTTCCAGCCGGCTGAAGAAGGCGGGGGTGGTGGCAAGGAAATGGTTGATGACGGGATGATGGAAAGATTTGGCATCAGTGAAGTTTATGGGATGCACAATGTACCAGCAATGGAAGTTGGAGATTTTGCAATCAGGTCAGGACCGTTTTTCGCAGCAGCCGATACCTTTCATATCAAGGTGGAAGGGAAGGGAGGTCATGCCGCCCAACCAGATATCGCCGTAGATACAACCCTGATTGCTTCCCATATTGTCATCGCCCTGCAAACGATAGCCGCAAGGAATATTGATCCGGTCAAAACCGTTGTTGTATCTGTCACTTCATTTGAAACCGATACCAAGGCCAGCAACGTCATTCCGCAAAATGTCCTGCTGAAGGGTACGGTACGTACAATGGACAAGGATGTTAAGGATGCCGTTTATGATAAGATACATGAAATATCCGAGGGCATAGCAAAATCCTTTGGTGGCACGGCAACGGTGGAATATGAGCACGGTTATCCGGTTACGGAAAACCATGAACAGGAAACCGAGTTTGCGGTAAGGGCTGCCCAGAAGATCTCAAATGGAGTTGATGACAACCATCCGATCGTGATGGGAGCAGAGGATTTCTCATATATGCTCAATGCCAGGCCAGGTGCCTTTATCCTGATTGGCAATGGCGATACAGCACCCTTGCATCACCCGCAGTATGATTTTAACGATGAGGTCATACCAGCCGGTTGTTCCTGGTGGGTTGAGATGGCCGAACAAAGATTGCCCGCGGCATGATCTTCAGTATTCATCGGTAATGACAGATGTTTATGCTTGGGAATTCGTATGGAATTAACTGATTTAGTAAAAATATACGGAAATATCCTGACCAGAATACTGGCCTGGTGTCGGGTTTTGGCCATAATTGCCCTAGGGTTGATGGTTGTCTGTATCCTGATACAGGTATTCTTCAGGTATATTCTGAATAATGCCTTGCCATGGCCTGATGAAGCAGCCCGGTTTTGCATGCTTTGGATGACGGGTCTAATGGCTCCATCCGCATACAGATGGGGAAGTTTTGTTTCCATTGACATTATCAAGGACTTTATGGGCAAGACCTTTGGTGGCATATTTAATCTCCTGATTCTTGTTCTTGGTGTCGTTACCCTATTCGTTGCCTTGTGGTTTGCCAACAAGCACATTGCCAGCGGATGGTTGTTCAACTCCAGTTCCCTGAAGATACCTCTCTCCTTGATCGGGATGGAATCAATCCGGATCAAATTGGCCTGGATGTACATGTCCCTGCCAACCGGGTTTGTACTGATGGTCTTGGTTGGTCTCGAATTGATCATTCAGCAGGTTCACACGCTGCTGAATTCAAATGTCAGCTATCCCAACCCCTACGATAAAATCTCTTCTGCTACCGAGTAAATCAAATGATGATACTGTTTCTACCGCTGTTTCTGGTTTTCCTGTTTGTGGGAGTGCCGGTCTTTTTTGCCATGTTGGCCGGACCCGGTCTGGTTCTGTGGGGTATCGGTCAGGAAAGGGACATCGCCTTTTTGTATCGGAACATCTATAACGGCATAGATTCCTTTCCCCTGATGGCAATTCCATTCTTCATGCTGGCTGGCGAGCTAATGAACAGGGGTGGGATAACAAGAAGGTTGGTTGATTTTGCCCAGGTCATGATGGGACATTTCAGGGGTGGACTTGCACATGTGAACATTCTTTCCTCGATGCTGTTTGCTGGACTTTCCGGATCGGCTGTTGCCGATACATCCGCCTTGGGTTCGATGCTTATACCCGCCATGGAGAAAAATGGTTACACCAGAAGATTTGCAGCTGCCGTCACCGCCGCATCCTCGGTTATAGGTCCAATCATACCACCATCCGGTATCATGATTATCTATGCCTATGTCATGGGAGAATCTGTCGCCGCTCTTTTCCTCGGTGGCATGATTCCCGGTATCATGGTTGGTGTTGGCCTGATGATAGTTACAGGCTATCTTGCCAAGAAAAATGATTTCCCCGTTGCCTCAAAGCGGGCAACTTGGCGAGAGCGGCTTGGAGCTGCAGCCAGGGCCTTTTTCCCTTTATTGACACCCGTAATCATCTTGGGTGGAATTCTCGCTGGTGTATTTACGCCGACGGAGGCCTCTGCTGTTGCCGTTGCCTATGCGCTGATCATCAGTATTTTCATGCTCAAGACCATGACTTGGAGAGATCTTCCGGAAGTACTGGTCAGGGCTGCCTTGTCATCCACTGTGGTTCTCTTGCTGGTAGGAGCTGCCATGGCCTTCAAGGCTATCGTGGGATTGAGTCACCTCCCGGAAATTCTGGCCGGATGGGTATTGAGCCTCTCCTCCAATCCTCTGGTTTTGTTGTTTCTCATCAATATTTTACTTTTCATTATTGGCATGTTTCTTGATGCTGGTCCTGCCATAATCATCCTGGGACCAATACTTGCACCGATTTTCATTGAAATGGGAGTTCATCCAGTTCACTTTGCCATCATTATGTCAGTCAATTTGACTGTTGGACTGGTTACACCACCAATGGGACTGGTTCTGTTTGTAGCTTCAAGCATATCTGGTGTCAGGGTTGAATCCCTCGCCAAAACCATATTGCCCTTCTTGGCTGTAGAAATACTGGTTATTTTTATGATCACTTATATACCGCCGATTTCTCTGTTTATTCCTGAATTGTTTGGGTTTATCAGGTAATTGTGGGGTGTGATTCCTGTATTGCGGTGCATTTCCTGATCAAGCTGCCTTCCTTTTTACCTGCCATGGATTCCAATTGTCATTGGAAGGCTTCCTCCTCTTCAGTTCCTCCACGATATAATCCCAGGATTTGTCAAAACGACCTGACTTGATCAACGAACGAATGCCCAGAATGGCCTGTCCACCCGCCATGCTCCAACGCATCCCCGACCTCTTCATCCGCTCCCCGACATGGGTCTTGTTGACGGCTTCCACATGACCCGAGCCAATCGGCAGGCCACGGCGCTTGAGATCCGCATACTGCATCCGTCCACGACGCTCGTTGAAGTAATTCCAAACCGTACGCAATTCCTCCCTTGACCCCTCGTCACCAGCACGGTTGCACAGACCCCGGATGGCTCCGAGAACACGGTCAACGCCATTGTCTTCCTCCAGCAGGATGGTACGCCACTTCCCGTACCATTCATCCTTCGAGACCGCATGCTCCGAAACTTTCGAAAGATAGGTCGTCGCATGGTAAAAGTCGACAATCTCCTCATCGACTTCCTGGCCGGACAAAAAAGTCCAGTTGTCCTTCGCACCATCAGCGGCACCGACACTGGTCAGGTCCGGACGCTTCTCCATGATCACATTGAACTCGTCCGACAGCCATTTCTTCAATGTCCCCTTCAGATGTTCCGGCATCCAGCCAGAGCTGATCGTGTGCAGGGGTTCGCCGTCACCGTCAAGAAAGGTCACCGTCCCGCAGGAAGCTTCCCGCCAGTTGCCCTTGTGTCCATCATCCCCGGTGATGCCGATCGGATGTTCACCGGGGCGAAGAAGGACATAGACACCATCAAGGGACAGGACAACACTCTCCGCACCCTCGGGAATGTCCTCGTCATCACGGATATCCGCAAGTGCCTCCACCGATACATTCCGCCAGGACCAGTCAACCATCCGCGACAGCTTCTGCCAGGTGGATGCCGCAGGGGATTCGCCAACGAACCCGTCAAAAATGTCCTTGGCAGTCCTGACCGGCATCTCCGCAAGCAAACGGGTGGTCATTCTGCCGACAGGAATCGTCATCCTTCCGGCCAGTAGCCCAAGGCCCTCGTCAGTAGGACAGATCGAGTTCCTGACCGTGCTGTTACGGTACACCGAACGCGGGTATTCGACCTTGCCGAAAAGGCAGGTCAGGGTCCCCCTGGAGGGTTTGGCACGGTACCACGACCTGCCGTCACGCTCAATCGAAACGACACCGTCATCACGTTTCTCGGCAGCCTTCGAGACAAGCTTCCGGCCGAACTCCCGGACGATGTCAACCGCGGCCAGTTCGAACCGGGCAAAATCAGCACCAGGATGATCGGATGCCAGAAGGTCATCCGACATCGCCGCAAGCTCGGCAAGGGCTTCACCCTACTGGATTCACACATTTCCCACCAGGTCATATCCAAGTTGTATGGCCCG
>VYFX01000021.1:42552-57409 GCA_009842205.1 Paracoccaceae bacterium | reverse complement strand
GGAATCCAACCATGATGTGTATTTTCGGATAACCTAAAATCTGTAAACTTCCAAGCAATTCCACTTTAGCTGTAAATAGTGGAACTGAAGCAAATTAATAAAATTAATTCCAACTCGCTATTTTTATCCATTCTGGGTTACTGATGTGATTGCGGTCATTGATGGCTAGTCGAATACCCTTTGCAACTTTGATATGGCTGATTTAAATAATTTTCATTGATTTCCATGAACTTTAATACCAACTAGAAATCAAATTTATCCACTGTTAAGCTTTTTCGAAGTCTCAAAATGAAAACCAAGGATGTTGTCAAACCAGAATGTTTTCAGGAAGTAATTCTGAACCTTCAGAATTATTGGGCGGATTATGGTTGTCTGATATTGCAACCCTACGATATGGAAGTCGGTGCAGGTACCTTTCATCCGGCTACGACATTGAGGTCTTTGGGTCCCAACCCATGGAGTGCTGCCTATGTTCAGCCTTGCCGAAGGCCTACTGATGGGAGGTATGGTGATAATCCCAATAGACTCCAGCATTATTACCAATACCAGGTTATTCTGAAACCATCTCCAAGTGATTTTCAGGAAATTTATCTGAAATCGTTGGAAGCCATAGGGATAGACATGAGGTATCATGATATTCGCTTTGTTGAAGATGATTGGGAAAGCCCAACACTGGGAGCCTCAGGATTGGGATGGGAAGTCTGGTGTGATGGCATGGAAATTTCCCAATTCACCTATTTTCAACAGGTATGCGGAATTGAATGCAATCCTGTTTCAGGAGAATTAACCTATGGATTGGAAAGGTTGGCAATGTATGTACTTGGGGTTGACCATGTAATGGCCATGCCATTCAACCGGCAGGGAACAGCCTCTTCAAAAACCTATGGTGATGTATTCAAGCGATTGGAAGCCGAATATTCAAGGTGGAATTTTGATGTCTGTGATGTTGACATGACCCATAGGCATTTTGAAAATGCCGAAACCGCCTGTAAAGAGATACTATCCCAGCCGGAGGTGGATGTAAAACTGGGACGCAAGAACCTGATGGTACATCCAGCTTACGATCAATGCATCAAGGCCTCGCACCTCTTCAATCTTTTGGATGCCAGGGGAGTGATTTCCCCGATTGAAAGAGCTGCAATGATAGGAAGGGTTCGAGCCTTGGCAAAACAATGTGGTGAGGCATTTCTGGCATCAGAATCAGAGGAATGTGCCACAAATCCTGACACGGAATAATAACAATATTGAAATAATGCCTGATTTATTACTAGAGATCTATACGGAAGAGATTCCTTCAAGTATACAAAAGCCGCAAGGTGAACAGCTAAAATCCCGGGTTATGGATGAACTCAAGGAATGTAAGCTGGAATTCGGACAGTCTACTAGTTATTCCACACCCCAAAGAACCATCCTGCTCATTGAGGATTTGCCTTGGCAGAGCGCCCAACAAACAATTGAAACAAGAGGACCAAGGGTAGGTGCTCCTGAAGAGGCTATCGATGGCTTTTTGAAATCCAAAAGCAGGAAGATTGATGATCTTGAAACCAGAACGGTGGGAAAGGCAGAATATTATTTTCTGACTGAGGTTGTTCCTGGGTCGGCTGTCAATGATATTCTCCAGAAGTCAATCAGTTTTGCCTTGACAAGAATGTCATTGCCCAAATCGATGTTTTGGGGCTCAGGCAGAACCAAATGGGTACGACCCATACAATCATTGCTCGGTATCTTGTTTGATAAAGAAAAAACTGAAATCGTTCCATTTCAATTTGCAGGGTTGCAGGCAGGTAATACTACCTGTGGGCACAGGTTCATGGCTTCGGGTGAATTATCAATAGACTCCTTCACGGATTACCAAAGTAAATTGTTGAATGCATTTGTAGATATAGATCCTAAATCACGCAAGGATAGAATATTAGAGTCAATTCAAAGCGAGATTAACAAGGGTTATCCTAACCTTGAACTGGTACATGATGAAGAGTTGTTGGAAGAAATTGTCGGACTAGTTGAATGGCCGGTTCCAATTATTGGCGAAATCGGGGAATCATTTCAAAACTTGCCTGAAGAGGTCCTTAAAACAACCATTAAGGTGCACCAGAAGTACCTTTCCGTAAGGAATACTAATAAGGATAAAATCACCAATTTCTATGCCGTTGCAAATTTTTTGGCTCTTGATGGAGGCAAGTCCATTATCAAAGGGAACCAAAGGGTTCTGGCCTCACGGCTTTCTGATGCACAGTTTTTCCTGAATGAAGATCTGAACTCACTGCCATCAAACTTGGTGGAAATAACAGAGGTCTTGACCAAGGTCCGTTATAGTTTTGGTTTGGGTACTCAGAAAGACCGTGTCGAAAGAATAGACAGCCTAGCAAAGAGGATTGCACCGATTTTCTCGGTAAAAGAAAAAGATGCCAGTATGGCAGCCCGTCTATCCAAATTTGATCTCGTAACGAATATGGTAAGGGAATTTCCTGAATTACAAGGAGTAATGGGTAAGTATTATGGATTAAGCAAAGGCATAGAACCCCGAATTTGTGAAGCAATCGAGGATCATTATCTCCCCGCCAAAGCTTCAGACAATGTTCCTGAAAACCCAATAAGCATTACAGTTGGATTAGCTGACAGGATCAATCACTTGGTGGGATTTTTTCTGCGTAAGGAAATTCCAACGGGGCTTGGTGACCCCAATGCCCTGCGAAGAGCTGCCCTAGGTATAATTCGCTTGATCCTTGACAACAAAATCAACGGATTTGGATTACGTGAAATAATTACTTTTTCAGTAGAGGAACATTTTCGTGTCGGGAATGAATCTAATTCAAATTCTCAAATTGAATTGAAAACGAAAACTGAAGAGAAGGAAAAAGTTGTTGAGGATATAATTAATTTCATTTTGCGTAGGTATTCAATTTATCTTGTAGAACAGGGATATGATTCAGAGATTATTGATGCATGCATTTTTGTTCCAGATAATGACGATTTATTCAAGATTTTCAGAAGGATTGAAACATTGGCATCTTTTTTGCCAACAACCTTCGGAACAGATCTTTTGCATCTGGAAAAGAGAATTTCAAAAATACTACTTACCCTTGATTCTGGCCAGCATGGCAAATCATCGGAAATTACTTCGGCTCCAATCTATCCGAGCTTGTTCAGTTCTTCCCATGAAGTCTCCCTGTTTGAAAAATACAACCTGACATTGGACATGGTTTCAAGGAAAGAGGTGGATGATTTACTGGGCAAACTTCATGAAGTATCTAAATTGAGAACCGAAATTGATAATTTTTTTGATAATGTCATGATTGGAGTAGATGATCAGGCAGTAAAAAATAACAGGCTGAATCTACTTGCTAATATACATAATATGTTAACCAGTGATTTTGATTTGAATTTGATAACGAACCATTGATTGATAGGGTTTATTGTTTTTTTAAATTTCAGTAAGCAATTATCGTACTATTGATTATGCATTATTCCCTGATCGAAAACGGCAATATACTAAACCGGGATGAGTTTGGAGGCAAGGCGTCGAAACTATCCAAACTGCCACGAATGGGAATATCAATCCCCCGATCAGTCGTTTTACCAATACAAACGGTCAGGTCTGTAGCCCAAGGTTCAATTTTGAATACAGACGAATTGATTTCTCACTTTCCAGAAAATTCCTTGCTTGCCATCAGGCCTAGTGCCCAGCATGTTGAATGGGGAGGACTACAGACAATCTTGAATGTGGGTATGAATGAACGCTCATTTCAAAAAAATGTCAATGATCTGGGTCAAGAGGAAGCAGAATTAAACTACCTGAATTTCATTGTTGATTATTCAGTCAGGGTGTTCCGGCTTGATCCAGAGGAGTTTGAGGATATTCGGGAAAGAAAAATATCGCACAGTGAAAAAATCGTACAGGCCTTGGAATTTTATCAATCTGAAATGGATGAGGAATTTACACAGGATCCTAGGGAACAACTGTATCACTGTATCAGATCCATGGCCAGGGTTTGGGACGGCACCACCGCAAGAATGCTTAGAAGAGCCCAGGATGCACCCGAGGATTCCGGTCTTGGCTTAATCATCCAGGAAATGGTCTATCAGAGTGGAAATGGAGCACTCAAGGTTGGCAAAAGTCATTTGCAGACCATGAGCAAGTGTGAATGTAGGCATGAAATCAGCTATTTCGATATTGTATCGCTTGGCAAGAATCAAATCAAACTGGACACTACAGACGAGGTACGGGATACCTTGAATAAATATCACACAACCCTCCGTAGCGAATTAAAGGATGAATTCGAACTAATATTTGTTTCTGAAAACAATCACCCGGTCATTCTTGATTACAAAATCCCTACCAGAACCGTTAACTCTGAAATAAAGGTAGCGGTCAAATTGGTTGAGGATAACATAATAAATAAATCGGATGCCTTGATGAGGATTGATCCGGAAAGTCTTGCTCGGGCTATCCACACACAGTTGGGTGATTTCGACCGGGAGAAAATATTATCCAGGGGAATCGCTGCCAGTCCTGGCGCTGCCTCAGGAGTTATAGTCTTTTCTTCAAAGGCCGCTGAGGAAATGGCCATCAAGGAGCACTCATGTATTCTGGTTCGACCTGAAACGGGGCCTGAAGATATTAAGGGAATGTATACTGCCAAGGGTGTTCTGACTGGACGTGGTGGACTTACCAGTCATGCAGCTGTTATTGCGAGGAGTTTGGGTGTCCCCTGTGTTGCTGCAGCAACCGATCTGGAGTTCAATCCCAAGGAAAAAACCTTGGTGGCAAAGAGCGGAACAATATTGAGTGAGGGTGATCACATCACGATTGATGGTTCCGATGGGATAGTTATTAAGGGGTTTGTTCCAAAAGTTAGGCCAAGTTTGGATACCGATTTTGATACTTTTCTGAACTGGTCCGATGAGATCAGAGATATTGGGGTCAGGGCAAATGCCGATACACTGGATGAAGTTGCAGTCGCCAAAGGTTTCAGGGCCGAAGGAATTGGATTGTGTCGAACTGAACATATGTTTTTTGCAGAATCCCGATTGACCGTAATGCGAGAAATGATTTTCAGGGACTCTACTGAAGATCGAAGGGAAGTACTGAAGGATCTTTTGGCAATGCAAAAGGGAGACTTCAAGGACCTTTTTGTACAAATGACCGGTTATCCCGTTTGTATCAGACTTCTGGATCCTCCACTTCATGAATTCCTGCCCCGGGATCAGGAAGAAATTCGTGAATTGGCTGAAGCGTTGGATTTACCGGTAAGTCAGATTTACACGAGGATGGATGAGTTACGGGAATTTAATCCCATGCTCGGAATGCGTGGGGTAAGATTGGGCATAACAATGCCAGAAATTTATGAAATGCAGGCCAGAGCCATATTTGAAGCAGCTGCTGAAGTAGAAAAGTCAGGCTTGCAAGCAAATCCAGAAATCATGATTCCCCTGGTTTCTGCCAATCGTGAGGTTGAACTGATCAAGGATCTGGTAGATACAATTGCTTTGGATGTACAAGACAAAACCGGTTCCGAACTTACATACAAGATAGGTGTCATGGTAGAAACGCCACGTGCAGCAATGCGAGCAGGGGACCTTGCTGAAAAATCTTCCTTCCTGAGTTTTGGTACCAACGATCTAACACAACTGGCATTTGGTATCAGTAGGGATGATGCTTCAAGAATAATTGATGAGTATCTTAAAAAAGGTGTCCTGAATGCTGATCCGTTTGTTAGTATAGATTATGACGGTGTCGGTGAGCTTTTACACATGGCGGTTCAAAGGGGAAGAAAGGCCAGAAAGGATTTGATCTTGTCCATATGTGGCGAGCATTCGGCAGATCCAGGCACGATTCAATTTTGCCGTGAAACAAACTTTTCCTATGTATCATGCACTCCTTACAGAATTCCAATAGCAAAACTTGCCGCTGCCCAGTGTGTAATTTTGGATGAAATTAAGAATGGCAAGAGTGCCAAAACTTGACAACCCAAATTTTCATATTAAATTCGAACAACAATAAATACCCAAAAAAATTAACAACAAATTGGCGGAGGTGAGGTATTATCAATCTGCCATCATTTCATCAGTACAGACTTTGAATTTGAGCAGTTGTTTGTTTTTATTTGTCAAATGAAAAGCTGACGATGCTAAATAAAATTATATTATCCAAGGCTATTTTTACCATGTTCCTGGGTTTGGGTATAGGGGTAATTAGCCCATTTTCAATTTTGGCGCATGACCATGATACTGGGGCAGTTACATCACTCCCGGAAAGTGCAAACAAATTTTCGGATTATAGTGAGATTTTGGTGGCCAATATTGAAATACGACCAGAACTCCAGTTCTTTTTTCCAGTTCAAATACCGAAAATTACAAGAGACAAGATTGCTTTACCCCAGCAAAGACCGAAAATCTTCTTTCCGGGCACTAATAATCAAAATGCTATAGAATATTTTACCCTGCCCCAACAAAGACCGGACCCATTTTTCCCCAATACAATGATTCATGACATCAGAAACAAGTTTGCCTTACCTCACCATAGACCTTTTGTACCCTTGTTTTCCGAGCAGACACAAAACCTCCTGGATTTGGGAACCCCCAAGTTGAGAAGGAAAGCTGTAAAAGATTTCGGATGTTTGGTTGAAGCCATTTATTTTGAAGCCAGAGGAGAAACTCTGGAGGGTCAAAGGGCCGTAGCCGAGGTCATTTTGAACAGGGTAAAATCATCCGATTTCCCAAACACGATTTGTGGCGTTGTCCGTCAAGGCGGGATTAAAAAGGCCCGGTGCCAATTTAGCTATTATTGTGATGGAAAGCCAGAGATATTCCATGAATCAAAGGTCTATCAGGAAATTCAAAATATGGCCCTGAAATTCATGAATGGTCAATATCCACAGATTTTTGCTGAATCCACCCATTTCCATGCATCCCATGCAAAACCGTTTTGGGCTTCCGAATTTCAATACCTTGGGAAAGCAGGGAAACATCATTTTTATTCTCATTAAATCCCTTCCATAGCACGAGAAATACTTGTACAATTGGCATGAGCTAAATTGAAAAGGAAAAAAATGGGTATTTCTTATTTTGGAACTGACGGAATAAGAGGGCAGGCCAATACCTTTCCCCTGACTGCAGAAGTGACCTTGAAAGTAGGTATGGCAGCAGGGATGTTTTTCCGTAAAACCTCCAACAACCAGCACAGGGTGGTCATCGGCAAGGATACCAGACGTTCAGGTTACATGTTGGAAAATGCCTTGACGGCCGGATTGACGGCTACGGGCATGAACGTTCATCTTTTGGGGCCCATACCCACTCCCGCTATCGGGTTGTTGACCAAGTCGATGCGGGCTGACCTCGGGGTAATGATTACAGCTTCACACAATGGCTATCAGGACAATGGAATGAAATTCTTTGGCCCCGATGGATATAAACTTTCCATGGAGTCAGAGAAACAAATCGAAAAATTGATTGATACTGACTTGCCGTTGGAATTACCCGAAAACATCGGTCGCGCTGAAAGGATTGATGGAGGATTGGGAAGATATATCGAATTTGCCAAAACAACCTTTCCCAAGAATTTGCGTCTTAATGGCCTGCGAATTGTCATTGATTGTGCCAATGGTGCCGGATATAAGGTTGCACCTGAAATTTTATGGGAGCTCGGTGCCGAGGTCATACCGATAGGTGTTTCTCCCAATGGCTTCAACATCAACCAGAATTGTGGTTCGACTGACCCGGCATTGCTGATTGAAAAAATCAAGGAAACCAGGGCAGATGTTGGTTTGGCCCTGGATGGTGATGGTGACAGAATCCTGGTTTGTGATGAGAAGGGCAAGGGAATTGATGGTGATCAACTCCTGGCCTTGTTTGCAATCAGGCTGGCGGATAAGGGTCAACTCCATAAAAACACGGTAGTTGCAACCAAAATGTCGAATCTGGGTTTGCAAAAATATTTGGAAAAAAAAGGGATAACCCTAATCAAGACATCGGTGGGGGACCGGAATATTTCCAAGGAGATGCGTGCCGGAGGCTTCAGTTTGGGTGGTGAAAACTCAGGTCACATAATTATTTCCAAGTATTCGACAACCGGTGATGGCATTATCGCAGCGTTGCAGTTTCTTTCGGCACTGGTTGAAACAGGCAAGAAGGCAAGCGAGGTTGCTAATGTATTTAAACCCGTACCACAGATTTTGCGAAATGTAAGAATCTATAAGGGTGGTGATCCGACGAAGGATGAAAAGGTTCAGCAAATTATAAGCAACAATGTTGAAAAGCTTAACGGCAAGGGCCAGGTTTTTGTTCGTAAATCAGGAACCGAGCCTGTAGTACGGGTGCTGGTCACTGGCGAGTGTATAAATTCAATTACCGAAATTGCCAACGAAATCGAAAATGCGGTATTGATGGCCGCTTGACCATGTCCTTCTTTCGACAAAAAAGGTCAGCATCACATCACAAGTCTCTTTCATAACCTCCCGGTAAAAACTTAACTCATCGCGATATGACCAGGAAACAGTACTGCGATATATTTATTTCGGGCGGTGGATTGGCTGGTCTGCTGACAGCCCTTTCACTTGCTGACAAATTTCCAAAAATCATCTGTTGCGACTCCAATCTGGAGTTTGATTTGGATTCTTCCGGCTTGCCACACGACAGGAGAGTTACTGCGTTGTTCAACAGCTCGCTGGATTATCTTGCAAACCTCATACCCTTGGACACATTATTGACCAATAGTGGTAAAAGATTATCAGAGATCGAAATTGTGGAAGCAGGGAAAAAGGGTGAAGCCATACAAAAAACTTCCTTTAAATCCCACTCCATAGATAGAGAAGAATTTGGTTGGGTAATACCAAACGAAAATTTGCGAAAGGTATTGATCACCAAAGTTTTACAAAACCCGAGAATAACCACTTTACCCAAGATTGGTGTCAAGAAGGTCATTACCAGAACAAAAGAGGCACATATCCTCCTGAGTAATGGAGACAGGGTGGTATCCCGGCTACTGATTGGTGCAGATGGCAAGAACTCCAGGGTAAGAGAATGCCTCGGGATTAATACCAATCGCATATCCCTTCCTCAGAGTGGAATAACCTTCAATGTCAGGCACCAATTCCCTTTAAGTCATAAATCGATTGAAATTTACAAATCCGGAGGACCATTCACGATTATTCCACTACCAGGCGAAGATGAATATTCTTCCAATATTATCTGGATGGACTCAGACAGAAATATCGACATCTATAACCATATGGATAGCGACAGTTTTACCATGGAAGTAACAAAACGCTCACTTGGAATGGTCGGTGATATTGAAATTATCTCTCCTCTCTCGAAATGGTCGGGAACCTATCAGATGGCCAACAAGTTAAGTCATGAAAGAGCCGTATTGATTGCTGAAGCAGCCCATAATTTACCTCCGATAGGAGCTCAGGGGCTTAATTTGACGATAAATGATATCAAACTGCTCAATGAATATCTTGCCAAATCAGAAGATCCCGGAGATCACAAGGTTCTGAGAGACTATTACTCAACTAGGTATCTGCCAACATTGTTGAAGTTTGTCGGTACAAACTTTTTGAACCTGATGTCATTCTCGAATATTCTTCCCTTGAAAATAATGCGAAAAGAGGGGGTAAATGTATTTGCAAACAACAGGCAACTTCAAAGTATGCTGATTAAATTTGGACTTGGTGAAGGGCTTTTTGAGGTTAAACCCTTTTCCCAAAAAGAATAAAGTGTATAACGACAGGCTTCGGGGTTAGAAATTCTCTTCACAGTAATTATATCCTGAAATTCAAAATTGATGGAAAAACGACCTTTTTCCATTTCGAGAACAAGAAATTTAGATTGGAGAACAAAATGCGAGTGTATTATGACCGTGATTGTGATGTAAACCTTATCAAGGACAAGAAGGTTGCCATTTTGGGTTATGGATCACAAGGTCATGCCCATGCCCTGAATTTAAGGGATTCCGGAGCAAAAAACATTGTTGTTGCCCTCAGGGAGAATTCTTCCTCAGCAGCCAAGGCCAAGGCCCAGGGATTGGAGGTCATGGGAATTTCGGAAGCTTCGGCATGGTGCGATTTGATCATGTTTACAATGCCTGATGAACTACAGGCCGAAACCTACTACAAATATGTGCATGATCATATTCGGGAAGGTGCAGCCATTGCCTTTGCCCATGGTTTGAATATCCACTTCCAACTCATCACACCGAAATCTGGCGTTGACGTGGTAATGATTGCACCCAAGGGACCAGGTCACACCGTAAGGGGTGAATTCGTCAAAGGTGGGGGTGTACCCTGTCTCGTTGCTGTCGACAGGGATGCAACCGGTTCTGCCATGGAAACTGCATTATCCTATTGTGCTGCTATCGGGGGAGGCCGTTCTGGAATCATTGAAACCGATTTCAAGGAAGAATGCGAAACTGACTTGTTTGGTGAACAGGCTGTTCTTTGCGGTGGATTGGTGGAACTAATCAGACAGGGTTTTGAAACACTTGTTGAAGCTGGTTATGCTCCGGAAATGGCCTACTTCGAATGCTTGCATGAAGTCAAACTCATTGTTGACCTGATTTACGAGGGTGGTATTGCCAACATGAATTATTCAATTTCGAATACGGCCGAATATGGCGAATACTATTCAGGACCAAAAGTATTGCCATATGATGAGACCAAGGCACGAATGAAGAAGATTCTAAGTGATATCCAGAATGGCAAATTTACCAGTGAATGGATGCGTGAATGTTCTGTAGGTCAACCATCCTTCAAGGCAATCAGAAGAGTTAACGATGCTCATCAGATCGAGGAAGTCGGTGAAAAACTGAGAGCAATGATGCCGTGGATTACCGAAGGTAAACTGGTAGATCAGGAAAAGAACTGATTCAATTATCATATTGAATTCAACTTCATAATCTTTCAACAAAGGGATTTTGGTAAACAGTACTGTTTACCAAATTTCTACCTTATTTACCGGTGGCTCAAAATTCTCAGGATTTTTGATAAGCTGCCATCAAGGATTCAAATCTTTTGAAGAGGTAAAAACTATCCTGTGGTCCTGGGCTTGCCTCGGGATGGAACTGAACCGAATATACCGGTTGAGTCCTGCTTCTCAAGCCACAATTTGTACCATCAAATAGGGAGACATGGGTTTCTTCCACATCTGGTGGAAGGGAATTTCTGTCAACCATGAAACCATGATTCATGGTAGTGATTTCCACCTTGTTTGTGTCCAACTCTTTGACTGGATGGTTGGCGCCATGGTGACCATGACTCATCTTGACCGTTTTTGCTCCAAGTGCAAAGGCCAGCAATTGATGGCCAAGACAAATACCGAATATGGGTATCCCCGTTGCAATCAGTTTCTCTAGGAGAGGCACGATATAGGTTGCAGTTGCTTCGGGGTCTCCAGGTCCATTCGAAAGGAATATGCCGTCCGGTTTCCACTCCATGATTTCATCAAATGTACTTTCAGCTGGGAATACCCTTGAAATAGCTCCGACCGAAGAGAGGCACCTAAGTATGTTGTCCTTGGCACCAAAATCCAGAGAAGCGACCTTGTACTTTAACAAACCGGGGTCAGAATATCCTTCTGGCCAATCCCAGAGGGATTTGTCCCAATTTACCGGTGATTTGCGGGTAACTTCCTTGGCCAGATCCTTATTCATCAAACCAGAAAATGAAGCAAGCATTTCTTTGGCTTTTTCCAAATCCTCAACCCAATTGGACGAGTGGATAATTGCAATGTCAAGGGCCCCTTTATCTCTAACCAATCTGGTTAGCGCTCTTGTATCAACACCCGTAATTCCAACCAAATCCTCATTGATCAACCACTTATCAAAACCACTTTGACTTCTCCAGTTGGAAGGTTGTGTTGGAGGCCATTTGGTAATTATCCCCTCCATAACCGGTGTCTCTGTTTCATAATCCTCGGGATTTGAACCCACATTGCCTATATGGGGAAAGGTAAAACAGACGATTTGATTGCAATAGGATGGATCGCTTATAATTTCCTGATAACCGGTCATCGATGTATTGAAGCAAAGTTCACCTACACGAATACCCTTGGCACCAAATCCTTGCCCTTTTATGACTGTGCCATCAGATAGTAGTATGAGACCAGTAATCTTATCCTCGAAAGAGTCCAATCTTTTATCCATTTTTAGTCAGAGATATTCAATCAACTAGATTTATATGAGGGATTACGAAATATTTCCAAAAATATGGTATATTTAAACACAGAATAAATGTCCTAACCTATTTAGTTGTTAGTATAGGAATTGGTATGAATTTACGGAAAAATATTGCCGAGGCTTATCATCGTGCTCAGATAGAGGATACCAAGGATGTTTTGCCTGTTCTCCGGTTGATCAATACGGTGATTGTCGATCGGGACAAGCGGGCTCGTGAGGAGGGTAATGTTGAAGGTGTGTCCGATAGGGTAATATTTGAAGTTCTGGTTAAAATGCTAGAACAAAGGAAAATGAACTTCAAATCACATGAAGAGAAGCATGAAACAGATGAGGCCGATCAGGAAACGGCCGAGATCAAATTGATACAAGGTCTCCTTCCAAGAAAACTTACAGAGATCGAAACCATTCAGGCTGTTGATCGAACAATCAAAGCTCTTAAGGCTACCGGGGTTCGAGACAAGGGGCGTGTCATGGCCACCTTGAGGAAAAACTACAATTGGGGGCAAATGGACTTTCAATTTGCCAATTCTCATTTGGTGAAAAAACTATGTTAAAAACTAACCCCACGGGTATTTAGATATATCCAGAACCGGAAACTGAAATATGTCGGCCTTAGTCAGAAGAGGGGAGTACCTCTAGACTTCATTATCCCCCAGGAACACCTGACTGGAGCATTCTTGGAAATCCAACACAACTATCTGTATAGTTGAGCCTTTCCCACCACGCTTTGACAATTCCAAACCCCTAATGCCAGAGGTTTGGAAAGTTTAGTGTTTGGGTGATTTATCCCACATGTCCTGGGTTGGTAATACTTCAAATGTATGTGCAGGTGGTGGGTTTGGAAGTGTCCACTCCAGGGTTTCCGAATGATCACCCCAATAGGCAGGTTTTTCAACTCGCTTGCCGGCAAGCAAGGTATAGGCAATCACCCCGATAAAAAAGACAAATGAGGCAAAGGCAAGAAATGCTCCCAGCGAAGAAACCTTGTTCCAAAATGCGAAGGCTTCAGGATAGTCGATGTACCTTCTCGGCATTCCCTGTCTTCCAAGAAAATGCTGTGGGAAGAATGTCAAGTTGGAGCCGATAAACATGGCCCAAAAATGAACCTTGCCAGCCCACTCCGGGTATTGTCTCCCCGACATTTTTCCTATCCAGTAATAGACACCTGCAAAGATACAGAAAACAGCACCTAGTGACATCACATAATGGAAGTGTGCAACTACATAATAGGTATCATGATAAACCCGGCTGAGACTCGCCTGGCTGAGAATAATTCCGGTTACACCACCCAAGGTAAAAAGAAACAGGAAACCAAAGGCCCATAGCATGGGAGTTTTAAACTCTATGGAACCTCCCCACATGGTAGCTATCCAGGAGAAAATCTTTATTCCCGTTGGAACGGCAATCACCATGGTTGCAAGCATGAAGTAGGTTTGTTGTGTCAAACTCATTCCCACCGTATACATGTGATGTGCCCAAACAATGAATCCCAAGGCACCAATTGCGACCATCGCATAGACCATAGGCAGGTACCCGAATATCGGCTTTTTGGAAAAGGTAGAGATTACCTGGGATATTATCCCAAAACCAGGAACAATGAGTATATAGACCTCTGGATGGCCAAAGAACCACAACAAATGCTGATAAAGAATTGGGTCACCACCACCGGATGCATCAAAGAATGTTGTTCCAAAATTTCTATCGGTCAGCAACATGGTGATTGCACCAGCCAAAACCGGTAAGGCAAGAAGTATCAACCATCCGGTAACAAAAATTGACCAGGCAAAGAGGGGGACCTTGTGAAGGGTCATGCCTGGTGCACGCATGTTGAGGAAGGTTGTTATCATATTGACTGCACCAAGAATTGATGATGCGCCGGAAACATGGACCGCGAAGATTGCCAAATCAGTGGAAAAACCTGCTTCTTTAGTTGATAATGGAGCATACAGGACCCATCCAACCCCGGTACCAGACAATCCGTTTCCACCCGGTACGAAAACCGAGGTTATGGCCAAACATGAACCCGCCACGAATAACCAGTAGCTGAGATTGTTCAAGCGTGGAAATGCCATGTCCGGGGCACCGATCATTAGTGGCATGAAATAATTTCCAAAACCTCCAAATAGAGCGGGTATAACAACAAAAAACATCATCAAAACGCCATGACCAGTAATCAAAACGTTCCAGAGATGTCCGTTGGGAGTACAATCCTCTACCGCACCAGCTATAATTCTTGTACCTTCGAGGCACATATATTGAACACCTGGTTCATACAATTCCATTCTCATGTAAACAGTGAACAAAATTGAAACAAAACCAACTAATGCAGCTGTAACGATATATAAAATCCCAATGTCCTTGTGATTGGTGGACATGAACCATCGAACAAAGAAACCTACAGCTGGATTTTTGTCGTGTACCTCATGGGCAGTGGCGTCTGTCATCTATTCCTCTATATTTGGCCTTTATCTGGCTGAGAACTAGTCCTTAATTGACTGCTAATACTATTCCAATCAATAACAAAACTCAACCCTGTATATTATGTGCACATATTCTTCAGGACTTTGTTTGTAGAATTGGGTCTGAACCAAGAACAATAAGTATGAATTTTTATTAAAATCTCAATAATGATTTCAACCCTTATAATCAGATATTTTCTGTTGGAAAAAATAATTGATTTTATTT
>VYFX01000021.1:0-42542 GCA_009842205.1 Paracoccaceae bacterium | reverse complement strand
TATTTGTAGTGCTTCATTCTTCTTTCGGCTTGAGGCAAATCATAAGTTCAGTCACCATAAAATGATTAATTCACCCTATGCAACAACGATTTTCATAATTTTAAACCCATAAGATGAACTTGCTTTCATACCAAAAGATTACTGCTGTTGCTGCCTGATCATTTATTCACCAGTTGTTAGAAGGTAAGTCTCACATCAAACAGCCACTTGAGACAATTGAGCAATGGTGAATTGCTTGGTATTGACCCAATCGATCAAGGATAAAAAGGGGCATTAGATGTATAAATTGTAGGTATCTTACTTACACGAATGTCTAGTGTGGTTTTGCAATTCAAAATTGCTCATCAAATACAAATTTGAAATTTTCAATTAGTCTTTGATCAAATTCTTGTGTGGTTACATCAATTCCCAGTTCACTCAAACTGGTAACTCCGTAATCCTTGATACCACACGGTACAATTCCACTGAAATACTTGAGTTCCGGATTGATGTTTATGGAAATTCCATGAAAGGTTATCCATTTTCTAATCCTGATACCCAAGGCAGCAATTTTTCGTTCATCCTCAAATGGACATTCCAATTTGTTTTCCCTTGGATCGACCCAAATACCTATTCGATCTGAATGGGTTTTCCCGACAATCTGAAAATCAGATAGGGTAACAATTATCCAATCCTGCAATTTTCCTATAAAATCTCGAATGCTTCTTCCTCTTTTGTTCAGGTCCAACATAACATAGACTACTCTTTGTCCAGGGCCATGATAGGTATATTGTCCTCCTCTCCCCGTTGTAAAAACAGGGAAATCAAACTGATTAATCAAATCCTTATCCCTTGAGCTGGTACCTGCAGTATAAATGGATGGATGCTCAAGGAACCATAACAATTCCTGTTCTTGTCCTTCCAAGATGCTCTTGACCCGTTTTTCCATAAATCGGACTGCATCCGGGTATTCTGTCAGGTAAATTGACTTTTTTAGCTCAACCATGTGATATATTTTTCTGCCTTGTAGTTAGGTTGGTTGATAAACAATAATTATTTTATATTTAGAGACAAAGGATATTAATCTTGGACCTTGGTGGTTATCCTCCATTAATTTCCAATTAATATATTTGGGTAATAATTGTTTTTGCCCTTGCGGTCGTGGCGGAATTGGTAGACGCGCAGCGTTGAGGTCGCTGTGGGATAAAACCCGTGGAAGTTCGAGTCTTCTCGACCGCACCAATCTTTATTTGAAAATATCACCCAGTACTACTCACATCCCTGATATATCCGCTTTTGATTTGGAAACTGGGTAAATGCCATTCCAACCCGAGTCGGTTTTGTAACGGAAAGAGATTGTGAGTTTTTACTAAAATCAATGACACCTTGATTGTTTAAATGACTTGTTAGTATATACTCTTTAGATTCTGAAAAATTGTTTGAGATAAAAGTGTGGGTTAATGACAGACAAGGATAATGGATTTGTAGTTTTTTCTGGTGTACAAAAAAGCTATGACGGGAAAATACTTGTCGTAAAGGATCTTAATCTTTCCATTGCCAAAGGCGAGTTCCTTACAATGTTGGGGCCATCAGGTTCGGGTAAGACAACTTGTCTTTTGATGCTGGCAGGATTCGAAACCGCCACACAGGGGGAAATACTTTTGGGTGGCAAGCCCATCAACAATATTCCACCACATAAACGGGAAATTGGCATGGTTTTTCAAAACTATGCCTTGTTTCCACACATGACTGTTGCTGAAAATCTTGCCTTTCCCTTGCAGGTCAGATCGATGTCCAAGTCAGATCAGGAACAGAAAGTGAATCATGTTCTCGATATGGTTCAAATGTCCGATTTTGGAAATCGACGACCCGGGCAATTATCCGGTGGACAACAACAGCGTATTGCTTTGGCTAGAGCCTTGGTGTTTGAACCCGAACTCGTATTGATGGATGAACCCCTTGGTGCACTGGACAAACAATTGCGTGAGCATATGCAGTTTGAAATCAAGCATCTCCATGAACGGTTGGGTGTCACGGTCGTTTATGTTACGCATGACCAAACAGAAGCGCTGACAATGTCTGACCGGGTAGCGGTCTTCAATGACGGCATTATCCAGCAACTTGATGCCCCCGATAAACTTTACGAAGCCCCCAATAATTGTTTTGTAGCTCAGTTCATAGGAGAAAACAACACATTGGAGGGGACAGTAGAATCTTTTGAAGGCGATTATGCTAATGTTAGACTTGAGAACGATCAGGTTATTTCTGCATTGGCGGTTAATGTCGGGGAAGTGGGTGAAAAAACCCTTATATCAATAAGACCCGAAAGAGTCGAAACAGAAGCTGAAAGATGTCCCGAAGGTGCACAAAAAATAACTGGAGAGGTTTTGGAATTCATCTATATGGGTGATGTTTTCAGAACCAGAATCAGGGTCGGGAACAATGATGAATTTATTGTTAAATCAAGAAACTCCCCTTCACAACAAAGGTTACAACCAGGCGAAAAGGTAACTCTTGGATGCATGAATAAGGATTGTCGAGCCCTCGACTATCAAGCAGTCAGCAAAGAGGTTTTGACATAACCAATATATGTTCAGCATATTTTTGCGAATTCTCAAAATTTGACTTCAATTTTAATCCAAATCTGATAAGTTAAATTCTAAGTTTTAATTTGGTCCGAATCATCTCTAAATGAGAAAGGAGCAACTTGAAGCCAATTCTTTTGTTTTAACGGAGAAAATTAATGAAGTTAACTAAACTATCAGCCCTACTGCTGGGTTGCTTTTTTATCGCCAATTCTTCCCAGGCAATGGATCTAACTGTTGTTTCTTGGGGTGGGGCTTATTCTAAATCCCAAATCAATGCCTACCATAATCCTTACATGGAACTTAATCCTGATATAAATATCATCCATGACGAGAGTTCTTATGAGGCTGTTGCCAAATTGAGAGCCATGCGGGAAGCTGGTAATTTGACTTGGGATCTTGTTGATGCTGTACCCGCAGATGCCATTAGATTGTGCGACGAAGGTTTGGCCATGGAAGTCGATGTTGATGAAATCCTTGACCCGGCCCCGGATGGCACACCCGCTTCAGAAGACTTTGGTGCATCCTTGGTCTCAGAGTGTTTTATTCCTCAGATTGTCTATTCAACCACTTTTGGTTTCAGAACTGACGTTGAAAGCTGGAATGGTAATGAGCCAGACGATGTCTGCGATGTTTTCGATCTCGAAGCATTCCCTGGCAAGCGATCACTTGAAAAGAGGCCAATCAACAATCTTGAATGGGCCTTGCTGTGTGATGGTGTCGCCAAGGAAGATATCTATGACGTTCTTGAAACCGAAGAGGGTCAGAATAGGGCTTTGGCCAAACTCGATACCATCAAGGATGAAGTAATCTGGTGGTCAGCTGGCGCAGATACACCACAATGGCTTGCTGATGGTGAGGTTGTATTTGGATCTACCTATAATGGTCGGTTTTTTGCCTTGATCGAAGAAGCCAAACAGCCAGTTAAAATTCTTTGGGATGCCCAGGTTTTCGAATATGATGGCTGGATTATTCCAACTGGATTGCCTGAAGATCGTTTGGCAGCCGTTTTGGATTTGGTTAGATTTGCCACTGATACACAAAGGCTGGCAGATCAGGCCAAATACATTTCCTATGGTCCGGCCAGAACTTCTTCCAACGCTCTGGTAGGCGAACATGCCACTCTTGGAATTGACATGGGACCACATATGCCGGGCCATCCTGACAATGCCTACAACGTATTCTTTTTCAATTACGATTGGTGGGCAGACTACAGGGATGATCTGGATGCCAAGTTCCAGGCCTGGTTAGCCAACTAAGTGTGATTGTAGTTTACGTTTCAAGGTAAACCCGTAGTGGTTAGTGTTGACTCTATTATCGGTAGGAATTCCCTTCACCGAAAAGTTCAGCGATCACTGCGAATTCAAAAATTAAGAGCATTGGGGCTTATTGCCCCTTTGTTCATTTTCATTCTGATCAGCTTTGTCATCCCCATTGGGGATATGCTTTTTCGTTCCATTGAGAACCAGCTGGTTTCAGAAGTACTTCCCAGAACAACCGAATATTTGAAGTCAGAACAAATAAATGAAGACTGGGAACCACCAAATGAATTGTTTTGGCATCTCTATGTTGATCTGGCTATTGCAACCGAAGTCAAATTGCACACAAGGGTTGGTTCAAGACTGAATTATGAAAAAACCGGGATTTCATCATTATTCCGGAAATCGGGGAGAAGCATCAAGAAATTTGGTGCTGATGACTATCGCAAGGCACTTACCGAACAAGTACCTGAATTGGCTTCGATTGACTATTGGGAGTTATTGGCAGAAGGTACAAAATATGGCTACACCCGGGATGCATACAATGAATGGAAGAAACGCCTAATTGAAAATGATGACTTTTCGGAAAAAACCAAACCTTCCGATTTTCTTTTTGTTGTCTTGGCAAATGATATCAAATCTCCTGGGGCAACTCCTACTCAGGGAACCATTCCTGAGGAAAAACTTCTTCCTGTAATTTCCGAGTTGCCTGAGATCAGGTTCAAGGAGCTTTTCCTTGATACCGACGAGGATTGGGCAGAACCAGACGTATGGGATACAATTCAGCTTTATTCACCTTCATTTACCAACGGATATTATCTCAATTCGGCCGATTTCAAAAAGGGTTCAGATGGTCCGGAGCTTAGACCTGAAAATGAGAGACTCTATGCCCTGATCTTTTCTCGGACCCTTTTCATGTCGGTAACCATAACCCTGGTTTGTTTGCTGTTGGGTTATCCGGTTGCATATTTCCTGGCCAATCTCCCGATGAAATATGCCAACCTTTTCCTGATTCTGGTCCTTTTGCCCTTTTGGACCTCATTGCTGGTACGTACATCTGCCTGGAAGGTATTACTCCAGAACGAGGGGGTAATTAACGATGTCCTTGTAGCAATCGGCTTGATCGCCAATCTGGAACGATTGGAATTGATCAATAATCAAACCGGTACCATAATTGCAATGTCGCATATTTTGCTGCCGTTCATGATATTGCCACTGTTTTCCGTAATGAAAACCATCCATCCATCCTATGTTAGGGCAGCCAAATCCCTTGGTGCAACTCCCTGGACAGCGTTCCGAAGGGTTTACTTTCCCCAGTCGATACCCGGAATAGGTGCCGGTTCCATCCTGGTGTTTATTCTTTCGATTGGTTATTACATCACGCCGGAATTGGTTGGTGGAACCACGGGCACCTTTATTTCAAACCGAATTGCCTATCATATTTCATCTTCCCTCAATTGGGGATTGGGTGCAGCCCTTGGGTCCATACTGCTGGCCGTGGTACTGGCCCTGTATTGGGTTTATGATCGCGTGGTTGGCATAGATAATGTGAAACTGGGGTAGGGGCATGGCAAACTTTCAACCCTATGATACTTCATCAGACAAGGCCTGGTATTACATTTTCAGGGTCATTTGTGGATTGATTTTTTTCTTCCTCATGTTCCCCATTCTGGTCATCATGCCCCTCAGTTTCAATGCCGGCAATTATTTTACATTCACACCGGAAATGCTCCGGCTGGAAATCGAGGGCTTTTCCCTGAAACATTACCGGGACTTTTTCACCAATCCCGATTGGCAGGTTGCCATGTACAATTCTTTCCGAATTGCTCCCGTAGCAACCTTGTTGTCGGTTGGTTTTGGCACTCTTGCCGCTATCGGGCTCAGTCAAAGCCATGTTCCCTTTCGCCGAACCATCATGGCTATCCTGATCTCACCGATGATTGTTCCACTGATTCTGTCAGCAGCTGGCATGTATTTCTTTTATTCAAGAATTGGTTTGCAGGGCACCTATATCGGGGTTGTTCTGGCCCATGCCGCACTAGGAATTCCCTTTGTTATCATTACCGTTACGGCAACCCTTACCGGATTTGACAAAAGCCTGACACGAGCTTCTGCTAGTTTGGGGGCAGGGCCGATCAGGACATTCTTCAAAATACAGATGCCCCTGATACTGCCAGGCGTTATATCAGGTGGGTTGTTCGCATTCATAACGTCATTTGATGAAGTCGTGGTTGTTCTTTTTGTCGGTTCAGCAAGTTTAAAAACTTTGCCCTGGGAGATGTTCAATGGCCTGAGGGAACAGATCAGTCCAACCATTTTGGCTATAGCAACCATTTTGATAACCCTATCCGTATTACTTCTTTCAACAATCGAAATACTACGAAGAAGGTCAGAACGATTGCGGGGAATTACTCCAAGTTAAATCTTGGTTATCCACAATTCATTTGCGAAAAATTTGTAATTCATCACTACAATAGGAAGGATTGGATTTTCCTTTATTAGTAATTGAAGATATCAGGCAATCAGATAAAGGATAATGGACGAAGTGAAGATCGCCATGATTGTTCCAACCAGCACCGAGGAAGCAGCAATTCTGGTTCCCCTTTTGTAAATCGAGGCAAAGATAAAGGCATTTAACCCGGGTGGCATGGAGGCGGTAATTACTGCACTCTGAATGAGGGGTTTGGGGATATCGAAGACAAGACTGGACAATACCCAGGCGACGAAGGGATGAAATATCAGGGTTAGAAAGCAAATCATTGCAATGATTTTAAAATCACCTGTGGGTTTGTATTGAGAGAGGATTCCACCCAGTGCAAAAAGGGCTGCAGGAATGGCGGACACTGCAACCATGTTGACAGGTATTGCCAGGACTTCGGGTAAACTCAATCCAAATAAATTGAATATCAGTCCAAGAATCATGCCCATCAGGATAGCGTTTTTCCAGATCAGTGATATGAGTGAAACGATTACGGGACGGTCACGGCCTGACTTCTCACGTGATTTGTATAACTCCATGGTGGTTATACCCACAATAAAACAGAAGGGCGCATGAAACGCTACTATAATATAGGCTCCGGTTAATGAATCCGTTCCTAGCGCACGGTCAACGACAGCAAGACCCAAAAGGACCGTATTGCCAAATAGGGCAGCGAATGCGATGACAACTGAATCTTCCCATGGACGCTTGAAATACAAATAGGTAATCGTCAGGGCGATGATGAAACTCAGCAGGCATCCGGTATAAAAGGAAAGCAGGAATTTAAAATTAAAACCGACACCAAGATCGATTTTGGACATTGCATTAAACAACATGACCGGGAGGGCAATGTTCTGAACAAAGAACATCAGACCCTCGGCGGCCGATAGTTTCATGTAACCCAATTGGGTAACGAGGTACCCACCTCCTATTATCAGGAATATCGGTGTCGTAACTTCCAGGAGGATTTGCAAGTCAAACCTCAAAGGATATGGTAAGACCATCAAAGGCCGGTTCGACATTATCCGGCGTTTCATTCAATATGGTTTCGTAATCCAGGTCGATATGCATATTGGTTAGGATTGCCCGTTTCGGAGAAGCTTTTTCTATCCACTCCAGGGTTCTTGCAAGATGTGAATGGCTGGGATGGGGTTCTCTTCTGAGTGCATCGACAATCCAACATGGAATATCCTGAACAAATGACCATGCTTGATCATTCATTTCCGATATGTCAGGTAGATAAACCAGTGGACCAATTTTAAATCCAAAACTTGTGATATTCCCATGTTCTACCGCAAAGGGGACGAATTCGATTGAGCCTGCCTCCCCATCAATACTTATTGGTCCTTGAAGTCTGTACAGTTCCAAAATCGGTGGGTAGGGACTTCCTTCTGGTTGGATAAAGGCATAATTGAAACGGGCGAGCAGGGCATCACTAGTAAACTTGTTGGCCCAGACAGGAACTCTCTTACGTTGGTTGATATATACAACCCTGAGATCATCCAGCCCATTTACATGATCGGCATGTGGATGAGTAAATACAACGCCATCAAGGGTACCAACACCAGCACTCAGCAACTGTTCTCTGAGATCTGGGGAAGTGTCTATCAAAACCCTGGTTACTCTATTATTTGAAATCAATTCCACCAGGAGGGAACATCGTGATCGCCTGTTTTTGGGATTTTCCGGATCACAATCACCCCATAATCCTCCCACTCTTGGAACTCCTCCGGAAGAACCACAGCCCAAAATGGTAAAATGCAGAATACTCATTTCAACTTTATCCGGCAGTACTGAACAGGCGGTAGAAATTGGCTGTGGTTATTTCTGCAAAGGCCTCTGTTTCAAGATTTAGAAGATTGGCTCCGAAGTCAGCAATTTTACTGACAAATGCCGGTTCATTTTGTTTGCCTCGAAATGGAACTGGGGCCAAATATGGGGAATCAGTTTCAATAAGTATCCTGTCTCTTGGGGTAGAAAGGAAAATTTCCTGCAATTCAATGGCACTTCTAAAAGTCAGAATACCCGAAAACGAAAGATAAAATCCCATCTCAAGGCATTCCTCTGCCAATTTCCTGCCCGAGGAAAAACAATGCATAACACATGAAAACGGCTTTTTTTCATATTCCCGCTTTAGAATAGTTGCCATATCCTCATCCGCATTTCTGGAATGCACGATCAAGGGCAATCCCGATTCTTGTGCAGCCTTGATATGATTCAAAAAACTGTCCTGTTGGGGTTTCGCTGTTTCCTTGGTATAGTAATAATCCAATCCACTTTCACCAATCCCTATCATTTTAGGGTGCATGGAAAGAGCAAGAAGGTTGTCAACAGTCAACTTGGGTTCCGTAGCTGCATAGTGTGGATGAATACCCTGGCCAAAATATACTTCTGGAAACTGGTCAGCAATATCAAGGGTTGCCCTATTCTTTGATGGCTTGGTACAAATGGTTACCATCCGATTGACTTCTGCTTGCTTAGCTCTCTCAATTACTTGGTCGATCTCCACCAAAAGTTCAGGAAAATCAAGATGACAATGACTATCCACTATTTTGGCTTGGTGAAGAGGGGACATTGGGAGAACTTCTTACAGCGTTGCCATTTTCTTGATGTCAATCAGGTTTTCGAAAACCTGCGAATAGCCATCAATATTACTATCCTGATAATCCTTGGCCTTGGTAAGCATTCTTGAATAGAGCATGGCCCATTCATGGGACTTTTCAGAATTAGGCGAGAGTTTGTTCAAAACGACATTTTCTCCTGAAAAAATCTCATTCGGCATTTTACCTTTTGCACCAGCCTTGGCCAGTCTGGATACAAAATGGATCGTTAACTTGTTGATTGTTTCAGTCAATTCCTGCTTTCCTACACCTTCGGTTTTTGAAGCGATTTCAAGAATATTGGAAACCTCAATTTGGGGTAGGTCCTTATAGATTCCTACAATCGATGCATACAATTTCAAACCATCCTGACTTATAATTCTGATTGCTTCACCAACTGAACCACGAGAAACACTTACCACTTTCTTGACCTGGTCATCCGATATAAATCCGAATTCATTCAACAGGTACAGTTGATCATCAGCACTCAAGTTTTCGCAATGAACTGCCAAGCATCTGCTTCTGATCGTCGGCAACAGGGATTCAGGTGAGTGACTGACAAGAAAAAAGTATGAATTGTGTGGGGGTTCTTCCAATACCTTCAATAAGGCATTGGATGCATTGACGTTCAACTCATCTATTGAATCGATTATGGCAATCCTTGGCTTGCCGTCTGGTGAAGTGAACTCAAAAAATTCAACCAATTCCCTGATATTGTCAACCGTGATTTCTGCCTTGACCTTTTTGGTTCTTGTATCGAAATTCTTTCTTATGAGTTTAAGGTGAGGTTCTGACAGGGCCTCAATCCTTGAAACCACCGGATCATCAAAATTGATTTTGATTTCACTTGTATCGAGCATTTCCGAAAGATTTCTGGTTAAAAGCAATTTGGTAAGATACCAGGTCAATGTGGCTTTGCCGATACCCCTTGGTCCACACATCAACCATGCATGATGCATTCTGTTCTGATTGTAAGCCTGGAGAAATTGGGTCTTGACCTTCTCCTGACCGATTACCCGTCTGGAAAATCTAGGATGGGGGACCCCTTCAAGCTTGTCAGATTCAAATTCCTCCGGGTTCACTCTAGTATTTCCATTGTTCGTTCAAGTATTTCTCTTGCTGATTCTTCCTGACTTGTTTCAGTGGATATTTCAAAACAACGATCAGGATATTGCTTTGTCAGATCAGAAAAATCATTGATAACCTGTATCAATCTTTCCCTTGAAAGACTGCTTACCCTCCAATCCCCTTCCTGTCGGCTATTTGTTCTTTGCAGTGAAATTTCAGGATTAATCTGCAGAATGAAGGTCAGATCCGGATCAAGTTGAATAACCTTGGATTGAAGCAATTCAATCAATTTGCTCAAATCTTGCTTTCCCTGACTTTGATAGACACGTGTGGAATCAGTAAATCGATCACAAATTACGATTTTACCAGCAAAAAGGGCAGGGAGGATTGTCTTTTCCACATGATCTTTTCTGGCTGCAAAGAACAGCAAGAGTTCTGATAGATTTGACCAATTGTATTTGTTTTTATCAACAAGTATTTTACGCAGTTTTTCACTGCCAGGGGAACCACCGGGTTCTCTGGTAACAATACAATCAAACCCCTTGTTGTTCAGGTTTTGCTGCAGAAGTTTGACCTGAGTGGATTTGCCTGCTCCATCAATTCCCTCGAATGTTATGAATTTCCCTTGGTAAGCCATTAGCTAGCAGGTTCACTTTCTTCTGGAAAATATTTCCATATCAATGACCAAAATGCCGCTTCAATCCGATCGATAACCGTACCCATTTCTACATCTTCAAGGGCAATCAAGGGTACTTCAATCGTTTGATCAAAATCTGGTATGACAACCTTTAAATACCCGATTTCATCACCTTTGATTATTGGAGCGTTGGTAAAATTGTCTATATGGGCACTGACTTCAAGGTCATCCTTGTTTACAACAGGAATTAGGACAGACAAATCTTCCACCAGTCCTAATCGGACCTGCTTACTTTTTCCGAGCCATACCGGAGCCACGATTATTTCCTGTTCCTTCTCAATTAAAGTAACTTGTCGAAATTGGCGAAAATACCATTCAATTATCGCCTCTCCCTCTTCACTTCTTTGATTTGAACTTGGCAATCCATTGATAACAAAAATCATTCTTCTGCCATCGCGTATTGCGGACCCAACCAGACTGTAGCCTGCATCGCTCGTATATCCGGTTTTCAAACCATCGGCTCCAACCACATCTTTTTTCAGGAGGGGATTTCGATTGAACCTGTTTGCTGGAGTTCTATTGTCAAAGGGGAATTCCTTTTCTGCAAAATATTCGTAATATTCTGGAAAATCCGAAATTAGCTTTCGTGTCAAAACAAATAAATCCCGACTGCTCATTTTTTGCTGGGGATCAGGCCATCCATTTGAATTTGCAAATATTGAATTGGTCAAACCCATTTCCTTGGCCTTCTCATTCATCAATTGGACAAAGCCCTTTTCATTTCCCGTTGGTGACAAAGCCTCGGCCAAGACAACACAGGCATCATTTCCGGATAATACAACAACACCGCGTATCAATTCTTCAACCGTGGGCCTATCTGTTGTATCCAAATACATCGTGGAACCACCACGATATGATCTGTAGGCATAATCTGATACCAGCAATCGATCATCCAGTTTCAATTGATTACCTTCCAAAGCCTCAAATACCATGTAGAGAGTCATGAGTTTGGAAAGTGATGCCGGAGGAAAGGGTGTATCGATATTTTTTTCAACCAGTATCAATCCGGAATCAAAATCCCCAACAAGAATTGTTTTACCAGAAGTTTCAAATGAACTAACCGGAAGTGCAAGGGCTAAAATTGCAAATAAACAAGTGAAAGATTTGAGGAAGAATTTCATAACCTCATTCCTGAATTTTCCTAGGCAGAACAAATATACAAATATTTATTCTTAATCTTCTTAAATTATAATATTCTAATTCTTATCTACCTTCGGAAAGAATTAAACCCCTTAACAATTAAGTCAAACCATACCACTGGGTTGGATTTGCACTTTAAATTCACCTTGGAGGGGTGGCAGAGTGGTCTAATGCACCGGTCTTGAAAACCGGAGTGGGGGATTCTCCACCGTGGGTTCGAATCCCACCCCCTCCGCCATTGACTTCTAACGAACTTTCATAAGCCCTTGGTTCACAACTGATAGGTCCAATGTCAGCGGGTTTATTTACTTATTCCAAATTTTCAATAATTTCGTCACTGGAATAATATGAGAAAATTATAGGGGTAAATGCCGAAATAAATTGTAAATTACAGGAGGTTAAAGAAAATTCGATTATAACTTATCAAGATTCCGATAATATTAAGTTTGAAAATATGGAATCCGAAGATGGTAAAATTAGATTCAGATCCTATTGCTGAAAAGACTGAACAAGTGTCCACTCGGGCTAGGTCTCGTGTTCGCAGCCGCAACCAGAAACAGCCCGACACCTCTATCCGAGTGGTTCAAAATCGGCAAATTCCCCCTTACAAGCTACTTGATGAAGATGAACTCAAGGCACTGGAGAATCATGCTGATTGGCTTCTTGAAAATATTGGTATGGAGTTCAGGGGGGACAATGTTGCAATCGATCTTTTTGCTGATGTTGGTGTACAAATAGACAAACAGCGTGTGCGGTTTCCTGACGGTTTGGCCCGACAGCTTTGTACCACCGCACCTGATTTCTTCAAACTGCATGCCAGAAATCCCGAGCGAACTATTGCAATTGGTGGCAATAGCATCGTTTTCATGCCGGGGTATGGATCTCCTTTTGTCACAGATTTGGATGCTGGTCGTCGATATGCGACGATTGAGGACTTTTATAAATTTGTAAAACTCACCTATCAATCGCCTTATCTACACCACTCAGGCGGTACAGTGGTTGAACCCGTTGATGTACCGGTCAATAAACGCCACCTTGATATGGTATTTGCACATCTGACATTATCTGACAAACCATTTATGGGTGGGGTGACTTCTCCTGAACGAGCCAGAGACTCAATCAACATGGCCCGCATCGTCTTTGGTAGTGATTTTCTTGACCAGAATGCAGTTATACAGGGCAATATCAACATCAATTCACCCTTTGTCTTTGATGAAACCATGTCGGGGGCCTTGAGGGAATATGCTGCTGCGAATCAATGTGTTTGCGTGTCTCCAGCAATTTTTGGTGGTGCTATGGGGCCAGTTACACCTGCCGCGATTGCGGCTCAAACTTTGGCAGAGGCCATGACAGGTATTGCCCTTGCTCAGCTGGTGCGTCCTGGCTGCCCGGTAGTAATGGGCAGTTTTCATTCAACGATGAATTTACGAACAGGATCGCTTACCTTCGGTACCCCTGAAGCCAATTTGGTGAATATGGCATTATCACAATTAGGGCAACGTCTTGGCGTACCCGTCCGGTCTGGCGGAGGTCAGATTACCGCTGCCAACACCCCTGATGGTCAGGCAATGCAGGATAGTGCCAATGCTATGTGGACAACGGTAATGTCCGGCTCGCATCAGGTATGGCATGCGGTTGGTTGGCTTGAAGGCGGGTTAACCATGTCCTATGAAAAATTCATCATGGATTTGGACAATTGTGGTGCCTTGCTTCGCATGATACAGGGAATGGAAGTTAGCGAAGCTACTCTGTCCAAACAAAGTTATCTTGAAACAGGCCCTGGTGAGAATTTCCTTTCAACCAGCCATACGTTGGCCAACTACACGACTGCCAATTACGAGACTATACTACCCGATACCGGTCCCTATGAAACATGGAAAGAGAATGGAAGTCCGAGTGCTGCTGATCAAGCCAATAGAATCTGGAAAGAAATGTTGACAAATTATAAACCACCGGCAATGGATGATACTATCAAATCACAACTTGAAGAATTTGTGGCATCCCGTAAAGAAGAAATGCCTGATGAATGGTATTAATTTGTAGGAGAAAACCATTACCGAAGAACTTAACCGTTCACCAGCTTTTGCTTCCTGTCACACCACTTTGGACACTGGGCTTAAAGATTGGAAAGGCATGGGAACTGCATGGATATACAATAACGGACCCAAATGAAGAACATGATCCGTCAGAGAAAGAATTGGGATGCACAGGCGGGTTCAGATCATCTTACAACTCGGGACATACACAAATTACCCTGCAATCCTTCAAATGAATTTGCAACACACCTTCAGCGGCAGCCATCAACAGGCCATCACAGTATGTGCTCCCTGCTTAATGAGTTGGGAGTGGTTTCCTATCCCAAGTCAGAATTAGCACCAGTAACAATAGTTATCCCGCTTACATCTTTCGATAATGTGGCTTCATCACAACGATTTAAATTTTTGTTTACTTTTGGCATGTCAATTATCCTTTCGTGCTTTTAACTATTTATTTTCTCACACTCTACAATGCAATTATCCATACTAATTACTTGCTCATCATTTTGAATAAATCATTAAAATCACGAGCCATACAGTATTTACTACCAAAGTATCTTGACCTTATTGAAGTGGTCAGAGAAATGGTTATTGAAATAACCATGCGGTGAATAACAGGCCTATTCACTGTACATTTTGCGGTGATTGTTCTTGAATTTGCAGCGAATAATACCTATAATCACCTTGAATTATGCGGTGATTATTATGTGGATTCATGAACATCAAAACTGGCCAAACTTTACTTGGAATATAGAAAAACTTTTCTCCAGATTAGTAGATATTCGTTATCGTCAGGGACGATTACTTGGTCGATTGGAAAGTCTTGGATTTGAACTTAAGCTCGAAGCAAGCTTAAGAACATTAACCAATGACATAGTCAAATCCTCAGCCATTGAAGGCGAAAACTTGAACCCAAAGGAGGTTCGTTCATCCATTGCTCGCAGACTTGGTATCGATATTGCCGGACTGATTCCTTCAAGTAGAGATGTTGAAGGCATCGTTGAAATGATGCTGGATGCAACGCAGAAATACAATATGCCATTAACAAAAGATCGTCTGTTTGGTTGGCATGCCGCATTATTCCCGAGTGGGCGAAGTGGAATGCATAAAATTACCGTTAGTGAATGGCGCTCTATTTACTCAGGTCCCATGCAGGTTATTTCCGGTCCAATCGGTAAAGAAAAGGTTCACTTTGAAGCACCAGATTCCGACCGTCTGGATAAAGAAATGCAAGCATTTCTTGCATGGTTTACCAAAGATGACGATAGTGATCCAGTCATTAGGGCCGGTATTGCTCACCTATGGTTTGTTACCATTCACCCGTTTGAGGATGGAAATGGCAGAATAGCCAGAGCCATTGGAGATATGGCACTGGCTCGTGCCGATGAAACAAAAAATCGTTTTTACAGCCTATCTTCGCAGATTGAGGCTGATCGGAAGAATTACTATGAACAACTTGAGAAACAACAGCGTTCTACACCTGACATTACTGGCTGGTTGACATGGTTTCTGGATTGTTTGGACCGTGCAATTGATAATTCAGAAACAACTCTCAGCAATGTTTTATATAAAGCGCGGCTTTGGGATACAATCAATCAGGAGCCCATAAATAACCGCCAACGCTTGATTATAAACCGCATGCTTGAAGATGGTTTCAAGGGCTTCATGAATACCTCGAAATATGCCAAAATGGCCAAATGCTCAAACGATACAGCATTGCGAGATATTCAGGAGTTGAAGACCCGGGGGGTTTTCATACAAAATCCTGGCGGTGGACGAAGTACGAGTTACAGGCTTCCAGATCGACTGGTTTAGTACTTTTCAAACGAAGATAAAATGGGATTAGGATCAGGACAAGAACTGAATTGATTGCTATTTTTGATCTGATGCATGGGTATAACTTGCCTACCTTCCTGCAATACATAAACCAAAACAGTAATTTGCAACTGCGAAAGTTCCCAACGCTTTTGTTTGATAGTTCTAGTAGAATATACAAATAATTATTTAGCCAAAGCAAAAGACAGGTTGTGTATAAAATCCTGACAAAATATTCGATAACAAGTAATCGGATTTAATAAGCCGATAAAAAAAAGATACAAATATGACAATCAAGGATAAACCAGACCTGCAGAGTTGGATAGGTCAAGAAATGATTATGGAAGACAAGTTAAGGCTTGAACCCGCCCATTTCATGCAGGCAACCCTTGATCGCAAACCATCACTTAATGCTGGAGATCCCTTGCCTCCACTGTGGCACTGGCTTTATTTTCTTGAAGCAAAACCTATCAGTGAACTTGGACGTGAGGGTCATCCCAAGACAGGAAGATTTCTACCCCCTGTTGAATTACCACGCAGGATGTGGGCAGGGGGACGGTTTGAATTCATAAATCCACTTGTTCTTGGGAAAAAGGCAACAAAGCATTCTACAATTACTTCGGTCATGGAAAAGGAAGGGCGTTCTGGAAAACTTTGCTTTGTTACAATCAAGCATAATATTTGCCAAGAGGGACAAAGCGCAATCATTGAAGAACATGATATTGTTTATAGGGAAGACCCTTTGCCAGGTGCACCAAAATCCGAACCAAAGCCTACTTCGGTATTAGTAGATTTCTCTGAAACGATCCATCCCTCAGTAGTCAGGCTGTTCAGGTATTCGGCCTTGACCTTTAACGGTCATCGAATTCATTATGATGTTGATTATGCTCGAAATGTTGAAGGCTATGAAGGATTGGTTTTTCATGGCCCATTAACTGCCACTTTATTGATTGATTTAGCATTGCGGCAAACAGGTAAACAACCAAAACAATATTCTTTTCGTGCCTTGGCTCCCATCGCTGGAATTAAACCCTTTGAAATTGCAGGAAAGGAAGTTGATGACAGTCTGGATTTATGGGCACTACGAAATGATGGTGTAATTGCCATGTCGGCACAGGTTGTTTTCTGAGTATAGTCGTGTCTTCCGGATTTGCTGGATTTTCCGATACATTTGCCCAATGGGCTTGTCAACCGAACCTGGACCTTGATGATAAAGATGGTACTGAAGCACGCCTGGCTTGCCTGGATACGGTTGCATGTATGATAATTGGTGCTTCAGAGCATCAATCCATTGCTGCTATGTCAGCTATGGAAAGTGGGGAAGCCCTTGGAAAGGTTAAACCGGTTGGAGGTGGCGTTGGTTTATCTTTGTTTGCAGCAAGCTTTGTTAATGGGGTCCGGGCACATGCAATCGATTATGATGATTTTGAATTTTCGGGATCAACACATCCAAGTGCTGCACTCTTCGGAGCTCTCTGTAGCTTGGCACAATTAAAGTCTCTAACAATCAATCAGGTTTGTGATGCGTGGATTGTCGGTTACGAAGCGTTAATATGGCTGGGTCAGGCATTCGGATATAGTCATTATGAGAAAGGATGGCATTCAAGTGCTACCCTGGGACCGATTGGTGTTGCTGCTGCAGTTAGTAAAGCGCTTGACTTGACCACATTGCAAATGTCATACGCAATGTCACTGGCTGCCAGTTATTCCGCCGGTTTGAAGGCTCAATTTGGTACTGATACGAAGGCCATACATTTGGGAAATGCTTCTGAGGCGGGTTTACGGGCAGCTTTTCTTGCCATGGAAAATGTAACCTCAAACCGTGAGGTGTGGGATGTAAGCAAAGGATATTTTGATCTATTTGGAACCACTCAATCATCAGGTTTTGATTTCATTACACAAAAGATGGAATTCGGTCAGGCAGTGAAAAAATTTCCGGTCGCTCGAAAAATATGGCCAAGCTGTGCTTATACTCATCGGGCAATTTTTGGTGCTCAAAACCTTCGTTCCAAGTTTTCCTCGACAGATGAAATTGTCGGAATTCGTGTAAAATTGCCTAAACCATTTTATGATGTTGCCCATTTTGGTGTACCCACAACAGCTTCGGAAGCTCGGTTCTCAGTTAAATATTGTTTCGCAGCAGGATTAATAAGCGAAAAGGTTACTTGCAAGGATTTTGATGATCAAATCATTCAGGAAGAAAAACGTCAAAAACTCACCGATTTGGTAGAGATAGAAGCCTATGATTTGCCTGCAGGTGATTCAGGTGAATTCAGCCATAATACGGTCGAGAAAATCACCATTTCACTTCGAACAGGACATGTTCATGAAATTGAAGTTATTGATGTCCCGGGGGACTCCAATAATCCCATGACTGATTCACAAATTATACAAAAAGCGATTGAGTGTGGGATTTGCCGTTCGACAGCAGAGGCCTTTCTTGCAGCTGATGGTAATACGAGTGTTTTACAAACCGGTTTATTGGATCAAAATAACGAAACAATCTTAGAAGGGGTATCAGCAAATGAGTAAAACACTATTGTTGAATTACCCAAATCTATGGTGCTAAATCAAATTGTTTCATTTAAGAATGGATAGATAAACTCATTACTTTATCACAGGATAATCGTATGAAAAATATTGGCTTTATTGGTTTGGGCAACGTTGGGGGCAAACTGGCTGCAAGTTTGCTCAGAAATAACTTTGACCTTGCAATTTTCGACATATCAATCGAGTGTCAAAATAAATTTCGCGACCTGGGAGCAAAAGTATGCTCATCTCCAGCTGAAGTAACAAGGGCAAGTGAATTAATCATTACCTGCTTGCCTTCACCCACGATTTCTGCCCAAGTTCTGGAGGCTGATGATGGTATCCTTTCAGCCTTCACCGAAGGAAAGATCTGGTGCGAAATGAGTACTACGGATGAAGCTGAAGTCAAGAGATTGGGGAAAAAGATTGAAGATCGAGGTGGCTTCGCAGTTGACTGTCCTGTTTCTGGAGGTTGCCACAGGGCAGCAACGGGAAACATTTCCATTTTTGTCGGGTGTAAAAGGGAAGCATTCGACAGGATATTTCCGGTACTTTCAGCAATGGGAAGAAGAATTCTGCATACTGGGGAACTGGGATCTGCTTCCATCCTGAAAGTGGTAACAAACTATCTCGCAACCGCAAACCTGCTTAGCCTCAGTGAAGCACTTGTTACGTCCAAGTTGAATGATATCGATCTTAATACCGCTTACGAAGCAATCAAAATATCCTCAGGCAACTCCTTTGTTCATGAAACGGAGAGCCAGGTCATACTCAATGGAAGCAGAAACATCAATTTTACCATGGATCTGGTCATCAAGGATATTTCACTGTTTCAAAGCCTGGCTGACAAGGTGGGATTGGATTTGAATTTATCACCGATGCTGGTGAAAACCTTTCTGGAAGCAGGGCAAAAATATGGATCACGGGAGTGGTCTCCCAATATTATCAGAATTTATGAAGATCAATGTGGAATAAAAATCCTGGGTAAGGGCTTTCCTGAAGAAATTGAAGATGATGAACCAGAAATCCCCGGCTATGAAATAAAAGTTTGATTGAAAAAACACACCAATATTTTATAGAATCCAATTATGTTTCAGTTATTTATTTTTAGGGAAAGAAAATGAAAACCCAGGTTAAATTAATTATTAGTACGGCAATTTCCTTTCTATTATTTGTTGCAGTATCCCCTCTGATTGCACAAGAGTATGAATTCAAACTTCACCACCTGTTAAGTGCGCAGGCTCCTGCCCATACACAGATGCTTGAGCCTTGGGCCAGGCAGGTTGAGGAGAATTCAAATGGTATGGTCAAGATTGAAATATTTCCTTCAATGAGTCTTGGTGGGCGACCAGCTGAATTGGTCAGCCAGGCCCGTGATGGTGTTGTGGATTTGGTTTGGACTGTCAATGGATATACCCCAGGGCTATTTCCTAGAACTGAAGTAATGGAACTGCCAACTGTTTATGTAAACGACCCCCGTTCGGCCAACTTGGCTCTTTTTGACATGTTCGAAGATGAACTCAGGCAGGAATATACCGGACTTGAAGTCATGTTCCTGCATGTACATGCCGGACAGGCTATACATATGACTGACACTCTGGTAAGGTCCCCTGACGATATGGTTGGTCTGGATATGAGGATTCCAACTCGAACAGGTGCATGGATCATCGAGGCCTTGGGATCAAATCCAATTCAGATGCCTGTTCCGGAATTGCCCCAGGCACTGCAAAAGGGTGTGGTTGATGGTGCCTTTATCCCATGGGAAATCATTCCGCCACTGAAATTGCAGGATCAAACAAAATACCAGATTGAAGGATCTGATATGACAAGGTTTGGAACCACAACCTTCCAGGTATCCATGAACAAGGCCCGGTGGGACAGTTTACCTGAGGAAATTCAAAAGGCCTTCAAGGATGCATCAGGTAAGGATTGGTGGGGACAAGTTGGTGATATCTGGCGAGGGGCCGATGATTTTGGCATCAATTTGGCAGTTCAAAGCGGTAACGAACATGTCGTCCTGACACCTGAGGAAACGCAAGTGTTCAACAGTGCCTTGGAACCGGTTGTAGATCGCTGGATCTCTGAAGTCGTTGAAAAGGGTATTGATGGCCAGGGGCTTGTTGAAAAAGCCAGGATGTTGGTAGCTGAAAATTCCAACTAAATCCATTTTGGGGACCGGTACATGAATTTTGTGGAAAAATTTATCCGGTCCCTTGTCACATGGTGGGCGTTGGCAGGTGGTGTTCTTCTCTTCCTGGTTGTTTTTCTGAATACCTTTTCGGTTGCAGGTGGAATCATTGGAAATCCCCTTCCTGGAGATTTTGAATTAACGGAAATGGGAGTGGCGATAGCCGTTTTTGCCTTTCTCCCCTATTGTCAATTGACCAATGCGAATGTAACCGCAGATATTTTTACCTCCAAGGCATCCCCAAGGTTGATAGCAGTATTTGGACTGGCTTCATCTCTGATTGCCCTGTTGTTTTCCCTACTGCTTTTCTGGTGTATGTATCAGGGGATGGTTGACAGATACAATTATCAATACACAAGTGCCATCCTGCTCATACCTATGTGGATTCCATACGTACCGGTTTTGTTTTCCTGGATTTTATTACTTCTCGCAGCGATTATTTCGGTTAAGGATTTTTATCTCGATTCATTATCAAGGGTAGCTTGATGGATCCGATATTCTTGGGTTTGATTGGTCTAGTAGTCCTCTTTCTTCTGATCATGATCAGGATGCCCATTGCTTATGCAATGATATTGGTTGGCGGTCTGGGAATAACCTTGATTAATGGTCCCGCCCTAGTTTTGAACCAATTGAAAACGCTGGCCTATTTTCAGTTTTCCATTTACAGCCTGACTGTGGTTCCAATGTTTGTCCTGATGGGCTGTCTGGCTTCCCGTTCAGGTTTATCTGCTGCCTTGTTCCGGGCAGCCAATGCATGGCTGGGATGGTTGAAGGGTGGTACTGCCATGGCCGTTATTGCTGCCTGTGCAGGATTTGGCGCCGTTTGTGGGTCATCATTGGCAACTGCCAGCACCATGGGAAGGGTAGCACTTCCTGAACTGAAGAAGTATAAATATTCTGGAGCCCTTGCAACGGGATCGGTAGCAGCTGGCGGAGTCCTAGGTATTCTTATACCCCCATCAGTGGTTTTGATAATTTATGCAGTGGTGGTTGAAGCCAATATTGTCTCAATGTTCCTTGCCTCAATCATTCCAGGCCTGATGGCCACCTTGTTGTTCATCCTCACCATTGCCGCCTATGTTATCGTTGTTCCAGAATCGGGCCCAAGAGGATCAAAAATCGAACGCGATGAGTTCATCGCGGCAACTAAGGGAGTTTTTCCGGTTTTACTGATTTTCGGCCTGGTTCTTGGGGGGATATTCTTTGGTTTCTATAATCCGACACCCGCAGCTGCGATCGGTGTTTTTCTTGTATTAGGGCATGGATTAATCACATCGCAATTGAACTGGAATGGCATCATTGAATCAATCAAGGAAACAGCCGGTACTTCTGGAATGATATATCTCATTCTGCTCGGGGCTGAGCTGATGAAAATATTCCTTTCCCGAGTTGGATTACCTCAGGAAACTGCATCCTGGTTGATGGATGCGGGTATTTCACCCACCTTGGTTTTGATTTTGGTTCTGATCGGTCTGATTATTCTTGGCTGCCTGATGGACAGCCTGTCAATGATCCTCCTGGTCATACCATTCCTTTGGCCGGTGCTGAGTGAAATCAATGGGGGAATATATCAAGGTGCCGAGGGCTCAGGCTTTGGTATGAGTACCGATGATTTGAAAATCTGGTTTGGAATTCTGGCCTTGATTGTTGTTGAACTAGGTTTGATAACACCTCCGGTTGGGCTCAATGTATTTGTCATTTCTTCGATGGCCAAGGATGTCCCTATGATTGAAACATTCAAGGGAGTAATTCCATTCTTTTGCGTTGAAATACTCAGGGTAGGGCTTATCTTGGCCTTTCCCATAATTACCCTTTGGCTTCCAGCCTTTTCTTCAGGATAGATAATCCTTTATGTTTAATTGATTTGCAACTTTGTATTCGGAAATAATGTCGGAAAATGAAGATCATAATTCTGTAAGCACTCTATCAATTGCTGGTGGGTTAATACTTCCCAGATTAAAGGTTCTGGGTATAGAACAGGTTTATGTCAATTCCGGAACCGACTTTCCACCAATAATCGAAGGTCTAGCCGAAGCAACATTCAAAGGCATTCCTTTTGCAGAACCCATACTTGTGCCACATGAACATGTTGCCATGGGCATGGCTTATGGCAACTACAAGGTCTCTAGATCACCTCAGGCAGTAATACTCCATACCAATGTCGGCCTGGCCAATGCTACGACTGGAATAATAAATGCAGCTTGCGAAAATGTCCCCATCATCGTGATGTCAGGTAGAACACCTGTTACCGAAACAGGAAGGTTTGGTTCAAGAACCGTTCCCATAGGGTGGGGCCAGGAAATGTTTGATCAAGCAAGTCTGATAAGGGAAGCCTGCAAATGGGAATATGAGGTAAGGTTTCCCGAACAATTGATGGAATTGCTTGACCGTGCCTATGCCATGGCAAATTCAACCCCAAAGGGACCTGTATATCTATCACTCCCCAGGGAAGTGATAAGCATGAAGGTAGATAATCAAAAATTATTTTCCAAACTGGATTTTGCCACATTTGAATCCACGCCCGATGTCGATAAGATTGAATTATTATGCGATTGGCTAGAACAATCATCTTTCCCATTACTGATAACCCAAAGGGATTGTGACGATGAATCCTCATTCAGGAAACTGAATGCCCTCATAGAAAAATACGGTATGGCAACCTGTACATGGTGGGCTACGGGATTGACTGTTTCCACGGAGAATCCTTCTCACATAGGTTCTGACCCCCAACTATATCTTGAGAAAGCCGATTTGATCCTTGTGTTGAATTCCCCGGCACCTTGGCAACCATCTATCCACAAGGTTTCCAGCAAGGCTAAAATTGTAAACCTAGGTCCTGATCCACTTTTCTCCAGGTTCCCCATTCGCAACTTTGGCTCCGATCTTACGATCTCGGGGGAGGTATCGGCAATCATAGCTGAACTTTCGACGCAATTGAAAAAAAGGAATAAGATTCCAGTAGACAAGGTCCTAAAGAGAAAAAACACCTTCACTGGTCAAGACAAGAAAAGATCAGACAGAACCAAGGTTGTCGAGAATTCCATTAAATACGGGGTCATAACCAAGCAGGCGGTGTCTTCAGTACTTGGGCAAATTTTACATGATTTTGACTCGACCGTATTTTCTGAACTAGGTGCCGATCTCGATTTGCTGGGCAGGACCAGCCATGGTTCCTGGTTTCAGGAACCATATTCCGGTGGCTTGGGTTGGTCTTTTCCCTCGGCCCTGGGAGCAAAGATGGCAAATCCTGAAAAGCTGATTATCGCCATTATGGGAGATGGGTCCTATCTATTTGCCAACCCGACCGTTTGCCATCAGGTAGCTGAAGCCTTGCGTTTGCCGATTTTGGTTGTGGTTCTCAATAACAGGGAATGGGGTGCAGTCAAGCACTCAGTCTTGAATATGTTCCCTGATGGATTTGCCTCACGAATGAACAATGTACCCCTGACCTCACTTGAACCATCACCTGATTTTTGCAAGGTTGCCGCCGCCAGCAATGCCTGGTCACAGCGTGTTGATGTGTTTTCAGAACTCAAGGATGTGCTTCTGAAAGGAATAGAGGTAACCATGAATGAGCAAAGGGCTGCTCTCATAGAGGTAATTGTGGAAACCACTCAATAGGGCTAATCGTTACAAAGATACGCGAAAACAAAATCTATGAGCAGAATAGTTATTTCCAATGGACCGATGACGCTATATATTGTGTATATTTAATCGTAGTATCAATCATGGAAAGTATGATGACCCGGCAACCAATAGCAGATGGAAAAACCAGGGCTGGAAAAGAAACCGATCCCAATAAAGTCAAGTCCCATAGGTTAAAAAGAAAAACCCCAACCTCGGAACAGGTATTCGAAAAAACATATTGGAGACGACGCAAGGCCCTGAAGGCTCTTGCTAGCAGGTGAGAAACTATTATTGATTGCTATAGTATTACAACCCAAAGGTAGGTCTTATCGGAAAATTTGTGTAATATAAAGCTTAATCAAGATGATTGTTATTACGTGACACAATCGTAAAAACTATAATAGGATTTATGCTTATATTCCAAGAAAGAAATTAAGGGATCCCCTTTTAAGCGCTCTGTTATATGGTAAATTGATTGCAAGAAAAGAGTCTCCCTTGACTCCGTATTGATTGTTATTTATTCTCTGTAGTGATGAAAAACTGCTACGGAGGGTAAGATGGCTTCAAATGGACAGCATGTTGTTCCCCGAGATGGAAAATGGGCGGTTCGGAGAACCGGGTCGGACAAAGTAACCAAGAAATTTAATACACAGAAGGAAGCTATAAGGGAAGCGCGCAAGATCGCCAAAAACCAGGGCACCGAGTTGTATATCCACGGCCGTGATGGCCGAATCCGAGATCGGGACTCATACGGGCAAGATCCATTCCCGCCACCAGGATGATTTTCGTTTGCCCAACCAGGATTTCTATAAAAATGTTTTTATCAACTGCCCCTTGGATGATGAATACAAACCGATTCTTGAAGCAATACTTTTCTGTCTGATTCGGTTGGGATTCAATCCAAGGATTGCCACGGAGAAAATAGAAACAAGTCAAAGTCGCTTGGACAAGATCCGGAAACTTATCCGCAGTTCCAAATATTCAATCCATGATCTGAGTCGGTGTTCTCCTTCCTATCCTAACGAGCTCTCCAGGATGAACATGCCTTTTGAACTTGGACTGGATTTCGGATGCAAGGATTTTGGTGGTTCCCCTTTTAACCAAAAAATGATTTTGGTCCTAGAAAAGGAACAATATCGATACCAGAAGTTTATTTCAGATCTCTCGGGTAGTGATATTGAATCCCATGAAAACTCATACGTCAAAGCAATCCGCAAGGTACGAAACTGGATCAGGACATTCGAACCCTTGGATCAGATAGCGGCAGATAGGGTGGTAAGGGAATATGAAGACTTCCGTGGAAAACATTATGATAAATTGAGGTCCGAGGGATTCTCTGAGGAAGATATTGAAGATTACCCTACTACAGAGTTGATTGATGCAATAACCCAGTGGCTACAACCAAATTTAATTCAGTAAAGACAGCAATGCATCACTAATAATCAAGCGGTTTCGGTGTCAAGTCGAAGAGTTCTTCCTCGTTCCAGGGAGGTGTTTGTATTCCAGATCTAGACGTTCCTCACATTTCTTTCTTGAACGACTTCAACCGTCTTTGGATTGTTGGCCTAATCTCACTAACTACCCTGGCAATTCCTGTAAGGATGGCCTAAATCCAACATAGGTATAAAAACCGCTATAGAAATTTTATAATCCCACGGAATACCTGGTAAATCATCGGGTTGGCGGGTCTCGATTTTCTGGAACAATCCTGTGTAGGGATTCGGGAGGTAGGACACCAGTGTTGTCTTGATGCGTATCTTGTGTGGGATCGTATTCATCGATTTACAGCTATGCCATGAGTGAATGGCAGGGTATCATTGTTTGATCAGGGTAAATCCGGTCTGTTTCACCACGAAATCGTAGCATTGTCCGCAAATCGATTTTTTTTCGTTTACCTTTTAATGATTAAACCTCAATAGGGCAATCCGGTATAATTTTCTGAAAACACCTTCTGCATGGAGGTAGAATCTTGCAAGTGTGATAATTCACTTGCCATTATTTTTTCTTCAAAGGGGTTCCTGTCAGGAAAGGTATGGAACATTTGGGTCATCCACCAGCTAAACCTCATTGATTTCCACACACGGAGAAGGGCCTTTGACGAATAATTCTCAAATCCGGTCTTATCGTTATCCCAAAAGAAACTTGTAATTGCTTCAAAGGCATAATGGACGTCAGAAGCTGCAAGATTCAACCCTTTTGCACCTGTTGGAGGGACAATATGGGCAGCATCCCCACAAAGCAACAATCTTCCCCTGCCCATTGATTTTGAAACATAGGTTCTCAATGGTGCTATGGATTTTTCAATCGAGGGGCCCATAACAAGATTCTCAACCAATCCAGCTGGAAATCTACGTTTCAATTCGTGCCAGAATGCATCATCTGACCAGTTTTCAGGTAAATCGGAAAGGGCTACCTGAATATAATATCTGGACAGGCTTTGCGACCTCATGGAAGCCAAGGCAAAACCCCTGTCACTTCTGGAGTAAACCAACTCATCCTTGAGGGGAGGGGTCTCTGATAGAATTCCCAACCATCCGATTGGCAGTTGTGCACTAAAGCCGCCGTCAGAATCACCGCTTAGCTTCGATTTACTTATACCATGAAATCCATCACACCCAATCACCAGATCCGATTGGATTTCATGGGTTACACCATCCTTTTGATAGAAAACTTTCGGACTATCAGAGGTAAAATCGGTCAAATCAACCCCTTTTGCCTCGAATATCAGGTTTGCACCCCAACTTTCAAGAGCATTATACATGTCCCTGGTAATCTCGGTTTGCCCATATACCGTAATGGTTTTGTTCACTAGTTTCTTGAAATCTACATGGAAAAATCCATCCGAAGTTGAAATATACACCCCGTCATGGGTTTGCCCCTCGGCTTTCAATCGATCACCGACCCCAACCTCCATCAATTGATTTACTGTACCGGTTTCAAGAACTCCCGCCCTGATTCTCGATAGTACATATTCCCTTGTTCTTTGTTCAATTAGAACGAAATCAATTCCATTCTTGAATAATTTACAGGCCAAGAGGAGACCCGCTGGTCCCCCTCCGATAATGACAACCTGAGTTCGCAAGAAATATCCTGTAATTCAATACTGATGCAAAGGATTAATTTCCTATTTCCATTTTATCGAACAGCCCATCGAGGGAATCTGGTCTTTTGGACCATTGCCTGAATTGGCAATTTCCCTCATGGCATTTACAAGATCACGGGTTCTGGGTTGTGTCAATGAACCCATTCGGCCAGAACTGTCCAAACGGCCTCGATATTGAAGTTCCAGATTTGAGTTGAACCCAAAAAAGTCGGGAGTACACTCAGCATCGTAGGATTTGGCTATTTCCTGGCTTTCATCATGTAGATAGGAAAAGGGGAAATTGTTATCCTTTGCAAATTCAATCATCTTGTCGAAGGAATCATCTGGATAGGTAATTGCATCATTGGAACAAATGGAAACAACACCTATACCAAGATCCATCAATTCAGTTGCATCAAAGACAATACGGTCTATGGCCGAAGTTACATAAGGGCAATGGTTGCATATGAACATAATCAGTGTACCGTTGGCGCCCTTGACTTGATTCAGATCTACCTTCTTTCCAGTGGTGGATGGAAGTTCAAAATCGGGAGCTTTCCAGCCAAAATTACATACAGGGGGACTGACTGCCATTTTCTTGTTCCTTCATTTAACTTCGATAGGGAGTTTCAATTTATGTTCCAAGTGCTTGTTTCCTCAAGTCTACAATATTACCCCGGTAGATATCAGGGTTCTTGAAGCTACCGCCCTTGAATATTGAGGTGCCCGCAACGACGACATTGGCACCCGCTTTGGCGGCCAAGCCAACATTCGACGTATCAATTCCCCCATCTACTTCCAGATAAATGTCTCTGTTGCCTATCAGTTCCCTGATTTCCCTGATTTTCTGAAGTTGAGTGGAAATGAACCTTTGACCACCAAAACCGGGATTGACAGTCATGACACAAACCAGATCAATCATGTCCAGCAAGGGGACAATTGTTTCGACCGGAGTTCCAGGATTTAGGGCCACACCAGCCTTGATTCTACTGTTGCGGATTAACTGGAGATCCTTGTATATATGCGGAGTAGCCTCGACATGAACCGTAATTACATCAGCCTGAGAAGATATGAATTTTTCAAGGAGCAAGGCAGTTGGTGAAATCATTAAATGCACATCCATCACCGTTGTGATGTGCTTTCGAAGTGCTGAAACCACATCTGGACCGAAGGTCAGGTTAGGGACAAAATGACCATCCATAACATCCAGATGAACCCAATCACACCCTGCCGCTTCAATTGCCTGGCACTCCAGTGCAAGGTTAGAAAAATCCGCACTCAGAATTGAAGGTGCAAAGAATATCTCACGGTTGCTCACGATTTCATACTAACAGATCGGTTTTATGTTTCGGGTCGATTTTCAATCAGTTCATCAACGACTGACGGTTCTGCCAAAGTAGAGGTATCCCCAAGGCTTCCGTAATCATTTTCAGCAATTTTCCGGAGTATTCGACGCATGATCTTGCCTGAACGTGTTTTGGGAAGTGCCGGTGCCCACTGGATAATATCAGGCTTGGCTATTGGCCCTATTTCCTTTCTTACCCAAACTTCCAATGTCTTTTTCAGTTCATCGGTATATTCTGCGCCACTTTTCAGGGTAACATAAGCATAAATGCCCTGACCTTTAATTGAATGGGGATATCCAACCACTGCTGCTTCAGCCACATCGGGATAGGCAACAAGTGCACTCTCGATTTCAGCTGTCCCCATCCTGTGGCCAGAAACATTGAGTACATCATCCACTCTTCCGGTTATCCAGTAATAACCATCCTTATCCCTGCGGCATCCATCTCCAGTAAAATAATATCCCTGATATTGCTGGAAGTAGGTTTCCATGAACCGCTGGTGATCCCCATATACTGTCCTCATCTGTCCTGGCCAACTGTCACCAATGCATAATACCCCTTCCGCTTCCACAGAATCGATTTCATGACCCTTTTCAGGTTCCAGAATCACTGGTTCAATCCCAAGAAATGGCAAAGTTGCCGATCCTGGTTTGGTCGGAACAGCACCGGGCAGGGGAGTAATCAAGTGTCCACCGGTTTCAGTTTGCCACCAAGTATCGACAATGGGGCAATTTCCCTTACCAATAACCTTATTGTACCAGTTCCAAGCCTCGGGATTGATGGGTTCACCTACGGTACCTAGCACTCTAAGTGTAGACAAGTCACAATTGTTTACCCATTCATCACCCAATCCCATCAATGCCCTTATGGCAGTAGGTGCAGTATAAAACTGATTTACCTTGTGCTTATCACATATCTCCCAAAACCGTGATGCTGTAGGAAAGGTTGGAACTCCTTCAAACATGAGACTGGTTGCCCCATTGGCCAAGGGACCATAAACAATGTAACTATGACCAGTTACCCAGCCGACATCTGCAGTACACCAGTAAACATCACCTTCCTGATAATCGAATACATATTCATGGGTCAAGGCAGCGTAAAGCAGGTATCCACCTGAAGTGTGAACCACACCTTTTGGTGTACCGGTTGATCCTGATGTATAAAGAACGAAGAGTGGGTCCTCTGCATTCATTTCCTCAACTGGGGAATCAGGAGATACTTCCTTCGCAACCTTGTTGTAATCTATATTCCTATTGTCATCCCAGGGAATGTCTCCATTGGTTCTCCTGACAACAAGAAGCTTTACATCTTCATTACAATCCCGAAGCGCCTTGTCGGCATTGACCTTCAATGGTGTATTTCTTCCTCCCCTAGGTGCCTCATCAGCTGTAATTATCAAATTTGAACCACAATTGTTTACCCTGTTTGCCAGTGCATCCGCGCTAAATCCGGCAAATACCACCGAGTGAATTGCGCCAATCCTAGCGCATGCAAGCATGGCGTACGCAGCTTCGGGAATCATGGGTAGGTAAATTACGACCCTGTCCCCTTTTTTTACCCCCAATGACTTCAGTACATTAGCCATCCTGCAAGTATGCTCATGAAGTTCCATGTAACTGATAAATTTGGTTGGTTCCTCAGGATTATCCGGTTCCCATATAATTGCAGTTTGATCACCCCTTGATTCCAAGTGACGATCAATACAATTGGCTGCGACATTCAATGATCCGTCCTCAAACCACTTGATTGAAACTTCCGGATAGGAAAAATTAACTGATTTGACTTTGGTAAAATCCTTGATCCAGTCCAGCCTTTCAGCCATCAGTGACCAGAACTGTTCCGGTTCTTCCTGAGCATGTTTTTGTAATGCCTTGAATTTTTCGCCATTAATAAGGGTAGAGGAAACAAATTCATCTGAAGGATGGTATAATTTTTCCATTTTGGCCTCTATTTGAAAATATTAATCTGTTGATTCCTGAACAATTTAAATTGAAACTAATAAATCCGCGACTGATAACATCCGATAAAATTGACAACAACTCGAAATTTGAACCATATTATATTCATAATTTTACAAAATTAAATGGTTTAACCCCTTATGGAATCCATACCCCGTGATTTCTGGAAAATGTCTAAAGAATGAACACAAATACATGCCAACCAAAATTTCCCCAAGTATCACCATTGGGTGATCAGGCATTTATGGTAACTTTTGGCGACAACTACTCTGTTGAAACCAATTCAAAGGTATTGGAATTTGATAGGAAATTGGCAATTGAGGAGGCACCATGGATTGTAGAGGTAGTTCCCGCAATTCGATCAATTCTGATCAGGGTTGATCCCTTGAGTGTGGAAATGGAAAAAGTCGAACCACTCCTGTTAGAATTACTTTCAAAGCCATTTCCTGACAAGGCAAGAGACCAGGGAAGAAAATTTGAAATTCCTGTTTGTTATGAAGGGAAATTTGGACCTGATCTTGAATATGTTGCTACCAAGTCAAGGTTAACCAAAGAAAAGCTCAAGGAATTGCATTGCTCCTGCAATCTACGTGTTGCATGCTTGGGTTTTGCACCTGGATTGACTTATCTGGCCCAATTGCCCAAAGAATTCAAAATACCCCGGAAGGAATCCTATAATACAACCGCCTTACCCGGTTCGATACTTGTGGCCAACCGACAAACAGTATTTACGGCAACCGAAATTCCAACCGGTTGGTCTATTATCGGCCAATCACCGGTAATCGGATTCAGGGTTGATCGATCCCCACATTTTCTTCTTCAGCCCGGTGATGAAATTCGCTTTTATCCAATCTCGGAAGAGGAATTCTCAAATTTCAATCCAGCTCAAATGTGGGATACATATGGCATCGCTTGAAATCCTGGAACTGCTTGGACCTGTAACCATCCAGGATAAAGGCAGGATAGGTTATCAAAGGTTTGGTGTGCCTCGCGGAGGTGCCATGGATCATTATGCCCTGGCAGAAGGGCAGGTCTTGCTTGGTAATGATCTGGAGACGGCAGCACTGGAATTTCAATTTGGTGGAGGTACCTTTGTTTCCCACGGCACAATGACACTGGCCACATCAGGAGGACAGATGGAAATTCTTTTGGGCCAAAAGCCATTACCCTGGAGAAGTACCTTTACAATATATCCCAACCAAGTACTCCAAATTCGTAAAACCCAATCGGGAATTTACAGTTACCTGCACCTTCCAGGAGGTATTGATAGCTCAATAATTCTTGGTTCTAGGTCAACACATATTGCCTCGGGTTTGGGTGATGTTCCCAAGGTGGGGTATCACTTGACCCCTCTGTCAGAAAATCTCTTTAGACAGGAGGGGTTGACTTTGCCGACACCTGAATACTTCGATATCAAAACCCTGCGTATCGTATATGGCCCTCACTCGGAGCTGTTCTCGGATTCTGATCGCAAGAATTTGGCCTTGAAACAGTTTCGAATGAGTTCGTCGCGAAACAGGATGGGGGCCAGAATCAAGCCCATTGATTGGGAAATTTCGGCTTTGGCAGGAAAAACCCTGGTATCGGATCCAATCGTTGCTGGTGACATTCAAGTTGCAGCAGATGGAACCACGGCAATACTATTGGCTGAAAGTCAACCCACGGGCGGATACCCCAGAATTGCATCGGTGATTACATCGGATTTACCCAAAGTGGCTCAAATGCAACCGGGAACTGAATTTAAATTCCAGCTGGTTTCGAACAGGGAAGCCCAGATTGAATTCAGGAAAACATTCAGTAGGATCAAGGATTTGTCGCATTCACTGAAGTCGCTGGTTAGGGACCCATTTCAGATGCAGGACTTATTGCACTATAATTTCATCAGTGGGGTAACAAAAGGAGAGGATAATGACGGTTATTGATCTTAATTCGGATTTGGGAGAAAGTTTCGGCCCCTGGAAGAAGGGTTTGGATGAGGAAATTCTGAAAATTGTTTCATCGGCAAATGTGGCTTGCGGATTTCATGCCGGTGATCCATTGCAAATGAAGAAAACCTGCCTTTCCTGTATTCAAAATGATGTTGGGATAGGTGCCCATCCGGGATTCAGGGATTTGGTTGGCTTTGGTCGAAGAGAGATACAGGGTTATGATATTGAGGAATTAAAATCTGAAGCCATCTATCAAATCGGTGCCCTCCAGGCTATTGCGAAAACCCTGAACACCGAGGTCAGACATGTTAAGTTTCATGGCGCACTTGGCAATATGTCCTCAAGGGATATTGAATTGTCGAAGGCACTTTATGATGCAGTAATGGAACTATCCACGGATCTTAAAATTCTTGTAATTGCCGGTACCAAACAGCAACTGGCAGCCGAGGAATTGGGAATTCCCCATGTCAGGGAAATATTTGCCGACAGATCTTACAATAATGATGGTACCCTTGTAAGCAGGTCTAAAAAGGGAGCCATGATATTGGACCCACTTCAATGTGCCGATAACATGTTGAATGCGGTACAAAGCAACAGGCTGACTTCAATTGATGGTAATGAAATTCCCATCAAGCCTGAATCGATTTGTGTGCATGGAGACAGCCCGGCAGCTGTGAATATTGCTGCTCAAATCAAACAGACCCTGGAAAGTGCAGGAATAGGGATAAGAAAATTATAGATATCCGAGTTAAAGCCCGGGATTACAATAAAATTATTCCTTTTCTTCAACCTCTTCTTCCGAAGTTTCAACCTGTTCGACTTCGACTTCTTCAGGTACATCAGTTTCAGCTTCTTCAGTTGCTTGAAGTGTTTCAACTAAGGCTTCACCGGTTTCTTCCTCACCAGCATCCGTTTGAGCTTCGGCTTCCTCGACTGTTCGGGCAATGTTGATATAAATGCTGGTTTCTACCTCAGGATGTAAATTAACCTTTACCTGATAGATACCTATTTCCTTGAAGGGTCGGTTGAGTTCAATCTGCTTGCGGTCAATGGACAAGCCACTTTCAGTCGCAGCCGTAGCAATGTCCCGCTTTGTGACTGAACCGTAAAGTGATCCAGTTTCGGAAGCTGATCTGATGACAATAAAGGACTGGCCATCAATTTTTTCCGAAACCTCCTGGGCTTCATTCCTCAATTCGAGATTTCTGGCCTCAATTTCTACCCTTTTGTCCTCAAAATACTTCCGATTTTCCTCAGTATTCTTTAATGCCTTCTTCTGGGGCAGTAGGTAATTTCTGGCATAACCGGGTTTGACTCTTACCAAATCTCCCATCAACCCTAGGTTGTTAACCTTTTCAAGAAGTATAAGTTCCATTACGACAATCCTATTTTGCGCTGTAAGGCAACAAGGCTATGAAGCGTGCTCTTTTTACAGCTCGTGCAAGTTCCCTTTGTTTCCCGGATGAAACGGCAGAAATCCTTCTTGGAATAATTTTGCCATGCTCGGTCAGGAATTTTCGAAGCAATTTCACATCCTTGTAATCAATCTCTGGAGAATTATCACTTGAAAAGGGGCAAACTCTTCTCCGTTGAAAGTAATTTTGCCTCATCATAATACTGTCCTTCCAATCAAATTAATTTACTTGTTTTGAAGCCAAAATGGGGGTGGGTTCTTCCGAATGCTTGTCGACTTTGGTCGTCAGGTAACGTAGAATGTCCTCATTCAATCGCAATCTGCGCTCCAGCTCGATTACTGCCTCTGGAGGTGAATCCAGGCGGAAAAACAGATAATGTCCTCGACGGTTTTTCTTTATCGCATAGGCTAGTTTTCGGGCACCCCAATATTCTTTGTATAGGACAGAACCTCCCTTGTCAGACAGTATGCCTTCAATATCCTCGGAGAGTCTCTCGACCTGAGTGTTTGACAGTTCTTGTCTAGCAATGCAGACCTGTTCATATAGGGCCATTTATAACCTCAAAAAAATTTTTTGTATTCTCAAATGCAGACTCCTCATGCCACAGCATATCGGAACGCTACAAACTAGTAATTCTGATATAAATTTGCAAGGTGGAATCCTCAGGGTTGAATTACCAGAGGAACTATCCAACTTAGTTTTCTTTTAAGTGGGATTGGGGTGAAAATTTACAACACCTAATTAGGGTTTGAGTTGAATTTAGGAGAAAAATAGTGAAGTCAGCATTGTTGTTTCCCGGACAAGGTTCTCAAGTAATTGGTATGGGGAAGGATTTAGCCGAAAACTATTCCACGTCCAAACAGGTATTTGATATTGTTGATGAAGCTTTGGGGGAAAAGCTCTCCGACCTGATCTGGCAGGGGGATATCGAAGAATTAACCTTGACCAGGAATGTACAACCTGCATTAATGGCAGCATCCGTGGCAGCCTACCGGGCACTGCTGGCGGAAGGCTTTTCGGTGACTTCGATAGCATATATGGCTGGACACAGTTTGGGTGAATATTCTGCCTTATGCGCTGCTGGTGCAATCTCGCTGGAAGATACAGCCAGATTATTACGATTGCGAGGAGAGGCCATGCAAGAGGCTGTCAAGATTGGCGAAGGCAAAATGGCTGCGATTTTGGGTCTCGAAATAAATGCCGTGAAGGAAATTGCCGAATTGGCTTCAGACTTAGGTGTTTGTGATATAGCCAATGACAATGACCCAAAGCAGATTGTTGTATCCGGGAGTATTGAAGCGGTAAACAGGGCAATGGAAATTGCGACTGAAAAGGGAGCCAGAAGGGTGGTGGAACTTACTGTTTCAGCACCTTTTCACTGCCAATTGATGAATCCGGCAGCTGAACGAATGAAAGAAGCTCTTGAAAATACTGAAATCAGGAACCCTTCCGTTCCCATTATTGCAAATGTTACGGCTGAACCCGTAATCAATTCCGATGAAATCAGGAGTAATTTGGTTAAGCAGGTTACTGCTACTGTAAGATGGCATGAATCAATCAACCATTTATCTCAAAAGCAGATCACCAACGCCTTTGAACTTGGTTCCGGCAATGTTCTTACCGGTTTGGTTCGAAGAATAGACAGAAATATCAAATGTTTTCCAATATGTAATTCCCAGCAGGTAAAATCAGCCCTGGAAAGGATGGAGTAAAATGAAAATAGATCTTAGTAATAAGCGAGCTTTGGTAACAGGGGCCACTGGAGGAATTGGGGAGGCCATAACAGTTGCTTTGCTCAAGGCCGGTGCTGAGGTGGTTGTCACAGGTACAAGGGTAGAGAAACTGGCAGAGATGGAATCAAAACTTGGTTCTCAGGGAAAAATTGTCACCATCCCATGTAACCTTGGAAATCCGGAGGACATCACGGATTTGGTTTCACAGGCATCCGGTCTTGATGGTGGAATCGACATTCTGATCAACAATGCCGGTATTACCCGCGATGGATTGTTGCTGAGAATGGATGAACAGGATTGGCAAACAGTTCTGGATATAAACTTGAAAGCAGTCATGATGCTCACGAAGGGGCTGTTGCGAAACATGCTCAAGAAGCGGTGGGGAAGGATCATCAATATAACATCGGTTGTTGGTTCAACTGGTAATCCAGGGCAAGCAAATTATGCAGCTGCCAAGGCCGGATTGGTCGGATTTTCCAAGTCATTGGCCCAGGAAGTTGCCAATCGGGGCATTACCGTCAATTGTCTTGCCCCGGGGTTTATAGAGACTGAAATGACCAATAAACTATCCGAGGATAGAAAAAAAATGCTTTTGGGTAACATTCCCATGCAAAAAATGGGACAACCTGAGGATATATCGTATCCGGTACTGTTTTTGGCGTCAGAACAAGCTTCGTATATTACAGGTCAATCCTTGCACGTCAATGGTGGACTTGCTATGATATAGAAAATTATTAATTTCAGGGAAACAGACTAAATTAACGAACTTGTGCAAATAAACATATGGGAACCTCTATTAAATAGTTTTGCCACTCATTCCCAACATTTTTGTTCAAAAGGGCCTTCATGTTCTGGCATTTTTGTTTCCGTTGTGATTCACTGTACATTACAAACGAATCATTCCCTTTTTGATGTAAACAAGGAGCGAAAGGATGGGGAAACGCCACCTTCTGGAAGAGGACCAGCAATATCGGGCGCTGAACGAATTCAGCAATCTGCAGAGCATCGGTGAACTTGTGGACTGGGATCTCTTCACCCCGGTCCTCGAGGACGTGTTCGGTCCACCGAATACGAGTGGTCGTGGCCGTCGTTCCTGGGATTACCTTGTCATATTCCGATGCCTCCTTTTGGGTGTGATGAATGGCCTGAGCGACGAACAGCTTCAATTCATGCTTCTTGACCGGACGTCGTTCAAGAAGTTTGCAGGTCTTGATACCCTGGATCATGTTCCGGACCAGAAGACCCTGTGGAAGTATCGCAACCTGCTGAGTGAATCGGGCCGGATCGAGGAGTTGGTCGGGGTGTTCAGGGAACAGTTGGCGGCCCACGGCTATCGTTTGCAGACGGGTACGCTGGTTGATTCAACGGTGGTCCAGGTTCCCCGCCAACGCAATACGCGCGAGGACAATGCCATGATCAAGGGCGGTTCGGTTCCATCCGGGTGGAAGGATGATCCGTCCAAATTGCGGCAGAAGGACACGGATGCCCGGTGGATGAGGAAGAACGGTGTGAACCACTACGGCTACAAGAACCATGTATCGGTTGACCGCGAGACCAAGTTGATAGCCAATTGGGATGTGACACCGGCGAATGTACATGACAGCCGGGTCTTCGGGGAGTTGCTGGATTCCTCTCCGAGGGGTGATCCGCAGGTTTTTGCCGACAGTGCGTACCGCTCGGGGGAGACGGTTGCCGATTTGCGGCAACGCGGATACAAACCCCGTATCAACTTCAAGGGTAGGAGGGGAAAGCCACTGACATCACGCCAGACGGTCCTCAATCATTCCTATTCCAGGGTCCGGTGTCGGGTGGAACATGTGTTCGGAGCCATCAGGAACGGCACGAATGCCCGTTGGATGAACTGCATTGGCATCAAGCGGTCAAGGGTTTGGATTGGTCTTGTCAACCTGTGCTACAACATGAAGCGGTTCGAATATCTGGAGAGGGTCGAGGCAGCATAGGGGAGAATTGTGTCACAATGGTCCGAGTGAGGGGGAAGAGTGTGTCATTGTGCCAAACCGGGCCGGTTTTGGCCGGAATTTGACTGGATTTGGGATGATGTTGTGAAAAATCCATGGTGATTGAAGAGTGTAAAATTGAAAAAACGACTTTTGAAAATCGTGGAATCTCAGTAAAATGTTTAAAAAGAGGTTCCCATATTTTATTTGGATTAGTAATTCCTTTGAATTTAATATTTGTTTGGTTTCTTAAATTATTTTCATTTTAAAAGCATGGCGAAAGCCAAAGTAGGATTTGTTTAGAATAGGAGTAAAACATGGATGATATTGAATCTCGCGTTCGAGCAATTGTAGTGGACCACTTGGGAGTGGATGAGGAAGCGGTAGTTCATTCAGCCTCATTTATTCAGGATCTCGGTGCAGACAGTTTGGATACGGTTGAATTGGTAATGGCTTTCGAAGAAGAATTCGAAGTTGAAATCAAGGATGAAGATGCCGAGGGTATCAATACTTTTGAGGATGCCGTCAATTTTATCAAAAAGGCCCAGGCATAAAGGTTGGGTAGTTTATCACTAATAATAAAACAAGAATTTTGTATAAGGAATGGGATAAAAAGGGAGAGTACGTTTTTTTCTTGTTCTGAACGAGGATTACTTAATGTTGATTTTCCCAACGATTCAATTAATGGACCGGGTTTGTGTAAGCCTTGAGCGAGGCAATACAGACAGACCCGTTGTATGGCATGTAGATCCGGTTGAAAAAGCCAAGGAATTTTTATATGCCGGTGCTTCATGGATGCATGTTACAGATTTTGATGCCATAGCCGGGTCTGATAAAAACAAGGATCTGGTACTCAAAATCATAAGACAGGCCGAGATACCTGTTCAATATGGGGGCGGAGTAAGATCTGCCCTGCATGCTGAAGAATGGATAGATGCAGGAGCTGGCCGGGTTGTTGTCGGAACCTTGGCCGTACTTAATCCGGATTTGGTCAAGGAAATTGCCAAGTTGCATCCAGATCAAATCGTTATTGCCCTGGATATCTGGCAAGGCAAGGTGATGATTCATGGTTGGACGGAAGCAGGGCCGATTGAACCGGAGGATTTTATCAGGGCTTATGATCGAGTTCCCCTCGCAGGTATTATCATTACTGATATTGATGCAAATATTGAGGATTGGGACAGTACCTTTGAACAGTTGACTTATCTGGCGGGAATTTCCAGTAGCCCGATAATTGCCAGCGGTGTAATGCGAAGGGTAAATATCATCGAAAAATTGTCCACAATACCCAATGTTGAGGGTGCTATGGTTGGAACAGGACTTTACAACAAGACCTTCGAATTGGAAGATGTGCTGAATGCCATCTAGTTGGAAATAATCATTTATTTCCATAATTTTCAAAGCAAAACAAGGATTTGGGGTTAAAAGAGTGGTAAGAAGAGTCGTTGTTACAGGTCTGGGAGTGGTCACACCTCTGGGTTGCGGAGTTGAAACCACCTGGAAAAATCTGCTGGATGGTCAGGGAGCCTGTAAGACCATTACCAAGTTTGATGCATCCCATCTCATCACGAATTATGCTTGTGAAATTCCTTCAGGTCCAAACGAGAGTTTTAACCCTGATGATTGGATGCCTGCCAGGGATAGAAGGAAAATTGATGATTTTATCCTTTATTCCATGGTTGCTTCCGACCAGGCCATGGAAGATGCAGGCTGGAAACCGTCCAATGAAGAAGAACAATATCGGGCCGGGGTTTTGATCGGATCTGGAATAGGTGGGCTTTCAACCATTGCCGATACCACTATCCAGCTCAAGGAAAAGGGACCACGAAGGATTTCGCCTTTTTTCATTCCCGGTTCACTCATTAACCTCGCCTCTGGTCAGGTATCAATTCGATATGATTTCAAGGGTCCCAATCAGTCTACTGTAACTGCTTGTGCAACTGGTGCTCATGCCTTGGGGGATGCAGCAAAAATCATCATGGCCAATGAGGCTGATGTGATGATAGCGGGTGGTTCTGAAAGCCCGATCTGCGAGATAGGCATAGCCGGCTTCAATGCTTGTAAGGCTCTTTCAACCCAGTGGCGCGAACAACCTGAAAGAGCCAGTCGTCCCTTTGACACTGACAGGGATGGATTTGTCATGGGTGAGGGTGCCGGAATTGTTGTTCTTGAAGATTTGGAGCATGCCAAAAAGAGAGGTGCCAAGATTTATGCCGAAATCACCGGATATGGTCTATCTGGTGATGCCTATCACATCACGGCACCGTCCGAGGATGGAAGTGGTGGCTTGAGATCCATGGAAATGGCCCTGAACAAGGCAAAAATTAACAATAGCGATTTGGATTATATTAATGCACATGGTACTTCAACCATGGCTGATACAATAGAATTGGGCTCAGTCAGCAAATTGCTTGGCTCCAAATTGGACAATGTATCCATTTCATCCACAAAATCCTCGACTGGACATTTGCTGGGTGCTGCAGGTGCCGTTGAAGCTATATTTTCCATCTTGGCTATAAGGGACCAGATTGTTCCTCCCACGATCAATTTGGAAAATCCCGTTGTTTCAGACGAATTCGATCTGGTTCCAAACATAGCCAAACAAAGGAATGTCAATCATGCGATGTCAAACTCCTTTGGTTTTGGAGGCTCCAACGCAACATTAATTTTTTCCAAATTCTAAAATGTCTTTAAAGTCGTTCCCTTCGGAGATAATTACCTTTCTCCTAGTCTTGGTTATTGTCGGTGCAGGTCTGCTGTTATATTCAACAACCAAATTCAAGGAAGCAGGTCCCCTTCAAGATGCCGTTTATTTCACCATTGAGAAAGGGGCTAATATGGATGGAATTGCCAACAATCTTCTTGAAGAGGGAATAATACAAAGCAAGTTGGTTTTTCAAATTGGAACTTATTTGGCAAACAAGCAAAATCAACTCAACTATGGTTTTTTTGAGATTCCCCCAAACGCTTCCATGGGAGATGTCCTGACAATAATTACAAAGCCTGGTCCTGACCTTTACAAATATACCATCAAATTGATTCTTTCAGGCAAGGGAAAAACGATTCAGGTAAGGGAAAGGATTCCAATTACGGGCAACTATACTGAAATATATTCAGAAAACTACGAAGGCGAGATACCCCCGGCTATTAAATCCATACTGGAAAGTGACTTTCCATTTCTGCTTTCAGTGACCATTATCGAGGGCTTGACTAGTTGGCAAATTGTCAATTCCCTAAAAAATGCACCATTTTTTGTTGGCGACATTAATGCCATTCCGTCAGAAGGTTCATTGGCTCCCAATACCTATTTAATCAAATATTCGACCGATCGAACAGATTTTTTAAATCGACTGGCATCAAATCAAGCCAGAATTTTGGAAGAGGAATGGAATAACAGGCCCTCCAATATCCACCTAAAATCTCCTGAAGAAGTATTAATTCTTGCATCAATAATCGAAAAAGAAACTGGTTTGATCGAGGAGAAGGCATTGGTTTCTTCAGTTTTTTCAAATCGTCTTGACAAAAACATGCTTTTACAAACTGACCCGACCCTTATCTATGGTCTTACCGAAGGAAAAGGATATTTAGGTAGAGGGCTTCGTCAAAGTGAATTGAAAAAGGATACGCCTTATAACACATACCTTCATCCCGGTTTGCCACCAACTCCCATTTCCAATCCCTCTCGCTTGTCAATCCATGCAGCCCTCCATCCGGAAGAAACCGATTACCTTTTTTTCGTTGCAAACGGGAAGGGTGGTCATGCCTTTGCAAAAAGCTATTCCGAGCATAGGAAAAACGTCCGTGCCTGGAGAGCAATGAACAATTAAAGTGTATTTTTCTTCAGTACCCGTATTTTAGAACCAAATTACTATCTTTTTTGAATAGCAATAACTTAAGATTACTTGAGTACATTACTAAAGGGGTAATGGATTTCATATTTATTATGGAATTTGCATTTCTAAATTCAGTTACAAAATAAGGGCGGAATCCACCCCTTTGTATTCGTTATTCTTCTTTGATTTAGAAGGAAAAGGCAATTACCGCTTCAAGCATCATGATATCCTTTGTACCAAGAATTGCATCATTGCCATTATCAGCAGAGGTCAAGGTTTCGGCATCCCTTTTGTCAATACCGGCACTGAAGATAGCACCACCACCAAGATCATAGGAGAAATCAACCTCTATCAACTTGGTTTTAGCGGTTCCAGTATTGCCTTCTCCATCTGCTCCTGATTGTTCAAGTTCGAGTGTGGAATATCCAACCGAGAAAGTGGTACCCTCACCTGTAGACACCGAAGCCATGACTCCTAAACCCATGTTTTCTTGCGAGGCTTTTTTGTCAGGACAAGTAGGGTCAGGATCTTCTGCAACAATAACATCAGTATGATCGGATTTGGACCAATAGAGAGAAGTGGTTACACCGGAAAAGCTAGTACTTAAACCAATGGCCAGACCACTCTCGGAATCCATGCCAAACCCAACATTAATCGTGTTGATCAAATGGCTAACACCAACCGACCAGTCACCATCTGCAACCTTGGCAGCTTGATACGCCTTAAAATTACTTTCATTTACATCAGGAGTAGCAGTGTTATCAAATACTCTTGCTATCTTTCCATTTCCCGGATCAGCGGCTGTGATCCTGTACAGGGTATCTCCGAATGAACCTGACAGGGCAATGGTCGTGTCATCCCCACCACCAAAGTGATCATCGGCAACGCCAAAGCCGCCAGCAAGGTCGATACCCGGATCATTGCCACCAAACTGCAACTTCCAGGAACCATCCGCTCCGCCAACAAATACATAGGAATCCTTGACAACGGGCTCGTCCTCTTCTCCGGTATCATCCCGAATGGACATACCGGTTCCGAACATCAGACCGCCATCGGTCGTTCCCTTGGAATCAAATGTCACTTTGTAAGCTCGAATCAATTGGAATTGCTTGACATCTGGTTTTGAACTGTCATCTACGTTCTTGACCCCGATCTTACCGGAACCTCCCACTGCTACAGATGGCGCCGGGGCTTCCATCAGCATATCTTCATCCATTGCCTCATCCTGCATGGCAAATGAGACTGTGAAAGTATTCAAGACGACCTGTTCAAGACAGGATTCCATAC
>VYFX01000038.1 GCA_009842205.1 Paracoccaceae bacterium | reverse complement strand
ATTTTTGTACAAAATGTAAGCTACTAATGATTCGACAACACTTATCCACATTGAATTTTCCTAATTGTTATTGTTATTTTGGTTAATCTTTACTATAAGGGTATTATGAAAATAAGACCTCCTGACTTAGGGTGGCTTGATGATTTAGGGCAGTAATTATGGAAACGGAGTTAATCTTAGCATCTGAAGGCTTGGATTTCAGTTTGTTGAATCTCTTCCTTCTGGCAGGATTCGTGGTTCAATGCGTGATGGTTTCACTTATCCTAGCATCAATAATTTGCTGGGCAATAATTTTCCAAAAACTGTTGTTTTTTGGAAGGGTGAGAAATCAGACACTGGCCTTTGAAAATGATTTCTGGTCAGAGGAATCCGTTGAAGAACTTTACGATAGAATAAAAAGTAATCCCGTAGGTGCCTCGCAACGGATTTTCTGTTCCGCAATGGATGAATGGGAAAAATCCCACAGCAAATCCGGGCTATTGATCTCAGGGGCTTCCTCTCGAATAGATCGTACAATGAGCAATGCTGTAAACAATGAGATCAATACTCTTTCAAGAGGCTTGGATTTTCTTGCAACCGTTGGTTCAACGGCACCGTTTGTGGGTCTTTTCGGGACGGTTTGGGGCATAATGAATGTGTTTTCTGAAATCGGGATTCAGGAAAATACCAATCTTGCAGTCATTGCACCTGGGATAGGTGAGGCCTTGGCTGCAACCGCTTTGGGGTTATTGGCAGCTATTCCAGCCGTCGTATTCTACAATAACCTGTCTACCAAGGCCAATGGTCTTGCTGCCCGGTTTGATGATTTTGCCGATGAGTTTTCGACCATAGTTTCAAGAGAAATCGAACAGATGGGTCAGAGTGACGAGTAGCTTATGGCCCTTTCATTAAACAAGCCAGGACGACATTCCCGTCGTCAAAAAAGCATTATCCACAAACCCATGTCAGAAATAAACGTTACCCCATTTGTCGATGTGGTTCTGGTACTACTCATAATTTTTATCGTGGCTGCCCCCCTGTTGACGGTGGGTGTACAGGTTCAACTACCCGAAACAGCAGCAGCTCCCCTGAGCGATACTGGAGAGGAACCGCTAACACTTTCAATTACTGCCGACGGGCAGGTCTCGATTAATAAAACGCAATATTCCAATAACGAACTGATACCGAAACTCAGATCCATTTTGGCCGAAAGAACCTCTGACAAGATTTTCCTGAGAGGTGACAAGGAAGCCAGATACGAAATAATAATGCAGGTTATGGGCGCGCTCAATAATGCCGGTTTCAGGAATATTTCGCTGGTAACCGATGGCGGAGGTCCCACCTTCGATCAACTGAATTAGTAATAATGTGGATTTGTGGTGAGATCAGGTTTTGCTCTTTCAATATTTGGACATGCACTGATTCTGTTTCTCATTATTGGTGTGGATTTATATCGGACACCAAATTTCATTGTTCCAGCCAATGAAGTGATTAGCATTGAATTGATTTCCGAAGTGGAACTCAATCGTGACAGCATTCTGGCCGAGGAAAATGTTGAACCATCCGACATTGAACAGATTACCGAAACCGAGGATAAACCTCAGGAGATAACCGAATTTGTTCAGCCGGTAATTCCCGATTTAAAGGTTCAGCCCAACATTGCCAATCCACCAGCCAATATTCAAACCATCAGTCCTGAACTGCCCCAACCCATTGAACCTCCCGGAGTTAGGATTGGAGTCCCCAAGGGCATAACTGAAACTATTGCGATTAAGAATCCAACCCCTTTATCCAAGGCGAACGAATTCAAATTACCTGAAATTCCCAAGGTTACTTCTGAATACAACCCCCTGGAAAAACCTGAACTGAAGGTAGCAGAAATTACTCAGGAAGCCACCTTGCCCAGTGAAGAACCCGTCCTTGATTTGGAACCTGAACCTGTTGAGGAAAACACGACCAAGGAAGCAACAACACCCATAACCATAACCGAGGCCAATAAATCAGAAGAAGCAACGGTTCCTTCTACTGATCTCACGATATCCAGTGATCTGTTGGCCCTGGGGTCACCCACCAGCCGTCCACAAAACTTCACTACAACTGAAGACATTCTCATCGAATCCTTGATTTCACAAATTCAAGAAAACCCTATCGCCAGTGAACCCGTTCAGGTCGAACCCGAGCCAGAGCCGGTGGCCCTTACCGCTAGTGAAATCGGAAGGTTGAGAAGGCTGATCGTTGATAATTGGAATATTGGTGCGCTTTCCTCAGCAGCACAACGGGTAATTCTGACAGTACGAATAAGAATGGACGAAACCGGCAAACCGATTGAAATCGAATTATACAAATCAGAGGGTGGGGCAAATGGCAAAGCTGTGGAAGTCGCATTCGAAGTAGCAAGAAGAGCAATCACGAAAGGGTTGGAAAATGGACATGATCTACCGAAGGAAAAATATGATCTTTGGAAAGAAGTGCTTTATACGTTTAACCCTGAGCAAATGAGAAATAGATAGGAGTTGGAATTTCTGTTGCTGATCAGGTCATAATGGAGTGTTGTGGTAGTTTCAAAGGTCATGATCCACTTGCTGCGGGGGATCAATAAGGGTAAGGATGGCCATAACAAATAATTTTGATCATTTCCTTTCAGGGAACAAGAGTAAAACTATTTGCAAGAATACTTATAGACTGTATAGAGAAACCTATTAATATAAGGTTGTAGAACTAACGAATGAATAATTGAAATTGCTCCGGTACCCGCATTTGGAACATTGTATAATGGTCCATACATTGAGTTGTTGAAATTTGATCAGGGACTTGAGTTGAATATTCTTATCATTTGAGCAAAGATATATTAAATTGTAATCCTGATGAAATAAGGAATAAATACCAATGCGTTTGGCCTTTAGGGTACTTTCATTTTTGGCAATTGTCAGTTTTCTGGGGGGACAGGGATCGGCCCAGTCCAGAAGTGATGGCCCCCTGCAAATCGAGATAAATGAAGGAATTATCCAACTTTTTCCAATTGCTGCTCCACAATTCATTGCCGAGAGTTCCGGAACCACAAAACAGGCAAAGGATATTACCGATCTGATATTATCCAATCTGGAACGGACGGGATTGTTCAAGATCGTACCTGAAAGTTCTCATATTGGTAAAATCACCAATTTTGATTCCCCCGTTCAGTTTTCGGATTGGAAAGCCATTAATGTTGATGTTCTCTTGACAGGTGCAGTTGCACATGGCGAAGATGGTAATTTGGTGGTTAAAATCAGATTGCATGATGTATTCGCCGAATCCAGTTTGGGGCAGGGGGTTCTATATAGGGGGACCGAAAGTAACTGGCGACGTTTGGCCCATAAAATCTCGGATGTGATTTATTCCCGAATTACAGGCGAAGGTGGCTATTTTGATACCAGGATAGCCTTCATTTCGGAATTTGGAACCAAGACTAACCGTACAAAACGGTTGACCATCATGGATTATGATGGCGCTAATGTAAGGTTCCTGACTGATGGAACATCCCTAATATTGGCTCCCAGATTTTCTCCTGAAGGAAATGAGTTGATCTATACCTCCTACCGGACCGGCAAACCCAGCGTATTTCGTTTGAACCTCAGGAATGGGAGAGAAACAAGGGTCCTGGATACTCCCGACATGACTTTTTCACCGAGGTTTTCACCTGATGGAAAAAATGTCATGTTCTCACGAACGACAAGGGGGAATACCGATATTTATGAAACCAATCTGTCAACCAATGAAGCAAGGAGAATTACAAGAAATCGTGCCATTGATACTGCACCGACATATTCACCGGATGGCAAAAGTATTGCCTTTGAATCAGACCGTAGCGGCACTACTCAAATATATACCATGAACCTACGGGGCGGGAATGTATCGAGAATCAGTTTTGGTGAAGGAACGTACGGAACCCCTGTATGGTCTCCAAGAGGAGATTACATAGCCTTTACAAAACAGGTTGGGAATATATTTCATGTTGGAGTAATGTTGGCAGATGGTACGGAGGAGAGACTTTTGTCGAGATCATTTTTGGATGAGGGACCGACTTGGGCACCCAATGGAAGGGTATTGCTTTTCTTCAGGGAAGAGCCTGGGGAAAGGGGTGGACCGTCTCTCTATTCGGTTGATTTAACAGGTAGAAATTTAACAAAACTGGATACTCCAAACTTTGCATCGGATCCAACATGGTCCCCTCTTAGATAATTAAAACGTAATAAAGGAGCATAAAATGAAGTTATTGAGAATATTGAGCTTAATCGGTTGTTTACTTCTTATCGCAGGTTGTGGTGCTAACACCATTACCAGAGGTAGTGCTGTAAATACTGGTAGTGGAGATGATACTGGTGATGACTTTACCGGCATTGAAGATAGTGTCATTGATACTGAAAGTGAGTACGCGTATTTTTCGAAGGATTACTTTGACTATGAAATTGGTGACAGGGTATTCTTTGCCCTGAATGAAAGTGCGCTATCCAATGAGGCAAAGGAAATATTGATTGAACAGGCTGATTGGTTGCAGCGAAACTCAGATACGACAATCACTATTGAAGGACATGCTGATGAACGAGGTACCAGGGAATATAATCTGGCCCTGGGGGCTAGAAGGTCTGAAGCAGTCAGAACCTTTTTGTTGCAACAGGGTGTCGATGCCGTAAGAATGTCAACGGTTAGCTATGGCAAGGAACGCCCCTTCGCTGCCTGTTCGGACGAGACCTGTTGGTCCAAGAACAGAAGGGTGGTAACTCTAATTGAAGAAACGGCCGGTAGTTAAATTGAATTTCAGTAGTTTCATCAAGCCATTTCTTTTTGTACCACTGCTATTTTGGGTAGTGGTACCCATTTCCGTTTGGTCACAGGAACAGGAAGAAGTTCTTGACCCGGTCGTGAAGGAACGTTTGGCCGATATTCGAATCGAACTTCAAAATCTTGATTTCAAATTGCAGGTTCTTCGATGGGAGCTAGTGCAAACGGATAATGAGATGGAAGAACAATTCTTTGGTTCTGAAACTCTATTGGACCGTCTTGATGAAATCGAAAATGAAATCAGGGAAAATCTGAACAAGATTGAACTCATTGAATATAAAATCAACAATGAGGTAGCGCGGGTTTCCGTAAGTCTTCAGGAAATCGAAAAAAGGGTTGAGAAAATTGCAAGTGGCGAATTGGCCCTCCCGATCAACCAACCCTCTGCCGAGGTGGAAAACTTTGAAATTCCCGAGGAACCGCAGGATGGTGCCTTGCTCGAAAATGTTGAAGCGGAAGATGTCCTATTCAACAATGGTTTGAACCATTTCGTGGAAAACGAGTTTGAGCAGGCTATTGTGGAATTTGAGAAATTGCTTGACCTATATCCAGACAATGATCTCAGGGCTGATACTTATTTTTACCTTGGAGAGGCCCAGACGAAGCTTGAGAAGTGGAAGGAAGCCAGTGAGGCATTTTTGAACAGTTTTCTGGAAGACAATTCCGGCCCCAGGGCCCCTTTGACCCTGTTAAGATTGGGACAGGTATTCGTGTCTTGGGAAAGAATTGAAGAAGCTTGTCAAATGTTCAACGCTGTTGTCGAGCGCTTCCCGAATACCATTGAGGCCCAAAACTCCAAAAACTACATAAGTCGTTTTGAATGTAATGGGTCTACTTGAAACCGGTCAGGTTTTTCATTCTTTCGACACTCTTTTTTCCTTTACCAATCAGGATGTGGCCGTTGCTGTATCTGGTGGGAGTGACTCCATGGGGTTACTCCTGCTTTTATCCGACTGGTGTAAGGTCCATAACCTGAATTTGAGGGTTGTATCAGTAAACCATCAATTAAGGCAAGAAGCACGGAAAGAATGTGAATTTGTTGCCCATATTGCTGAAGGGTTGGGATGGACACACCAGACCCTTTATTGGAAAAATGACGGGGCTGAGGGAAATTTATCCCTCAAGGCTCGGGAAGGCAGGTACAGGGTAATATCTGAATGGTGTCTGGAAAATGGCATTGAAGATGTTTTTCTCGGCCATACCATGAACGATCAAGCTGAATCAGTACTTATGGAACTGAAAAGAAAAGCTGGTGTTGATGGATTATCAGCCATGCCAAGAACGCTGAGTAGGTTTGGAGTCACCTGGATAAGGCCTCTTCTGGACTATTCCCATGTCGAAATCCAGGAGTATTTGAGAGCAAACAATCAGGAATGGATTTTGGACCCATCCAATGAGGACAGCCAGCGAACAAGGATTCAATTCAGGAATTTGATGCCCGAACTTGAGGAAATTGGAATAACTGCAGAAGGCCTGTCCAGGGTTGCCTCGAATTTGCAAAAGACCAGGCAGGTGGTTCAATACATCATCAGGGAAAAAGCCGAGGAGATGGTCTCTGTCTCGGAGGTTGGGGAGTACGTGCTGGTTGGGGATTATTGGGAATTGCCGGAAGAAATCAGGGAAAAGCTTTTTGCCAGGATAATCCAGTTTCTTTCGGGTGACAACTATCGACCACGACAATCTGCGGTTAACAATTGCCTGACGAGAGCAAGTGCAGTGAACAGTGCCACGATCAGCAATTTCGTGGTTCAAAAGGGGGATAACAATTGTGTTAGAATTTTCAGTGATCCCAAAAAAAGGGCTGATCCCGTTGACAGCAATCAACTTTGGAACAACCGTTGGAGGGTATCTAGGGTACCCGGAACAGGGTTAAGGTTGGGGATGCTGAGTACGCAAGGATACAACAAGTTGAATTTGCCTATCAACAAGGAAATCACTCATGGTGCTTTATTGGCGTCTCCAGCACTTTGGACTTGCAACAATGATCTGGTTGAAACGATTTTTAATGATTTTGGCACTTCTGCCGTTTTCGAGGACACCAAAAACAAGGAGGCATTTCTCCTTTTCATAGAAGGTAATTGAAAACGGTTCAGAAAATGTTACTTTTGTAATATGGGGTAATACCTTACTCTGTCACCATTTTCTACATTGGGAAATCAAGAAAATATGACCAAAAAGAATAACCCTTTTGGGAATGTAAAGAATCTTTTATTTTGGGTTGTTTTGATTGTTTTGATAGTTGCTCTGTTCAATGTTTTTACAAACGGGCAGTCAGTTAATACATCAAGAAATATCTCCTTTAGCTCGTTTTTGAATGAAGTCGAACAGGACAACGTTCTTTCTGTCGTTATCGACGGGGAGAAACTGACGGCATTTCATGATACCGGGGAACGGTTCAAGACAATTATTCCGCAAGGATTTGATATCACTTCATTGCTGATCGAGTACGAGGTAAACATTGAAGCTCAACCTCAGGAACCAAGCGGTTTGATGGCATTTTTGGGGCCATTCCTGCCGATTCTTTTGTTGATCGGGTTCTGGATATTCCTCATGAACAGAATTCAAGGTGGTGGCCGAGGAGGGGCAATGGGTTTTGGCCGTTCCAAGGCAAAATTGTTGACTGAACGCCAAGGCAAGGTAACCTTCAAGGATGTTGCTGGTATAGATGAAGCCAAGGAGGAATTGGAAGAGATTGTGGAGTTTCTGCGAGATCCCCCCAAATATTCCAAACTGGGCGGAAAAATTCCGAAGGGTGCCTTATTGGTCGGTCCACCGGGAACAGGCAAGACGCTGCTTGCGAGGGCAATTGCCGGCGAGGCGGGCGTTCCTTTCTTTTCGATTTCAGGTTCGGATTTTGTCGAAATGTTTGTTGGTGTTGGAGCATCCCGGGTCAGGGACATGTTTGAACAATCCAAGAAAAACTCGCCATGTATCGTATTCATTGACGAGATAGATGCCGTTGGCAGGTCTCGAGGTGTTGGTTACGGCGGAGGTAATGACGAGCGTGAACAGACCCTGAACCAGCTATTGGTTGAAATGGATGGTTTTGAAGCAAATGAAGGTGTCATCATCATTGCCGCAACCAATCGTCCCGATGTACTGGACCCGGCTCTTTTGCGACCAGGTCGATTTGATCGTCAGGTTCATGTCCCTAATCCAGATATTATTGGCCGGGAAAAAATTCTTGAGGTACATGCCCGAAAGATAACCCTTGGTCCGGATGTTGACTTCAGGATCATTGCCCGGGGAACTCCAGGGTTTTCCGGAGCCGATCTGGCCAACCTGGTTAATGAAGCTGCCCTGCTTGCAGCACGGGTTGGACGCAAGTTCGTGGCGATGATTGATTTTGAAAATTCCAAGGATAAGGTCATGATGGGATCGGAGAGACGTTCCATGGTCATGACGGAAGATGAAAAGAAACTTACGGCCTACCATGAAGCCGGGCATGCCATCGTTGGCTTGAATGTTCCGGAACACGACCCAATACACAAGGCCACAATCATCCCCAGGGGTAGGGCTTTGGGATTGGTTTTGTCTTTACCGGAAAGGGATCACCTGTCAGTCAATATTACCAAATATAGATCAAAGATTGCCATGGCCATGGGCGGCAAGGTCGCTGAGGAACTGGTATTTGGTGAGGAAAACGTTACATCGGGTGCTGCCTCGGATATCAAGCAGGTCTCCCAGATAGCCAGGGCTATGGTAACCCAGTTCGGAATGTCGGAAAAACTGGGTAACATTGATTATGCCAATGAACAACAATCCTTTCTTGGTCCTTATTCCGGACAGGTTTCAACCAGTCAGAATACATTGGACATAATTGATGCCGAAGTGCGCAGGTTGGTTGACGAGGGCTATGAAACAGCAAAGAAAATCCTGACCGAGAAAAGGGATGATCTGGAGAGGCTGGCCCTGGGTTTGCTTGAATATGAGACTCTTACGGGATCTGATATTACCAAGGTATTGGCGGGAGAATCCTTGAAGAAAGACGAAGAAGAGACACCAAAGGATGATTCAACCAAGCCCATCTTTACCATTCCCACCACCTCAAGAAATCGGCCACGAGGTCAACCAAACCTGACAGAAGCCGAGGTTTGATTTGGGGTTGCGAGGAGAATTGTCAGTCAGGAGTTTGGTTTTATGGGCCCCTTTATAATCGGTTTTTTGCTTCTGCTCCTGATGCTGTATCTGCAAAGGAAACAGTCCCAGGGAGGCCCCGGAGGGCTTTTCGGCTATGGCAAATCCCGAGCCAGGCTTCTCACTGAAGACCATATAAAGGTAACCTTTCAGGATGTTGCTGGCATTGATGAAGCCAAGGAAGAGCTTGAGGAAATTGTAGATTTTCTCAAGAATCCGTCTGTTTTCTCCCGCTTGGGAGGAAAAATACCGAAAGGTGCCTTGTTGATCGGACCTCCAGGAACAGGTAAAACCCTTTTGGCCAAGGCCATTGCGGGTGAAGCGAATGTTCCCTTTTATACAATATCGGGTTCCGATTTTGTTGAAATGTTTGTGGGAGTTGGTGCATCAAGGGTCAGGGACATGTTCCAACAGGCCAAGAAAAACGCTCCCTGTATCGTGTTTATTGATGAAATCGATGCGGTAGGAAGATCTAGGGGAATTGGAATTGGTGGTGGCAATGATGAGAGGGAACAAACCCTGAATCAGCTTCTTGTCGAGATGGATGGTTTTGAAATGAATGACGGGGTCGTCATCATTGCTGCGACCAATCGTCCGGATGTTCTTGACAAGGCACTCCTTAGACCCGGCCGTTTTGACCGCCAGATTGTGGTTCCACCACCTGATATTATTGGTCGTGAAAAAATCCTGCAGGTTCATGCCCGCAAGATTGCTTTGGGTACTGATGTGGATTTGAAGGTCATTGCACGAGGTACCCCCGGCTTTTCAGGCGCTGATCTTGCAAATTTGGTCAATGAGGCGGCCTTGATAGCTGCCAGAATTCGCCGAAATTTCGTATCCATGGTGGATTTCGAGAATGCCAAGGACAAGGTCATGATGGGGTCGGAACGACGGTCCATGGTCATGACGGATGAAGAAAAACGTCTGACTGCCTATCATGAGGCAGGACATGCTGTTGTTGGTTTGAATCTACCCCAGCATGATCCAATCCATAAAGCCACGATAATTCCCAGAGGTAGGGCCTTGGGTTTGGTCCTGAGCCTTCCCGAAAGGGATCAGTTGACCGTAACCCTTACCAAGTTCAAATCCAAAATTGCCATGGCCATGGGTGGAAGAGTGGCTGAGGAAATTATTTTTGGTGAAGACAACATCACTTCCGGTGCGGCCTCCGATATTCAACAGGCAACCCAGTTGGCCAGAGCAATGGTGACTCAATACGGCATGTCTGACAAGCTCGGTAAAATTGATTACTCCACGGAACAGGATACCTATCTGGGCAAAATGAATTCCGGAAGATCAATCAGCCCCGAGACTCAGGAAATCATTGACGCAGAGGTAAGAAGGCTGGTTGATGAAGGGTATCAAAAGGCCAAGAGCATCCTCAAGGAAAAAAGACAGGACCTGGAAAGATTGGCTCAAGGTCTGCTGGAATTTGAAACCTTGACGGGTGATGAGATAGCCAGGGTTATAGAAGGCAAGAAGCCCACCCCTGAAGTCAGGAAACCCAGAGAGACCAAAATACTGCCTATCCACCAGAAGGGTACCAATATTGCAGGGGTACCCAAGGTTAAAAAATCCTAATTTGACATATATTGAACAGGTGTTATTTACCTGATTTCAATTTTTTCGGTTTTCGAATCCGTAAGTGATAAAGGTTATGGGAATATTTACAAATCCTGGCCATCAAGGCCGTCTTGTTTGGATCGGAAATGTCACCGACCGACAGGAATCCATCAAGTCGAAGCCTGCTCAAAAAGCAAAGCTGGATTTTGGCGGTTTGGTGGGTGATTCACATTATGGCGAGACCAGGCCGGCCTGTGTACGGGTTGAGGATTTGTATCCCGAAGATACTCCGATCAGAAATGTACGCCAGATTTCAGTTGTCTCCCAAGAAGAGCTGGACCTGATCGCAAGAGACATGGTACTGGACAAAATTGATCCCGAATTGGTTGGAGCAAATATGGTTGTCGAGGGTATTCCAGATTTCACACTGATTCCGCCTTCCTCACGATTGCAATTCCCGTCAGGTGCAACCATCACCATAGACATGATTAATTTGCCTTGCAATTTTCCGGCAAGGGAAATTGAAAAAATCTTCCCCGGCAAGGGAAAGTATTTCAAGGAGGCAGCCCGTGAGAGGAGAGGTGTTACAGCTTGGGTAGAAAGGGAAGGAGACATCTCAATCGGGGATAGTGTGATTTGTTTTGTCCCTACTCAAAGACCTTGGCTTGCCAATCAATAAGCACCCTTTAGCAATAGGAGTACCATGACTGCAAAAATCATAGATGGGAAAAGTTTTGCCCAAAAATTACGTTCAAGAATTGCTTCCACAGTAGCCGAAATACGTACTTCCAAAGGGATTGTACCTGGATTGGCAGTAATTCTGGTGGGCCAGGATCCTGCGAGCGAGGTATATGTCAGAAACAAGGCTAAACAAACCTCTGAAGTCGGTATGGAATCTTTCAAGTATATTCTTGATGCTGATGTTTCGGAAGAATCTCTTCTTGATTTAATTGATGATGTAAATCGAAACGATTCAATCCATGGATTGTTGGTACAACTTCCCCTACCAGACCATATAGACTCGGATTTGGTCATAAACTCGATCTCTCCACAAAAGGATGTGGACGGATTTCACATTTCCAATGTAGGGCTTCTTTCTACTGGACAAAAAGCCATGGTGCCCTGTACACCCCTTGGGTGTAAATTGATGCTGCTAGATTATCATGGCTCTTTATCAGGAATGAATGCTGTGGTTGTTGGAAGGTCCAATATTGTCGGGAAACCGATGGCCAACCTTCTTTTGCAGGAGAATTGTACGGTTACCATAGCCCATAGCAGAACTCGGGATTTACCAGCTGTTTGCAGGGAAGCTGACATTTTGGTGGCAGCTGTGGGTAGGCCGAATTTTATTAAGGGCAGTTGGATAAAGCCCGGTGCAACAGTCATTGATGTCGGCATTAACAGAATAAACAATCCCGATCCTGCCGTTTCCAAACCCAAGTTGGTCGGTGATGTTGATTTTGACGAGGCCATAGATGTAGCCGGTGCCATTACACCGGTTCCTGGTGGAGTAGGCCCCATGACAATTGCTTGCCTTTTGGCCAATACCGTTACCTCATTTTGCCGAACCGAAGGCCTACCCGATCCAAATTGGGTAGAGTAATGAACCAATCCTATAGGGTCTGAATACGGATTGGTCTCCAGCTATTAACCTGATTCAGCTATAATTTGATAAATTTTGTGATCTGGAGTTGAAAACAGATTTGCAAGGCCTCATTTTTGGTAATGAAAAATGTGATGCAAGGCGAGTTGGCGGAGTGGTTACGCAGCGGTCTGCAAAACCGTGGACACCGGTTCGATTCCGGTACTCGCCTCCATTTTCAAAGATTGCATCTTCAGGTTGACTTTTCCTTCAAACCTTTCAATCGGGCTTTAACCAGTTGATCTCCCTTTTCAGATCCATCATGGAAAGTTCCAAACCATTTGTCCAAAGGTATCGAACCATCCGCATAGTTCACTTCAAAATATTTGTGATGGAGATAATGGGCAAAACAATGGGTGTCCAATAATTTCTTGTCTCCAATGATAACCTTGTCAAAACCTGCATGTCCTGGTGTTGGGGACATGACGAGATGAACTAGATGAAATAAGGCGTGGACAGGATGGGATGGAATGATCCAGTGGATAATTACCCCTGAAAAATAAAACAAGTGCTCAAATGGGTGCATAGACAATCCTGACCAAGGGCCGGGGTTTGAATTTGCATGATGTACTTTATGCACGGCACGATATAGCGGAGGCCAATGAATAAGTCTATGAATGCAATAGAAATGTACTTCCCTGAAGAGGGGGAGAAACAAAAATATTGCAAAAAACAGGATCGGATTTGTGTCAAGGTTCAAATATGGAATATATCCATTGGACATCATCCACAAGGTAATGACTTCAAAGGCAGTCCAGATCGGCAATCCACTGGCAAAACACCAGATCAAATTATCAATTGTCTGATTTCTGAACAGGAAGCCAGAATTATCTGTTTCCGGCCATTTGGAGTTGTACTTGAACGTTGTTCCCTGGTTCCTTCGAACATACAGCCAAAGATGAAAAGCCCCATACCACAAAGTCATTAACACACCGTTTCTTATGGTTATGTAAGCAATCCAATCGATGGAAAAGGACTTCATGGTTTCCATCGGGGGCGTAAAATAAGTCCAAATGAGAACTGCTACCGATGCATAAATGAAATTCCAGGGAAAGATGTAACCATCCCAACGAAATAGCCATTTGAAGAGTTGCATGGGTTCTGTAGGCCAACGGAATAGAGGACCATAATCAACCCTCTTGAACGGTCTCCAATGACCCTTTTTATCTCTGTTGCCAAACTGATTTTCATTAACCATGATTATTTGAATCCAAATCAATTACCAAGTCCGAGGAATTATTCAGTTGTTGAAATAGGTATACAATATTTTAAGTTTCGCTACCAAAGCCATTACCCAAATTTACCTGATTACCAAGAGACTTTCAATTTCATGCCAAAGGATACCAAGGGTCTAAATATTGTTATTGCAATTTATTTGATCCTATTCAGCTTGTAAAAAATCACCATTTTCGGCAAATCCTGGGAAATCAGAAGCAACAAATACCTTGCAATTTCGGAATATAATTCCTAAAATACAAGGTATGATAGAAAGATGGGTTACAAATAGACTAATAAAAAGCATCAGCCGCTACCCAGCAGTAGCTTTGCTTGGTGTTCGTCAAGTAGGAAAGACGACTTTAGCGAGGGTTTTAGCCGAAGATATGAAATCTGTCTATCTTGATCTAGAATTTCCAAAAGACTTAGCAAGACTGAAAGATCCAACGACTTTTCTGGAATCTCACAGTGATAAATTAATTATACTGGATGAGATACAGCACATGCCAGACATATTTTTGGTCCTACGTGGGTTAATTGACCAAAACAGATGGAAAGGTCGCAATGCGGGTCAATTTTTGATTTTGGGATCAGCATCAATGGACTTGCTTCGCCAATCATCCGAAAGTTTAGCAGGACGTATCAGCTACATAGAGATGACAGGTCTTAATATTATGGAGACGGGTGATTCACGTAAAGATATTCAAAATCTATGGATG
>VYFX01000072.1 GCA_009842205.1 Paracoccaceae bacterium | reverse complement strand
TTTATTTACCACCGGATACGGTCAAACCCTACTTGTAAAGGTTGTAATTGTGACAGGTCTGTTGGGCCTGGCTGCCGTCAACAAACTACGTTTTGTCCCAGCTTTACGTGCTGGAGATGTTGAAGCTCAGAAACATCTTAAATTTTCTGTACTTGTCGAAATCATCCTGGTGTTTTTCATACTAGCTGCGACTGCGGTTCTAACAAGTGCTCAAACCTTGCCTAAGGTTCACTCATGATCACATTTCAACTTTTTCCCTTATTATCAAGCCTTGACAAGGCCTCCCTTTCGGGGGGTTAACGGTTTTAGTAATAAATATTGGCCCTGCATGAATTGTAATTACAAATTTCTGATTAAGCGACGGAACAAAAATTAAATATTCAGGCCGATAATGGCAGAAACTCACCAACCGCAAATGAAAGGAAGTTTTTACATTTATTGTGACAATCCATTTCTGTCTGACACGATCCAGCGTTTTGCTAATTGCAGAGCCAGCAAGCGAGAAAAAAATCTTGCTTGACTAAGATTGCCACCTGTCATCCATAAACCTTTTTGAGCTGTTTCAACCCACATATTTCGCAGTTCACCGATCCAGGGACCAGGATCCCCCTTAGTACCTGAACCGTAGCCCCAACAAGGACCCACACGCTTGGCTGCGTCCTCATCAATCAAGGCTGCAATCCAATCGGTCATGTTCCCATAACCGGTTGCATAAATTATCGTGTTAGTTTCGATTTCTTCGCCACTTGTCAAATGAACGGCATGTTTGGAGAGATGGCTGACACCATGCCCCGAGCGGATTTCGATGCTTCCTTCTATTACCATTTCAGAACCACCTACATCAATGTAGTATCCTGAGGCTGTACGGCGGTATTTCATGCCTAGACCGGTTCCATCCTCGGCAAAATCCAGGGTAAAACCGGCATCAGTTAACTGCTGATAAAAGCTCTGACGGTCCCTGCGAATACCATCCCAAATGGCCCGATGTCTTGACTCCAAAAGACGAAGGGGAATTGAGGCTTGTAGGATATCTGCCTTGTCAACAGTTATGCCTCTTGCTACAGCCTTGGCCGAATATAGCGATCCCAAAATCCTTTCACAATAATCCTGCTGGTTGACAACCAAGGTTGATGAGCGTTGGATCATGATTGGTTTTGAACCATTCATAGCTAGATCAGAAGCTATGTCATGGGCCGAATTGTTGGCTCCAACTATGACCACGGGTTTGTCAGGAGGTTCCTTCCAATATTTATATTCACTGGAATGTATCTGGGTACCGGCAAAGGTTTCCTGCCCATCAAATTTTGGTACCTTTGGAAAACCTGAGAGTCCAAGTGCCATCACCAAATGGGTCGGTGTCAGAGTTTTTGTCTCACCATTCTTGCAAATCTTGGCGTGCCAACTTCCTCGTACTTCATCATAATGAGCACTATTAAAAGCAGAACTTGTCCAGATATTGAGTGATAGTTCTTCGGCATAATCTTCCAGCCAATCTCCCATCATGTCTTTTGGTGTGAATACTGGCCAATTCTTGGGAAAGGATTTGAAAGGCATGTGGTTGTACCACACAGGATCATGCAACACAAGACTGTCATAACGCAAGCGCCACTGGTCACCTACCCGTGGATATTTATCAATGATCAGATAAGGCACTCCGAGTTCCTGTAGTTGAGCACCCAATGCCAGGCCTGCCTGACCACCACCCACGACAAGCACGTATGGCGAATTCTCTTGTGTTTCCGTATCGCTTTTATGCGTCAAATCGTTGAGCATGGTAAACAGTGCGGTGCACAGGCCATCTTCGACATATAGATAGCCTCGACCCGGTCCGTCCCTGGTTTGAAAACGAAAGTAACCTTCGTTCCCATCAGGCTTCCCTTCGAATTGTACAGCCTTGAAGCCAGTTATAGCCCCATAATCCGAACTAAATTTTGCAATGGCTTCACCCCCTTCGATGGTTTGTAGGCTCCAACCGAAAGACAGATAATCCCGCCAGAATCCTCCTTCTACAAATAATTCGGAAATGTTTGTTCCATTACCGGTGGCAACGATTTCTACAAAGTCGCTTAACCAGTCAGCGGCGTGTTTCATTCACTTAAATCTGATCTGCAAAGGACATGAGATTTTCGAGGATGGGCGGGTGCACGAGACCTGGACCAGAAGGTAATTCGACATGACCACCTTTAATGGCAATCACATCACCACAGAGATCGGTCCTTAGGGGATTATCGTTTACATCAACCTCGCAAGTTGAACTCTTGCCTATCGCAGCACTGATTGACAAGGCTGCAACCTGACCTACAGCGGTTCCCATGAAATGAGGCCAGATTAATACATCTTCTGGAGCCCTTTGTGCCAGATCAAGTGCGCCAGAAACACCGCCCCATTTGGCTACATCCGGTTGGAGTACTTTAAGGCCAGCACAGGTCAGGGAGAGGAAATCTTCAATTCCATAAACATTTTCCCCTGCTGCAAGCGGAATTGCTGTGGTTTCTGCCAGTTCTTCCCAATCCGAGAGGGGTACATCCGCACGCAGTGCTTCTTCAGCAAAATAGGGCTCAAAATCCTCAATGTCCCTGAGAGCCACCTTGGCTTGTTCGAGCGTCCAGGATTGATTGCTGTCGACCATTATACTTGACCCGTCAGGGGCCAATCTGGCAGCGTTTTCAACGATTCTTGCATTACCATGCTCGGCAAAGCCAATCTTCAGCTTGAAATGGGTGTGTCCCAGTTCAGCGTGTAGGGGAATAAGCCTTCCAAGATCCTCGGCATTGATAGAGGAGGCATAGGAGCGTGCCCTCGAAGACGGAAGTTCCATAAACTCGGTAAATGAGGCACCTTTGTAGCGTAATGCGAGATCCCAAAGTGCCGTATCAATACCGGCCAGAATATGCTCAAAAACTTGTGACTGGCCAATATGGAGAAAGAAAACGGATAAAGTATTACGTAATGCCTTCTGTACTTCGCGTGGATCAGAAAAGCTAAAGCCCTGCAAATGAGCTTCAATAACATCCTCGACAATATTTGCCTTGTGGGTATTGGCACGCGGTGGAAAATTCGCCCAAATCTCTCCCCAACCAAAACAGCCTGTACTATCTTCTATCTTGATAAGAAGGGCAGGACGAGTGGGCATGATCCCCAATGCCATTTTGGGAGAGTTACCACCCGAGGTACGGATTGGAAAGGTCTTGATGCGGTCAATTTTTATAGTGTCTTGGAAGTGCATCTTACCTAACAAAATAATCAACATGTTCGGTGGTATCGAAAAAATTACCCCATCCCCCTAAGGAATAGGACCAAACTCCTAGCTTCTCGGATGGATTGGCAGGAATGGTGGTCTTAATAGTCACTTGACCATAACCGAATTCATAATGAAAACCCACGAGCTACTCTTTCTTCTCCAGCACCTGACGCACGGCTAACACTATTGCCGTTGCATCCAGACCGAATTTTTTCATTAGATATGAAGTTGTTCCACCCTCACAAAATTGATCCATTACACCCACTCGTTTAAAGGGTAAACCAATTCCTTCCTCAACGAGAACTTCTGCCACAGCAGATCCAAGGCCACCTATTATGTTATGGTTCTCGGCAGTTACTATCGCACCTGTTCTCGCGGCACTTTCAAGAATTAATGTCTGATCAATCGGCTTGATCGAGGCCATGTCAACAACCCGTGTTTCAATACCCTCTTTGGCAAGAGTATCTGCGGCTGTCATGGATTCCCCTACACAGAGCCCGGCGGAGATGATGGTTATATCGGAACCCTCACGTCTGAGCACACCTTTGCCAATCTCCAGTTTTTGAGGTGTAAAATCTGCTGGGGTGGTTTCAGGACGTTTCATGCGTAGATAGACAGGTCCGTTCCAATCAAGAGCAAGTTTTACCATTGTTGCGTGATATTCAGGTCCGGAAGGTTCGAAAATGGCCATGTTGGGAACAGAACGCATGATGGCGACATCCTCGATGGCCTGATGCGTAACACCTAGCAAGGTGGTAACACCGGGTAAAAAGCCGACAATTTTAACCGGCAGGTTCGGATAGGCAGCCTGCATGGTGATCTGATCGAATACACGTTTGGTGATGAAGGCGCAAAAGGAATGACAGAAGGGTATTTCGCCACACCGTGCCATGCCACCAGCCATACCGATCATATTCGCTTCGGCAATGCCGACATTGTGAAACCGCTCGGGCAGCTCGTCCCGGAACAGGTCAGTTTCTGTTGGGGGAACCAGGTCGGCACAAAGTGCAACAATGCGTGGGTCGACTTTCGCTGCCTCGACCAAGGCATCTCCATAGGCTCTTGGTAGCCGCTTGAATGAACGGTTGATGAAATCTGCTGCTTCCAATTGGGTCAAAGTCTCGTTCATAACTGTGCCTCCAATTCGGCTCGTGCACTGGCAGCTACTTCTGGTGGAAACCGAAGCTGGTGAAACATCAGACCTTCGAGCGAGGCAACCCCCTTGCCCATAAGTGTATTGGCCTTGATGAAGCTGGGCTTGCCCTTGGTTTCCCGTGCCAGATCATAGGCACTTAGAAGAGACTCAATATCGTTGCCATCTACTTCCTGACAGGCAAACCCAAAACTTTCCATCTTGTGCATGACTGGTTCAAGTGACATAACAAGATTCATTGGCCCTTCTGATTGGACAAAATTGTAATCAACGATTACACAAAGATTGTCAAGCCTCTGAGCCCCAGCATACATCGCAGCTTCCCATACTTGGCCTTCCTGCATTTCACCATCACCAAGAATGACGTAAAAGCGACTTGCTCGACCTTGACGCTTGGCTGCCAAAGCACAACCGACGGCCACGGACAGGCCCTGTCCCAATGAACCGCAAGTGGCCTCGACAAATGATCCCATTCGCTCGGATGAGTTAATCTCCAAGGACGACCCATCGGTGACATAGGTTGCTAAATCTTCTACATCAAAAAATCCCCTTTCGGCCAGAGTGGCATAGAATATCGCGGTATTGTGGGCTGTTGTCAGGAAAATGCGGTCACGGTCTGGCCAGGATGGATTGGCAGTATCCATGGTTGCCTCGGCAAAGTAGAGGGTAGTAAAGATATCCGCCGCACCAAGCCCCTGTTGCACATAGCCTTGTCCCGATGGTGCTACCATATCGACCACATGCAATCGTAATCGAGTCGCGATATTTGTCAATTCCTGTAGATTATGTTTCACATTCATGGGTAACTTATGCTAATATAAAGTTCTATATCTTTATACCTTTGAATCAGAAGGATTGTCAACATGGATCTTCAATCAATGCGACGAACGGCTGTCCCCCTGCATGCCGAAGTTGCTGAAGTGCTACGTCACCAGATATTGTCTGGTACTCTTGTGGTGGGGGCCCGCCTACCTACCTTGCGCAAGTTAGCAGAGCAGTTGGGCGTGGCCAGAATGACCGTGGTACAGGCGATGAATACTCTTGAAGATGAGGGACTGATTGAAAAGCAATCCGGACGAGGAACCTTCGTCAGAAATGTTGAACGGCCAAGGAAACATACGCATCACCTGAAAATGGAAATTTCACAAATTTATGACATGGTTGACCAAATGAAGGTTTCTGTTCGCAAGCGATTTGCAGCTATCGAAAAGACCGATGATGGTCGCTATTTCCGTTACTTACGTCGAATCCATGCCAAATGGGGCAAACCTTTTTGTCAGGTTGATATCAGGCTGGATGACAGTATTTTTGAAAGAGCACCTGAGCGATTCGAGCAAGAAATCGTAATATCTGTTCTCAAGGATTTGGGTATTTCAATCACAAGGGCCAGACAGAATGTAACCATTTCCTATGCCGATTTTGCCATGGCCGAGGCACTTGGTATCAAGGTAAATTCAGCAGTTTTTCGTGTAGCAAGGGAATTCATGGATACTGATGGACATCTGATATACTCGGCAATACTTTATTACCCCAGCAATCTATTGGAGTTTGATATGGAATTTACCGTTGACTGAAAATTCTCATGATGTATCAGAATAGTGTCTTGACATTTAATATTTCAAATGCAAAGATACATACTTCTAGACCATTTAGGCCTTTCCAAGTTAGATTTAGGCAAGTTTATCTGGAAATTCCGGCCTTCAAAATGAGTAATGAAACAGTTTCAAGTTTTTTCTAATGATGCAGAAATAATTAGAGGCACTAAAAGTAGGAGGATAGATTATGAACCTGATTAAATTTGCCGTTTCGAGTTTTGCGGTTTTGTGGTTGAGTATGGGTGCCGCAATGGCTGAATGGCCAGACAAACCCATCACCTATGTAGTTAGTTTTGGAGCTGGCGGAAACGCCGATATTGTTGCGCGTATGAATGCCGATGTTCTTTCACGAGAGCTTGGCGTTCCGGTCAACGTTGTCAACAAGCCTGGGGGAGCACACATCCCGGCGACCATGTCCGTTGTCGAGGCCCCTGCCGATGGTTACACCTTGTTCAACTGGTCTCCACCATCCTTCATGATTGTACCATTAACACGTGAAACACCCTATGCCCCGCTTGAGGATTTCATTCCTCTTTTTGCTGGTATTTCGGCCTCAAATGCACTCTATGTACGTGGTGACAGCCCTTATACTACATTCGAGGAGTTCCTTGAGGGTGCCAAGGAAAACAAACTTACCATCGGGGTCAACAATCTTGGTGCGCCACCCAACCTGTCAGCGGTTCAGTTGGCTAATGAGTTTGGGCTGGAGTTCAAAACCCTGGCATTGAAAACCGTACCTGCGACCATGGCAGGATTGATCGGTGGTCAGGTAGATGTCGCCGTTGGCCAAGTTGCTTCTATCCACGCTTATCAGGACGGAGAGGTTCGACCCTTGATTATCCTTGATAATGCACGGCAACCCTATATGGAGAAAGATCTTCCTGGCGTACGTACCGTAGGCGAGGCCTTCCCCGGCAAGGAAGCTGGTGTTTGGGTCCATGGTGGTCTGGCCGTCAAGGCTGGAACGCCTCAGGAAATTGTGAATAAGTTGCTAGAAGCATCCAAGCCCATGGGAGAAGAAGAGTTTATCTCTCAGGTCCCAAAATCAGTTGGTTATAACTGGGTACATGGTGTGGATGAAACAACGGCCTTGATCCAGGCCGGTATTGACCTTTATTCACCTATACTGGATGGGCTTGGCCTACTCCAAAAATAACAGGTGTTGTAAAATTGGACACCGCACGATCTGGGAGAAAGTGCGGTGTCCATAATTTGAGGAGGTAATTCATGCTCAGCCAACGAATTGCCAATACTGTCTTTGCGGTTTTGGTCATTCTGGTCAGTTTTTATTTTGCATGGATTGCCGAAGGGTTTGAAGCTTCTGGTCTGTTGGCGAGTTCAGGCTTACCTTCAAAATTTTTTCCGCAATTAATACTTGGTACCATAATAGCCTGTGCAATCATCACATGTTATCTGTATGGAATCAAAGGGGAAGCGGGTGGTGATGCTGGAGAGACAGTCTTTGGCAACGCAGGAGACGCACGTCGAGGGATTTTAATGCTGATTGTCTCGGTTGTGTGTTATCTCACGTGGCGGAACTTTGGTTTTATTCCCATGGCAATACTACTCGGGCCTTTATCGTTGCTGGCCATGGGGATCAAACAACCATATATCTATGCAACCGTTTGGGTACTCACAGGTTGTGTCTATCTTGTCTTTACCTATCTTCTCGGGATTCATCTGGTGTGATCTAAGGTGTTTGATCTGAATGCACTCATGATTTCACTTGGCCTACTGGCTGATCCACTAACCATCACATTGTTGGTAGTGGGGATTGTTCTTGGAATAATGATCGGAATTTTGCCAGGTTTGGGGCCACCGATTGCAATCGCATTGGCCCTGCCTTTTACCTTCTATATGGAAACGATCCCCTCAATGATTCTTTTGCTAGGGATCTATTCAGCCGCAATTTACGGTGGTTCGATCTCCGCAATCGCTGTAGGTATTCCTGGAACCGGTGCGGCTATTGCGACTGTACAGGACGGACACAAGATGTTCAAGGCAGGAAGGGGAGGGGAAGCACTTGGTTTTTCTCTGACAGGTTCAATCATCGGCGGGTTGTTCAGCGTCGTTTGCTTGGTTGTTATCTCACCCTTATTGGCAAGTCTTGCCGTCAAGTTCGGCCCACGGGAATACTTGGCAATCAGTGTCTTTGGCCTGATCGTTGTTGTTCGTGTTGCTGGCAAGAGCCTGCCTAAGGGACTATTGATGGGTACCTTGGGTATCTTTCTGACTACATGGGGCCTTGATGAGTTGAATGGTACCGAACGGTTCACCTTTGGAACATATCATCTTTATGAAGGTCTGCCACTCGTACCATTTCTGGTTGGCGTGTTCGCTGTTTCCGAGGTTTTGATCGGGTCAGAGCGGGCCTTGCAAAAGACCCGGTTCAATATGGAAAGTTTGAAGGTTAAACTGCCCGGCTTGAAAACCTTGGTAGGACTTAAGGATGTAATTTTGCGTTCTTCAATAATCGGGACAATCATTGGGATCATTCCCGGAGAGGGTGCGGCAGTCGGAGCATTTTTTGCCTATTCTGAGGCCAAGCGTAGATCAAGGAACCCCGAGGCTTATGGAACCGGTATTCCAGAAGGGATTATAGCCCCCGAGACAGCTAATAATGCAACTGTGGGCGGAGCTTTGGTACCTACATTGACATTGGGTGTACCAGGAAGCCCTGCGGCTGCAGTCTTGCTTGGAGCCTTGCTGATTCAGGGTCTTACCCCTGGTCCAAAGCTCTTTAGCGATCGTCCTGACTTGATGTATGCAATATTCATTGGCTTGTTCGTGATCAACATTCTAATGATGTTTATTGGCCTGGTAGCGATTCGTTTTGCAGCACGGCTTATCATGGTACCTACATCTGTTATTGTACCAACAGTGCTGCTGTTGAGTTTTGTAGGAATTTACTCCGTTTCGTATTCATTCTTCAATGTGGGTGTTTTGCTGGGGGCTGGAATCCTTGGTTATGTGGTACGAAAACTCGGCTATTCCATCGCGCCATTATCCATCGGCTTTGTCTTGGGTCCAATTCTGGAGAACTCCTTACGACAGTCGCTAACCATCGCAGATGGATCATTTTTTGAGTTCTTTAATACACCTATTGGCCTGACAATCTATGCAATACTGGTGTTGACTATCTTGTGGGGGCCGATTATTTCGCGGTTCAGGAGAAGTTCTACCAAGGTATGACCAGACAACCGAACATTTTAATAATCTATGCCGACCAGATGCGTTATGATGCCATGGGTTGTGCTGGCAATCCGGTGATCAAGACTGCCAATATCGACAGATTATCCGAGGAAGGTGTCCATTTCAGCGAAGCCTACACGAGTTATCCACTTTGTTGTCCTTTCCGTGCTTCAGTTTTGACTGGCAAATATGCCCAAAGGCATGGGATGATACAAAATCATTTCCCATTGCAAGACGGACAAGGATTTCTGGCCGAGTATTTTCGTGATGCAGGCTATCGCACCGGATATATAGGCAAATGGCATTTGGAGGGAGGGCCCAAACCGGGGTTCGTCCCTCGTGACCGGCGCTTTGGTTTTGATCACTTTATTGGATTTAACCGTGGTCACAGCTATAGATCTTCGATATATTATGATGATGACGGTCAGGCTTATCACTCGGCTCGCTATGAACCTGATTATCAAACAGATCAACTGATGGAATTCATAGATAATGCTGTCAAGGCTGGGGATAGCAAACCATTTCTGGGATACATCAGTTATGGACCACCGCATTTTCCCATGGATATGCCTGATTATCTACGCAGGATTTACAAGCCCGAGGAGGTACCTCTCCCACCGGGTGTACCGGATTCCGATTTGCAGGCAAGGGTACAGAAGTACCGAAATGAGGTGCTTTGTGGTGGAGATGGCAGGGCTGGTCACAAGAGCCATGCTTCTCATGAAACCAAGAAGGTCGGGGAGGTTGAAACCGAGGCGGAAATCCGTGAGTTCATCGCTGAATATTACGGCATGATACATAATATTGATTGGAATGTTGGTCGTATCCTCAACCAGCTTGATGGGCTTGGATTGACCAATGATACGGTGGTTGTCTTTATGTCAGACCATGGAGATATGTGTGGGCAACACGGATCATTTTGCGGAATCAAGAATCAAGCATACCGTGCAGCGATGCATGTGCCCCTGATTGTGCGTTATCCGGCACGGTTCCAGCCGAAACGCACTGAAGCAATGGTTGATGTAGGAGTGGATATGATGGCCACTCTCCTTGAACTTGTGGGGATTGAAATGCCGGATGGGCGTGATAGCCAATCCTATTTGCCGGTTCTTGAAGGTACAAGTGAAACTGCACGTGATTCGATTTGGTACCAGGTCTTTACCCAAACCGGCGGCAATCCACGTGAATTCGCTCCCTTTGCTGAACGAGGGGTCCGCACAAAGGACTGGCTTTACATGCGACGCAAGGATCACCGTGCCATGTTGTTTGATCAACGCAATGATCGGGACGAGCAACATAATCTGGTTAATGATCCCGCCTATGCCAAACTGATGGATGAATTTGATTCGAATTTGGATTCGCATATGAAAGCAACCGGAGACGATTGGGTTATGGCCGCCGACTTTCCCCCGCCGGATTGGGTGACACATGAAGAGGCCGAGGTGTATCTACAAAAGGTTCTCTTGCCGAATTCCATCAATGTACCATGAGTAAATTATGCTGTTGAAAGGTGCGTTTAGTTTTGACCCTGCGCCATTCGACGAGATTAGCTATGATCTCTGCCGACGTCGCAAGGATGTGGTGATCATGAGTGCCGATCTCAGTAAATATTGCCAGGTGGTTCGTGTGAAAACCGAACTGCCGGAACAGCATCTGGATGTGGGTATGGCCGAGCAAAACCTGCTCGCCGTGGCTGCCGGTGTCGCAAAATCAGGATTGATTCCGGTGGCAACCTGTTTTGCCTGTTATATCACCAGACGCGCCTATGATCAGATGATGATCTGTATGGGTTCCGGGTCTGGTCCTGGAACAAATCGGAAAACGGGACCAACCAATATTGCCATTGGTTTTACCCCAGGTATCGCCAATCCGGCACGAATCCACCATCAAGCCGCCGAGGATCTTGGTATGGTACGAGCTATTCCCAATGCAACCGTAATTGATCCCATGGATTCGACGGATTTTCGTGCAGCCCTTGATGCAGCCGTTGATCGACCCGGTCTCACCTACATTCGTGGGCATCGCGGTGATACGCCGCGTTTGCTTGATAGCAGACAATTTTCCTTTGAGATTGGCAAAACCTACCCATTGAGGAAAGGCCAGGGAATCGGCATCATTGCAACAGGCCTTGGCACCCAATGGGCACTTGAGGCTTCGGAATTATTGAGTGAACAGGAGATTGATCATTCGCTCCTTCATGTCCCAACCATCAAACCTGTCAATGAGGATGAAATCGTTGATTTTGCTTTTGCCCACAATCAGATTGTGACGGTGGAAAATCATCAAATCGTCACGGGGCTCGGATCATTGGTGACCGAGATAATTTCTGACATTGGAGGGGGACCACGTGTCAAGCGCTTCGGCCTGCCCAATCGGTGGGCACCAGGTGGAACCATGCCTTATATTCGTACACAACTTGGCCTTGATGCCAAAACGCTGGCCAACAATATTGCGGAGTGTGTACGATGAGAAACGACCACAGGATACTTGATTTGGAAATCATGGCTGCAAGAATCCGACGCAATGTGCTTGAAATTTGTCGCCAGCGAGGAGGGTATGCCGCTCAAGGGGTGGCTCTTGCCGATATTGCCGCATGTCTGTATTTTGATGAACTTCGTCCAGATAATGAGGGTTGGTATCATGACCGGTTTGTTCTGTCTAATGGACATGATGCAATCATGACTTACAGCGTTCTGGCCGAAACCGGTCACTATACAATGGAGGAGTTGCGGACCTACAATGCAGATGGAACCAAGGTTGATCAAAGCCCTATAGAGGGTCAGCTGGGGTTCGAGATTACGGCAGGTTCGCTGGGTCAGGGTCCAAGCCAGGCCGCAGGGCTGGCCTGGGGTTTACGCCAACAAGGCTTGGATCAGCGGGTCTATTGCCTCTTTTCCGATGGTGAACTGCAGGAGGGTAATGTCTGGGAAGGGGCCATGTTCGCTGCACATCAAAAACTTGATAACCTCTGTTTTATTGTCGACAACAACGATATGCAGGCCTCGGGTCATGCCGGAGATGTCATGGGGGTTGAACCGGTGGATGACAAATTCACTGCCTTCGGTTTTCAAGCTCGCCGAATCAGTGGAACGGATATGGCTGAACTCCTTGACACCTTTGAAGAGGCACGCAATACAAAGGGCAAGCCCTTTGTCATGATCTGTGACACACGTCTATGGGACGGGATTGATTGTTTGCAAAGGGCTTTGCCCATAGCCCATTATACAGCCCAAAGTGCCGTCGATTGGGACATGGGGATGAAGGAAATCGAAACGACATTGAACAGGTTGGAGACAAAACGGGATGAATGATTTACCCTTGAGCGGCAAGATTGCCGTGATTACCGGGGCGGGACGAGGCATCGGCAAAGCGATTGCATTGCGTTTTGCAAGGGAGGGAGCGGATGTTGCACTTTGTGCCCGCTCGCAGAAAGAACTGAGTGAGGTGAGTTCTATTATTGACCGACTTGATCGTACCTGTCTAGCACTATCTGTCGATTTGGCTAACCCCGAACAGGTTAAGAATTTTTGTGATCGAATCATTGACAAATTCGGTGCCGTGGACATGATTGTCAACAATGCCGGTGCCTATCTTGAACGTGGTACGTTTGAAGATTCTGACCCTGATCTATGGTGGAGAACCATGGAGGTGAACGTCCGTGGCCCCTATCTGATAACCCACCATTTGCTCGCAGTTATGAGTCAGGGCAGCAAGATTATCAACCTCACCTCCGGCAAGGGTTATAGTGCTGGTGCAAACAGCAATGCCTATCATGTCTCGAAGGCTGCGTTGAATATGATGACCGAGGGTTTGGCCAATGAGTTATGGTCAAGAGATATAGATGTAAACACGCTGGTACCGGGGCCTACAGCTACTGCGACTTTTGACAATGCATCTCCAGGTCAGGAACGCACACCCGAGGAAATTCTTGCCCAGGACAAGAGTGCCTTACCGAAGGGCCTTCCTGCATGGGAACGTGTTAAACATCCTGATGAAGTTGCCGATTTTGCATTCTATCTTGCTACACGCCCCGTGGGTGGACCTACCGGTCAAATTTATTCTCTGGCCCGCCGTCCCCTGTAGACATTTCATGGAAAAATCTGGTATTTTTCCAGATATAATAGAGATTCCGAAATGACAGGCCAAGCTTCTGAAAAAACATGCTGTAGTCCCACACGTATCGAAAATGTGCGTGTGATGGGAGAACAGGCGGTAAAAAAGAAAAAAACATATTCGGATTTTATCTCTGTCAAAGTGCCTGGTGGCATTGCCTTTTTGGGTACGAATCAGCCACAAATTACCGATGATGGTGAGGACCCCTTGTGTAAAAAACGCCTGAAGCCTTTTCGTATCGGTCAAACTGCAGTGACGAATCAGGAATTCCGGGAATTTGTAGATGAAACGGGATATGTAACCGACGCCGAGCGATACGGCTGGTCCTTTGTCTTTTGGTCTGATGTTTCCAAACTGGTTCCTGCCACCCAAGGCGTACAAGGGGCAGGATGGTGGCGAAGAGTGGATGGAGCGAATTGGAAAGACATTAACGGTCCTGGAACTGAGGCTGAGTTCTGGCATCCTGATCATCCAGTTGTTCAAGTATCGCACGCGGATGCCTCTGCCTATGCACTTTGGGCTGGTGGACGATTACCAAGTGAGTTGGAATGGGAACATGCTGCCCGGGCTGGTCAAGGGGATGTTCCTTTCCCTTGGGGAGATACCGATCCCAATGATACTGATAATTTTCCCTGCAATATCTGGCAAGGTGATTTCCCGTATTTCAACACAGGTTTGGATGGTTGGAAGACAACAGCACCGGCAAAATCCTATCAACCCAATTCTCTCGGACTTTACAACATGATTGGCAATGTGTGGGAGTGGACACAGGATACCTATTGGGTGAAATCGCGAAAAAAACATGTTCGCCAACGAATGAGCAAAATGAGAAGATTCAAGTTACTCAAGGGGGGATCATTCATTTGTCATCGGAGCTATTGTTACAGATACCGGATAGCCGCCCGGACAGGTAATTCACCTGAAAGCTCTACAACTCATCAGGGTTTTCGGGTTGTATGGGATTTATGATGTTATTTTACGGTAATGAATTGTGTCAATAGATTGACAGTTACGATCATCTGTATTGTTTGCCTATCCCGATCGGGTTTGATTCTTGACCAGTGCAGCCATACGGTAAAATCCA
>VYFX01000007.1 GCA_009842205.1 Paracoccaceae bacterium | reverse complement strand
TCTGGCTTGAGCAATTCTTCATCAATGAACCGCTGCATCTTCTGACCGAATTGACTGGAGTTGATTTCTCGGGAGACAGGCAAAGGGTAATCTCCTGGCAGTCCCGATCACCAGTCATGGATATCGTTGTTCAAAGACTACCCCAGACCTTGTGGGTTGTCGGAATGTCCTATGTCATAGGAACAATCATTGCCCTCCCCATTGGCATAATTTCGGCCTACAGGCAATACAGTTGGTTTGATCAGATTGGAACCTTTGTTTCAATGGTTGGATTTTCGATCCCTACCTTTTTCACCGGCGTCTTGCTCATTGTCATATTTTCTGTCCATCTGGGCTGGTTCCCATCTATTTATGACACGACTCATGTTGTTACCGACTGGAGCAGTCTGATCGTACAGATCAAGCAGATGATAATGCCAACCATGGTTCTAGCCCTTTACAATGCCGCCCAAATCAGCCGTTTCATGCGGGCCTCCATGCTGGACAATCTGAATCAGGATTATGTACGTACCGCCAGGGCCAAGGGCTTGCGGGAGAATGTCGTACTTCTGGTTCATGTCCTTAGGAATTCAATGATACCCGTTGTGACAGTCATTGCCATAGGTGTTCCCACCGTCTTTGGTGGAGCCATCATTACCGAACAGGTGTTCAAGGTAAATGGGCTTGGACAACTTCTAATTACGGCCATTCAGGCCAACGACATACCCATGGTTCAAACCCTGACCTTCATTTTTGCCGTCTTGATTGTTCTCTTCAATCTGCTGGCTGATATTTTGTACGGCATCCTTGATCCGAGGATCAGATATGAGTGATGTGACCACCTCCATTACCTTGCAATCGGCGCCATCATCCCAATGGCGAGACATCTGGGATCAATTCAAGACCCATAGGGGCGCCTTGTTTGGAGCCATCTTCTTCCTGTTCATCATGGGAGCCGTATTTCTGGGACCATTTGTCTGGACCATTGATCCGCAATACATCGATATTCTGTCGAGGGATCAGGGCATGAGTTTCGCCCACCCCATGGGAACCGATCAATTGGGGCGAGATACCCTTGCCAGAATTCTTGTCGGTGGACAGACCACAGTTGCCGTTGGTATCACTGCGATGTTGCTTTCCCTAATACTAGGAACGCTAGTTGGTGTATTAGCAGGTTTCGTCAAATGGCTGGACGGACCATTGATGCGACTGACCGATTTGTTTCTTGCCCTGCCAATACTTCCCTTGCTCCTTGTTATCATCTTGCTATTCAGAGATCCTTTGAGGGCAGCCTTTGGACCCGAAACCGGTATATTCATCCTAATTGTCTTTGTCATCGGGATTACCAGTTGGATGCAGGCAGCAAGGATTGTCAGGGGTGATGTCCTGACCATCAAGGAACGGGAATTCGTATTGGCTGCCAAATCAATCGGTACTCCTTCCAGCAGGATCATTCTCAGGCACATTCTACCGAATGTCTTGTCACCAATCATGGTTTCGGCCACCATCGGTATTGCCAATGCCATTATTACCGAATCGGCCCTCTCATTCCTTGGATTGGGATTTCCATCGGATTTTCCGACCTGGGGTAGATTGCTGTTTGATGCTACCGATTATCTGCAGAGTTTCCCCGAGAGGGTTCTATGGCCCGGTATCGCCATATCCTTTACCGTTCTGTCGGTCAACTATTTGGGAGATGGGCTACGTGATGCTCTTGATCCCCGCATTCGAGGAAGGTAAATCTTCAACATAACTCAACTTCAGGAAATGAGCGTCAATAGCTTGTTTACTGAATCCTTGGCATCGCCAAAGAACATTCGGGTATTTTCCTTGAAGAACAGGGAGTTTTCAATTCCGGAATAGCCGGTTCCTTGGCCCCGCTTGGAGACAATCACCTGATTGGCCTTCCATACCTCAAGGACCGGCATCCCCGCAATAGGTGAATTGGGATCTTCCTGGGCTGCCGGATTGACTATGTCATTGGACCCAATAATGATGGCCAGATCTGTACTCGGAAAATCCTCATTTATTTCGTCCATTTCCAGCACTATGTCATAAGGGACCTTGGCCTCTGCCAAAAGAACATTCATGTGTCCAGGCAACCTTCCAGCAACAGGATGAATGGCAAATCTAACTGTCTTGCCCTGAGCGACAAGTCTTTGGGTCAATTCACTGATTGGTCCTTGGGCTTGGGCAACTGCCATACCATAGCCTGGTACTATGACAATACTGTCAGCATCCAAAATCAGGGTGGCTACTCCATCTGCATCTATGGCAATTTGCTCTCCCCCAACGCTCTGGATCGCTTCCCCACTTCCACCAAAGCCACCAAGTATTACGCTAACGAAGTTTCTGTTCATGGCCCGGCACATGATGTAGGAAAGTATAGCACCCGATGAGCCTACCAAGGCACCGGTTACAATCAGCAAATCATTGCTCAGGGTAAATCCTATGGCAGCAGCTGCCCATCCCGAATAGGAATTGAGCATGGAAACAACAACAGGCATATCGGCCCCACCAATACCCATGATAAGCAATATTCCGATTATACCCGACAAAATCGATACATATACTAGAAGATCTACACCCTGATCCCCAACAAAGTAAAAATAACCAAGAACAATACAGGCTAGTAGCAACAAAATGTTCCAGATATGACCTCCTGGGAATTTAAAGGGTTTGCTGGTAATTCTGCCGGCAAGTTTACCGAAGGCTATGACTGATCCGGTAAAGGTAATTGCTCCGATAAACACACCCAAAA
>VYFX01000064.1 GCA_009842205.1 Paracoccaceae bacterium | reverse complement strand
GGGAGGTTTCCATGCCTAACAGGAGAAGGGGAAGAAGCGGCGGAAGGTCGGCAAATATTCATCTTCGCAGTACCAAGCTATTTGATCAGATGCCTTGGCGAATTCCCTATAACCCTGATAAGCCCACCGAACCCCTAGATGAAGAGGGAATTCTAGGTATCCACGAAACTGCACTCCAGATAATGGAAAATATCGGAATCGAGTTTTTGAATGAAGAATCCAGGACCATTTTCAAAGATGCGGGATGCAAGGTTGAGGGAACCAATGTAAGACTGGGACGGGACTTTGTCATGGAAATGATAAAGCACTGTCCAGAAGAGTTCACCATTACCCCCAGGAATCCTGATCGTGAATTGATCGTGGGTGGTAAGCACATGCTCTTTGGCTGTGTTTCCTCCCCACCAAATACCTGGGATTTGGAAAATGGCAAGCAGGTGGGAAATCAGGAATATTTTCGCAATTTTCTCAAGTTGACCCAATATTTCAATTGCATTCATTTTGTTTGTGGATATCCGGTTGAACCGGTGGATATACATCCCTCGATACGGCATCTTGATTGTTTGTACGATAAACTCACAATGACGGATAAGGTAGCACATGCCTATTCATTGGGGCCTGAAAGGGTAGAGGATGTGATGGAAATGGTCAGGATTGCTGGCGGTCTGACCCATGAGGAGTTTGATGAAAAACCCAGAATGTTTACCAACATCAATTCAACTTCTCCCCTCAAGCATGATTGGCCGATGATCGATGGATCCATGCGTTTGGCCAGAAGGGGTCAACCGGTGATTGTTTCCCCCTTTACCTTGGCAGGGGCGATGGCACCTGTGAGCATGGCTGGTGCTGTGGCATTATCCATGGCCGAAGGATTGGCAGCAATTGCCCTATTGGAATACATCAATCCCGGAACACCTATTGTTTTTGGTACCTTTACCTCCAATGTTGATCTTCGTTCGGGGGCTCCAGCCTTCGGTACACCAGAATATGTAAGGGCTACCCAGATGACAGGGCAAATGTGTCGATTCTATGGGTTGCCATTGCGGGCAAGCAATGCATGCGCAGCCAATGTTCCGGATGGTCAGGCCATGTGGGAAAGCATGAATTCCATGTGGTCGGCGGTCCAGTCCCAGGTGAATATGGTTTATCATTCTGCAGGATGGCTTGAAGGAGGTTTGATTTCCAGCCCGGAAAAGTTTATCATGGATTGTGAAACCCTTCAGCATTTTCAACGCTACTTTGAGAAGACGGTTTATGGAACCGAGGAAAAGGATTTGGCTTTGGAAGCCATTTCCGAGGTTGGTTCCAGTGGACATTTTTTTGGGGCTAAACATACACAGGAAAGGTACACAACCGCATTTTATGAGCCATTCCTCAGCAATTGGCAAAATTATGAGGCTTTTGAACTCGGCGGTGGAGAATGGACAGCTGAAAGAGCCCATAAACTGTATAAACAAATCTTGGTTGATTTTGAACCGCCTGCCATTGATTCTGCCATCAAGGAAGAACTGACCGAATTCGTGGAGAGAAGGAAGGCTGAGGGCGGGGCTCCAACCGATTTCTGATTGTTTGCAAGGATTGGTGGAATCAATCACACCTTTCTTGCGAACAAGATACTACTGTCTTGCCCACTGTCTCCCAGGCAATTCACTTGTCTGGGGAAGCATTATTCCAGTTGGGATATTGAATGGTGGAGAATTTGGCGAAAGGTGATTAAAACTTCAAATCGCCAAATTTTTTCTTGAATTTGGAAACTCTGCCCCCCGTATCCATGAGGTGGGTACCACCACCGGTCCAGGCCGGATGGACGGTTGGATCTATGTCCAATTGCAGAACATCGCCTTCAGAACCGTAGGTTGATTGCATTTCCAACTCATCGCCATTGGTCATTTTGACGGTGATTTTATGGTAATCGGGATGAATGTCCTTTTTCATGTTCCTGACTCCTTATGATGTTTCTCTTTTGGGCCGGTAATTGGTTTTTTCAGCAATCCTTGCTGCCTTACCCCTGCGATTTCTCAAATAGTATAGTTTGGCCCGACGAACCTTGCCCCTACGGACAACGGTAATCGAGTCGATATTGGCAGAATGAAGCGGGAATACCCTTTCCACACCTTCTCCAAAGGAAATTTTCCTTACAGTAAAGGTGCCATCAATCCCATTGCCTCCCTTGCGGGCAATACAAACACCCTCATAGTTTTGCACACGGGTTCTGGTACCTTCGGTAACCTTGAACCCAACTCTGACAGTATCACCGGCCTTGAAATCAGGTATGTCTTTTTTTTGTTTCAATGCTTCCAGTTGTCGATCATTAAATTTTGCAATCAAATCCATGGTTTTATCCTTCCAGCTTAATTCTTGGCCCTGCCATAATCATCAAATGTTGGTTTCGACCTTTTGTTCACAATATTTTTGCCAAAGATCCGGCCTTCTGAGCCTGGTTAGTTCTTCAGCTTTTGACTTTCTCCATTGCGCAATGTTTTCATGGTGTCCAGTTAACAGTATTTCAGGAACCGAAAGGCCATTCCATACCCTCGGTCGGGTATAATGCGGATGTTCCAGCAAACCGCATATAAATGATTCATTTTCGGTTGATTCAAAATTTCCCAAAACATTCGGTATAAGTCTCACAGTGGCTTCAATCAAGGCCTGGGCTGCAATTTCCCCACCAGAAAGCACAAAATCCCCCATGGAAATCTCTTCCGCTCCGGTTGCCTGGAAAAATCGTTCATCCACACCCTCATAACGGCCACAAATTAATGTTATTCCCTTGCAGGTCGACCATTTCTTTGCTGTGGACTGGTCAAACAACTTTCCCCTGGGTGATAGAAATACAACTGGCCATGAATCAGGCTTCTCATCTATCGTTTCCTGCGTAGATTGTAGGGCAGATGCCAATATATCCGGTTTGATAACCATGCCTGGGCCGCCTCCAACAGGTGTGTCATCAACTGACCTGTGCACCCCAGTGCCAAACTCCCTCAAATCAACGGTTTCAATGTTCCAGGATTTACCCAGGGCTTTACCCACCAGGGAACTGCCCAGGACTCCAGGGAAAACCTCAGGAAATAGAGTTATGACTTTTGCCGTCCACATAATGATCTCACCCTACGACGATATGACCACAATTGTAATCAGAGATAGTGTTCAACATTTTCCACAACCAAATAACCGAGAGGAATTTCAACCGATACAACGTTTTCCTTGGTAAAGGGGATTAAAACCTTGTTACCGGAATCTTCCAGTAAAAGCTCCATCAGGTCACCGGCCCCAAAATTGTTCATTGAACTCACATGTCCAATGAGCTTGCCCTCGGGATCCATGGCCCGCAGGTTCTGTAAATCTGAATAATAGTACTCGTTGTCTTCCAACTCAGGAAACTCTTCCCGGTTGGCGAACAATTTTGTACCCTTCAATTGGGCTGCCTGCTCACGTGAATTGATCCCATGTATCCTTGCTATGAACTCTTCTCCAGCCTCGATCAGCTGTTCAAGTCGATAGATTGTACTTCCACTTTCAGAATAGAGGCATGAAAAGGACGCAATGTTTCCTGGGTCAAGGCAAAAACTTCGCAATTTTACATTGCCTTTCGTACCATATGGTTGCCCCAACACACCAACCCAAACCAGTTGATGGTTTTCAAGGGCAGTGGTTTTTGAATTTTGAACGTTCAACATTGCCGAATTCTAGTCTTCCGAAAGTATCAACCAACCTTTAGAGGTTGATTAGGAGGAAGCAGATTCCTGTTCCTGTTTTCGAGGTATGGCCTTTTTGGGATTGTTTCTTGTCTTGGGTTCCAATACACCCTTGGCCTCAAGAAAACGGCTGATACGATCGGTGGGAATAGCCCCCTGACCCATCCAATGCTGGATTCGTTCAACATCCATTTTTACCCGATTGGGATCGTCCTTGTTCAAAAGTGGGTTATAAGTACCCAGTTTTTCAATAAAACGTCCGTCTCTGGGCATTCTGGAATCTGCAGCGACGATACTGTAAAAGGGTCGCTTTTTGGACCCCCTGCGGGACAACCTGATTTTCATTGCCATAATGGTAACTCCTTAATCTTTCTCAATGATTGTATTTTTACGGTGTAACTTGTGGTGTTGAATAACTTCCTTGATGATGAATTGTATTAGTTTTTTAGCGAACTCGGGATCCAGATCAGCATTTCTTGCCAGTTGCTCCAATCGTTCAATCAGTTTTTTTTCCCTTTCCGGATCGGATGGTGGGAGATTATTCCTAGCTTTGAGAATACCCACCTTCTGGGTATGTTTGAATCGTTCCCCAAGGGTATAGATCAGGACAGCATCCAACCGGTCGATGGATTCTCTGTGTTCTCCTAGTTCTTTCTCGATTTGTTCTTGTTGCATGGTAAAAATGTTCCAATTATCAGTAATATCCAAATGACGTTAACGGAAACCGCGTCTCGGCAATCCAGGCATATTTCCCAACTGTTTCATCATGTCAGGTGGAAGGCTGTTCAAGTCGGGCATGTTACTTCCATCATTACCGGCAGGCTTTCCCTGCATGCTGCGTATCATTTCCTTAACCCTGCCGCTCTTGGACATTTGTTTGCCCAATTTGGCCGTTGTTTGATGCATTTTCAGAAGTTGATTTACATCTGAAACGGTAAGTCCCGAACCCATTGCAATCCGCTTCTTTCTGTTAGCCTGAATGATTTTGGGGTTAGCTCTTTCCTTGCGGGTCATGGAGTTGATCAAGGCAATGTTTTTCTTGATCATTGCTTCATTTTGCTTGATTTGGGCATTAGCTTTACCCATGCCCGGAATCATTGATGCAAACTCCTGCAGTCCTCCCATATTCAACAATGAAGAGTACTGGCTACGGAGATCATTCATGCTCAAGCGACCAGCTGCAAACCTTCTGACGGTTCGATTCATTTGTTCTTCTTCGAAAACCTGTGAAGCCTTTTCCACGAGGCTTACAATATCACCCATCCCCAATATTCGACCAGCGATTCTCTGGGGATCAAATACAGAAAAATCTTCCAGCTTTTCACCGGTACCCATGAATTTGATCGGTTTTTGAGTAACGGCCCTCATGCTGAATGCGGCACCACCTCTGCCATCACCATCCATTCGGGTCAGAACAACCCCGCTGACACCGATCTTGGTGTCGAATTCCCTGGCTATGTTGACGGCATCCTGCCCGGTTAATCCATCTACAACCAACAGGGTTTCCCTGGGTTTGGAAATGTTCCTTACGGCAACGACTTCATCCATCAGTTCTTCATCAATGTGAAGTCGACCTGCAGTATCAAGCAAAACGACATCAAACCCATTGGTCCTAGCCATGAATGTAGCTCTGGAAGCAATTTGGGTAGCGTCTTGGTCAGGTACGATTGGCAGGGTTTCGATTTCGGCCTGTTCGCCCAGAATGGCCAGTTGTTCCATCGCAGCCGGCCTTCTTGTATCGAGTGAGGCCATCAGAACTTTCTTTTTCTGGGTTTCCTTGAGGTGTTTGGCAAGTTTGGCGGTGGAGGTGGTCTTACCCGAACCCTGGAGACCCACAACCAGAACGGTGGCGGGTGGTGAGGCTATATTAAGCTGCCCGTCTCCGGAGCCATCCCCGGACAGGATTTTAACCAATTCATCGTGTACGATTTTTACAACGAGTTGACCGGGTGTGATCGAGCCCAACACAGCTTGGCCCGTAGCCTTGCGATGGAGGGTACGCATGAAGGATTTGATGACCGGGAGCGAGACATCGGCTTCCAGCAATGAAATTCGAATTTCCCGCAGGGCACTGGTTACATCCTGCTCACTCAGGGTACCCTTTTTATTAAGACCCTGGAATACGGATGAGAAACTGCCTGACAATGTTTCAAACATTGTAACTATCCCTTATCTACAAACTCAAATTTTCTACCAACGACAAACGCACCCGTGGGCGAAACTCGCTGACGGGTGGCGATTCTGGATGTTACCTCGAACCGAAAAACTACAACTACTGAGGTGTTGCCCATATATAGGAACATTCCAACATGAAATCAAACCCTGTGAAACAAATTTCAGGCACATTGTTATATTTGATTGCCTTACTTTGTATCAATTGGCAAATTCAGCGATTGGGGATACAATTGGATATATGTTTCAAAATGGACATTAATGATTAATTTAACTGAGCAGTCAAAAGGTCACATTTTAATGCTGGCCTTTTCTTTCGGGATCGCTGGTTCGTTTAGTCTCGGTGGCATGGTTGCCAACATTATCGATCCCTTTGCCCTGACTGCATCAAGATTTTTCCTTGCGACAATCCTGATCGGGATAATTGTCTATTTCAGTACGAATCTTAAATGGGAATACATGCAGGGAGCCTGGCGATATTTTGTCGCGGGAGGTCTCATGTCCCTGTACTTTGTACTCATGTTTATTGCCTTGCAAACGACTTCTGCGGTATCAACAAGTACCGTATTTACATTAACTCCCCTGCTTTCAGGCTTTTTCGGCTGGATACTTCTTCGACAAAAAATGACAGGACGCATGGCATTTGCTCTTGGTATAGGTGCCGTTGGAGCTGTTTGGGTCATTTTCAGGGCAGACGTCCAAGCCATTTTACAGTTCAAGGTTGGACAAGGAGAGATCATATTTTTCTTCGGCTGTCTTGCACATGCCTTTTATACCCCCTTTCTTCGATATGCCAATAGAGGTGAGCCAGCCCAAGTATTTGTTTTGGGCATGGTAACGACAGGAGCATTGTTTCTTCTTGCCTTTGGATGGAATGACATAAGGACAACCGACTGGCAGGCATTGCCACCAATTGTCTGGATCACCATAATTTATATCACACTGATTGCCACCATTCTCACCTTCTTTGCAGTCAGTTTTGCTTCCATGCGTCTACCTTCGGCCAAGGTAATGGCCTATACCTACCTGACACCTTCCTGGGTTATCCTTTGGGAGTTTGTCTTGGGAAGGGGGTTGCCCTCCCTCCCGATTTTGCTCGGTGTGGCAACGACAATTATTGCCCTGTTGCTGTTGCTCAGGAATGATGAAATCCTGGGTTAAATCAGCCCCAGGCACCATTTCATGATTGATTTCTGGACATGAAGACGATTTTCTGCCTCATCAAGGATGGCAGAATTGGGTCCATCCAGGACTTCGGAAGTCACTTCCTCTTCTCGATGGGCCGGCAAGCAATGCATAAAAATCACGTCCGGTCTGGCAAAGGAAAGCAACTTTTGGTTAACCTGATAGGCATGTAGTTTTTGCCTGCTATCCCCACCGGCTTCCTCATGCATTGAAATCCAGGCATCGGTAACGATCATATCGGCATCCTTGACACAAGTGAATGGGTTCCTGTCAATGATAAACTCACTTCCCATTGAGGTAGCAAAAGAGACTGCCCTCTGGTCCGGGTCAAAGCCTTCAGGTCCACAAAATACGAAATTGAAACCGAATTGACCAGCTGCATGAAGGAATGAATTGCAAACATTGTTGCCTGTACCAACCCATACAACCGTTTTACCCTCGATCGGACCTGCCTTTTCCTCAAAGGTCATGACATCGGCCATGATCTGGCAGGGGTGGCTGTAATCCGTCAAGCCATTGATCACAGGTACCGATGCATGTTCAGCCATTTCCCTGATGACCTTGTCGGCAAATGTCCTGATCATGATGAGGTCCACATACCTTGACAGCATCAGGGCTGTGTCCTTGACGGTTTCTCCTCTGGATCTATGCAGTTCAGTGCTGGCAAGAACGATGGATTGACCTCCCATTTGACGAACACCCACATCAAATGACAAACGGGTTCTGGTCGAATGTTTCTCGAATATCAGAGCAACAACATAATCGGTCAAAGGCGCTCCTGCATCCAACACACCCCTCGTTTTGCCATTGCGCTCCGTTTTTACCTTTCGGGCATCCTCCAGGATCAGTCTGAGATCCTTGGCTGAAACCTCACACAATTCCAGAAAATCAGGCATGGCCATTTTCCTTCAGACTGGTTGCTGCTTTTTCCAACCTTGTTATCATTTGCCCGAGTTCTTCCTGTTCAATGATGAGCGGTGGAAGTATTCTGATTACATTATCACCGCCCGGTACGGTCAACAAATGCTGGTCATAGCAGGAATTGATAACATCCATATTGTTAACCTTGCATTTCAGTCCCAGCATAAGGCCCTCACCACGAACCTCCTCAAAAATATCAGGATAGGTAGCGATAACCGACTCAATTTGCTGTCTGAGCCAACGGGCAGATTGTCTGACCCTTTCCAAAAAGGTTTCATCGGCAATTATGCTCAAAACCCTGCATCCCACGGCACAGGCCAAAGGGTTGCCGCCATATGTCGAGCCATGGGTACCCGCAGTCATGCCTTGGGCAGTCTTTTCGGTTGCAAGGCAGGCACCAAGGGGAAAACCACCTCCAATACCTTTTGCAATGGCCATGATATCAGGGGTTATACCCGCCCATTCATGGGCAAACAATTTACCGGTCCTGCCCATCCCGCATTGTATTTCGTCAAACGCAAGGAGTATCCCTTCTTCATCGCAAAGTGATCTCAGGTCCCTCAAGAAACTGTCAGGCAAGGGTATGATACCTCCCTCTCCCAAAACGGGTTCGACCAGTACACCGGCTGTTTTCTCGGACAAGGCTTCCCTGATCCTAGTAATATCGGCAGGTTCAACCTGTACAAAACCCGGTAACAAGGGTCCAAATCCCTTGGTCAGCTTGTCACCTCCTGCTGCAGAAATCATACCAAGTGTTCGACCATGAAAGGAATTGTTGAAAGTGATTATTTCATTTCGTTCCGGATGACCTTGCTGGTCCCAATACTTTCGTATGACCTTGACAGTGCATTCAACAGCCTCGGCTCCACTATTGGTAAAGAATACCGTATCTGCAAAGGTATTCTCAACCAGTAGGGATGCAAGTTCTTCCTGCTTGGGGATCCGATAGAGATTTGAGGTATGCCAAACCTTGTTGGCTTGGTCAATCAGGGCTTCAACCAATAATGGATTGCTGTGCCCTAATGCATTTACGGCAATGCCGGCTCCGGCATCCAGGTATTTGTTTCCATCAGTTCCATAAAGCCAACAGCCATCCCCCTTTTCAAAACCCATGGGGGTTCGGGCATATGTTGGCATCACCGCGTCAATCATCATTCAGTTCCATATCAAGTTGTTGAACCCTTTGATATATGAACCCGCGGGACAATTTAAACCAATCTTGATTACAAACCGGACAGGTAATTTATTAGTTGCAGGAAATATAATTGGATTCGAAGCTTCCCAGTTGCCGGATGATTCACAACCTGAGCAAACTTGAAAAATTTGTACCAAACCATACTTTTATTTTTGCAGCAATTACTCTGACCATCAAAGTAAAGTGATTAAGATTAATCCGGGGGAGGAAATTTATGGGGGCTTGGACTACTCAACAGGTCAATAAAGCCGTAAACATGTGGAAGGAAGGTAAGACCGCTACCGAAATATCCAATAAAATCTCCAAGTCTCGCAATGCAGTAATCGGCAAATTAAACCGCTTGGGTGTACAAAAGCCCAATTCAAATGTGACAAATGAGACAAGCCTCGATAAGGATGAGAATAAAGCTACCCAAGACAAACAGTTGAATGGTCAATCAGCCGGGAATTTACAGGAAACCCAGTTGGAAGATCGAAGACTCTCCCTGTTGTATTTGAATGAAAAAACCTGCCGATGGCCCATCGGGGATCCCTCGACCAAGAATTTCTGGTTTTGTGGCAAACCCACCCTATTGAATAAGGGATATTGTGCCCAGCACAGCGAGCTGGCTTTCCAACCCAACCCTGTCAAGAAAGAGAAATCGGAACTCCAGGCCAGAGTAATCAGCCGACCTTATAACCTGGCGCCAAAGAAGTAACTTCAATAATCCAATATTTTGCAAACTTCAACTGTTCAGTTTGCTTTCGGATCCAGTAGTCTTCGGGCAATAACATTGGCTTGGATTTCTGCTGCCCCCTCGAAGATGTTCAAGATTCTGGCATCACATAGAATCCTACTGATGTCAAATTCCATTGCGAAGCCGTTGCCGCCATGGATTTGAACGCCATTATCGGCCGCTGCCCAAGCCACTCTCGCACCAAGAAGCTTGGCCATGCCCGCTTCAAGGTCACATCTACGACCCCGATCTTTCTGCCGGGCTGAATAATAGGTAAGCTGACGGGCCATCATTATTTCAACGGCCATTATGGCCAGTTTTGAACTGACCCTTGGAAAATTGACTATCGGCTTGCCGAACTGGTTCCGTTCCAGCGCATACTTCAGGGAAGCATCAAGGGCAGATTGGGCAACTCCTATGGCTCTGGCCGCAGTCTGGATTCGTGCCGATTCAAAGGTTTCCATGAGTTGCTTGAATCCCAAACCCTCCTGACCACCCAGGAGATTGGAAACCGGTACAGGAAAATCGGAGAAGGACAATTCATATTCCTTCATTCCCCGATACCCGATAACATCAATTTCTGTTCCCGTGAGACCTTGATCTGGAAAAGGGTCATCATCGGTACCAGCGGTTTTTTCAGCCAGCATCATGGACAATCCCCGATAATTTTTTGATTCAGAATCGGTCCTGACCAGCAATGTCATCAAGTTGGCTCTGCCGGCATGGGTAATCCAGGTTTTGTTACCTGTTATCTGATAATTGTCACCATCTTTTTTCCCCTTGGTGATAAGTGATCCAAGATCTGAACCGGAACCGGGTTCAGTAAAAACTGCCGTGGGTTTGACTTCACCACTCGCAATAAGGGATAGCCACTTGTCCTTTTGTTCATCTGTACCCCCCTTGCTAATCAACTCAGAGGCAATTTCACATCTGGTAGCAAGGGAACCAACCCCCAAAAACCCCCTTGACAGCTCTTCCGAGACGACACACATCGCAATTTTTGGAAGCTCTGAACCGCCGTAATCTCCTGGGATTGTCAGTCCAAAAACTCCCAATTCTGCCAATTCATCTATCAACTCCATCGGAATTAGCGAATTGTCCAGATGCCATTGCTGGGCATGAGGGGCAACTTTCTCCATGACAAAGCGTGAGAACTGATCCCTGATAAATTCAACATCCTCATCCTGACCGGTGTTGCCATAACTGGCTACCCCCAACTGATTCGGCATCAATTCAACAAGGCGGTTTCTGGCTACCGGGGAATTGCCATGGGATGCTAATTGCTGCCATCCGTCACTTTTGGTCCAGCTAAAATCCCGGACGATTTGTGAAATCCTTGCGATTTCACCCTGATTCATGGGAATTCCACCTTCCAACTGATTTAGATATTCCCCAAACCCGATTTGCAGCAGAAGGGCATTCAACTCATCAAACTCGCCATTCGCTTCCAGGGACTGCCCCCAGAAATATAATTGTTTGAGAGCCTCGACATATGTTGCCACCCAGGAAAAAGAATGAACTTCATATTGACCTTCTTCAAGCTTGGCGTGAGAAACCTTACCATCAACAACGACACTTTGTTGCAATTCCCTTGTTAAATTGGCCAACATGGAATCAAGGTCATGGATGGCACCCAAGGCTGAATTAAGTAGATTGGGAAGCAAAATGGTGTCTTTTGATCTGGTATTGGTCATTGCTGGAAATTGCTTAGATTGAAAATTTGAAAGAGTTGTCGTAATTGGTTTTGTTTAAAGGCTGGTCGAAACAACCCATGAACAGGTAGCAAATGGAATTTGGTTTATCAGAAATCAACATTTTACAAGTGTTTGTTTTGGTTTTTGTCCCTTTTTTTGGTGGATTTATCAAAGGGGTAACCGGGTTTGGATTCCCCATGATCATGATCAGCGGCCTAGGGGTGGTTTTCGATCCCGAATTAGCGGTATCCTTTCTGTTGTTTGCCCTTCTGGTGGTCAATGCCCTGCAAATGTTCCAGTTCAAGATGGACCTTATCCTTAAGGCATTTGCAAGATATTTTCGTATAACGGTTACCTTGTGCCTTTGCCTCTTTGTATCTTCCCCTCTGGTTTTGACCTTGAGCAAATCGTTACTGTTTTTAATTCTGGGCCTTCCCATAACGGTTATTGCCTTGCTGCAGCTTAGGGGCTGGAAAATGAGACTCCCGGAGAACTATCAGAAGCCGGGAGAGTACATTGCAGGTATAATAGCCGGATTTGGAGGTGGTTTTGCTGGTGTGTGGGCTCCGCTGGTTGTGACCTACCTTCTGTCCCTGGACATTGGCAAAAGGGAAAACATACTTGCGCAAGGCGTTATCTACAGTGCCGGCTCGGTTATTCTGATCATAGCCCATTTCAATACGGAAGTCTTGAATTATCAAACGATCCCCATGTCCCTGTTATTGATCGTTCCCTCCATTTTAGGGTTGTTTTTTGGAATTAAAGTTCAGAACAGGCTTGATTCAGACAGGTTCAGACAATGCGTTCAGGTAATATTGGTAATCGCTGGACTCAATCTGATTGTTCGTGGATTGTGGTGAAACACGAGGTCAGAGGACAATTTCCAGAACCTCCCTGTCAACGAATTCCTCAAATTGCTTGAAGTTTGCCTGAAATTTCCCTTTCAGCGTCTTGGCCACACTGTCATATTCATCTTGATTTTCCCAAGTATTACGGGGGTTAAGCAATTGATCAGGGATGTTGTTGATCTTTAGAGGGACCTCAAACCCGAAAACAGGGTCCTTCCGAACCAAATTATGATCAATTTCACCATTTAGAACTGCCGTCAGTATTGTTCGGGTATGCTTGATGGATATCCTCTTGCCAATCCCGTATCTGCCACCGGTCCATCCCGTATTTACCAACCAGCACCTGACCTTGTGCCTTTTCACCTTTTCGCGAAATAGATTGCCGTAAGCAATCGGGGATAAAGGCAGGAATGGTTTACCAAAACAGGCTGAAAAAGTTGCCGCAGGATCATCTACTCCCGTTTCGGTTCCTGCAACCTTGGATGTGAAACCCGATAGAAAATGATACATGGTCTGGGCAGGAGTAAGGAGTGCAACGGGGGGAAGAATTCCGTAAACGTCACAGGTCAGGAAGAAAATATTCCTTGGGTGTTTGGCCAGCCTGGTTTCCGATGCATAGGAGATTTTGTTGAGTGAATATGAACATCGCCCGTTTTGAGTAATACTTGTATCATCGTAATTGGGGATTCTGGTTTCCGGATCAAAGGTCATGTTTTCGATAATTGTTCCGTATGATCTTGAGGCCTCGTACAGATCTGGTTCATCCACGGCATTCAAACCATTTGTTTTGGCATAACAGCCATTTTCTATATTGAAGATTCCCCTATCAGACCATCCGTGTTCATCATCACCGATCAACACCCTATCGGGATCAGCAGAAAGGGATGTTTTACCGGTTCCGGAAAGACCGAAGAAGAGAGCTGTATCGTCTGGATCATCCTTGGCATGGTTGGCAGAACAATGCATGGTCAAGATATCCTTGGGAGGAAGGGCATAGTTTAGATATCCAAATACGCTTTTCTTGTTTTCTCCCACATATTGCGTACCACCGATTAAAATCAGGTTTTCCTTGTAGTTGGTTGCAATGACTGTTTCAGACCCACAGCCATGCCGTTCGGGATCGGCTTTGAAATCCGGGGCGTTGATGACAATCAAATCTGGTTCAAAGCTTTCCAATTCCTTCTCGTTTGGCAGCTCAAACAAGGTTCCAGCAAAAATCGCATGCCAGGCCAGACAATTGACAAACCGGATCCGAAGACGATTTTCGTTTTCGGCACAAGCATGGACATCCTTGACATAGACCCTCTGGTTGGCCAGAAATTTCAGGAAATCTCCCTTGAGGATCTCAAAGTTCTCTTCGCTTATGGGAGTATTGTTCTCCCACCAGATGGTATCCTTGAGTTCTTCCGAAAATACAGTGAATTTGTCCTTTGGTGATCGTCCGGTAAATTTACCGGTCGTAACCATCAGGGGACCTCCAAAGCCCAGTTTGGCTTCTCCTTGCAACAAGGAAGTCTCATAGAGGCTGGTTTGGGAATAATTGATATATCCCTCCTTCACGGGGAAGGGTTTCAGAAGGTGATTGCCTGTAGGGATTATTGTGGATATTTTATTAATCATAATACCAGTTGAAGAATGATTGGCACTTTGGGAAAGGGAGGGGAAATACAGTCTAAATCAGGACAGTGATTACTCAAATAAAGTTAAGTTTTTGTTCATTTAGTATAACAAAAACCCAAATTAAGAGTTAAAGCAAAATATTTTCAAACCCCTTATTATATACCGAATTCGATTGTTTGGCTGAATTAATTTGGTTATTGAAACCAGACTTTCCCCAAAAAGATTTGATTGACGATATGTAATAGCCTGTCACCACCAATAAATTACAAATTGCACGTCACCATGATTTGCTCACCATTCATTTTTCAATCCAATTGAAATCAATCGTTAATAGAAGTATGTTAGGGAAGCCCAGAGCAAATAAC
>VYFX01000003.1 GCA_009842205.1 Paracoccaceae bacterium | reverse complement strand
GATGGTATTAGGTTCCCCGATATCCCTGATACTGGATTTGATAATCCAATTTGAAATCTGTACCGAGATAATGTTCCCTGACAACCTGATTGGAACTTACTTGATCAGAAGTGCCATGGGTAATGATTTCCCCGTCCAGAAGGATATATACATGGTCAACCACTGCCAAGGTTGCCAGGATATTATGATCTATGATCATGATTCCCACACCGAATTCCACGAGTGTGCGAATATTCTTGGTGATTTCCTTTATGATAATCGGATCAAGGCCAGCAAAGGGTTCATCCAGTAGGATATATCTTGGATTGCAGGCAAAGCATCTGGCAAATTCAACCCTCCTTCTCTGCCCCCCTGACAAATTGGAACCCTTGGATGTACGGATTTCCTCGATGGCAAAAGTTGTCAGAAGGTTTTCCAGATATTGCCGGCATAATGATTTGTCCTTGTATTTGACCTCAAGGGCTGCCATGATGTTTTGCTCAACCGTCAATCCCTGAAAAATCGAAGATTCCTGAGGCAACAATCCCAAACCGTGTTGCGCCCTAAGATAAAGAGGTAAATTTGAAACATCAATTCCATCTATGAGAACATTACCCCTGATAGGGAATTTCAATCCGGATATGGTATTGAACAGGGTGGATTTTCCGGCTCCATTGGGACCTAACAAACCAACTATCTCACCTGGATATACCGATAGTGAAACGTCCCTGACGATCTCTCTTTTGTTTATTCTGGAAGTGAGATTGTTAACCGAAAGACAGTGCGAATGATTTCGATCTCTCTGTAAGGATTCTTCCACCGTATCTTGTTTTCCCAGCAAAGGAATTCAAAATCATTCTGAATTCCAGTTATATACCAGCCGGTCACGACCGGAAAATTGGTTGGGGCCATAAAACCCTGAAACATTATTTAACAGTATCATGGTTTTATTATCAAAATAATATTCCGCAATATCGGAATTTATCTCGGTTTGTTGATTCGGATCCTTGTTGACCATTTTTACCTGATTAGAGAATATCACCAAATTGTCTTTTGAAGAATAGTCAGCCTGTAAAGAGCCAACCTCTATTGTATCGATTTCCAGAATTATATTACCATCAAGGGCAAAATTATCAGTTGAAAGGAAATATTCCCCTTCATTTGCCTTTATGAGTTCGTTATTGCTTTGATAAAAATTGGTTATTTCCAAATCACCGCTGAAAAAGAACTTTTTAGCTTCCTCAAAAAATTTACCTTCATTTGCATTGATCTGGGTTTGTTCATCATTGGCCAGGATCAGGTTAAACGGCCCCAAGATTTCAAATTCATCTATTTCGGATGGGTTATTCTCGTCAGTTATGATAACTACCTTACTATCGGTTGAGAAACAAAATTCCTCACTGGTGACATAAATGTCACCCTCCAATTGAAAGGTCATGGTTTTTTGGTCCAGGTTGATATTGTCGGAAGTTACATTCAATTCTTCACTTCCCTCACATCGTTCCATACCATTTTGAGTAGAAGTTTCCTGAGCGTACCCCAAGGTATAAATCAGCAAAAATACGAAAAGGCTAACCAGACGGCATGTATATGAAAACAATTGATACTCCTAATTTATCTAAACCAAAAGAGGTCTAACTGAAATAGAAATGAAATAACGAACCTAATGATTAAAGATATATTCGAGTCAACACAATATCCCAATCGGATGTTACTTGGTTGAAATAACAAAAGTGACTAGAACCAGAATTAAAATTTATGAAATGAATAAATATTCACAGAAACTTTGAATGAAAAGATGCTCCTTTGGTTTTGGTATACAAATTGCCATTCTGGAGAGGTATTATCACTCTTGGTTCCACTAACGGGATACTGACAAAAACCGGATTTAATATGGGCAATCTATTGTTTCCGATAATATCCCTGACTAAACCACACCCAATCTGAGACAATCATGGATATGGAGAATTCCAACAACCTTCGAGTCACTTTTTTGGTTGACAACAAATAAGCAGGTCACGCCTTTTTCGTTCATCAGTGCCAATGCTTCTTCAGCTAGAGAATCCGGTGAAATTGTTATGGGATTTGGAGTCATGACGTCGCCAGCAGTATGGCCCAGCAACCCATCCATATGTCTGCGCAAGTCTCCGTCAGTAATTATTCCCATTAAATTTCCATCTGAAGAAACAATGCCGGCTACTCCAAACCCCTTTTTTGTCATTTTTAATAGTGTTTCATCCATGGGAGTTGTCATTTCAACCAGCGGGATTTCGGAGCCTCTATGCATGATTGCCTCGACTTTGGTCAGCCTTGCTCCCAGTTTTCCTCCTGGGTGAAACTCACGAAAGGAATCCACCGAGAAGTTCTTGGATTTCATTAGGGTTATGGCCAATGCATCACCTAGGGCAAGCAGCATGGTGGTGGAATTGGATGGTACAACTCCCGTTTCACAAGCCTCACCGGTTTTGGGCAGGATGATACCAACGGTTGAGTTATGGATCAGGGTACTGTCCGAGACACTCGCAACTCCTATGGTTGGTATGGAAAACCTTTTGACATGGGATATCAAATGGGCAAGTTCGGGGGTTTCACCGGAATTGGATAGAATTAATACGGTATCTCCCTTGGCCAGTACACCCAAATCGCCATGACTGGCTTCTGCTGGATGAACAAAGTGTGCCGGATTTCCCGTCGAAGACAGAGTGGCTGCGATTTTCCTTCCGATATGGCCGGACTTTCCCATACCAGCCACAATAATTTTGCCTTCGGTATTGATGAGAAGTTCAATTGCCCTGGAAAAATCCTCCCCAAGATTATCAAGCAAATGTGTCAGTGCCCGAATTTCACTTTTGATTACCGACCTGCCTTGCTCAAGGAATTCCAGCCCTGAGGGTTTTCTGTCACTCGTCATGAAATCAACTTACCCTTGTGATGCAAAAGGTTAGTGTGCAAATATATCACCTTTCCACCCCTCGATATCCATGGCAGTGATCGTGGGAAGAAATTTGAAACAACTTTCGGCAAGGTGTGTTCTTCCATCCCGCTTTAGCCTTTGATCAAGAATTTCCTTGAGCGAATGTAGATAAAGGACATCCGAAGCTGCGTATTCCAACTGTTCCCGGGAAAGTTCTTCTGCTCCCCAATCCGAGACCTGTTTTTCTTTTGACAGTTCAATTCCCAATAAATCCTCCACCAGGGATTTCAAACCGTGGGATTGGGTATTCGTACGGCACAAACGGGAAGCAATCTTCGTGCAGTAGACAGGAGCAACATCAACCCCAAGGTTAAATTTCAACATCGCCATATCGGCACGGGCAAAATGAAAAATCTTCAAAACCTTCGGGTCTGACAACATGTTGGTCAAATTAGGTGCCTCACTTTGGCCCATGTGGGTTTGTACCATGACTATTTGGCCAGCTTCGCTTCTCATTTGTATCAGACACAAACGGTCTCTATGGATAGTCAACCCCATGGTTTCAGTATCAATGGCCAATATGGAGCCAGGGTCAAAACTGTTAGGGAGATCCTTTTGGTATAGTTCAAATTCCAATTTGTTTTTTCCAGTCGTTCGAAAAGGACAAGTCACAGAATAGCTATTCCGAATTACCACCTATGGTTGGTGCCCAGAAGAGGACTCGAACCTCCACACCCTTTCGAGTACTAGTACCTGAAACTAGCGCGTCTACCAATTCCGCCATCTGGGCAATAAGAGTATGCAATAATTGATTGGGGAATAATTTCCAAGTATAAAATTGAAAAAAACCACAATTTAACTTCGGTAGCCTGAATTCAGGAATTTAAACTTAAATGGTTCCAGAATATTGAAACATAAATGGTTCTGGATAAATCTTTATCAAGCATATAATATGATGTGATTGCGGATAAGTAATTCTTTTCCTGCAGTATGAATAATTTAAGAGGAAAGATGACCAACGTTGCTACGATTTTTGGTGGTTCCGGATTTTTGGGTAGATACATTACCCAGAGATTGGCAGCAAGGGGTTTTCGGATTAGGGTAGCTGTCAGAAGACCAAATGAAGCCGGTTTCGTCAGGGTTTATGGTCCACCGGGGCAGATTGAACCTTATTTGGCCAATGTCAGGTATGACAATTCGGTGCAGGAAGCTATCCAGGGTTCGGATACGGTTATCAATTGTGTGGGAATTCTAAATCAGGTCGGCAAACAGAAATTCAATCACATCCATGTGGATGCAGCCGAAAGAATTGCCCGATTTGCCTCTGAATTGGGTGTTTCAAACCTTGTCCATATTTCTTCATTGGGTTCAACCCCTGAGAGTGAAAGCGTCTATGCCAGAACCAAGGCTCTTGGAGAGGAAGCAATCTTGAGGAATTATCCCGATTGTACGATTTTCCGCCCCTCGGTTATTTTTGGCAACGAGGATGAGTTCTTCAACAAGTTTGCCGCGATGGCAAGACTTAGCCCTGTTCTTCCTCTTCCTGGGGCCAATACCCGTTTTCAGCCCGTATATGTCGATGATGTTGCCAAGGCCGTGGAACAGGCGGTATTTTCCAAGGATATCAGGGGAATTTATGAGTTGGGAGGAAATGAGATACTGACCCTGAAGGAACTGATTGACCTAATGCTTGAGGTAATCCGCAGAAAAAGACTGGTCATTCCCTTGCCACCTGAAATTTGTTCCCCATTGGGATGGGCTTTGGACATGGTTCAGATATTCAGTGGTGGTTTGGTAAAAAACAACCTTCTTACAAGGGATCAACTCATCCAGTTGGGAAGCGACAATGTTGTTTCAGGTGATTTCCCCACATTGCAGGATTTGAAGATTTCTCCAACTTTGCTGGAAAGCGTATTGGAGGATTATCTCTACAGCTATCGACCAGCAGGACAATTCACGTCAATTCATGAATCATCAGGTGGACTTGGAAAGAATCAGGATTTCTAGAAGACTTTTTGGCTATTCATTTCATCCAAAGGCCAGAAACAGCAAAACCAAACCAAGAATAATGCGATAGATCACGTAAGGTGTAAAACTTACAAAGTTCAACAACCGCATCATTACACCAAGTGCTCCAAGGGCAGAAACAAACGAAATAAAGACAACAATCAGACTATCGGTCAGTTTCCCGGGATTTGAACTGCCAATCAAATCCAGACCTGTCAAAGTTCCTGCAGCAATAATTGTCGGTATGGACATCAACATGGCAATTCTTGCAGCTTCCCTGCGGGAATAACCCAAAAGCCTGGCACCGGAAATCACAATACCCGACCTTGATGTTCCGGGTACCAACGACAGGACTTGAAAGAGACCAAGGATGAAGGCATGCCTGACTGAAAAGTTGTCAAGGGTCAGGTTATTTTTTTTAATGCGGTCACATGCATATAGTACCAGCCCGAAAAACAGGGTGGTCGATCCGATAACTGCCAGACTTCGGAAAAGAATGCTCAGATCCAGCAGAAATATTATGAAACCGATTATGATTACCGGGATGGTTGCTATCACCAGACCAAAGAACAGCATGGAATCTGGTGTCTGGAATTGGCCCCTGCAAACATCAATTGCTCCCTGAAGAAGTCTGACCACTTCCTTCCGAAAGTAGACAATAACAGCCAACAGGGTTCCAATATGTGCTGCAACATCAATGACCAGACTTTGATCTTCCCAATCGGTCAACAGGGGTATCAGGACAAGATGACCCGAGGAAGAAACGGGCAGAAACTCGGTTATGCCCTGAATGATGGCAACAAGGATTATGTGAAAAACCAACATGCTTGGTATGTTCTCCGTAAAAGTTATTGCTACCTGAGTTTGGGTCAGTTTTCTACCAGGCAAGACCGGACGGTTTCTGCCAGATAATATAATCTACCTCCCATCATTAGTGATTCCCGTCAAAAAAGAAAACCGGCTTGAAACGGAAATAGTTGCAATTTGAATTTATAAAAGGTAATAATATATGACCTAAAAAATGAAATATACCCGTCTATTTTTCAATCGAATTATTGATTTAGGTATTTTAGGTCATAAATACTGCCTTTATTTTCTTGACTGAATGCTTTATATGGTATCTCCCTTAAATATTATTGGTAATAATGATGCCCAAATTGGAAATGTTGAATTTTGTCGAGGTCCCCTCGGAAATGCCCGATAAGAGGCTATGGGGTGAGAGAGTCGGGGATTTTGATGAAATATACCGGGATTATCCTCCCGAAACGGCTGCTGTCCAGGCCAGCCGGTGTTCACAATGTGGAGTCCCGTATTGTCAAACTCATTGCCCATTGCACAACAACATACCGGATTGGCTGAAATTGTCAGCCGAGGGGCGGTTGAAGGAGGCTTATTACCTGAGTCAGGAAACGAATACATTCCCCGAAATCTGTGGTCGGATTTGTCCCCAGGACAGGCTCTGTGAGGGCAATTGTGTCATTGAACAAGCCGGGCATGGCACGGTTACCATTGGTTCCATCGAAAAGTACCTGACCGACCTCGCATGGGAAAAGGGGTGGGTGGAAGCAATTGCCCCATCCCTGGAGCATGAGTATTCTGTGGCCATAATCGGAGCAGGACCGGCAGGTCTTGCCGCTGCGGATGTCCTGCGGCGAAATGGAATCAAGGTCGTTGTCTATGATCAGCACGATCGACCCGGTGGCTTGTTGACCTATGGAATACCAGGCTTCAAACTGGAAAAACCCGTGGTCATGAAAAGGATAGACCAACTGGTTGCCGGAGGGGTTGAGTTTCAATTGAACTGCCGAGTGGGAAGAGATATCTCCTTCCATGAAATCAGGGAGAAATTCGATTCGGTCCTGGTGGCAACAGGAGTATACAAATCACGTGATATAAAATGTCCGGGTATAGGTTTGGACGGGATTGTTCAGGCCATTGATTATCTGACCGCTTCCAATCGCAAGAGTTTTGGGGATAAGGTTGCCGAATTCGATTCGGGAACCCTCAATGCCAACGGCAAAAGGGTTGTCGTCATTGGTGGTGGTGATACGGCCATGGATTGTGTTCGTACTGCCGTGCGGCAAGGAGCAAAGTCAGTAAGATGCTATTACCGTAGAGACCGGGAAAATATGCCTGGTTCCAGAAGGGAAGTACATAATGCCGAAGAGGAGGGTGTAGAATTCATTTGGCTTACGGCACCCAAGGGTTTTGCAGGCACGGATGCTGTTTCCAGGGTATTGGCAAATAAAATGAGACTTTCCGACCGTGATGCTACCGGAAGAAGAACACCGGTACCTGTCGAAGGTGGAGATTTTGACGAGGAGGCCGATCTTGTCATCAAGGCTCTGGGTTTCGAACCTGAAAACCTACCCCGGGAATGGGAGGAACCAGATTTGCAGGTAACCGGATGGGGAACATTGAAAACCAACTTCCGGACGCATGAAACAAATCTTGCCGGAGTCTATGCCGGTGGAGATATAGTCAGGGGTGCAAGTCTGGTGGTCTGGGCCATTCGAGATGGGCGTGAGGCTGCTGAAACCATTTTGAAGCAATTCAGAAACACGTTGCTGGACCGTGCCGCCTAGGACAGGTTGAGGATCGGCAGGAAAAGAGAAAGAGTTATTTTGCAAATCTTGGATAGATGATGATGAAAGAACATGAGGAATTGTATCTGCAGAACAGGGCTGCGAGGGAACAAAGGGCTCTGAGTGGATTGTATCGGAAAGAAGATGAACATGATGCTTGCGGTGTCGGTCTTGTTGTTTCAATGGATGCCATTCCTTCCAGAAGGGTCGTGGAATACGGGATCATGTCCCTGCAAGCAGTCTGGCACAGGGGGGCCGTGGATGCCGATGGCAAAACCGGCGATGGAGCAGGTATAGGAACACAAATCCCAAGGGAGTTCTTTCGCAAGCAAATCAAGCGAACCGGTCATGAAATCGGGGATGATAAACGGTTGGCCGTTGGAATGGTATTTCTGCCAAGAACCGATTTTGGTGCACAGGAAACCTGCCGAACCATCGTTGAAGCGGAAATTCTGAACATGGGTCATACCATCTATGGATGGCGCCATGTCCCGGTCAATACCAATGTCTTGGGAGAAAAGGCTGGTGCTACCAGGCCGGAAATCGAACAGATTCTCATTTCGGATGGCCGCAATTTGACTGAAGACGAGTTTGAACGAAACCTCTATATCATTCGTCGTCGAATTGAACGGGCCGTGAACCGGGCACAAATCAATGGCATGTACATCTGCTCGCTCTCCGCCAGGACAATTGTCTACAAGGGGATGATGCTGGCAGAACAGGTCGCTGAATTCTATCCCGATCTGAAGGATCCGGACTTTACATCCGCCTTTGCCCTCTATCATCAAAGATATTCAACCAATACGTTCCCCCAATGGTGGCTTGCCCAACCCTTTCGCATGATGGCCCACAATGGGGAAATCAACACACTCAAGGGTAACCTGAACTGGTTGAAGAGCCATGAGATCAAAATGGTATCCGACAGTTTCGGTGGTTTTGAAGAGGATATAAAACCAATTGTTTCGCAAGGATCATCGGACTCCGCAGCTTTGGATGCTGTCTTTGAAGTCATGGTGAGAGCCGGCCGGAATGCCCCCATGACCAAGTCAATACTGGTTCCCGAAGCCTGGTCCAAGAAACAGGATTCGATGTCAGAGGAATTACGGGATATGTACCATTATTGCAATGCCATCATGGAGCCTTGGGACGGACCAGCAGCCTTGGCCATGGCAGATGGTCAATGGGTGGTCGCCGGTGTTGACCGGAATGGATTAAGACCGTTCAGATATATGGTAACCAACGACAATCTTCTGATTGCCGGTTCGGAAACGGGAATGGTTCCCATTGATGAAGTGGATATCATCGAAAAGGGTGCCCTTGGTCCGGGACAAATGGTTGCAGTGGATTTACATGCAAAAAAGCTTTACCGGGATCATGAACTCAAGGCAAAACTATCCTCTAGCCAGAAATTTGGCGAATTGACGAACAAGATTGTCAAACTCGATGAACATCTGGATGAAGTGTCAGAGAAAACACTTTATTTCGGTGAGGAATTGAGACAGAGGCAAAGCATGGCAGGCTTGACTCTGGAGGACATCGAGGTAATTTTGGTGCCGATGGCCGAACAGGGAAAGGAGGCAGTCGCCTCCATGGGTGATGATACACCACCAGCGGTATTGTCCGATCAGTATCGACCAATGAGTCATTACTTCCGGCAGAATTTCAGCCAGGTAACCAACCCACCTATAGATTCTCTCAGGGAAAGTCGGGTAATGAGTCTGATAACCCGATTTGGTAATCTGAACAATGTTCTTGATGAAAAGACGGATTCGGTTGCGACAGCCTATCTGGAATCGCCATTCCTGAGTAATTCGATGTTTGATGCAACCATGGAATTTTTCGGTGAAGGAGTTGCCGAAATCGATTGTACCTTCAACCTTGATGACGGCCCCAAGGTTCTGAAAAAGAATTTGCACAGGGTTCTTGAGGAGGCTGAGGAAAAGGTATGTTCAGGTTTTTCACATCTGGTCCTGACTGACCAGAATCAGGGACCTGACCGCATACCATTGCCCATGATACTTGTGACCAGCGCTGTTCACAGCTGGTTGACCAGAAAGGGTTTGAGAACTTTCACCACCATCAATGTTCGATCAGGTGAGTGTCTTGATGCCCATTATTTTGCAGTTCTTATCGCTTGTGGAGCCACTACTGTCAATGCCTATCTTGCCCAAGATACACTATCGGACAGAATTGAGAGGGGGCTTCTGGATGATACTCTGGAAGGAGCTGTCGATAAATTCAGGGAAGCCATCAACCAGGGATTGCTCAAGATCATGTCAAAAATGGGTATTTCCGTCATTTCATCCTATCGAGGTGGGTTGAACTTTGAAGCAATTGGCTTGTCCCGGGCCATGGTTTCCAGGTATTTCCCCGGTATGCCAAGCAGAATATCAGGTATTGGACTGAGGGGACTTTACAAGAAACTGGTTGAACAGCACGGGAAAAGCTGGTCATCCGCTTTAAGCATACTTCCCGTAGGAGGCTTTTACAAGCAGCGCAATTCCGGGGAGGCACATGCCTGGCAGGCCAGAGGCATGCGATTGCTCCAGACGGCCTGCAATCAGGATCGGTATGATCTTTGGCGTGAGTATTCAAGGACAATGAATGGTGGACATCCCTTGAATTTAAGGGATCTGCTCAAGATTTCCGTAGATGAGCAGGGGGTAAATCTGGATGAAGTAGAATCCATAACATCGATCAGGAAGCGGTTTGTAACTCCAGGCATGTCGCTGGGAGCACTTAGTCCCGAGGCACACAGGACATTGAACGTGGCCATGAACAGGATTGGTGCCAAGTCGGATTCCGGCGAAGGAGGTGAAGATCCAGCTCATGCCACCCCTGATGCCAATGGTGATAATCCTTCCGCCAGAATCAAGCAGGTTGCCAGTGGAAGATTTGGGGTAACTGCAGAATACCTCAATAACTGCGATGAGCTGGAAATCAAGATTGCCCAGGGTGCCAAGCCGGGAGAGGGAGGCCAACTTCCGGGTATGAAAGTAACGGCATTGATTGCCAAGCTGAGGCATTCAACCCAAGGTGTTTCATTGATTTCCCCACCACCACATCATGATATCTATTCGATTGAGGATCTTTCCCAATTGATTTATGACCTCAAGCAAATCAACCCCTTGGCCAAGGTATGTGTGAAACTGGTTTCTTCATCGGGGATCGGGACAATTGCCGCTGGTGTTGCCAAGGCCAAGGCTGATGTAATTCTGGTTTCAGGTCACTCTGGTGGAACGGGTGCATCGCCTGCAACCTCAATCAAATATGCCGGCCTACCTTGGGAAATAGGTCTGGCCGAGACCCATCAGGTACTTACCCTCAACAACCTTCGGGATCGGGTAATTCTTCGTACCGATGGCGGATTGCGAACAGGTAGGGATATTGTGATTGCAGCCATATTGGGTGCCGAGGAATTTGGCATTGGTACCGCGGCCCTGATAGCCATGGGTTGTTTAATGGTCCGCCAATGCCAGTCCAATACCTGCCCCGTCGGGGTGTGTACGCAAGACGAAAGGTTACGGGAAAAATTCACCGGGGAAGTCTACAAGGTTGTTAATTTGATTACCTTTTATGCCCGTGAGGTAAGGGAAATTCTTGCTGATCTGGGCCTGAGGTCTCTTGATGAGGTTATTGGACGTACAGACCTGCTGTATCAGGTTTCCAAGGGATCGGATTATCTGGTTGATCTGGATCTCAATCCGCTATTGGTCAAGGTTGATGACAATATTAGGGTTGGAAAACGATCTCAAAAGGTCAGAAACGAGGTTCAGGAGTCCCTGGATGAGGAAATTCGGACCGATGCAAAGGCCTTCCTTGAAGAAGGAGAAAAAATGCAGCTTTCATATGATGTCCAGAATACCCAGCGGACAATCGGGGCAAAGACCTCTCATCGAATTGTCAAGCGCTTCGGGATGAACAATTCATTACAACCGGATCATCTTACCATTAACCTTACCGGGTCTGCCGGCCAATCATTGGGGGCATTTATTGTCAATGGTTTGAAAATCGTCATATTTGGTGATGCCAATGATTATGTAGGGAAAGGCTTGTCAGGGGGAACAATCGTGGTAAGACCACCCAATTCCTCCAAGTTGGTTGCTGCTGAAAATACCATAATCGGCAATACGGTCCTTTATGGTGCTACCAAAGGAAAAATGTTTGTAGCAGGAAGGGCCGGCGAACGTTTCTGTGTCAGAAATTCAGGAGCGATAGTTGTTGTTGAGGGATGTGGAGCCAACGGCTGTGAATACATGACGGGTGGAACAGCTGTTATACTTGGATCAGTCGGTATCAATTTTGGAGCCGGCATGACTGGAGGAATGGCGTACCTATACAATCCTGACGGCAAGGTTCAACAAATGATCAATTATGATTCCCTTGTTTCCTGTCCGGTTTCAGTGCCCTATTGGAAAGACCAGCTGTTTGAACTTATCAATGAACATGTTCGTGAAACAGGAAGTGTGTTGGGTAATAGAATATTGAACAATTGGGAAGTCGAAGGAGATAAATTCATTCAGGTATGCCCCAAGGAAATGCTTTCCAGAATCCCTGTACCCATTACCGAATTTGAAAGTCAGTTGATTGCCTAAATAGAACATGACGGTTTTCCTTTCAAAAGGTTGGGATTATTCGACATGTTCGTCAAGGTCTGCTGGACAAATAGCACTGAAAGCAAGCCTTATTGCTGTTAAAAGTTAGACCATGGAACAGAGTTCAGCTACAAGGAAAGATTGAAGAATACATTCGGTTACCAAACCAGCGTTGACAAGACCATAAATTCTTCTTGCAGATCTTTTGTTCTCAATCTGGACGATGGCTGCTGATGCCAAAAGATTCCGTTTGATGCCGGTGATCGTGTGAAGTCGATCTGGTATCCAAGTGACTCACCAACAAGTAAACAACGCTTGGCTCATTTGATGTATAAGTGGCCAGAAATGCACCAATCAGGAGCGGTAGGTATGAAATCTGCGTCTCACAGTGTCTCGGCACCTTGACTCAATAAGGCAAAATAGCGGTCATAAATAAAAATTTTGTTACGTTCCTTGCCGGTAATTTCCTTGATTATGCCTATTGCCTCCAATGTTATCAGGCTTCTCAAGACGGTAGGCAATGATAATTCACACTTATCACGTATTTTGCTTGTGGAGGAGACCGGATGATCTTGTAGATAATTGTAAATGTTTAACACTGCAGCAGTGGATTTCCCTGAATTCCTAATTTTAGCCCTATCTTCATCAAACAAAGCAACGATTGTTTGTATTGTTTTTGCCCCTTGTTCGGCGGTCTCAATAACTCCTGTTAGGAAAAACTCAATCCATGATTCCCAATCCCCTGTTTCAGGTATGGATTGGAGATGATCATAATACTGTTGCCGATTTAATTTCAAATACATGCTCAGATAAAGGAGTGGATGAATTAACATACCTTCATGTCGAAGAATCAAGGTAATGAGTAATCGTCCAAGTCTGCCATTACCATCTTGGAAGGGAAGGATTGTTTCAAATTGAACATGGGCTAAAGCTGCTTTTATAAGCGCAGGCATATTAATGTTTGCCTGGTTAAGGAATTTCTCAAAATAGTCTAATGTTTCAATTAGATATTCTGGTGGAGGAGGTACGAAGTCTGCGTTTCCTGGTCTGGAACCCCCAATCCAGTTTTGTGATGAACGAAACTCACCTGGTAGCTTATCATCGCCTTTGGCATTGTTCATTAATATTTTGTGGATTTCTCTTATTAGGCGGAGCGAAAGAGGAAAAAATTCCAAACGCTCAAGCCCATAATTCATGGCATTTACATAACAGGAAACCTCAGTTAAATCGTCTTTTTTGGCACGTGAAGCTTCATCATTTTCAAATAGGAGAAAGTCAGAAAAGGAAGTTTGAGTTCCTTCAATTTGTGAGGATAAAACAGCTTCTTTTCTGATGTACATGTATAAGAATAAATCTGCATCTGGTAAAACCATGCTCATGCCATCTAGCCGTCCGATAGCGGTATTGGCTTTATCAAGCAATGGGTAAAGGCATGACAAATCCAGTGGAGGTGATGGTGGAAGTGGCTTGGGGATATATGCTTTATATCTTTCTCCTGCTATTATTGGACTTTGTTTAAAGCTACCGATTCGTTCCAATTTATCCATTTTTTTGTTCTTTAAATAAACTTTTTAACAAATTATGTTACTTAAAATAAATTATGTAACATGACTGATATTTGCAATAAATTAAGTAACAAAATTATCCTATTATGTTACTTTACGCGAATTACGTAGTAGGGATGATCGTTAATGATAACAGTTAACGGGTCTTCTCGCAGATTCGATCTAAGATAATCAATCAGATGGCATTATGGATTTTTTTTTGACTGTTGGTTTCCATAAGAAAAATTATTCTTGCAATTAGAATAACTTATTCCTATACTTAATCTGATCGCCTTACCTCCTCCCTTTTTGGTGATTACACTTCGACCTTTCCATTTGATGGAAAGGTCGATTTTTTTTTGCTTTGGGCAGAAGTTGTTGAGAAAGATACGATCAGAACACCGGATCAATGTTCATTTCGATAATAAAGCATGGTGGTGTGACGTGATTCAGCAAAAAACAGCCATCTTGATATAAAGATACCGGAAAAAACAAAGCAGAATAGCAATATCCGGGAAACATTGGCGAACCCTGAATCCTGATAAACAAATACAATACAATAAAGAATGATCGGAATTATAAGACCTAATGCTACTGCGAGTCCCCTTAATTGGGTGGATTTGCTTTTTGGCAGCTGGTACCCCATTTCCCTTGTCAGGTAATTCGGTCCCATATGAGGAGGTTCAAAGGGTTTGACCGTACCCAATTTGCCCAATTGGGTGGCAGTTTCAACACTGGATGTGCCCATTCCTATACGGTCTCTTCTCAAACTCCATAAAATCCATATTACCCAGCCTCCAACCAGCAATATAAGAATAATGAACTCAAATTCCCGGCTGAGAAATTCTGGCAGAAAGGAAAAGCAGAAGGCGCCTCCACCAAGTAAGGAAAAACCAATAAAGACAAGGGGTGTCAGAACCGTGTTCCAAGCAGGTACAGCCTTTAACTGGGTATAGATCATGGCTGTCGCATACACCGTCGCCAACGAAAGCAGGGAAATAATCAAGGTCAGCACCAGCACTCCTGGAACATGTATATTGAAAAGCCGGATTACGATGTAGAGGAAAATGCAACCGAGGGTCAGAATGGCAAGTATTCCTTCCCTTGATAGCCAGGAGGAACGCCATTGCGAGAAAGCACGAATGGCTCGTGTTGGCCTTCGCAGATGAAAGACGGAACTGATCAATCCAACACTGGCCCAAACCAATGCTATGAGACCTGTAATGACAACAATTGGAGATTGGTTTCCATTGCCCAAAATTCCCAACCAGAAACCAATGCCAAATCCGACTCCGGAAAAGGTGGAAAACACAATGATGGATATGGCTGGATGCAATTCAGGTTCCTATTTTCCATTAAGAAGGTTATCAACCCAGGAAAGGATACCTCCGGATTTTCGGTTTGCAAGCGAAGCAAGGTTGAAATCCGGACTGGCAAGCTCGTCGGTACCATACCTTTCTATGGGAAGTAGGTATTGATTTACTGGACTTGTTCCCTGCTCCGGCATCAAATCAACTGATTCCCTGTTGGCAACAAGTTGGGAGACTTCTGAAGCAGGATCTGATAGATCACCAAAGAACCTGGCGTTAGTAGGACAGGTTCTGACACAGGCAGGTTCCCTATCTTCCTCAGGTAGGTTTTCATTGTAGATTCGATCAACGCATAACGTGCATTTTTTCATGACACCTGCAACCGGGTCCATTTCTCGTGCACCATAAGGGCATGCCCACGCACATAATCCGCAACCCATGCATTTTGATTCATCAACCAGTACTATACCATCGGAAACACGTTTGTATGAAGCGCCGGTTGGGCACACCGTAACACAGGGGGCATCATCACAATGCAAACAACTTTTGGGAAAATGAACGAGTGCACTCATATCATTTTGTTCAGTTTCGAAACTATGAATCCTGTTCAGCCAGACACCTGAGGGATCATTTCCATAAGGGGATTCATCAGCTAGGGGTGCACCGTACCCACTGGTGTTCCAGGCTTTGCAGTTGGTTACACAGGCATGACAACCAACACATACATCCAAGTCTATGACAAGACCAAGTTTACGTTCGGTGGTTTTTGGAAGGGAGGTCATTCGACCCACTCCTTTCCATACTGAAGGGTTGATGGTCTTCGTCTTGAATCTGGCGGTTTATACTGGGATTTGAATTCAGGATATATGCCTTCTTCACCTGCCTTGGCTTTTTTAATTCTTACCTTTAGATCATACCAGGCTGCCTGACCGGTAATGGGATCGGAATTGGCCCAGCGCATTCCGTCAGGTTGCTCTGGCAGCAATTCGGAAATCAGATGGTTAAGTAAAAACCCCTTTGTTGCTTCCGGCGAGTTGGGAGAAAGGTTCCACGCTCCCGAACGCTTGCCTATGGCATTCCAGGTCCAGAGTGTATTCGAATTAACTGCCTTCATGGGCTTTATCTGAACCCGGATTCGATTCGTGGGTGATTCCACCCAAACCCAGTCATCTTCTTTCAGGTTTTCCTTTTGGCAAATTGACTCTGGTACAAACAATCTGTTTTCTGAATGGATTTGACGAAGCCAGGGATTCATGGAACCCCAGGAGTGGTACATGGCCATTGGTCGTTGGGTTATCGCCGAATAAGGAAAATCTTCCTCCGATATATTTCCGGGAGGATACCAACTCGGGAAAGGATCAAATGCCTCGACTATTCTATTTCTCAATTCCTCAGGCGGCTGGTTGGAGCCATGCCCCTCACCTGCCAATTGAAACTTACGCAGTGTTTCAGAATAAATTTCCAGCTTGAAGGGGCTGGGAGAATCATAAAATCCCATTGCCACCGCCCACTCTTGATAATCATGATTGACGTTTTTCAAGTAGAGCGCCCTTTCGGGTACTTCGGCTGACCAGAAACTTCCATTTGCAATATATTTATCGATTTGATCAGGGTTTGGTTCCCCCTTGCCAGATTCATTACCATTCTTACCCCGCCAACCAGCAAGGGGACCAACGCCCTTTTTTCTTTCATGATTGGCCAGATAATGGGCATAATCCTTCCATTTCGGTTCATAGTTCTCATCAACAAATCCGGGAAGTTTCAAACGACCTCCCAGTTCCAGCAGAACATCCTGAAACGGTCTGACATTTCTGGTCACCTCGACAACCGGATATCTGATGGCATCAGCAACCTGATCGGGCTCGCTGATTGGACGGTCAAGCAATGAAATGCCATCATATCTTTCGAAATAAGTCGTGTCAGGCAAGACTAGATCGGCAAATGAAGTCATCTCGGAAGAGAAAGCGTCGGACACGATAATCTTGGGAATCTTGTAATTTCCATCCGGATCTTTGGCTTTCAAGTCGTTCATGGCCGAAGGGGTATTCATGGATGAATTCCAAGCCATGTTGGCCATATAGAGAAATAAAACTTCAATGGGATAGGGGTCCCCTGCCGCAGCATTGGAAATAACCGAATGCATCATGCCATGTGCTGCCAGAGGAGCTTCCCAGGAATAAGCCTTGTCAATTCTTTGAGGAGTTCCATCCGGGTCGATCAAAAGATCTTCAGGACCTTTGGGATAGCCTAGGGGAGAGCCTGACAATGGGGTATCAGGACCTGCATATCTTGCCGGTGAAGGATGAATATTGTGGGGTTTGGGATAAGGGGGTTTATAGCGTGTTCCCCCCGGTGTATCTATGGTACCGAGTAATATTTGTAGCAAATGCAGGGCTCGGCAGGATTGAAAGCCGTTGGAATGGGCCGAAATTCCCCGCATGGCATGAAGTGCAACCGGCCGCTTTTTTATGGTCTTGTGTTCCCGGCCATAAATATCCCGCCAGATATGATTGATTTCATCTGAGTGTTCGATTGCAACCTGATACAGTTCACGAGCCAAACCCTCAATGATCGAGGCTGGCACTCCGGTTTTTTTACTGACATTTGCCGGCAGAAACTCCGGTTGAAGATACTTTTCGACCATCAGATTGAAAACGGTAGTAGCCTCATGACCTTCATTTATAGCAATTGTTTTTGACAACAATGGTTGAGCGTTAGGATCCATATGGGAAACCAGCTTGCCGTTCTGACTGTCCACTACCAAGGGGTTGCCTTGGTCATCCCTGACAATCATTCCCTTGTCCGGTCCCTCTGACAAATTGACCAGCCAGGGGGCATTGGTATGGTACCGCAAACTATCAACATCTATACAGCCGGATCGAAGCAATTCGCCAATTATGGAAAGAACAAGCAAGCCATCAGTACCCGGATTGATTCCAATCCAGGTATCGGCTACAGCTGAATATCCCGTTCTGACTGGATTGACGGAGATGATCTTGCCTCCGTTTCTGCGAACCGTTGACAGCCCCATTTTGATCGGATTTGAATCATGGTCCTCTGCTACGCCAAAAAGCATGACCAGTTTGCATTCTTCCCAATCAGGCTGTCCAAACTCCCAAAAGGATCCACCTATGGAATAAATCCCTCCGGCAGCCATGTTCACCGAACAAAATCCACCATGAGCGGCATGATTGGGTGTACCGTATTGTTGAGCCCACCATCCGGTGAGTGATTGACTTTGGTCTCTTCCGGTAAAAAAGGCCAGCTTTCTGGGATCTTCGGTTCGAACTTTCCCCAACCAGCCTGTAGCAAGTGACAAAGCCTCTTCCCATGAAATTGACTTGAATTTGCCTTCACCCCTTTCACCTGTTCTAAGCAGCGGTGAATTCAATCTTGAAGGTGATTCCAGATGAAGCATTCCCGCAGAGCCCTTGGCACAAAGCACACCTCGGTTGACCGGATGTTTTCTGTTACCTTGTATATACCTTACTCTTCCATCCCTGAGATGGACATCTATTCCACATCGGCACGCACACATGTAACATGTGGTTTGCTTAACTTCATCCGAGACTTTTGGGGATGGATTCAGGTGTGTTTCCGGCATTTTTGTCCTAATTTATTTTGTTGCCGTATTTAAATATTTTATTTCAAAAAAATTCAAACATATAAATTTTTAAAGGGCCAACAAAAAAACAAAAATCCAATCCAAAAGCATTGAAATTCTGCATTGCAGCATTAAATGGTTTTCATCATGATTCATCATGAATTTCAAGTTAAATGAGTCAATAAGGACATAGCATGACAGACAATTACACCCTGACACAAATCACGGAAAACATGGATAAGACGGCAGACCTGAACAAGAATCTTGTCAAGATTTCACTGACCCTGGCAGAAAACAACGTGGAATATTCAAGAAAGTTGAACCGGGATCTGGTTGATGGCTGCATGAAACTGGTTTCCGAATTCAAAAATCCCGAACAATTTTCCCAAACCATGTTCAACATCGTTTCAGCATCGGGTGAAATAACAACGAATTATTTCATGAATTCAGCAGATTTAATCAAAAATGCCCAGAAGGAAACACTGGACATTTTTCTGGCAAAATCAGAAATGGAAGCCAATCCTGAAATTGAAACTCCCGAACCCAAGGCACCGGCCAAAAAAGTCAGGAAGGCTGCCAAGGAAACACCTGTTGTCTAATTGATCAATTGGCATGCAAAATATTCCCCCTTTCTGTTCATGAGAGGGGGAATTCAAAAAATAATATTTTTGACAGCCGTCTGAAATGGCTTGAAATACACTTCCATAAATCTTTAATTTATTTACTTTAATCCGCTGGTATATCTGGTAAGGAAAAACCAGTTAACTAGTTGATTATAATCCATTTGAATTGAATTACGTGATTAATGGAAAATTCCTACGTTCTTTATCATTACCCCCTTTCTCCTTTTTGTCGCAAGGTCCGTCTGGTTCTGGCAGAAAAGAAGATTGATTTTACCCTCAGGGAGGAAAGATACTGGGAAAAAAGGGTTGCCTTCCAAAAATTGAATCCCGCAGGCAAGGTTCCGGCCCTTAGAAACGGCAAGGAAGTATTTGCTGATAGCCAGGCCATATGCGAGTATCTTGAAGCCATTGCTCCTGACGATGCAATAAGGTTGATCCCCGAAGATCCGAGAGAGCAATGTGAAATGAGGCGGTTGATATCCTTTTTTGACGAGAAATTTAATCAGGAAGTGACTTCCGTTTTGGTTTTTGAACGAATGTTGCGTAGAATACAGCAGAAGGGATCCCCTGATGAAAGAAGGGTAAAAGTCGGTTTGGAACAACTGAAAAACCATACGAAGTATCTACAGTTCCTGATCATGCACAGGAGGTGGATCGCCGGCGACCGGCTGACCTTGGCGGATTTCACCGTGGCAGCCCATCTCTCGTGTCTTGATTATGTTGGTTTGATAAATTGGAAAAAAGAGGAATATGCCGAAATCAAGGGATGGTATTACAGAATGAAATCCAGACGTGCATTCAAGCCACTCCTTTCCGATCATGTTCCAGGATATTTTCCAGCGTTTCATTATGCGAATGTAGATTTTGATTGATTTAAAGCTTGAACTAAAACAACAGGCCTTGAATGAAGGGTTTGATGCAGTGGGTATTTGTTCCCCGTCTGCCATTCCCGAAGCAAATTCCAGATTGCACCATTTCCTTTCCTCAAAATACCATGGAACCATGGTCTGGATGGAAAGCAGATCTGAATGGAGAGGTAATCCAACAAGTTTGTGGCCTGAAGCACGTTCAGTAATCATGCTTGCAGATTCCTATTCACAAAGAGCAAATTCTCTGGAAAACCTCAAGCATGTGGACAAGGGAACAATAGCTCTTTATGCCCGTAACAGGGACTATCACAATTTGATCAAAAAAAGACTCAAGCGAATTGGTCGATGGCTCATTCGGCAGCAACCGCAGTCAGAGATAAAGGTTTTTGTCGATACGGCACCTGTTATGGAGAAACCATTGGGGCAGGCTGCAGGCATTGGGTGGCAGGGCAAGCATACGAACCTGATCAATAGAAAAATAGGCAACTGGTTTTTTCTGGGTGCCATATTTACCACGATCGAACTTCCACCTGATGAACAGGAAAGTGACCATTGCGGCAGTTGTCGTAGATGTCTGGATATTTGTCCCACCAATGCATTCCCCGAACCATACCAGTTGGATGCCACAAAATGTATTTCCTATCTGACCATTGAACACAAGGGACCGGTACCTGAGAAACTCCGCAAAAGTCTGGGTAACAGAATCTTTGGCTGTGATGATTGTCTGCAGGTTTGCCCATGGAACAAATTCGCCAAGTTGGGGAAAGAAACAAGGTATCATGCCAGAAAAGAGCTGGAATCACCCTCCCTGAAACAATTGGCGGGCTTGGATGATCGCCAATTCAGGGAAATGTTTCGAGGAGGACCAATCACCCGTATTGGCCGAAACCGCTTTGTGAGGAATGTGCTTTATGCCATTGGCAATTCCAATCTTGAGGAATTCCTGCCGGTGGTCCAAAAACTGAAGGCTGATCCGGAGCCAGTAGTTGCAGATGCGGCATGTTGGGCCGAGAAACAATTGGTCGATGCCGATTAGATTCGGAACTTCATTCATATTGATACTTAAGAAACAGGTTTCCTGATGAATCATATGCTTTGTTTTGGTTGTGGATACAGTTCAACCCAAACTGCCAAAGAACTATTAGAGTATGACAAATGGAGGATAACCGGTACAACCAGATCCCAAGATACATGCAATACTCTGGAAAAAATTGGGATCGATGCCAAACTTTGGCCTGGAACGCATCTCGAAGATGTACTGGGGCTGGCAACCCATTGGTTGATTTCGATCCCTCCAAAACAGGGAAAGGACATTGTCATCGAGTATTTGAATCAGCATTCAGATGACCAATTTGCCAATCTTAAATGGATCGGTTATTTCTCGACAACGGCTGTTTATGGTGATCATGATGGCAATTGGGTTGATGAAAGCACACCTGTGAATCCAACCACCCAAAGGGGTAAGTACAGGGTAATGGCTGAAGATGCCTGGGAAAAATTGGCAGCCAGACTGGGGGTACCCCTCTGCATTTTTCGACTGGCTGGAATTTATGGACCTGGTAGAGGGCCAATGGAACAACTCAGAAAAGGAAACAGAAGAAAAATCCTCAAACCGGATCAATATTTCAATCGCATTCATGTCGAGGACATTGCCGGGATAGTAAACAAGGCAATATCCACACCTACAGCCAGCGGTATTTTCAACCTTTGCGACAACCTTCCCGAAAGATCGGACAAGGTCATTGATTATGCAGCGGATCTCCTCGAAATACCCATACCTGAAGGTACGAATTTTGAGGACGCAGAACTAAGTGAAATGGCAAAAAGCTTTTATTCCGAATCCAAAAGGGTCAGGAATCAAAGAATTAAAACAGTACTGGGATATGAACTTGTATATCCAGACTACAAAACAGGACTACGCATGCAAGTTCAATCGTTGAATTGCTAACCCTGTAGATTTACCTGGACAATATTTTGTCCAGGTAACTATGTTGTATATTTTTACTTAAATGCGACTGCAAGCAAAGCAACCAAAAGGAGGGTGAGCATGTTAAAACCGCCACCTCCTTCAGAGGGTTCTTCTACCTCAGGTTCCATCATTTCAGGATCAGCAGCCATTTCATCCGAAGTATCGGCATCATCCAAACCTCCGGCATTGGCACCAAATGCCAACCCTGCAAACGCAACTGCAAGAACCAGTTTCTTCATACAATCCTCCAAATTTTAATTTAATCAATAGTAGACAAATGCCATTATGTAATTTGTTTGTCTAACATAAAATCAAGATTACAGATTTAAATAAGAAAAATCAAATTACCTATCAATTTTTTTTAGACAATAGTCAAATCCGTGAATCTGTGAAACATTTTGAGCACAGAATTAATACCAAACTGCATAAAAGTCATTCAACAAGTCAAATGGTTGAAAAACAGCAGTTAAAACCCGACAGATTAAATCAACAGAACTTGTGTGCCAACTTCCGCCAAATCAAAAAGCGTGGCGATATCTTCGTTGTATAGTCCAATGCAACCCTGTGAAGCACGTCTTCCAATCTTTCTGGTGTCATGAGTTCCATGGATGCGGTAATATTGCCAGGAAAGATAGAGAGCATGTGTTCCCATCGGATTATCAGGTCCCGGGGGCATATATGTTGGCCAATCGGGGTTTCTTTTTAACATGGCTTGTGTAGGTGTCCAACTAGGATTTTCCTTTTTATTTATGACTTCAGTATATCCCAATCTGGTCAGCTCCGGAGTCAAGGGAACACTCACCGGATACAAATGATAGATTGCCTCATCCTCGGACCAATAATGCAAAACCCTGTTCTTGGTATCTGCCAGAATGGCGCCATGCTTCAGATTATTGAAGTAATCTTCCCAAACTTCATATCGAAAACCGGAGATGTTTCTCAGCCTTTTCTGGGCAAGAACACTGTTTCCACCCAGCAAGGCAACCCCAAGTCCGGCACCGAGTGATTTTCCAAAACTTCTTCTGCTAATCAAACTGCTCATAAGGTTTACCCAATAAATTCGAACGATTTAACCGATACAATTAACTCAATTTTTACAATAAATGTAACCCATTGACCGGGTAAATTTTCTGTTAATTGTTTAAGTATTGCACATTACAACTTTTTGTGAATATTTACAAGGAAACAAAACCACACAATCATTGAATAATTCACCGGACTCAAAAATTGAAAAAAACATACTCCAGAATCGTATTATTTTTAGTGACACTCGGTTTTCTCGCGGCCTGTACGGCTGACCTTGAAAACCTTCCAAGGGACGATAGTAATTTCAATCCCAAGATTTATCGAATTGACAACAGGCAGGCAAGGTTGATTCCGGGAAGAATGCTTGAAGCAATCAACAATATAAGGGCATCCACCGATGCTTCCAGGTTGAGGTATTCATCTGAACTTAATGCAGCGGCCTTTACACATGCAAGGGACATGAGTTTGCAAAATCGCCCCTGGCATTTCGGGTCAGACCGATCTTCACCGGTAACAAGAGTTGCCAGAGCTGGTTATGAGGGCGAATTGATTGGTGAGAATATTGCAGAATCCTTTGAAGTACCGCTTGATATTTTGGGTGCTTGGCTAACTGAAGAGGAAGCCCGCCAAAATATCTTGGATCCCCAAGCGAGGAAAATGGGGATAGGGTGGAAACAGGATAGCGATGGAAGGATTTGGTGGGTAATGCTGGTTGGTACCTAATAACCTTGTTTATTTCAAGCTTCTGCATAAAACACGTTCGAAGCAGAAAAATCTGATATCATCCTTGGGGCAAAGCTTTATTGCCTGCAATTCTCCAATTGCAGATAGTATCTATCAGGGATTATTCGTAGATGATTATGGGTGTACCTACATCCACCACCTTGTAAAGGTATTCAATCTCCGCGTTGGTAACAGCTATGCATCCATTGGTCCAATCCCTCCTTGAAGGGGTCTTTCCATTATTGGGAAGGCCATGGATCATGATATCACCACCTGGCGAATATCCCCTTTTCCATGCCTGCCTCTTGTCACTGGCATTGGGATACGAAATACCCAAAGACAAATGGAATGAACTGAAGGGGTTCTTGCGGTCGATGTAATAACGACCATGAGGGGTTTTTCCGTCCCCTTCCTTTTTCTTGTGACCCTGAGGACTGAAACCCAATCCAATATCAAAGGTACGAATTACATCCGGGCCGTTGTAAATCCGAAGTTCACGATCGGATTTATCAACTTCCAATTTGGTCACTCTTTGCGACTTGTATGCAGGTTGCTTTTCAGAGCATGAAACAATTACCATCATACAGACCAGAAATATTGTGCCTAGCTTCATTTTTGACACTAAAGCCCGCCAAAATAACAAAATCGCCCTGTTCCCCCTCAAATTTGTAATTGTCTGCATCTGAACGCCGCCTCATGAATTTATTTTTTTCAATTTACAGAAATCCTTTTCCGCCGCAAGCGGGAAGTTTCCGATTTCAATTGCCCACAGGCAGCCAAAATATCTTCCCCACGAGGAGTTCTGACTGGTGATGGGTAACCTGAATTATATATTATTTTCGCAAAATTTGAAATTTTTTCCGGGGTGGACCGTTCGAATTCTGTCCCGGGCCAGGAGTTGAAAGGTATCAAATTGACCTTGGCGGGTATGTTTCTGATCAGGGAAACAAGACGATGTGCATCCTCCTGACTGTCATTCAGGTCTTTCAACATGACATATTCAAAGGTTATCCTGTCAGAATTGTTCAATCTGGGATAATTCCGAAGAGCTTCCAGCAGTGTGGCGATATTCCATTTTCTGTTTATGGGAACAATCTTGTCCCTGATTTCATCGGTCGTGGCATGAAAGGAAATGGCCAGACGACAACCTATTTCCTCGCCCGCCCTTTTGATACCCGGTACAACACCTGCGGTTGATAGGGTAATCCGTCTTCTGGAAATACTCAAACCGTCGCCATCCATGACAATCTTCATGGCATCCCGAACATTGTCAAAATTATACAAGGGTTCTCCCATACCCATCAAAACGACATTGGAAATCAGTCTTTGCTCCGAAGTGTAGGTACTTCCAACCGTGGGCCATTCATTCAAGTCATCACGTACGGCCATGATCTGACCCACAATTTCGGAAACGGTGAGATTTCTGACCCAGGCCTGGGTACCGGTGTGGCAAAAGGTACAATTCAGGGTACAACCCACCTGGGATGAAACGCACAAGGTCCCACGACCTTCCTCGGGTATGTATACCGTTTCGAATTCATGTCCCCCATCACCCCTGAAAAGGTATTTCCTGGTACCATCTACACTTATTTTTCTCACTTTGCATTCGGGGACCCGAAGTACCGAATTCTTGTCCAGAAGATCACGAAAATCCTTGGCCAGATTTGACATTGCCCAAAAATCCCGACACCCCCTGACATAGATCCAGTTCCATAACTGGTCGACCCTCATTTTCAATTTCCGTTCCGGAACACCCAACTCAAGCAGGGTTTGGGACAAGGATGATCGGGTCAAGCCAATCAGGTTTTTCTGGTCGTTTTCAATATGAGTCATGGATTCAGTCGGACCAGGAAACCTTGCAGGAAAACACACTACCTACTAGCAGGAAACAAAAATTATTGACAAGCAATAGCGGCTCTTTTCAAACCGGCTGTTACACCATTCAGGGAGTAGGTATCAACTACGGTTGTACCCCTTTGTGAAAGCATGGTGACCACAGCCTTTCCTCCTCGTTTCAAGGCTGATACGATTTTTTCATCATCAGAATACAATGGCCATGCATAGGTCAAAATCTTGTCTTCCGGATCCAGATGCAGGGTGAATTTCCTGTTGTCATCAATCATCAGGGATACCGATGATTTCCGCTTGATATTGAAGCCCGCTTCAATGGAGACGAGCTCGGTACCACCCCGACCTCCCAAAATCGATATGGTAAGGCGGGTAATACCACGTGAAACCTTGACCGTCTTTCCGTTCTGGGTATAGGAACTGCTGGCTGGCTGTGCCATTATGCCACAATGCAATTGTTCACTTGAGGAGGTAGTCTTGTAAACTATCCAGTCATTTATCTGATCAATGCCCTCAATCTCCTGCTGAGATAACAAGGGGGTCGCTAAAGCCACCCAAAAAGCAATACAAAAAACGAACCTTATTTTCACCACTCTACCTCAAACTACTCAATATTATTATATTTTTGCTAATGCTATTATTTGTAAATCCTACAAATATACCAGAATTTTGAAATGACCATAAACTTATAAGGCCCTTTCCATGTGGAAACAGGGAATGATATATTTTACGATAATACACCTATACAAGTTACAATTCAACAAATTTGCATTTCAGCAAATCCCTACTATTTTTGTAAATTCATTAATTACCATCAGTTATTCAAGATTTTGTGAACCAAACCAGCAAGGATTGAGAAAATGTCAAAACCGAGAACCCTCTACGACAAGATTTGGGATGATCATGTTGTGCATCAATCTGATGATGGTACTTGCCTGATTTACATTGATATGCACCTTGTCCATGAAGTGACCAGCCCTCAGGCCTTTGACGGGTTGAGGATGGCCGGGCGATCTGTGAGGGCTCCGCATAAGACCATTGCCGTTTCCGATCATAACGTTCCCACCAATGTTGGCAGGGAGAAGGGCATTGAAAACGAGGAGAGCCGAATTCAGGTGGAAGCCATGGAGCGCAATGCCGACGAGTTCGGCATACAGTATTTCGGTGTCAATGACATAAGACAGGGTATCGTACATATCATAGGACCCGAACAGGGTTTGACCCAACCTGGCATGACAATCGTATGCGGTGACAGTCATACGGCTACCCACGGAGCCTTTGGAGCCTTGGCACATGGCATAGGAACCAGCGAAGTTGAGCATGTTCTGGCAACCCAGACACTCATCCAGAAGAAATCCAAAAACATGAAGGTCGAGATTACTGGTTCCTTGGGACGTGGTGTTACTGCCAAGGATGTTACACTTTCCATAATTGGCAAGACCGGAACAGCTGGCGCAACGGGTCATGTCATCGAGTACTGTGGTGATGTAATAAGAAACCTTTCAATGGAAGGGCGAATGACAGTTTGTAACATGGCTATCGAAGGAGGGGCCAGAGCTGGCTTAATCGCTCCAGATGATCAGGCCATCGAGTATTTGAAATCAAGACCCTATTCACCCAAGGGAGCCTCATTTGAAATAGCACAAACCTTCTGGAATTCCCTCTATTCCGATGAGGGGGCCTATTTTGACAAGGAAGTCATCATTGAAGGAGAAACGATTTCACCGGTGGTAACTTGGGGCACCAGCCCTGAAGATGTTTTGCCGATCGATGATTATGTACCTGCTCCTGAGGATTTCGAGGGGCTGAAGGCCGATGCCGTAAGGAGAAGTCTCGATTACATGGGACTCAAGCCCGGGACAAAATTGTCCGACATAGATATCAATACGGTTTTCATCGGATCCTGTACCAACGGCAGGATCGAGGATCTCCGGGACGTGGCCAAAATCATGAAGGGCAAGAAAGTCAAGTCCGGTCTTCGGGCCATGATAGTTCCTGGTTCAGGGCTTGTCCGTGAACAGGCCGAAAAGGAAGGTATTGCCCAACAATTGGTGGATGCAGGGTTTGAATGGAGAATGGCCGGTTGTTCCATGTGTCTCGGCATGAATCCGGATCAATTGGCACCAGGCGAACGCTGTGCCTCGACATCCAACAGGAATTTTGAGGGACGACAAGGCAGAGGTGGCAGAACCCATCTGGTAAGTCCGGCAATGGCTGCGGCTGCTGCCGTTACGGGCAAATTGACTGATGTGCGTCAGTTCATGTAATCCGGTTTAACCAGAAAGAATGATTTGGAGTTAATGATGAAGAAGTTTGAACAATTTACCGGAATAGCTGCTCCGATGCCTTTGGTCAATATTGATACGGACATGATTATTCCAAAGCAGTTCCTCAAGACCGTCAAAAGGACAGGTTTGGGTGTAAGCCTGTTTTTTGAAATGAGATATGATCTCGAAGGCAAGGAGAACCCTGATTTTGTCTTGAACAAGGCTGCTTGGAAGAACGCTGAGATAATCATTGCGGGGGATAATTTTGGTTGCGGTTCATCAAGGGAGCATGCACCTTGGGCTCTGCTTGATTATGGTATCAAGTGTGTTATATCCACGGGTATTGCCGATATTTTCTACAACAATTGTTTCAAGAACGGCATCCTGCCGATTACACTGCCCAAGGAACAGGTTGACATGTTGATGGATTTTGCCGAGTCAGGTTCAAATGCCAGAATGACGATTGACCTTGAAAACCAGGAAATTACAGCACCAGATGGTACCAAAATTCCCTTTGAGATTGACAGTTTCAAGAAAAAGTGCCTCCTTGAAGGTCTTGATGACATCGGCCTGACCATGGAGAAAGTATCCCATATCAACAAGTTTGAAGAGACTTATTCACTTACCAGGCCTTGGCTATAGGCTTTCCAGATATGATTGATTTTTTGGATGAGGGGCTGTAATCGGAATCCCACAACGATTGATAAGCCTATTTATTCCTCATTGCATTGTACATCATCTCAAATAGTACCAAGCAAACCTGAGTTCCTGAATCAAAGGTTACACCGCTAAACACCTAAGTGGTTTTACCTTCCTCACAGGCTAATTGACTCTTCAAAAAAGGCCATGTTGCCAATAGCGATTAACTCCAAGAACTCGCCAAACTTCTTTTACAAACTCTTCTATTTTTGAGCATTTCATTTATTTCACTTATTGCATTTATTCATTATATTGAATCAAAAGGAAGGGAGCTAAGCAATGACAATGAGCGTATATAGAGAACTGCCACCCTCACCTAGAGATGCAGAGATTGCCCGGCATACAAGTCAGTTGTTGGCTAAATATGCTGCTGAATCTAAGCCACTGAGCTTTCGTATAAATAAACCTGAACTAGCTGAAGTTATCGACCTTCCTGAGGGTGCAGTGAAGTTACTCCATGAAATCCTCGAAGTAATGGCTACAGGTCGTGGTGTCACGATTATCCCAGTGAATACTGAACTCACAACTGTCCAAGCCTCGGATATCTTGAATGTCTCACGACCTTACTTGATAAAACTTCTAGAGGAAGGTGCCATACCGCATCATAAAGTTGGGAGGCACAGACGTGTCCTGACGAAGGATATCATTGCCTACAAAAAATCGATTGATGCAAAACGCAAGAAAATTTTGGAACAACTAACTGCCGAAGCCTAAGAAGACGATATGGGTTATAATTGATGAATCGATACACTTTGCTTCCAAAAGCTAATGCCATGTAAACAGTACCGATGAGGAACATCTTGATGGAGCCAACCATAGGCGATCATTATAAAGCTAGATGGACAGATCACATTCACCACAAATGGATTGATTCTTTCTTTAGGAACCAGCCAGAACGTTCAAAGGGGAAAAAGCCGTAATAAAGGAAAAGCGGCTCGGTTGAATTCTTGACATTTACCAGTACTGCAATGCTTCCGAAAATGTATCAAGGATTAGCAACTTATGTTACAACCTCTGGATGAAGTCAGCCTTAAACAAGGAGTACAAGGGCTGCCATTATAGGTCTTTATTATTTATGTTCAAATGGTGAACGCCTTCAACATTCAACCTGATCGCAAGCGCAACCCACTGTCATAATCGAAAAAGTAGGTTTTTTCGGGGATAAATTGCAGACCGATGGTTTGGGAAATACCGGGTTGATTTTCCCTGTTTCCCTTGCAGGTAATCCTTTGTTTGCCAAGGGAAATCGTAATCATAATGCTCTCACCGGTGTTTTCTGTTGCAAATACGGTTCCCTGAATGGATCCCTTTTCGGGTTCGGTGACGGAAATGTCTTCAGCACGAATGCCAAGAACGACATTTTTCTGAGTGGGAAAGGATGTGCTGACTATTCTATTCCCTTCATTGGACTTGGAAGACTCTTCGATGCCGTTTTCACCCTTGGCATGAAACCAGCCATCCTGTATCTGGCCTTCAATGAGGTTCATGGAAGGGGAACCTATAAAATCAGCTACAAAGATGTTGGCCGGATCGTGATAGATTTCGTCGGAGGTTCCGAGTTGGACAATCTTGCCGTTATTCATCACTCCTATGCGGTCGGCAAGGGTCATGGCCTCGATTTGATCGTGGGTTACATAAACCGTGGTGATTTTCAATTCATGGCTGAGATGCTTGAGCTCGGCCCGCATGGAAACCCTTAGTTTCGCATCAAGGTTGGAGAGGGGTTCATCCATCAGAAAAACCTGTGGTTCCCTCACGATTGCCCTGGCAAGGGCTACACGTTGCCTCTGGCCACCTGATAATTCACGAGGTCTGCGATGGAGAAAGTCACCCAGTTCGACACGGTTGGCGGCTTTGTTTACCAACTCGTTTACTTGGTTGGAGGGAATCCTTTTCCTTACCTTGAGGGGATAGGCAATGTTCTCGTAGACAGACATGTGGGGATAAAGACCATAGTTTTGAAAGACCATTGCAACGTCCCGGTCCTTTGGCAAATCCTCATTAACCATCCTGTCACCAATCCAGACCTCACCTGAGGTAGGTTCCTCCAGTCCCGCAATCATGCGCATGGTGGTTGTTTTGCCACATCCCGAAGGTCCCAGCAAAACCAGAAATTCCTTGTCCTCGATTTCGAGGGTTTGGTTGTCTACGGCGACAAATGACCCCCATATCTTAGATAGATCTTTAAGTAATATTCTGGCCATTATCTAACCGCTCCCATGGTCATTCCCTGGACAAAGTGTTTTCTGATGATGAGTGCAAGAACAAACATTGGAACCATGATGATTATCCCGGCAGCAGACAACAGGTTCCATAAATCCCCCTCTTCTGCCTTGAACAACGCCAATCCGATGGGCAGAGTAACCGAATGCTTGTTGGTAAGAATCAAGGCAAACAGGAATTCGTTCCAAGCAATTATGAAACAGAATATGCCGGAGGTAATCAGGCCTGGGGCTGCCATCGGCAAAACGATATTCCTGATTACCTGAATCCTGCTGGAACCGTCCACCAGTGCTGCTTCCTCGGTGTCAAGCGGGATACCGTCAATAAAGCCCTTGATCATCCAGATCGCAAATGGCATGACGATGGCCAGGTTTACCAACACCAACCCGGTCCTTGTATCCAACAGGGATATATCCCGGAACATGACGAAAAAGGGAAGGATTATCACCACCGCCGGGACAAATTGGGTTGCCAGGATCATGACCAGCATGACGGTTTCGCCTCTCAGACGAAACCTGGAAAACGAATAGGAGGCACAGGTTGCAACGGGGATAGCGATAAGCACGGTAACGGTTGCAACAATGGTGGAATTGATCAGCTTGTCCAACAGGTAATAGGGTGGATCGAATACCACGGCAAAGTTTTCAAGTGTGGGCCTGAACCAGATTTTGAGCTGGTAAACATCGACATGGGTCTTGAAGGCCGCCATGAATATCCAGATTATGGGAATAATCATGATCGCGGCCCCGATCAGGATGACAATCAACTGGACATATTGCCAGAATTTTCGCAACTTGAGGCCAGTCATTGTTGGTTCTTTCGAAAGACCAGCTTGGCATAGGCATAGGTCAGGAAGATCATGGGAATTACCATCAGCCAGGCAGCCGAGGCCGAATATCCGATCTGACCGTATTTCATGCCATTGAAATATATATAGTGGCTCAGGGTTTGGGTGGCGGTTCCCGGCCCGCCATTGGTCAACATGTAGACCTGATCAAAGGTCTTGATTGAAAAAATTGATTTCAGGATGATAACCACGGCCAATACGGGACCAAGTTGGGGCAGTGTTACATCCTTGAAGACCTGCCAACCGTTGGCGCCATCAACCTGGGCTGCCTCAAGGGAATCTCTTGGTATAGCCCCCAACCCTCCAATCAGCACCAGGGTCAAGAAGGGTATCCATCCCCAGACATCAGCCATCACACAAACTGCAAAGGCCAATTGAGGATCAGCCAACCAGCTGATATCGGCCAAGGGTGGTATGAGAAAGCCGAAAAAGGCATCGAACAAACCGAATTCCGGATTGAACATGAATCTGAAGGAAACTCCGATCAAGGCCGGAGACATGGCAAAGGGCAAGATTAGCAAGGTCTGGACCGACATTCTGAAACGACCACCCGGAGCCAGAAGCAATGCAAAACCCAAGGCAATAATTACGGTTAGGCCAACAGTCAAGATGGAATAAACCGTTGTTACCAGTACCGAATTCCAGAAGGCCGGTTCTTCAAAAAGGGCCCAATAGTAGTTTTCCCACCCCAGAAATCCCTGCGGGAATCCCGGACGGGTCAGGCGACCCTGGTAAAAGGAAAGGACAAAGGAGCGAACCAGAGGCCAGATCGCTGTTGCAAACACAACAACAACGGCTGGCAGCACCAACAGATATTTTAATACGTGGTCTCGCACTTAATCCCAGCAAATGATAAAAAGGGCAGGAATAGTCCTGCCCATTTTTGGTTTGATTATTGAATCCTGCCGGATCTTCTGAGAACCCTGTCGGACTGTTCGGCAGCCTCGATCATGAGTTCACGGACGTTACCTCCCGCAGCTGCCTTGGCGATGGCTGCGGAAAGAATATCACCGACTTCGGGCCATTCAGGGATTTGGGGCATGATGTCAGATTCCTTGAGTGAATCCCAAGCAGCTGCCTGAATACCATCATTGGCTGCATTGACCTCGGGATCAGTCAAACTGGAAATGTGGGTCACAACATTATTGACAATCTTGTTACCCATGACCTCCCGTTCAACCGCATTGGCCTTGTCCATGTCTGGATTGGAAAGCCACTTCATGAATTCCCAAGCAGCACCCTGGTTTTCGGAATAACTTGAAATCGAAAAGGGCATGGAAATGGCATAGGTCTTGGTTCTTCCTTCATATGAAGGCATGCCAGCAAAGGCAACCTGATCCTTGGTCAGGGTCGAGGCATCGGGGTTGTAAAACCCGGAATAAGCCCACCACCAGACGGGAATCATGGCGGAATTGCCCTGCATGAATGACTGGCGTGCATCCTGTTCCACAAAGGAAAGGGAGTTGGGATTGGTTACCTCATGCACGGTGTGCAGGGCAATGTAATCCTCGGTTGCCTGCAGGGCTTCTTCGGAAGTCCAGGCAGCAGTCCAGTCATCATTGAAGATGTCACCACCGGCAGCCCAGATGAAGTTCAGCCAGATAAACAGATTCTGGCGGTTGCCGTCATTGTTGTAATATAAGGCAATGGGTGAAACCTCAGGATTGGTTTCCTTAAGCTGCTTGCCAATTTCCACCACTTCAGCCCATGATGTCGGAGGATTGGGAATCAGATCCTTCCTGTAGAACATCAATTGCGGGTGGGCCCGTAGGGGGAAACCGAGGGTTTCACCTTCGAATTGAGCTGACCGGGCAAAGGCTTCCGGGTATCGCTCCATGGAAATACCATCCCTAGCCATCAACTCGTCAATACGTATAAGCCAATGAGCATTAGCCGGACCCCAACTGTCCAGATAGTTGACAACATCATAGGTACCAACCGCAGCCAAACCTTCGGCAACGAGTTTTTCCTGCAAATTGGCAAAGGGAATAAAGGTCCACTCGGTTTCAATACCAGTCAACTCCGTAAATTCCTCGTCACGAAGCATCAAGCCGTCGAATTGGGGAGTAACAACCGAAAGGATATTGATTGTCGTTCCATCGAATGGTTTTCCAGGCAATAGATTATGTTCAATGGTTTCAGCCCGTACGGATGATAGACCTGTAATCAAAGCCAATGCGGACAGGATTAAAGTCAGTTTTTTCATTATTTTTTCTCCAAAAAAATTACCAGATAATTCTTTTGGCTTACCCTTATGAAATCAGGGTAAACCATACAAATCATTTTTGAGAAGCAAGTATAATCAAAACGATCAAGTGATGGAAATAGGTAACCTCATCAATTTACCATGGCTTTAAACGGGAATTAACCGGTTACAACCTTTCAGGTTTTAGCTCCTTGAGCAAGAAAGGCGGTGAAGGTTTGTTAACGTTCCCTCATGGTTTCGGGAAGGTAGGTGGCGAGTTCGGGGAAGGCAATGAGTACAAATACCATCAATACCATGATGGCGAACATGGGCAGGGCCGTTTTGGCAATATAGTTCATTTCATGTCCCGTAATGCCTTGCATGACAAACAGGTTGAACCCGATGGGAGGTGTAATCTGGGCCATTTCAACCACCACCACGATGAAAATACCGAACCAGATGACATCAATCCCGGCCTGGCGTATCATGGGCTCGACAATGGCCATGGTCAGAACCACGGATGAAATGCCATCAAGGAAACATCCGAGAATGATATAAAATATCATTAGCGCTATCAGCAGTGTGAACGGCGTAAGCCCCAACTCATCTATCCAGTTGGCCAGGGCTCGTGGCAAACCGGTAAAGCCCATTGATAATGACAGGGCTGCCGCACCACCAAGGATCATGGCAATCATGGCCGAAGTCCGGGTTGCCCCAAGCAGGCTTTCAATAAAGGTTCTCCGATCAAGGGATCCCTGGCTTGCAGCCAATATCAGGGAACCAATCACCCCAAATGCTGCAGCTTCAGTTGCTGTGGCCCACCCAAGATACATTGAACCAATAACCACACTTATAAGCAACAGGACAGGGATCAGGAACTTTGATTCCTTGACCTTTTCCATAAAACTCATTCGGTTGCTGATTTCCGGAACCTCGTTTCGCCTGAAAACCGACCACATGGCAACATAGGCCATGAACATCAGGGCCAGCACCAATCCGGGTATTACCCCTGCCAGAAAGAGTTTGGTAATGGATTCATTGATCGTAACCCCGTATACGATCAAGGTAAGGGAAGGAGGAATCATGAGACCCAAGGTAGCGGCACCGGTCAGTGTTCCGATTATCATGTATTCGGGATATTTTCGCCGCCGGAGTTCCGGAATGGCCATCTTCCCGACCGTAGTCAGGGTTGCTGCAGAAGAACCGGATACAGCTGCAAATACCGTGCATCCAACGATATTGGTGTGAACCAATCCCCCGGGCAAGCGAGCCATCCACGGGGACAGCCCGCGGAACATGTCCTCCGATAACCTTGTCCGAAAAAGTATTTCACCCATCCATATGAACAAGGGCAGAGCGGTAAGGGTCCAGCTGCTTGATGATGTCCAGATGGTCGTAATCATGGCATCACCGGCCGGACGTGAGGTGAAAAGTTCCAAACCCACAAAGGCTACACCAAACAGGGCCAGACCTACCCAGACCCCAGTTCCAAGCAATAGAAACAGGACAAAGAGAAAGATCAAAGTGAGGTACAATTGTTCCATGAACCTTACTCCTCCTCTTTCAAAATTTGGGATCCGGCAGAGTGAGTGCCAAATAAAATGACCCTGACCAGATTGTCGAACAGGGCAATGGCAAAAATAACTGATCCAATCGCCATGCTCATTTGGGGAATCCAGATGGGTGTTGCATCCTGTCCCTGTGATATATCATTCAATTTGTAGGACCACCAAGTGGTCTTGACGGCATATCTGGCCCAGTAAACTGCCAAGATGGTCGCCATTGCAAAACACCAGATTTCACCAATCCTGCGATATTTACCCAATGTCCCAAGAATCAGGGTAACCCGTATGTGATTGCCGTTGTTCAATGCATAGGCAAAGGCAAAAAAGGATGCTCCAGCCATGAAATAACCGGCATAATCAGGACCACCGGTAAACATTTCTCCGGTCCATCGAGCCAACATTTGAAGCAGGATAAGAACCAGAATGACAATTAGGAACAGGGCTGCCAAATAACCTGATCCCAAATAAAGACCATCAAGGAATTTACGTAATTTCGGTCCGATTATTTCAATCAATCTCTTGTCCTAGTCAAGTTACAGGCTGGCAGAAATCTGCCAACCCGTGATTTGAAAAAATCAATGTTTAGCGAGCCAGAAAACTGTCAACGATTCTTTGACCTGCTTCACCGGCACTTTCCAGCCACTCTGCTGTCATGGTTTCACCAAAGACTCTGAGTTCATCAGTCAGAGCATCACCTGCCCTGCCAACAAACATGCCGTTCTTGGCCAATTCACCCATGGTAAATTGGGTGTAATGAACAGCTCTCCAGTATCCGGCATATTCGGCCAGGGAAGCACATCCGTTTACTATGTTCCTGGTGTCATCATCAAGACCTTCCCATGAATCCTTGTTGACCATTACGTAGTTCCTTGGAAGCCAGGCATCCACTTCATAAAAATGGGTGAGACTTTCCCATACCTTACGGTCATAACCAGTTGAACCTGAGGAAATCATGGCTTCAGCCACTCCTGTGGCAAAGGCCTGCGAGATTTCCGCTGCTTCGATCTGAACCGGAATCATGCCGGCCAATTCGGCAATTCTGGCAGTTGCCGTGCTGTAGGAACGGAATTTGATGCCATCCATATCGGCTACGGAATTGACTTCCTTCTTGAAATACAATCCCTGAGGCGGCCATGGTACGGAATAGAGTAGATGGAGATTTTGTGAATCAAGCAGTGCGGACAACTCGGGTTTGGCAAATTCCCATAAGGCTACAGCATCCTCGAATGATGTTGCAAGGAATGGAATTGAATCAAATCCAAAAAGAGCATTTTCATTTTGATGTGCCGACAACAGCCGTTCACCAATCTGGGTCTGACCTGTTTGTATGGCACGCTTGATATCGCTTCCACCAAAGAGTGAACCTCCGGGGTGTGTTACAATTTCAAGGGCACCGCCAGTTCCTTCGGTTACACAGGTTGCAAATTCAGCTCCCGTCTGGCTGTGGAAATTGGTTGCTGAGTAGGCCATCGGCATGTCCCATTTTTCGGCCATGACAACACCTGCAGAAAAAAACACTCCCAGCATTGCAAGAGTGCTTACAATAATTCTTTTCATTCTTTCTCTCCAAAAAAAAATTTGTAACTATACAATTTAACTGAATCGTCTAGGAAAATAGGGGGAAATGTCAATCAGAAACTGATTATTGGCTATCATTTCAGCTAAAATTCTGCCGGTTTTCGGCCCACCTGTCAATCCAATATGATGATGCCCAAACCCGGTATAAATACGAGATTCACCTACTTCACCTATAAATGGCAGACTGTCACATGGTGCAGGTCTGTGACCCAGCCATTCTTCGGTATCCTCCCATTCCAGATACGGATATGTGTTTCGGACATGCCTCTTGATGATTTCCAATGGCTTTTTGGAAGGAGGTGCCGTTAATCCCCCAAATTCCAGAATGCCTGCGCATCGTAACCCTATTGCCATAGGAGTCATGACGAATTTTCCTGAAGCAACCATGACTGGGCAGGGAGGTACGATTGAAGGGGACCGAAATAGGATATGATATCCCCGTTCTGATTCCATGGGTACGGTTATCCCCAGCTTTTTCATGAGGTCCTTGGACCAGATCCCTGCGGTGATTACCAGATCAGTGCAATCGAAACTTCCCTGATCGGTTTCAACCGAGTTTATTTTTCCATCAACCTTGCTGAAATCCTTGACCTGGGCTTTGATAAAGGTTCCTCCCTGTTCCCTGAAGGTCGTAGCGAGGTCCTTGACATATTGTCCAGGATTCAGGACAAAACCATGAGAATCCATTACCGCAAGGAGGTTGATGTTGTTGCTGGTTCCAGGAAGTATTTCCTTTACATCCTGTCCCTCGACGATTTGCGGTTTAAAACCGGCCTCGGTTCTGATTGACCAGACATAACCATCATTTTCAAAGGCTTTTCTTGATTCGTAGGCAAAAATGTATTTCGAATCCTGCAACCATTGTTCCGCCTTGGTGCCATGAGCCAGATCCCTGTGTTGGATCACCGAATCAGCAACTATCTCGGTGAGACCCTTTGATATTCTTCTTGTGTCATCGTCATTGGCATTGAGCAGATAGCGAACTAGAAAAGGTGCTATAAAAGGTAGTTTTTGCCAGATTACATAGAGGGGAAAATCAGGATTAAGCAGATACCCTGGAATCTTGGGTATCATTTTTGGTGCTGTAACGGGTGTAATTGAACATGCGGCCAGAACACCGGCATTGCCAAAGGAAGTGCCTTCACCAGGTTCGCTGCGATCCATGAGGGTTACATTCTCGCCAAAGCGCTGAAGCCACAGAGCAGTGGAAACACCGGCTATGCCAGCACCTACAACAATGATTTGCTTCTTGTTGCCAGTAGTCATATCAGTCCACAATCAACCCATCCACCTCAATACCGGTGCCTCGGCCTGTTCCAATGGTTGACAGACAATATCGACCAGGGTTGGTTCTTCGGCCTTGATTGCCGAATTCAATTTTGGTTTCAAATCCTCAATGTTTTCCACCCGCCAGGATTTCAATCCGTAGTCAGAAGCAATTTTGGCATGATCCGTTCGGGAGAAATCAACATTGTGATAACGTTGTTCATAATCATCATGCTGACTTGCCTTGATCCAGCCAAAACTTTTGTTTGAAATCACGATAATGGTAATCGGAATGCCAATCCGGGTCAGGGTTTCCAACTCACCACAGGAAAAGCCGAACGAACCATCACCCATGATGGCGATAACTTCCTTGTTCTTGGTTCCGCACCAGGCACCCATTGCCGCTCCCAGAGAGTAACCCAGAGCACCATGGGCCCGGTTGGTTATGAAGTATCTACCTGCCTTTGGAAAACGGTAGAATGCCGATATGTAAGGGCAAGGCGTACCTGGATCACATACGATTATGGCATCATCCGACAATGTTTCCTGGAGACCGAGAACAATGGCCTCGGGGTTTATCATGTCATTGGCAGATCGAGCGAGGTCATGGAATTTTTGAAATTTTTGCTCGATGGCCTGTCTGACTATTGAAGCACCATTAAATCCCTTGCTGGGGATACCACCCTCGGCAAGAAGTTGATTCAGCTCCTTTAATGCAAGAAACAGATCGGCCACAATACCAAGTTCTGTTTGGTAATTGGCGCCAATTACTTCAGGATCGCTGTCAATGTGTATTATTCTGGTATCCGATGTTGGGGCCTGCCACCGGGATGTGGTCGTGGAACCTGCCCGACAACCAAGAAACATTACCAGATCGGCCTGCTTCAAGATTTCCCAAGTTTCTTCGGTACCTCCATTTGAGCCGACCACCCCGGCACAATTGGGATGAAATTCCGACAGGCTTCCCTGGCCCGAAATCGAGGTCAAAACCGGCATATCGAAATATTCGACAAATTTCTTCAGTTCCTCCATGGCATTGGCAATGACAACGCCACCACCGCAGACAATCACGGGCTTTTCAGAAGATATGACAAGTTTCAGAACCTCTTCAGTCATTCCAGGCTCTGGAGCAGCCCGCCAGGCAGGGAAATGGAGATGTGATTTATCTGCCCAGATATCCTCGTATGGAACATCTTCATATTGTATATCATAGGGAATACCCAGATGGGTTGATCCTGGTCGTCCGGTCGTCATCATTCGAAACGCCTTTCGAATCATGCGTGGAATATGATCACCTCGTCTGACCACTGTATTCCACTTTGTCAAGGGACGCATCAATGCTTCCTGATCGATTTCGGTCAAGGGGAACTTCCCATAGGAGGCAAGCGAGATATCTGTTGTAATGGATAAAATGGCCGAGGAGGATTCATTTGCTTCTATCAAGCCTGGAAGTATATAGGTGGCACCACCTCCCGAAGGACCTTCACACACTCCAACCTTGCCTGTCGTTCGGGCATAGCCATCGGCCATATAGGAGGCTGTACGTTCATCACGGACCAGAATGTGATTTATGGGATGATCAAGGGTCAGGATGGAATCGTAGAAAGGCAGGGTTGTATCACCGCATAACCCGAAAATGTATTCGACCTCGTACTTTTCGAGCATACGTACCAGGGCATCTGCCCCCGAGAGTGAGGAATTCATCATATAAAATTCAAATTATAGAAACAGTATGAACGAATGTTGGTAATTCCCTAAATTAGAACATAAAGCAACCAATTATTTGGACCTACATCCTTCAAAATGATCTATTTTTCACCGAATGAAAATCAGTTATTCAATTTGAATGTACTACAAATTAAGAATAAGGCATCCCACATTCATTTTTTGATAAATCAAAAAACAATTGACTAGAAATCCAATTTATGCTTGGTAATTCCTTCATTGACCTTATATAATGGTGTCAAAATATTTCACCATTAACAGGATTCTGCAATGAGCAAGTTACGCAAAATGAATAGCTCCGAAGAGTTCGTCAAGGAAACGATCAAAGATTCCAATATTCCTACGAAGGTAAAGAGGGTCTCTCCTTCATCTGAACGGATTATAAAACAGACGTCAGTGAAGCGTAAAGCTTTGATGATGGCTCTTGCAGATAGGTGAGGAACTATCGCGTAACACTCGAGGATGCAATTCATGGACACCAAGAGGCCCTAAAATTTGGAGGTTGCGAGGGTATTCGTGATGTGAATGCGATATTGTCAGCCCTTGCTCGTCCTTATCATGGTTACCATCACTGGATCTATGAAAAAGCCGCGGCATTGGTACATGGTATCATTACGAGTCATGGATTCGTTGATTGTAATAAGCGGACGGCTTACTACCTTATTGATCTGTTGACCGAAAAGAGCAAATTGCACGATGGGAGACGGTACGAGATAATCGCAAGCGACAGGGAAATTGAAGACATGTTTGTTGGTGTCGCTAATGGTGAAACTGATTACGAGGAACTTACTGTTTGGTTTAGGGGTTGCATACAACCGCAAAATAGGGAATAAATCTTTCAATAGAATAAAATTAAAACTGTTTAACTGGCTATTGTTCTGCTGACTAAACTGAGATTAAGCCATTTTTTTCCTTTACCGGATTATTGAGAATCTTGATGACTTTATTCTGTCTTTTTCTATTTTAAAGTAGATGGATCAGCGAGTCCTGGGAATAGATCAACGCTAATAGCAGCTATTTGTGGTGGAGCTTGGTATCAGAACCATCAACGTTATGTGTAAAATCCTTGCGACCAATACTGGTCAGCCGACACCCTCAATGATTTCAATGTAAGGATAGTTGAGAGCGTCATTATTCGTGTTCAATAGTAAATATCACTGCATTTAGCTTTTTACTTCCTTTCCCTTTGGTAAGGGTTTGAATTTACTTGATAATTTCATAAATCTTTGAGGAGAAATTATTGAAAATTATTTGCAAGTGGGGGAAATGACATGGTTATTGAACGAGGTGGCAAAACTATTTTTGGTGCAACGGTCGGCGTGATGATGCTTGATACCCAATTTCCTAGAATATACGGGGATATTGCCAATGCCAATACATGGCCTTTCCCGGTCCAGTATCGAATAGTCAAAGGGGCTTCCCCCGACATTGTCGTGCGAAAGAAGGCTGAAGGTCTATTGGAGGGATTTATCCAGGCCGGCAAGGATCTGGTCGCACATGGAGCCGATGGATTGACCACCAATTGCGGCTTTTTGGCACTCATACAGGACAAGGTACGGAATGCCATTGATGTCCCGGTCGCAACTTCTTCCCTGATGCAGGTTCCAATGGTCAACAGTATGCTGGGAAGTGACAGGAGGGCTGGTATAATTACCATCTCCAAGGAACATCTTACCGATGAACACCTGAGGCTGGCCAATGTTCCCCTCGATACCCCGATCGTGGGCACGGAAGGAGGACGGGAATTTACCCACAAGATTTTGGATGATTTGCCCGAAATCGATTTTTCCCTTTGCCTGGAAGATTTGAAGGATGCGGCTAGGGATATGGTCAACAACCATAAGGATGTGGGTGGAATCGTACTTGAGTGTACGAATATGGCTCCTTATGCAGCAGAAATTCGCAAGATAACCAAATTGCCTGTTTATTCGATCTATACACATATTTGCTGGTTGCAATCCGGTCTGGTACCGCGGCGTTTCCCTTATCAACTTGATGATCCAAGATTATAACCCATCTGTTTCATCTTTATTCACTACCGAAATTCAACTACAGGAAGGAGAACTGAACGGCCATGTACAACTTATTGATTCTGGCTGGAGACGGCATAGGCCCAGAGGTAATGGAGGAAGTAAAGGAAGTTATTTCCTGGTTCAAGGACAAGCGAAATCTGAATTTCAGTGTTACCGAGGATTTGGTCGGTGGTATCGCCTATGACAACTACGGAACTCCATTACATGACAAGACCCTGAAACTGGCCTTTGATACAGATGCCATATTGCTGGGTGCCGCAGGTGCTCCCAAGTATGATGATCTTCCCTTTGAGGTAAAGCCGGAAAGAGGACTTCTCAAGCTCAGAAAGGAGTTGGACTTATATGCCAATCTGAGACCTGCGATGTGTTTTGATGCCCTGGCAGAATTTTCCTCATTGAAAAAGGACATTGTATCCGGGCTTGACCTCATGATCGTTCGGGAACTTACCTCGGGTGTGTATTTTGGTGACCCCCGGGGAATCATGGATGACAACGAGGGAGGAAGAGTTGGTATCAATACGCAAAGATATACCACTTCGGAAATCCGACGGGTTGCACGTTCAGCCTTTGAACTTGCCAGAAAAAGAAACAACCGGGTATGCTCGATGGAGAAAGCCAATGTGATGGAATCCGGTGTACTCTGGCGAGAGGAGGTCCAATGGGTCGGAGACAATGAATATCCTGATGTTGAATTAAGCCACATGTATGCGGATGCTGGAGCCATGCAACTGGTCAGGAATCCCAAACAGTTTGATGTAATCGTTACCGACAATCTATTTGGTGATATTTTATCAGATGCTGCAGCAATGCTGACAGGTTCCCTGGGAATGCTTCCATCGGCATCCCTGGGAGATAATTCCCCCAAGGGACTTCCCCGGGCACTTTACGAACCGGTACATGGATCGGCACCTGATATTACCGGTCAGGCAAAAGCCAATCCCTGTGCCTGTATTCTCTCCTTTGCCATGGCTCTGAAATACTCCTTTGGTTTGCTTGAGGAAGCGGACCTGCTGGCACGGGCCGTTGAACAGGCACTGGCCAATGGTGTCAGGACACCGGATCTTTTGCAGATTGAAGGAAAAAATCCAGCCACTACATCAGAGATGGGTAAAGAAGTAATCAATTGCCTGAATGATTTGAGTTAATCGCAAAACATAAGTATCATGTCGTTGAATTCGGAGTGTAGCTCAGCCTGGTAGAGCACTGTCTTCGGGAGGCAGGGGCCGGAGGTTCAAATCCTCTCACTCCGACCAGTAAATCAGAATTTACCCTAAAGGTCTGTAGAATTTACGGTGAAAAAATGCCGAAAAAACACATCCATCCCTATCAAACTCGCTATCATGCCAAGGCCATTTATTCCAAGGCCATCAGAGCAAGTGGGGATATGGTCTTCATGCAAGGTCAGGTTGGTGTTGATGACAATGGCGAACTGGTTGGGAAGGGTGACCCGGGCAAACAGGCTGATCAGGCCTGCCGCAACATACAGAAGTGGATGCGGGAGGCTGGTGGTGAATTGACCGATGTTTGCAAGTTGACCGTTTATGTAACCGACATTTCCTACCGACCAGCCGTCTATCAGGCTATCAACAAATGGTTTGACGGTGTAAGGCACTGCAGCACGGGAGTGGTTGTGTCAAGTTTGGCAGATGAGGATTTGTTGGTGGAAATCGATGCCATGGGGATGATAGATTAAGTGTTGGCCATTGGCTTTTCGTTTCTTTCCAAATTTGTCCGGTCAATAAATCTGAAATAATTGATTTCTTTAAAAACCCCTCATTTGCAACCGGAAATCCAGAACTTGAATACGGCTTTTTGACAACAAGGCATTATTCAGCAATCATATTTGCAGAGGCAGGTGGGAAAAAACATAATGATACATTCCATTCCGGTTCAAATGGGGGTTGTTTTTCTAGTTGATAAACCAAACGCAATAAATAAAGTGTTCCTTGATGTTGTTTAAACACTTCATTGCAAAATGGTTGTAGGGGAAGACCAGAACCTTTCCCTTTTTCATGGGCTGGGATAATAAGGATTTTGTTCTGGTGGTTAATGTACAAATAAATGGTCGCAACTGATCAAACCCTTACAAGAGAACGGCCAAAAGCCACACTCAGCCTCAGCAAGACGGCCCGTACCAGCCTTCAGGTGTTTCAGGCCATTATAGTTTTCAGCATACTGGCCTGGGTCTCGTACAGGGGTGCCCAGGCGATGGAATACAACTGGCAATGGTACAGGGTACCAAGGTTTTTTTATCGGGTCATCGATGGTGAGATAATTTGGGGTCCACTGGTTCTGGGTTTCATTGAAACGCTTAGACTGGCAGGTGTATCGATAATCTTTGCCGTCCTGATTGGATTTGTTACGGCCTTTGCCAGATTGTCCAATTCATTTGCCGGCAAATGGATCGCCACCTTTTATCTTGAAGCCATCCGGAATACCCCTTTGCTGGTTCAGCTCTTCCTTTTTTATTTCGTACTGGCACCAATCTTCGGGATGGACCGATTTTGGGCCGGTGTACTCTGCCTATCCTTCTTCGAGGGTTCGTTTGCCTCGGAAATCATTCGAGGGGGGATCATCGGGGTGCCCAAGGAACAGTATGAGGCCAGTGATGCCATAGGGCTGACACCATATGACAAATATACCAAAATAATCATCCCCCAATCCATGCCACTTATTCTTCCTCCCCTGACAGGATTGATCATTTCACTTATCAAACACTCCGCCATCGTCAGTGTCATTGCCGTATCGGAATTGACGACAGCGGGTATGAATTTGATTTCAGAGACCTTCATGGCCTTTGAAATCTGGTTTATTGTTGCGGGCATTTACCTGGCCCTGACAGTCACACTTTCAGCAGGGGTTTCCCTGTTTGAAAGACAATTAGAGAAAGGTAAGCATTAGTAAGAGGAGTTTTGTTATGAAACTGAAAAATATCTTCAGGGGATTTCTCATAGCCCCTGTCATTGCCTTGTTGGGAGTGGGTTTCTCCTCCGTTCAGGCACAGGAAGAAAGCGTTCTGGTTGAAATTCAAAAGCGGGGCGTATTGAAAGTGGGCATGTCAACCTTTGTACCCTGGGCCATGCGTGACAAGGAAGGCAACCTGATTGGGTTCGAAATCGATGTCGCCAAGAGGGTGGCCGAGGACATGGGTGTAGAAGTTGAATTTGTTCCAACCCAGTGGAGTGGAATCATTCCAGCCCTGCTCGCCAAGAAGTTTGATGTCATCATCGGCGGGATGTCAATTACTCCCCAACGAAACCTGACAGTCAACTTTACTCGTGCCTATGCCAATTCGGGCCAGCAAATGGCAGCGAATATCGAACTGGCTGGGGATAAATCGACATTGGAGGATTTCAATTCATCGGATGTAACGATTTCCTGTCGTCGTGGTGCAACCCCTTGTACCATTGCCCAGAAAATGTTCCCGAAAGCGGAAATCAGAAGATTTGATGATGATGCCCAGGCTTTCCAGGAAGTTGTCAATGGCAATGCCACGGCAACCATCTCAAGTGCACCGAAGCCCCGTTTCTGGACCGATGCCAATCCAGACAAGGTATTCCTGCCTTTCGAGGATGAGAACCTTACCAGGGGTAATGAGGCATTTGCCCTGAGAAAGGGTGATCCTGATGCCCTCAACTACTTCTCCAACTGGATTTTGCTTCGTCAAGATGACGGTTGGCTGAAAGAAACCCATGATTACTGGTTCAAAAATCAATCCGCATGGATTGATATGGTTTCCCTTGATCAATAGTTGACCAATTGACAAGGCAGCCTTTGACAGGCTGCCTTGCCCTTCCCAATAATGGATCGCAATTCACCACCTCCCCCCTTACCCAGAAGGAGGGTTACCCTTGTTGACCTGGTCCTGATCGGACTTGTCATCGGCATGATCATGTATGCCGTATACAGGGTTAATGATGTACTTGTTTACAATTGGCATTGGGACAGGGTATTCAGTTTCATAATCAGGTATGATGAAGAATCCGGAAGGTGGGTGGCCAATCTGCTCATCCAGGGTTTGTTGACAACCCTCCGACTAGCCGTTTGGGCCACGATTCTGGCAACCATTATTGGTGTCATCATGGGCTATTGGCGGAGGTGCAACAATCTTTCGCTGCGGATCATAAGCAGAACCTATGTTGAACTCATCAGAAATATTCCACCGATTGTTTTCATATTCATTTTCTACTTTTTCATCTCCAGTCAGATCTTCCCCTTAATCGGATTGTCGAGCCTGAGGCATGACAGCCCCTACATGGACAATGATTTATTCAGGTTCATGTTTGGTGATCCCAGACTGTTTGAAAATTTTATCGCTGGAATGATATGTCTTGCCGTATTTGAGGGTGCCTACATCACCGAGATCGTGCGGGCAGGCATTCAATCGATCGGTAAGGGACAATGGGAGGCCGGGAGAGCAATAGGATTGTCCCATTTCAACATTCTGAGGGATATCATCCTTCCCCAGGCCATCAGGAAAATCCTTCCACCGCTTGCCGGTCAGTTCATCACCCTAATCAAGGATTCTGCGATTGTTTCCCTGATTTCCATTCAGGAATTGACCTTTCTTGCGACCGAGGTGGCAGCAACCACGACCAAAGTGTTTGAGACTTGGATACTGGTTGGGGCCATGTATTTCGTATTGTGTTATTTCTTTGCGTATGTTTTTGCCAAACTGGAGCAAAGGGGAGCCCGGGCCAATCGCTAGGGCCAATTGAAAGATACCACCCATGAATGATAAAACCACATCACCCCTGAAGGTTCCCGAGACCAAAACAGACGATAAGCCAATCGTGGAGGTTTCAGGACTTTGTAAATGGTTCGGGGATTTCTGTGCCCTGTTTGATATAAACTTTTCGGTAAATCTTGGAGAAAAGGTGGTTATTTGTGGACCTTCAGGGTCTGGCAAATCAACCTTGATAAGATGTCTCAATCAGTTGGAAGAACATCAACTTGGAACCATCAGGATTGATGGCAAGGAAGTAAAACCGGGCATGAAGGGCATCGAGGAGATCAGGCGGGATGTTGGCATGGTCTTTCAAAGTTTCAATCTGTTTCCCCATCTATCCATTTTGGATAACCTGACAATAGGCCCCATCAGAAACAGGGGGATGTCCAAGTCCGAGGCTTCTGAAATGGCCATGGAATTGCTTGACAGGGTTCACATATCGGAACAGGCCAACAAGTATCCCATGCAATTGTCTGGTGGTCAACAACAAAGGGTGGCGATTGCCAGGGCCCTCTGCATGAAACCCAAGATAATGCTGTTTGATGAACCTACATCGGCCCTGGATCCCGAAATGATATCCGGTGTGCTGGATGTTATGGTCGAGCTGGCCGAGGATGGCATGACCATGCTTTGTGTCACCCATGAGATGGGATTTGCCCGCCAGGTTGGTGACAGGGTGATATTCATGGACGATGCCGAGATTGTGGAAACCGCTGATCCTGAAAGTTTTTTCAACAAACCGGAAACGGAACGTGCAAAATTGTTTCTGAGCCAGCTTCTATCCCATTAGACAAGGGCAACTTCAGCCCGGAGTCCATTATTGCCAGAATGATTCCGTGATTGGACTAAAATCTTGCTGGTATTGATATTGAATTTAACGAACAAAATACCTATCAATAATTGACTGCAATTCTCTAGAGGGGCCATAGCTCAGTTGGGAGAGCGCTTGAATGGCATTCAAGAGGTCAGGGGTTCGACCCCCCTTGGCTCCACCAGAGAAAACAATTGATATCAAACTCCCACACAATTTACCCTACAATTGCCCTGGGTTGTCAATCATGTGCTTGGAGATCAGCCATCAAAGCGTCTACTGAATCGAAGGATACCCCTTCCCAGATTCAAGCTCGGCCATTGCTGCTCTAGTTTCCTTGTTAGGTATCTTGAAATCGATGCTATACTGAATGAGCAATTTAACGGCGTTATATACAGATAAACGGTATAAAAAACTCTCCATTACTAAATACTGAAGCAGCACATTGAATGAACGGCTATCATTACTCGATCGATTGAGCAGCCTTTGTTTTACTGAGGCAGAAACATTTTTAAGCAATTTCATATGAGAGCCTCCAGATAAGGAAGCATAATTTTATCTACACGACAAATCTTGGCATATTCCAGAATCTTCCTATGGTTAAACTTCTTCCTAGCCTTGTAAAGCTTCAGAGCCTCAAGCACGACATCCTTTCCAACTTTATTCCTGAATTTGAAACAGTCCACTAGTGTTTTTTCTGGACTGTACACCTTTACAGGGATTCCATCAATTTGGTGTTCCTTAATGCCAGCTTGATAAGCATGATTTATAATTCGATGAATATCCAATGGCGGATATTCTAGAGATGGTGGATGAGAATCGCGAGGTATGGCAATCGAAATCTTATGTGGTATTTGAGTTGTAATTTCATGAAATGATAGTGCAGAGATTAGACAGACGACTGAGTTGGGACATCGCAGAGCAACAGTTACCAAATCTGGATTACTAATAGGAGGCAGATCAGCTAACCGATATACACCTCTACTGATTTGTTCAATTATTTCATCGTCTCGTAGTTTGTAAAACATATAGCGAGTAAAACCACTTTCAATTGCTTCACTCATACGCAGCTGCCCCCCGTATTCCTGAAATATTTTTACCGGATCTTTTTCCATTTATATAATCAGACAAATAATACTCATATATTTATAATTGGTAATAATATGTCTGATATCAAACAAATTATCAAGGCTTATTCAAAAAAAATCAAATGAAGGGATTCCACTGCTAAGACAGGCTCAAATTAAACCATATCTACTCCGACAAAGGTTGAATTGACTTTGTCATGAATGAGTACAGCCAAATCTCCTTTCATTGTGGTGAATATATTAAACATTGGAATTCAATTTTATGAGTTAGTTTGGCAACCAAACCCTTATTGAGCATACCAAACCTGTATTTTGAAGGTCTATAATGGTTGATTTAAACCATGATACAGATTATGAGTTTTTGGATTGTGAAAAATACCCTCATAATTCATTTATGTAAGTACTGACTTTTCTTTGTTTCATACAATTTCTGGAGCAAATTTATGCATGAAGATCTTCATCAAAAAAACAAAAAGCTCACTGAACAATTCAGAAAGGCAATGTATGACTTTAATCCGATTCAGGTACTGGGTAGTTTAAAAAGTTGCTTTGCCAAAGATGCTCCCATTCATTTGGTGACCCCGTTTGAGACACTCAATGATGTGGAAGAATTTTATCTGAAGGCACTACATCCACTTTATGAGGCAATTCCGGATCTGGAAAGAAGGGAATTGATCGTTCTATCCAACAGGTCCCAGCTGGATCAGGATTGGGTAGGTGTTTGCGGTTATTATACGGGCGCATTCAAAAAGCCCTGGTTGGGTATACTACCAACCGGACATCAAGTTTCCATGAGGTTTCATGAATTTTACCGTGTCGAGGAAGGCAAGGTTATCGAAATGCAGGCCTTATGGGATATACCCGAACTGATGATGCAAGCTAATAGCTGGCCATTGTCCCCAAGTCTGGGGCGGGAGTGGCATGTACCGGGACCCTCAACACAGGATGGTTTGGCAATCAATGATGACGACCGGAACAGGAGTGAGGAGAGCCTTGCCCTTGTTTCCGAAATGCTGGCCAAGCTAGGAGAATTTGCAAAGGGGGGTGTTGAGGCCATGCAGCTGGATCGATATTGGCATTCAAGATGCAGTTGGTACGGACCATCGGGAATCGGGACCTGCAGGGGGATAGAAGGGTTCAGAAACTGGCATCAGATACCCTTTCTCAATGCGATGCCTGATCGTCTTGGTGCCTTGGGCAAGGGGAATTTGTTCGCCGAAGGTGATTATGTCGGTTTTACGGAATGGCCCGGCATGAAAATGACCATATCAGGTGATGGGTTTCTTGGTATAGCTCCCTCAGGTCAGAAAATAACCATGAGAAGCCTGGATTTCTGGCGCTGTGAAAATGGCATGATAAGGGAAAACTGGGTTCTGGTGGACCTCCTTCATGTCTATGCCCAGATAGGGGTAGATGTTCTTGCCCGAATGAGAGAGTTCAACAAGGCCAGACAAGTACATCTACAGTAAAGCTTAATAGGTTGTACAGGAACTTACTCCGCTTTGATAAAATTCAATTCTGGTTGGCAGGTAATCAGTAAACCACAACCGATCTTATGGATTCTCCTGCATGCATCAGATCGAAACCGCTGTTGATATCACCTAAATCCAACTGGTGGGTAATCATAGGATCAATCTGGATTTTTCCTTCCATGTACCAATCAACGATTTTGGGAACATCTGTTCGCCCTCTGGCACCGCCGAAGGCAGTTCCCTTCCAGACTCTACCGGTTACCAGTTGAAATGGTCTGGTAGAGATTTCAGCACCAGCCGGAGCCACACCAATTATGATTGATTCTCCCCAACCCCGGTGAGCACTTTCGAGGGCAACCCGCATGACATCTACATTGCCGGTGCAGTCAAAGGTATAGTCCGCACCTCCCATGGGATCAGATTTCGTCTGGGTTAATCCAACCAGATACGATACCAGATCGCCATCAACTTCGGTTGGGTTGACGAAGTGGGTCATGCCGAATTTTTCACCCCATTCCTTTTTGCCCGGATTGACATCAACACCAACGATCATATCGGCACCAACGAGTTTCAAACCCTGAATGACATTCAATCCGATACCACCAAGTCCGAAAACAATTGCATTGGCTCCCGGTTCGACCTTGGCTGTATTCATGACAGCACCAATGCCGGTTGTAACTCCGCAACCAATGTAACAGATCTTGTCGAAAGGTGCATCCTCCCTGACCTTGGCAACGGCTATTTCCGGCAGAACAGTATGTTGGGAGAAGGTTGAACAACCCATGTAATGGAGTATAGGATCTCCATCCATCGTTGAAAATCTTGAAGTTCCGTCTGGCATCAACCCCTGACCCTGGGTCGCTCTGATCGAGGTGCAAAGATTTGTTTTCCTGGACAGGCAAGATGGGCAGGTTCGGCATTCAGGTGTATACAGGGGGATAACATGGTCTCCCTTGGCGACGGATGTCACCCCTGGACCAACATCTACTACAATTCCTGCACCCTCATGTCCCAGGATGGATGGGAACAGACCCTCAGGATCGGCCCCTGACAGGGTAAATTCGTCCGTGTGGCAAATCCCTGTGGCTTTGATTTCAACCAATACTTCACCTTGTTTTGGCGGAGCAAGATTAACATCCATTATTTCCAAGGGCTTGTCTGCTTCTATGGCAACTGCTGCTTTTGTCTTCATTGTATTCTCCCTGTATATGGCTTTCAGCATTCTTAAGAGGTTTTAATGGAAATAATATAGAAATTTTCCCACTAGGCAATTACCAAATTTGGTAATTCTTCCAAACTGCGGTTTCCCTTAACTACCAAATTCCACTTGGAACAATTGGTGAAGTTTGAAGATCAATACTGCTGCTTTTCTTTACCTGTATGACCACCGCAAACATTTTCATACCTAATATGTACGTTGAAACCAAGCAAAGGGAGTATCATGAAGAATCCGATGTGATAGGAAACCAAACAACATATCCATGCACCGGACGTTCTTACCTTGGCACTTCAGGGTCAATAACAACCGATTCAGGGTATTTGAGTTCAGGTCTCTTCAATATCGCTTGTCTAGCCAGTTGGTGGTCTGTATAAAGAACAAAAATTGACCAAGGTAAAATTTGAGTGAATTACTTGGTTAAATTTCATGAACAAAGGAGTGATTATGTCATACATTCTGGCAATTGATCAGGGTACAACTTCATCCAGGGCAATATTGTTCGATAAGGAGTTCAATCCGGTTTCAACCTCCCAAAAGGAATTTGATCAACATTATCCAAAATCAGGATGGGTTGAACACAACCCGAAGGATATTTGGGAAACAACGATTGCAACATGTCGAAATGCCCTCGAAGGTAGGGAAATTTCAAAAATACTGGGTGTGGGAATAACCAATCAAAGGGAAACCACCCTGGTTTGGGACAGAAACACAGGTCAACCGGTTTACAATGCCATTGTGTGGCAGGACAGACGTACTTCCGATTATTGCTCCAGTCTCAAGGAAAGGGGCTTGGAACCGGAAATTACCGAGAAAACAGGCCTGTTGCTTGACCCCTATTTTTCAGCTACCAAAATAAGGTGGATATTGCAGAATGTTGAGGGTGCACTGGAAAAGGCCAAAGCAGGTGAATTGCTCTTTGGTACGGTTGATACCTTTTTGATCTGGAAATTGACGGGTGGCAGTAAACATGTAACCGACATTACCAATGCATCAAGGACATTGCTGTTCAACCTTGCCGAGGAAAAATGGGACCAGGATCTTTTGGACCTTTTTGAAATACCCCGATCCATGCTGCCGGAAGTAAGGGAATGTGCCTCTGAATTTGGTACAACCGAAGAACAGCATTTTGGGGTTGAACTTCCCATCAGGGGTGTTGCCGGAGACCAACAGGCAGCCACGATAGGACAGGCATGTTTTAGCCCAGGAATGTTAAAGGCAACCTATGGTACAGGTTGTTTTGCATTGCTAAATACAGGCGATACCCTTGTACCTTCCAAAAACAGACTCTTAACCACCATTGCCTATAAAATAGATGGTAAAACACACTATGCACTTGAAGGTTCGATTTTTATTGCTGGAGCTGTGGTTCAATGGCTTCGCGATGGATTGCAAATAATCAGTGATGCTGGTGAAACCCAAGCCCTTGCCTCGGAAGCAGACCCGCAACAGGATATCATTCTGGTTCCGGCCTTTACCGGTATGGGAGCACCTTATTGGGATTCCGAATGCCGTGGAGCACTGTTCGGTATTACCAGAAATACCGGACCTAAGGAGTTGTCAAAGGCAGCATTATCCAGTGTAGCCTTACAGACTGTAGATTTGTGGGAAGCCATGAATATGGATTATCCTGGTTTGAAGAATGTTGGACTCAGGGCAGATGGTGGCATGACCGAAAGCAATTATACCATGCAGAAAGTTGCTGATTTCCTGAATACCACTGTGGAAGTTCCGAAGGTACCTGAAACAACAGCCTTGGGAGCAGCCTATCTGGCTGGCTACCAATCGGGGCTATTCACCTCGCTGGATGAAATCGGCGAAAAGTGGGCACGTGCGAAAAGTTTTCAGCCGAAAATGGATACGGCCGAGAGGGACAAAAACCTTGCCAGTTGGAAAAAGGCAGTTGCCAGAACCTTGACCAACCCAGCATAATTTTTGATTTACATCCTCCTTCCAGAATTGTTTAGGTCCGTTCAAATCCCAAAAGTTATCCACATGTAAATTGCATGACCCGATAGATTAGGGCACTTTTTTCTTTCGGGTTTCACCAAAGTGGACATTGTTGAAATCAAACACTGATTTCAATGGATGTAATTATGAAACTTATTTTGGTGGCCGCCATACCGGTACTTCTTGCAATGAGTACCCAGGTTCTTGGTGATTGGGCCTATGACATGACCAGCGAGAAGTGCAGTGATGAATCAAGAAGGCTGTTGGCGGAAAGTACCAGAAACCAGATTGAATACTCTGTAAGAAGGGCTGAAGCCTCCATAGATGCTCCCACTCCGGTTGGTGATCTCGGGTGTCTTGCAGGTTTGATGCAATTGCCTCTTGGCACTTTTGCTTCAACAGGGAATCTTGGTGGTATCTTCAACAACTCATTGAACAGCCTGGTCAACTCCAACGGGAATATCATCAACCAGTATTGTGCTCGGGCTGAACGCGAGTGGCGCAAGGCAACCAGATCACTTGGGCGCAATAACAATTCCTACAACAAATTTGTTCTGCCAAGCTATTTCTCGACACGAATGACAAAGACTGAAACTGATCAGGCGAATACTCCAACTGATCCGGTGGTAAGTGAAGCAAATGCACCAACCGCTGGGGGTACTTCTTTCAGCGCCCAACAAACCTTGGTCACTCCACAGGTATCATCAGGTCAGGATACACAAATGGAAGTACCATTGGATGAGGATCAATCCATAGAAGGAATCTGGGACACGATTTACGGAAAGGAGTCAAACCAATGATTAATATTAGGAAATCAAATTGCATCAAACTGCTTGTTCCGTTTTTATTCCTCATCACAACTGCCTCTCCTGGATGGGCAATCTTTGGTCCCGGATGCCAGTGTGGTACCATAGGGTCATTTCATCAATCGACCAGATACCATGTAAGCAAGGAAGCAACGAAGGCTGCCAGAGACATTATTGAAGCCTTGCAGGCGCACTCGCGTCAGCAGAGTTCATATCTGGACAGACAGGTCGAGGCACAAAAAAGATTGGTGGATGGTGAACAGCAAAACCATTCAATGCGTCTCAGGGAAGAGTTTCGAGCAGAGGCTGAAAGTGGCAGGTATGACCCTAATGGGGATTTTTGCCATCTGGTTGATCTGTCATTGATCAGGGAAAGGAATAGGGTCAAAAAGGTACCTCCCCAGATTATTACGAGGTCGGTGGGTGACTGGTCTGGAGGCAAGCCAGAAATAGTCAGGAAAAACGGTATTCATCTTGCGGCATGGTTGCACAGGGAAAAAGAAACCATTGGATCAATCGGGACTGTCGAACAACCTACAACCGACTGGGGTTTGGTAAATGATCATACAACCATTGCTGTTGAACAACCAAAGGTAATGGAAGCCATATACAGACTTGTTGCCAATACGGTAGACCCACTCCCTCCCATTCCACTCTCCGAACAAAATCTGCAAACCCCTGGTGGTTTGTCGGAAGCTGTATTGAGGGATTCAATTGCAGCCAGAAAGCAGGCAGCCGCTTCTCTGATTGAATTTGCCATTGGCCTTTCATTGCCAAGTGAATTATCAGACGGTTACGTGGCTTTGGCCGAACAATCCCATTACCAGTCCAAGATACCTGATCGGATAAGCCAGTTACAAGCTTTGGATATTCGTTCCTCGGCTTACTTCTCACCAACCGTGGAAACCCTGCAGGCAAGGCATGAGAAAAATGAAAGAGCCCTGTTGCAGGACCTGATTGACTTGAACAGCCTGAATACACGCTTGAATTATTTGAGGCTGGTTCAGGAAACCAGAACCTCAATTGCCCTTGCAGCCATTCTGGGTACCATAACCGATAATTCCTACGGGAATATCGCTCCTCTATGATGGCATTTATCATCATGGTCCAATCTGGTAGAAACAAACCACACCCGACAATGAGCCCCTAAGGAAGAGACAGATTTCAGAAGCAGAGTCAGACAATTCATATCTGAAGGTAACCAACAACAACCTGTTCACACAGATCCTGTCCAGACCAGATGTATTTGTTGCCCTTATTGTGTTTGGATACTGTTCCTTTCTCTTTGTACCAGTTATCTGGGCTGTTGTCATTCCTCTCGATATTGTCTACTCCCTTTGGTTCTTCAACCAAAAAGCAAGGCTTCCATACAGGTTGCCTGCCAGCTGGCGGAAAAAGGATTATTCCAATCCTGAACCCGGGAGCAATGGCAGGTTTCGGAAGGGGGAAGGGCTTCTGTTTCTGGGCAATGATTACGACAGTAATGAAGAGTTGTGGATTTCCAACGAGGATGCCAGAAGGCATGCTCTGGTCCTGGGAACCACGGGATCAGGTAAATCATTGACAAGTGATACACTTGTCCTCGGAGAATTTGGGTGGGTTACCATTGGCAAACTTGAACCAGGAAATAGGATCAGAACGCCATCGGGCAGTTTAACCAAGGTATCGGGAGTGTTCCCACAAGGCAAACTTCCTGTTGTCAGAATACATTTCGAGGATGGCAGGTGGGCAGAATGTTCAAGGGACCATCTCTGGCTGGTCAAACGCCATGTCGAAGTGGATTGTCTCAGTACGGATGAAGTACCCAAATGGGAAACAATGAGTGCAGGTGATCTAGGCATACAGTTGGAGACCGGCAGGTTGTCAGGTTCAACCAAACCATTGGTGCGTTATTTCATCCCCTTGGTTGATGACATTCCGGGAACTGGAGGCAAACTCAAAAAGTTGGCTGTCGGAAACCATGCAACAAGAGACATAGGTTGGAAAACCAGAAACCTTGATCAGAAAGGTTCAGTGTCTGAAAGAAAAGAATGGCTATTGGAGTTTCTGACATTTCGGAACAAAACCAAGCCGGTAGAGTTGATTGAGAGTTCCCTGAAAATCCCTGTTGTTTCAAGTGAGGAAGGCATTCAACTCAGATATCTCATTTGGTCGCTGGGAGGATTGGCCTTGCAGCTGATCATCGAAGGAAGGATTTATATCAAGGCTTCCATACCCGGATTAAACAAAACCTCTGATGGGCATTTTGTACTCACTGATAAATATGAAAAACTTGGATTGGAAATAGTCGAGGTGGAGGGTTTTTACTCACGATCAGAAGCCTTGGTCAAGAAGGAACATATCAAGAGACAGATTACCTTGGGCAAAATGACCCCTCGGCAGGGAGATGAGTTGATAAAATCCTTCAAGGTTCTGGAAAAGGATATGACATGTATCAAGGTGGAATCTGCTGAAGGGTTATTTGTGATGGAATCCTACCTTGTTACGCATAATTCCGAATTCCTCTTGGGATTGGTTTCCCAATCAATCATGTGGAACTCGGGGTTTCTGTTTGTGGATGGCAAGGGCACCACGGAGTTTCACGGCAGAACATGGTCGCTGGTATCCAAATTCGGCAGGGAGGATGATTACCGTATCCTGAATTTCACCGATCTTGGGGGTAAGCAGGATAATCGTGCAGGTGGACCAGATGTTCAGTCCAATACCCTGAATCCTTTTTCACATGGCACTCCAGATCAACTGATGAACCTTATCGTTTCCCTCATGGGTAATGCTGCTGGTGGTACAGATATGTGGAAACACCGGGCCATGTCACTTGTAACCTCAGCAATCAGGGCTCTTTGCGAAATGAGAGATGCCGGAGATGTACTTTTGAATGTACAATCAATCAGGGATTATCTCCCATTGGGCCAAGGGGTAGACAAAACTCATTTGGTGGATGGTAAAATCAATTGCATTGCAGATATACCTGATGAAGCCTGGAAGGACATAAGATCCAGGGGAGGCATGATTGAATTGTATCTGCGTTCACTGAAAGGAGAATTTTCGGACACCTCAAGATTGGCCCTGAAAGGATTTTTTGACTCACTGCCCGGATTCAACCTTTACAATGCAATCAATGGACTTCCCCAAGAAAGCAAGACAGTAGAACAGCATGGCTTTTTATCGATGCAACTCACCAAACCTCTTGGATCCCTAGCAGATGATTATGGACATATTTTCCGAACTCCCTTTGGGGAGGTTGATATGGAGGATGTAGTTTTGAACAGACGCATATTGGTTGTTCTATTACCTGCCCTACAGAAAGCACCAGAAGAAATGCGGAGTTGTGGTCGGATTATCGTGGCTGTTCTCAAAATGATGATGGGAAAGGTTTCCGGTTCAGCCATCATGGGGAGCAAGCAAAAACTGGTCGATGCCAAGCCAACCAGATCTCCCACACCATTCATGGTCATTCTTGATGAAGCTGGATACTATATGGTCAAGGGCATTGATACAATGATGGCTCAAGCCCGTTCTCTCGGGTTTATGATTGTCGTTTCCGGGCAGGATATGGCTGCCATGCAGGCGGTTTCACCTCAAATAGCTGAATCTGCCGCAGCCAATTCCCGTCTGACCGTAGCAGGAGCCATGGAGGATGCCCACAAGACCTGGGATTTTCTTCGCAAGAAATTCTCAACCCACAGGGTTCCTGTAGTATCCGGTAGAAAACAGAAATCTGGACTGTTTGGCACCAAGTGGGTTGACCGTCAGGATGCTGAATTCGTTGTGGAAAGTAGGGTAAAAATAGGTGACTTGCAAAAGTTGCGTGAGGGCGAATTTTATTTCATGATGGGATCCGTTCTGGTCAAGGCTCGTTCCTTCTATACTGGTCAATACTGGATACCGAATATCAGGGCCAACAAATTCTTGCTGGTACGTGGTCCAACCGACAAAGCCCCAGGCTTGGATCAGTCGAGGGATGTGAATTTCATGGAGTCTGTCGAGGCCATTACCGAAACTCTCCTGAGTGATGACCTGCTGGTACAAAGGCAGGAGGAATTACCCCCCCCCTCTTCCCCAGACGAGTTGCTGATGGGCATTTTGCTATCCGAAAAGCATTTAAGAAAAGGAATGCGAACCCAAGAAGGAAGCAAAGGTATATTGGACAGTTATTTCGTTGGTATGGTCGAGGGTCAGACGTGAGAAAGACAAGATTAGGAAACCATTTGCTAATGATGCACTTTTCGACCATTAACATCCGCAACTGGTTATCATGTATCAGGAAACTGTTTCTGATTAGAGGCCATCAATATCTGGAGCCGGTACATCGTGTTCTCGAAGGAATTTAGCCAATTTCTTGAAAAGGTTCGGGTGTCCCCGCTTCGATTTTGGATCAGCATTAACTGTAGTAATAAATCCCTTCGCCCCTTTTTTACTTCCAGATGTAATGTGGATTCTGTCATTTTCTTCGTTATACCATGCACTTATCTGGAAATAGATAGTTTTTCCATTTTTGGCTTTTCTAACTTTTTCAGGCATTTCCAATCCTTTTCAAAGAAGGGTTGAAGTTTCATTAAACAAGTTTTTGAGAAGATAGGATATAATTCAACGAATAACTGTCTCAGCAGACTTTTAATTTTGTGATGAAATGTTAGTTTAGATATGGTTAGAATAATAGGCAGTTCCCAAGCACAAAGTTAAAGAAATTATCCTAGAACATAGCGTTGCCAAGGGCTTGGACTCAGGCACTACTAAAACAGTATAGTTGTTATACCAGTAATTGAAAGCATAAATGAAATGTGCGTTGACCCAATCGACCCTTTCCTGAAAGAGTTACAAACGTTCTATCAATTGGATGATAATTGGGATGGTGAGGATGCAAGGGAAATACCTCATATTGCTATCAAACAAGCTGAGCAATTTCTCCGGGATTTATTAGATTTATATCCCAAATTAAGGCCACAGGATGTTGCTGCAAGTCCCTTAGGAGAGGTTGTAATCTATTGGGGTGTAGGCAAGAATTATAAAGAAGTAACTTTTGACTCTGAAGGAGGAGGATTTTTCTGTTTCGAAGAGAATGATCAAACTAATTCCATTGAAGATACTAAAAATACTAAAGGTTCGTTTTTAGAAAATCGTTGGTTTGGTGAAGTGATCAAAAAGCTTAATGAACTGTAAATGGAAATACTGGATTAATCATTAGCATTATTACCAGCTAAATTAAATAGGAGAAATACAGGGCATGCCTGAGAACAAAAATGAAATAAATGATGTTGTTATTCCGGTTGAGCATATTAGGGAAATGGTCATGCCACCTTACCCCTATCAAAAATTTGAGAATGGATTTGGTATGTTAGGATCTGTTCCAGATAAAACTGAAGAAAAAGATCCGGATAATTCTTCGAAAAAATAATTTTTATTATAATATTTCCAGATTGCTAGCAATCAAACCCAACTACATAAGGAAATGTAGGGAATCCAGCAGAAAAATTTAACATCTCCTCTTGAAATTTTTCACTATAATTATAATTTTCAACGGATGGTGAAAATATATAATTCAGTTAAATATAATGAAAAATCGTGTTTAGGCGCAGCAGTTGACGCTGTAGTAGACTTGATAAAGAATATTCCCAGTATTGAGAATCCAACATTTATACCCTATGAATTCGTAGTATCTGATTATCGGATTGATGCGGGTTTGGAATTCGACCATCGCAATTCAAAATACACCCTTATTATTGAAGTCGTTTTGAGGGGGGAGCCTAGGCAAGTACGAAATAAGGTATATAAACTAAAGAGCTACATCGCAGATCTGGAACAATCAAAACAGGATAAAAAAAGCCGCCAATATATACCTATGGTAGTAAGTGATTACCTTTCACCAGAATCACGTAGAATATGCTCCGAACACAAATTGGCCTATCTGGACCTACAAGGAAATGCTTCTTTGGTGTTTGATAATGTATATATTGAGAAATCCACTACTTCCAAACCAAAGGCAGAAAAACGCACCTTGAAATCATTGTTTTCTCCAAAGGCGGGAGCAATCCTACGAGTTCTGCTTAACAATCCTAACTATGCATGGCGTATGGCAAATCTAGCTGCGGAAGCCAAGGCAAGTCTGGGACATGTAAGCAATGTCCGAAAAAAATTACTGGATCGTGAATGGATTGAAATACGACAGGAAGGAATCGTTCTTACCCAACCAGACTCACTCCTGAAATCTTGGCGGGAGAACTACCAACAACCTTCTGGTGAAATATTTAGAGGATATACAACTCTACATGGAGACCAGCTAATCAATCGACTTGTTGGAACCTTGGGTATTGAGCAGGAATCTCCTCTTGCAATTCTTTCTTCTAATTCTGCTGCCCAATGGCTTGCACCATTTCTGAGAGATTTCACTCAAACATTTTATGCAGACAAATTTGGGGCAGATATTCTGGAAAAGAAACTTGATCTAAAAAGAACTGAAAGTGGAGCAAACGTGATCATACATATTTTAAAGGAAGACTGTTATTTCGATGGCGCTATTCAACCGAAACCCGGAATCTACTGCACTGCCCCAATTCTCACATACCTTGATTTGTGGAATGGTAATGATCGCAGTCGGGAGGCAGCAGATTTCCTTGCAGGAAAGTATTTTCCATGGCTTTGAGAGAACAACAATCCGCTGTTGATTACAGTCCACAAACCACAGAATATGTAAAATCTGTTCTCATTGAAATTAGACAAATTCTCGGCGCTTTTGAAGGTAAATATGTAATAGTAGGTGGGGCTGTACCAGGGTTATTGATTAACAACCAAGAAATGCCTCATGTTGGTACTATAGATATTGATATAGGCCTACATGCCTCTGCATTATTAACAGATAGTGAATACTCGTCACTCATAGAATCATTACTGGATGCAGGCTATACCAACAGTCCCCCATTGAGACCGTTCCAACTAGCCCGTAACTTTCCTCCATCGGGAAGCATGCCTGAAATGAGCATAATCATAGATTTTCTGATTCCTAGAAATATTCACCTTTATAAAAACAAGCCCCCTTTGGTTAAGAATTTTGCAGCTCAACGGGCAGATGGTGTAGATTTGGCAATCAAGTTTAATGTATCGGTAGATATTGATGGCCGAATGCCTAGCGGAGCAAAAAACAATGCCAAAATCGCAGTAGCAACCATTCCAGCACTCTTGGCCATGAAAGGTTTTGCTTTAAACAATCGGAGTAAACCAAAGGACGCCTATGACATTTATTACTCAGTAAGAAATTTTCCTGGGGGGATTGAAGTGCTTGTCAAGCAAACAAAAGATTTGTTGGCTTTTGAGTCTGCAAGGGAAGGGTATGGTTATATTAATGAGAAATTTCTGAGTATTGATCATCTCGGTCCAAGATATGTTAGATCTTTTTTAGAAGATGATGACCGTACTGTAAATTGGTCTCCTGATCAATTGCAAAGAGATGCTTTCGGCCAAGTAGATGCTTGGCTCAAAGGTATTGGCTTGAGGTCATCTTGACTTATAATCAGGCCAAACTACATCTCATCGATTTCAAACCCGTAGGAAACCGGGTAGCGTTGGTTTTTGAATCCCTTGGCAGGAATGTAATTGCCTATCAGGTAGGTTTTGATATAGCGGTGCAAATGCATTACCTTCAGTCCCCTGCTTTCCAGCCAAATGTTGAATATTGCAGCTGAAACAAACAGGGCTATGGTCCATACCTTCAGGTGAAGGATTACCAATACCAGAAAGAGTACTATCCTGGGGTCTAGAAAAAAGAACCTGGTCGGTCTTTGTGTTTCCCGCCAGTAATTGTACTTGTCAGTCATAAATTCAAACCTTTTCCTAATTGGTTTTGGCAATCAACCTCAGGTTGAAGCCAAAGCATTAGTGTTATTGTTTGGGTTATTGAGTATTCCTTTTTGGAAGGATTTAGTCTTTGGATAGGGTTCAACACCAAGCACAGAAGGGTCTTTGATCAAACTGTTAACAAGGCTGGGCCATTCATGGGATTCAATTGAAAGCATTTTTTCTCTTACCTCTGAGGTA
>VYFX01000071.1 GCA_009842205.1 Paracoccaceae bacterium | reverse complement strand
GGTTTTGTTTCATGACCCAATTCGGTCGTTTCGTATCAATGCTGAATCTTGATTTGCCCGACTACCGCATTGTTCAGGATACGCATTTCAGCCTCGGTGGTGCCACCGGGGGAACAGGTAAGGTCGGTGAAGCTGGTCCGATCGAGACCCATGTCTATCTTGAAACTTCAGAACCTGACCAAACAGCACAAGAGATGCTGGATATTGCCGAACGAACCTGTTTTCTACATGCCTTCTGCCAAACCAATCTGAAAACCAGGTTGAAGATTGTACGGCTTTGAAAAATAGAGCACCAAGACAAGATAATCAAGGATATAAACTAACTGCCCAAAGTCATATAACCCAACCTATTTTTTCTTGGAATAGGCCATTACTCAAGGTTTATTTTGGGTTATTTTACAATTGCTGTTGCGAGTTCCAAACCAATTAATACAGACGAAATCACTATTCTTGATAATATGATAATGTCGTAACCGTTTTTAACTGGGTTAAAAGGTGTATCGCAATGATAAAATTGTTCCTGTTTCCTCAGTATCAGTGTTTCGTATCGAACTGGAGGTTGCTTTGGCTCTGGAGTGGTTTATTCCAAAATTGGCTGATAATCCACGGGATATGTCATATTGGATACCTAAAGCAGTTGAAACCTCTTCATCGTCTTCAATGGCTCCATAATGTCCTTCGAGAGATATAGTAATGTTATCAAATTTATTCCTTGCACCTACTGAAACAAATCGCCGTTTGGCTTTCTCTTCCTCACTTTTAAATCGTTCATATCCAAACCCGGCATCAAATATACTACTGCCATAAATCAACTCACCTACAATACCTAACCCAACGGTATCGTATGCAATTGGCTCTCCCAAATCGTTTGATGCCATATGTGCACCGGAGATGGTTCGTAGAGTAAATCGATAATCTTTTGTCCCTTGTGGCCTCTGATAAACTGCACCAAGGTCTACACCACCTTCCCCATCGGCATATCCTGAAACAATCCATGGGCCGAATCTGCCAGCATAACTAGCTCCTGAATCATCTGTTTTTCCAATGAAATCATCAAAAGCTAATGAGGCATTACCAGCCCCTGGTTGACGCCGAGTCTGTTCCCTGACGGTATCAGATACATTCCCTGCCATCACTGTTCCCCATACCCCTCCGATGGAAATTGTCGTTTTGTCGGTATATTTGTCGTCTACATCTTCTCCATAATATGTTGCTCCCAGTCGCCATCTATTTGACAGTTGGGTTAAAGCTGAAATTTGGTAGTTTCCATCGAATGCCGTACCATTTTCACCATTTTCTCCGGAATAGTCGAAAATCTTACTTTCAAGCGTTCCACTAAAAACTAAGGTAGTAAAACCCAAATCTGCTGCTAAGGGTTTTTCAAAAAAGGATAGTTTTTCAAAATTAAGTAACTTTGTCTGGGCTACAGCAGTTGATGCCATTGTAATACTAATAGCGAAAATAATTCGAGTGAACCACAATAGCCAAGGCATTTGATCGATAAACTCCTATACACTTCTTGGGAAAGTAGTATGAAACGCCTGCTTCGCAATTGCCTTGCCAGCATTAAGGCCTTCAATATGATCACAATCCCAATGAACACCTCCATAGAGACGACTCATTCCATTTTCTTCTGCAACTTGGCTCAGGCTGGTCCAGTGTCGACTTACATTCTTCAACTGGGGCCACAACACCTCATCTGGTGAACGACCGGAAAAGGACACATCATCTCGTCCAATTATCAATGCCAACATTTCCATGCAGGCACCTCCAAAGGTTGCATGACCAGATGTATAGGCTGGAAATTCAGGAGTAGGAATCAAACTTCGCCAACCAGGTTCTCTAACGACTCGAGTGTCAGTATTACCAAATTCCGGGGCACGATACCTGATTGCATTTTCTGGACGGAGAATATCGTAGTAATATTTGTTGTCCCAAGCGGAGATGGCAGCATCATGTATGGTCATGCCGATCAGTGCCATCGCTCGCGCGAGATCTAGGAAGGAAAGATTTTCATCCTGCAATAATTGAATGGCAATATAAATGAAGTGGCCTGGGTTAGTGACCCCCCAAGGTCCATCCTCCCAAAAAAGTGCAATTTCTGCTTCATCGGCAGTTCGAATCGTACTGTTTTCACCACCAAGATGACGAACCAAATCAAATATCTCGGCAAATTCAGTGCTGGCAGGATCATAAAATTCCTTGACACGGAACTGGGAACTAGTTTTCATTGTCCATGGAATGACTTTACCTAATCCTGGATACAATCCCCGGTCAAATGTAGGAAATGCAGGTCCTGGTGCGGCACTATAAAATGGCCCAGTTGGTCTCCAACGAAGGGTATCGGTTCGTCGTTGATATCTACCCAGATAATAATTCAACTTACTTGGCTCTGAACCATCCCCTGTACGCAAATCTAAAAGCTTTCTGGCAACAACTTCACCCCATTCAACTCCAAGTGTCTTTGCTTCATTATCCGGGTAACGATTCAGAAAAGCCTCTCGCTCCATCATAAAAGGTGTCTGGAAAGCTTCACCCGCGGCTAATGCAAAGGCCACACCGTAGGCAACTTCTGAATTTGCACCATCTGGACCAGATCCTATCCCGTATGGTTCATCATAAGCCTGCTCGATGCTGTTGGCTGCCAAAAAACCTAAAGCAGTAACCAGGCCAAAATTATAAGCTGCTCGCGGTGCTAGGACACGCTGATCACGCGTTTGCTGAAGGGCCAGGTCCAACCAATGAAAAACAGCATTTCTGTTTTCTGGTTTCAGTATTTGGTTGGTGTAGGATCTGGCTCTAATACCCATCTGACGCAGCCCACGAAGAGGATAGTGTAG
>VYFX01000031.1 GCA_009842205.1 Paracoccaceae bacterium | reverse complement strand
TCGCTGATCAAAAGGCAAGGACAAACGCAAAAAAAAAGATGTGTGAATACGGTAGCCCCTGCACCGGGTAAAGCCCCAATAAACCCTGCAGCCATGTTACCTATGCCCTGACCGATCAATTCTTTGTCCGGATTGTGACGTTTTCCGGTTAAAGAATCTGCCACAAGAGAAGTCAAAAGGCTGTCAACCGAGCCTAACAATGCCAAGATGATAGCTGGTTTCAATGAATACAGTACAAAACCAATCGATGGCAAAGCGAATTGCATTGTCGGGAGTCCAACAGGAATAGGCCCGATTACAGGTGCTTCCGTGAACCACAAGATACCTAACATTGTTCCAGTAATAAGGGCAACCAGAGGACCTGGAGCAAATCGTGAGAACCTTTTTGGCCAAAGAAAACCCACGGCAAGTGTGATCAAGCCAATTACGAAAGCATTGCCATTAATACTGTTCACTGCTTCTGGAAGAGCACGTGCTGCCCCCATGGGCCCACCAGTGGCACTTGAAGCACCAAACAAAGGTAGCGATTGCATTAGGATAACGATAAAACCAATACCTGACATGAAGCCGGAAACGACAACATAAGGCGTGTAAACGACCAAACGGCCTATCCTTGAGATTCCCAAAAGGATCTGGAGGAGACCAGCCAATACAACAATCGCCAGAGCTTCCGTGATAGTGGAAGCATGACTTGTAACAATGACTGACATTGCTACGGTCATGGGGGCTGTTGGACCAGATATCTGGGAACGTGTCCCGCCAAACACTGAAGCAAAAAAACCAACAGCTATGGCACCGTAAAGCCCGGCTGCTGCTCCCATCCCAGAGGCAATTCCAAAACCAAGTGAGACTGGCAGTGCCACAACCATCGAGGTAACGCCCCCGAAGAAATCGCCTCGAAAAGTGTCAAGGTTGTATTTCATGCTGAAAGGTGCCATGCGATTAGAATTTTTTCGTTGGGTTAACTACCATATGCTAACCTCAATTTTTATCCAATAACCTGATATTCTATTACACCAAAATTCGTAACGAGGGGATTATTCTATACCTGATATATCAAACAAACCTATTTCCGAGTACGAAGATACTTTCCCAGCAAATAGAAATGATCAAATAGATCAGCATAATACAATATAACAGATATGATTTCCTCGGAATTCAAGTCCTCCAGACACCAATTTGTCCTTGGCAATTATTTCTGATCATTGATGAAAATCAATAATTCGGCAATATCCAGAACATTAACTGGCCACAATCATTCTGGTCGTGGATGTTTTATACCAGCAAATTGCCCCATCAATATATTTGAATTCTGATTTTGTTGATGGTTCATGAATTTACACGCTCTTTCTAATCAGTAGGAAGATTAGAAGGTATTGTTTTTGTAAATCTAATCCAATAGAGGTTCACATTCCCTTTTGGAGGAGATCATGAAACCCTGCTGCAATAGCGGATAATTTCCTTTGCAACCTTTTCTCCTGCTTCCAAAAGTATGGAATGTTTTAGATCTGGTAGAATGACCAGTTCGGAATTGGCAAGTGCAGATGCAATCTGACGGTTTAATCGAGGATTGCAACCCCCATCATTCTCTCCCGTAAGAACAAGACTTGGACATTTGATTTCGTGCAACCATGGTTTCATTTCCGTACCGGCATAAATCCTGAAGACATTCAGAAACACGTCGGGACTTGTGGCAATGACCTGATTCAAGCGCTTTTCAACTACCTCTGGATGGGACTGGATAAACTCGTCTGTAAACCACCGATCGGTAAGCGTTTCCAATATTTGAGGAATCCCCCTGGACTCCATTGCCTTTACAACCTTCCATACCTTGGTGGAATCATCACTTGTTCTAAAAGCTGCGGTTGATAACAAACCCAATGAAATCACCCTTTCAGGATACTTCCTTGCATAGGCAGGTCCGATCATGCCCCCTAAGGAATGACCTACGAAATGAGCGCGATCAATATTGATCTCGCATCGGATCTGTTCCAAGTCATCAACAAGATCATCCAAACTTAACTTTTTTCCAGGTAAAGATGCTAATCCATGCCCCCTTAGATCATAAGAAATTACCGTGAAGTGGTTCCTGAGTGTGGGTACCAGATTTTTCCAAGTTTCACGGGAAGCTCCTATTCCATGGATAAGAAACATAGCTGGACCCGTTCCTTCAATGGTATAGGGACAAGTTTCCAATTTGGACAGCATAACGATTTCAAACTCCTCCTACTGAAAATGTGGCATAACTTCTTCTGCAATCCGGTGTACATTTTCAATCATTTCCGAATGTTCGGCACCAAAATTTATATTCAGGATTATCCTGTCTATCCCCAAATCCGAGTAAATCGACAGCTTGTCTATCATTTCCTGTTTGCCACAAATCAACAAGCTCTCTGCCAATTCTTCCTTTGTTTGATTTCTGGGCAAGGGCTTTATCATTCCATGTTCAACAATCCCAGGACCGGTAAACACATTATCAAAGCGACTGTAATAGGTGTAAGCCAGATCGATTTTGGATAGTGCATCTTCATCCGACATTGTAAAATGGGCAAGTCTTGACAAGCTGAGTGTAGGGCAATTTTCAGTTCTTCCCAGATCTTCCTTACCTCTATTGAATGCTTCAACCTGGTCGACCAAAAGTTGATGATTTCCTGCCAGGGGAGTTGTCTGGATATGAAAACCCCTCAGGACACAATGGTATATTCCTTCAGGTACCATGACAGCCATCATGATTTCGGGGGATCCCGGAGCAATTGGTCTTGGCATGATCGTCAGTGCATCGAATTTGTAAAATTTACCATTCCATGAAACTTCTTCCTCGTTTAGCAACGCTTTGAGGACATCAAGGGATTCATCAAATCTTTCCCGGGTTTCATCCATGGGGATTCCCATTCTTTCCATTTCATATTTAAATGCTCCCCGGCCGACCCCCAAGAGTAATCTCCCCTGACAGAAAATATCCGCTGTTATGATTTCTCCTGCAAAAACCCTCATATCGTGCAATGGAAGGACGACTACGGAAGTCAGTATTTTGATTTTTTTGGTATGGGCCGCAATTTTCGTGGCAAGGATCAGTGGTGCCGGCATCATCAGGCAATTGATCAAATGATGTTCGGTTGTCGAGACGGATTCAAACCCGACCTGTTCCGCCAAAACAGCCAATTCAACCATATCAGAGTATAATCTGTCCCCACCATAAGACTTCTCAGGCAGATAAGGTGAAAGCTGAATACAAAAATCCATTTTTTCCTCTATTGGGGTATTTTTATGATTCACCGAATACCAATTAACCAGTAAATTACAAAACAAACCACAATAGGTGGAATTACGATTCACCTTTTCTTGTTCAAGATATCCAAACTGATTGATTCAACTGGCTGCAACTTCAACAATTTATTCCTATGACTGGAAAGTAACGATTGCTGAAGTAATAACAACTTTAATAAAGCCAATGTGATTTTGCGATCTGCCTCAGTTGTTTGGATGGCCTCCAAAACGATTGAAATATACCGCAATTGCATGATCAAGCTCATTGTAAAGCTGCTTGCGGTGGCGACTTGCCCAGATTAGGCTCTGGAGTCTCAATTCCCGGTTGGAAAAATCAATCGTACCAGTTCTCAAAAGGTAAATTGCTATATCAAAATTCCTGTTTTTGATTGCTTCAATAAGGGCATTGTTCCTGCCGGTCTTGTCTGAAACATTAACATTTGCCCCGTAGGTGACAAGATAACGGGCTATATGTGCATGCCCTTTGACAGCAGCCTGCATCAAGGCCGTACGCCCATAATAATCAGCCTTTAGATCTACCTTGATCTTTGGATGTCTTAACAAACTTTCCACAATATCAATATTACCACTGGTAACGGCCAGCATGAGAGGCGTGCTCTGCCATTTGTTTTTGGCATTTACATCAATTTCGGGATGTTCAAGCAGTTGTCTGACTAAATTGCGGCTTTGTTCTTGAACAGCCAGATGAAGTGCTGTCCAACCTTCATTATCGGAGGCATTTACATCAATTTGGGGGTGCTCCAGGATTAATCTTGTCAATCCACGATTTTGTGCCTTAACGACCAAGTGAAGGACTGTCCAGCCATCACCATCGGTAGCCTTGAGATCAGCCGTGTCCAGAAGAGATGTAACTGTTTGTACATCACCTGCAATCGCAGCCTTGAAAAATTCATTGTCACTCTTGGAACTATCTTCTTCAACCATGGTTCAATTTTCTACCAAAATAAAATTAAAATAAAGGGTGATTCATCTGACGTTTATAGCATATTGTTTTGACCCGACATCAAAAATGGTGGGTAAGGTCACCTGTCAGCATCTTGGAAACAACATTGAGTGCCCTCAAAACAATCAAGGTTGTTGTTTGTTTAACGAAATACAGATGCTAAAACATTCATCAACTGGTAAGACATGGGTGTATATTGCCTTGTGCCATTAGGAATTCGCAAAATTCCCTTCACATTATATTGATATCAAGCATCTCTTCTGCTTGATAACAATGGTGAAATGTTCCAAATAACCTTGGAATAGACCTTCCCTGTTTTGAGAGTATCAACTTCATCGTGCCCATAAATTCAGACAAATAACAGAAATTACTTTTTGAGGAATTCTTTGAAATTCAAATGGCATCAAGCATCTGTATTAAGTGGAAAAAATTTTTTCCTGAATGCCGATGAAATAAAGAAGCAGCTGAGTATTGACCTTGTTTCGTGGCAATTGCCAGAGCAACCGTTCGTGGCAATCAATCTGGATCGCAACCCTGTTTCAAGTATTATCAACCTGTTTCGTGCCATTGAAGGGAATTTTTGCTTCCGCCTAACCCCCAAACCTTTCCCCAAAGGGGAAAACATCAAGGCTGATCATTGTTCACATGCCCATGATCCCTCTGGCTCACCACCATGTTTTGTCGTTCAGACAGGTGGTACTACCGGTCCACTAAAGAAAATCCTGAGATTGCAAAGTACCTGGATCAACAGTTTTTTGATCAATAGGGAAATTTGGTCAATTACAAGCAGGGACAATTTTGGCATTCTTGGTGATTTAACCCACTCAATATCACTCTACGGTTTGTTGGAGGGTCTTTATCTTGGTACCAATGTAACCCTTCTTGGTGAATGGCTTCCAAAATCACAACTCGAGGAAATCGCTACCAGGAAGATATCAATACTTTATGCAACACCAATCCAACTGCAACTGCTTACCCGTGCCTTTGAAATCCATAAATTGAAACCAATAACTTCCTTGAGAAAGATTATTGTAGGTGGTTCAAAATTGACTCCAAACCACGTACTGAAGTTGAAAAATCTTTTCCCCAAGGGGGAAATAATCGAATTTTATGGAACTGCCGAAACAAGTTTTATTACAATTGCCACTACCGATTCTCCACAAGGTTCAGTAGGTAAGGCATATGAAGGAGTAAAAATCAGAGTACTCAATGATCGTGGAGAGGCCCTGCCCAATGGGAAGATAGGGAATATTGAAGTCACATCACCTTATGTTTTTGAAGGATATATTGATAATGGAACCCTAAATCCAATTCAAAATGATTACTTTCAAACCGGTGAGCGCGGTTTTCTTGATCAAAATGGATATTTGTTTCTAAAGGGGCGCAGAGACCGAATGATCAGCATTCACGATGTAAACGTTCACCCGGAGGAGGTCGAAAGCTTTCTAACGAACATTAAGGGCATTGAAGCGGCCTATGTCTATTCAAGCAGCGACAGGTTTGAGACAAATCACCTGTACGCCTGTCTGTTCATCAACTCCTTCAAGCCAGATATCAATCAAGTCTCCAGTATGTGTCGAAGGGAATTGGGGCACAACCTTACTCCCAGATCATTTCGGCTGATTGACGAAAAACCACCTCTCTTGGCTTCCGGCAAATTGAATTTGGTAGCCATTCAAAGGATGTTGGAGACAACTTGATGGGAACCGAGGCCTACATTGTCGCTGGAGCCAGAACACCTGTTGCTCCAAGAAATGGTTTCTTGAAAGATGTTGATATCTATACCCTTGGAGAGTTGGCAGCGTCCTGTTGTTTGGCGCAGGCGGGTATTGAGTCTGATAAGGTTGATGAAATTATTGTTGGCAATGTTCTGGGGCCAGGTGGAAACCCGGGACGAGTAATCAGTCTTAAACTGGGACTTTCTGAATCTACTCCCGGGATAACCATTGATCGTCAATGCTCAAGCGGGTTGGATGCAATTTTATTGGCCAAGTCACTGATAACAAGTGGATTGGCAGAGGTTGTTTTGGTTGGGGGCGTGGAAAGTTATTCCCAGCGTCCAAGAGTTTATCTCCAGAGGAATGGTGAGTATGAGGATAGGCCGATTGAACAGGCACCCTTCACACCTTGGAGTGACAGGGACCCTGACATGATCAAAGCAGCGAATGATTTGGCTAAAAAATATTCCCTCACCAAGGAATGTCAGGATTTATGGGCAATTGATAGCCATGGCAAAGCACGGGCAAGCAAGGATCGATTGCAGGAAGAAATGTCCAAACTTTCAGACATCCCCAGAATAGATCAGTTTACCAGAAACCTGACCATGAAAGCATGCCAAAAAATTGCCCCAATTTGTGGTACGATCACTCCGGCAAATACGTCCGTGGCGGCAGATGGCGCAGCCTTTGTTGTTGTTGTGTCCGAAAAAATTGTAAATGAATTGAATGCCTCCAAGGTAAGGATTGCAAGCGGATTAACAGTTGGAAGTGACCCTATGATACCTGGTTTGGCAACAATACCCGCCATCAGGGAAGTTCTGAAAATGGAGGGATTGAACAGGGACAGTATTCTCGTTTATGAAATCATGGAAGCGTTTTCAGCACAGGTGCTTGCCTGTCTCAAGGGTCTGGATCTTGATCCGGCAAAAGTAAATATTGGTGGTGGTTCCCTTGCCAGGGGGCATCCTATCGGGGCTTCAGGTACCATTCTGGCCGTGAGATTGTTTCATGAACTGATGGATTCAGGCGGGTTTGGGTTGGCCTCGATACCTTCGGCTGGTGGTATTGGAACAGCCCTTGTGCTTGAAAGAGAATAACCCACATTTTGGTCAAATCACCAATATTTTTTATATTGGGAAGGATTTATTTATTTATTTTCTTTTCCAATTATGGAAATGACCTGTAACCTAACCATTTATTGTAATTCATATTTGGACATTTTCACTGCCCGCTTAGCTAATATCAGGATGAAATTATGACTACCGAAACCACAATGCCAAATGACCTTTCCTCTTTTTGGATTCCCTTTACTCCAAACCGACAATTCAAGAAGTCACCCCGACTTTTGGTTGAGGCTGAAGGAATGTACTACACATCTTCAACCGGCTCGAAAGTCATTGATTCAAGTGCCGGTCTATGGTGTGTAAATGCTGGCCACAAAAACCCGAGAATAGTCAAGGCCATACAAAATCAACTTACCGAACTCGATTATGCTCCAACATTTCAGGTAGCTCACCCAAAGGTCTTCGAACTGGCAAATAAGGTCAGAGATCTGGCACCAGAAGGAATGGAACATGTCTTCTTTACCAATTCGGGATCCGAAGCGGTTGAAAGTGCACTGAAAATCGCACTTGCCTATCACCGTGCCAAGGGTGAAGGCCAACGAACCAGATTAATTGGAAGAGAAAGAGGATATCACGGTGTAAATATCGGTGGTATTTCGGTCGGCGGAATAGTCAATAACCGTAAAGTGTTCGGCACTCTCCTTACAGGTGTTGACCATCTGCGTCACACCCATCTTCCGGAAGTGAACTCCTATTCAAGGGGGCAACCTGAACATGGCGTTGAACTGGCCGAAGATCTGGAAAGAATCTGTGCACTTCACGGGCCTGAAACAATTGCTGCCGTGATTATTGAGCCAGTTGCCGGTTCAACCGGTGTCCTCGTACCTCCCAAGGGATATCTGGAACGGGTACGTGAAATCTGTACCAAACATGGCATATTGCTGATTTTTGATGAAGTCATCACGGGTTTTGGGCGTTTGGGAGATTCATTCGCTGCCATGCATTATGGGATAACACCTGACATGATCACTTGTGCCAAGGGCTTGACAAATGGCATTATTCCCATGGGAGGTGTTGTCGTTAAAAAAGACATTTATGATGCCTTCATGACCGGTCCGGAATACCTTATCGAGTTGTTTCATGGATACACCTATTCTGGTAATCCGGTAGCAAGTGCTGCAGGTATTGCCACACTTGAAACATACCGTGAAGAAGGACTGTTCGAACGTGCCAAAAGCATGACCCCATATTGGGAAGATTGTGTACATTCTCTTAAGGGGCTGCCGAATGTCATTGATATCAGAAATGAGGGCATGATCGGAGCCATTGAGTTGGAGCCTATACCAGGTGCACCCGGTAAAAGGGGTTTTGACTTGTTCGTTGATGCTTTTGAAAAAGGTCTTTTGATAAGGATTACCGGCGATATTATTGCCATGTCACCTCCCTTGATCGCAGAAAAATCCCATCTGGATGAAATCATCGGTATACTGGAAAAGGTCCTCAAGGAAGGAAAATAGTTTTTATTCCAAGTAAAACTGGAAATTTCAGGAAAAAGATGCTATCAATAGTACAAATACCCTTTGATCTTTAACTGGGTAGTTTTCTTGTCGAATAGGAAAAAAAGAAAGGTTTTTGTTTGAAAATAGGGATCAGGTTTTGATATTTGATCTTTTTTGTTCCCAAGAGGGAGGGCATCTTTGGCGATAGCACCTTCCGCCACGGAAAAAAGGATAGAGTTCTCGGATAATCAACGATTGATTGATTTGTGTGGGGTGTGTGATGAAAACCTCAACAAGATTGAGAACAGTTTGGGAATACATATAATCAGACAGGGGAATTCCCTTTCCCTGTTGGGTTCCCTTCCGCAAATTGAAGTTGGAAACCAGGCCTTGCAATCATTGTACGAGAGGGTCAGTCAGGGTCTTGCCATCAATGAGGTTGAAGTGAACCAGACCCTGGAAATGGCCTTGAATAATGGCGAAAAGAACAAAACTGCAAGGGATTTGGAGGAAACGGATTTTAATTCCGAACTTGAGATCAGAACTCGAAAAAGGATCATATCACCCAAATCAAAAGCCCAGTTTGAATACCTGAAAAATCTCTCTTCCCAAAAGATCACTTTCGGAATCGGGCCAGCAGGTACGGGGAAAACCTATCTTGCCGTGGCTGTGGCTGTGGCCAATCTGTTGTCGAAGGAAATTGATAGTATCGTCATGACAAGACCGGCAGTCGAAGCTGGCGAGCGTTTGGGCTTCTTGCCTGGTGACATGAAGGAAAAAATTGATCCTTATATGCAACCCCTTTATGATGCCTTGCATGATTTTCTGCCTCCAGGCACAATTGAAAAGCATTTGGCTTCCAGAACCATAGAGATTGCTCCATTGGCCTTCATGAGGGGTAGAACCTTGTCCAATTCATTTATTATTCTGGATGAAGCTCAAAACACAACACGAATGCAAATGCGCATGTTCCTTACCCGTATGGGATTGGGCTCAAGGATGGCCATTACCGGTGACATTACCCAAATTGATCTACCTCGTGGTCAGGAATCCGGTTTGGTTGAAGCACAACAAATCCTTGGCAATATAAAGGGTATTGCCTTTTCAGAACTGACAGCCCGGGATGTCATGCGCAACAGGATTGTTTCCGAGATCATCAAAGCCTACAATGACTGAACCATCAGAATTTCCCCATCGGGTTAGTCTGGTCATTGAAGACCAGCGATGGGAAGATATCCAAATTGAGGATATTGCTGCCGAAGCCATCAATTCCACACTCAGGGTATATGATGCCAACCTTATTCCCTGTGAAATCCACTTGCTTGCCACCAATGATGAAACCATACAACAATTGAATTCCAGGTTCAGGAATAAAAACAAACCAACCAATGTTTTGTCTTGGCAATCCGGAGAATTGTTTTTTCCAGACACGCTGGAGGATGAAGAGAACTACCGTTTTCTTGGTGATATAGCTGTATCCTATGATACACTCTTAGCAGAATCCAAGAGTTTCGGGTTGACTTTGGACAGTCATCTAAGTCATTTACTGGTGCACAGTACCCTTCATCTGGTAGGATTTACCCATGACCTCAAGCATGATGAAATGAAAATGGAAAGTCTGGAGACAAAAATTCTTTCCTCCATGGGGATTGCCGATCCATACAACAGTACACAAATATACGTTTAATCCTTACCATGTTACAAAAATGAATCAATTACCAACAAATAAACAATCCACTCCCCGTGGGAATGGTAACCTGAAAACTGAAACCAGCAAACCCAACGGTCTGAAAAAAATCCTGAGGCTGTTCTCGGGCTCTTCCCAAGGGGAAGAAAATGGCAATGGGGATGATGACGACATACCATTATCCAGTAACCATGACCATAACAATCTGGAAGATTCACTGGCCAAAGAGGGAACAGTAGAAGATGTAGCGGTCCCCAAGGCGGATGTTGTAGCGGTATCTGACAGCATATCCCTTGCCGAACTCGTTGAGGTTTTCAAGGAAAGTGAAAGAACAAGGGTTCCGGTTTTTCATGAAACTCCTGACAATCCCCTCGGTTTCGTACACCTGAAGGATATTGCACTCAAATATGGTTTCAACGGCAACGCCAGAAAGAAATTCCGCATCAGGGACGATTTAAGGGATCTCCTCTTCGTTCCTCCCTCAATGCCGATCAACGAACTTCGGGTAAAGATGCAGAATGACCATTGTCATATGGCGCTGGTCATAGATGAATATGGGGGTGTGGATGGTCTGGTTACCATTGAGGACCTGTTGGAACACCATTTTGGAGAAATCATTGACGAGCACGACACCGAGGAAGAGAATGCCCAGGGTATCATGGAAATTGACCAAAACCTCTACCATTGTCCTGCCAAGACTCCTCTTCAGGAACTGGATGAATTGCTCAATTCGGATCTGACCAATAACCTCGAAGAGGAAGTTGATACCTTGGGAGGATGGGTTTCCACAAAAATCAACCGAATCCCCAATCAGGACGAAGTGATCACATTTGAGGATTTGGGGCTGGTAATAAAGGTCCTGAAGGGCGACAACAGAAAAATGGATCTGCTGGAAGTAAAGGTAGTTGGGGAACCCGGGTAACATCCGGAATTTTGCTGCCAATTCCAGTTCGACAACAAAGACATTAATTCAGGAATTAACCTAAACCGGGACGTTATGATTTTAGCCTTTCGTCCTTTCTTTCCCTTTTTGGCAGGTCTTATTGCTTCCTTGGGTAATGCACCCGCATCCTTGCCTCTGATTACCCTTGTTGGAGCAGGTATTGCGGTATATTTTTCCTTTCGTGAAACCAGTTTTAAATCCACCTTCAGGGTGGGTTTCCTCTTTGGGGCAGGATATTTTATCCTCACCCTTTCCTGGCTGATTTATCCATTCCTTGTTGACCCTGATGAAACCCGATGGATGGCCCCTTTTGCCCCGCTTCTTACTGCGCTCGGCCTATCCCTGTTTTGGGGACTTGCTTTTGGAATGCCTACTCTGTTGACTGAAAACTCCAGAGACAGAATGTTGGTATTGTTGATAGGTTGGATAGCCCTTGAATTGTTGCGGGAACATCTGTTTACGGGTTTTCCTTGGGGCATGTTTGCCTATACGCTTGATGGAACACCAATCATGCAAGTGACCTCACTCATTGGTGCCAACGGCCTTACAGCTCTCCTTATCGGTCTTGTAATCGTACCGTTTCTCGGTAAGCATTTATGGCATGGTGTGGGTGTTTCGGTGGGATTATTGGCCCTGGTCTGGATCTGGGGATCGTATCGAATTCCACTCGAGATTGAATTCATTCGCTCTGATGAAACGATCAGAATCATCCAGCCCAACATTCCCCAGAATGAAAAATGGGACCCAATGCTTCAAAGTGCAAATATCAATCTGTTGTTAGAGCTCAGCAACAGGCCAAGTGAGAACGAGATTGATCTCCTGGTCTGGCCAGAAACAGCAATTACGGTCTTTGTCAACGAGGAGGATATGGCCCTAATCTCCTCAAAGGTGAAGAATATTCCCTTCGTTGCAGGTTTCAGACGCTTGGCTGCCAACAGGATGTACAACAGCCTGTTGGCACTCGACGACCAGGGTAAATTGGAACAAATCTATGATAAACAGCATTTGGTACCCTTTGGGGAATTCATTCCATTTGAAGGCATGCTGAAATGGATTCAGGGCTCAGGCTTGGCGAATGATGAAATATGGGATTTTTCCGAGGGAACCGGCTCAAAATTCCTCTACCTTCCCGTTCTGGGCAAGGCAAGGGCACTTATATGTTATGAGGCCATTTTTCCAAACGAGGTCAGAACCGGAGAAAGGCCAGACACCCTTATCCAGATTACCAATGATGCCTGGATCGGCAATTCATGGGGCCCCAGACAACATTTTGCCATTGCCAAAGCCAGGGCCACAGAACTTGGTCTGCCCTTGATCAGGGTTTCGAACAACGGAATTTCGGCTGTCACGGATGGCTATGGTCAACCCGTACAGATGCTTGACGTTGGCGTTAGAGGGATTCTGGATGCCAACATCCCCATCGCACTCTCACCAACCCTTTATTCCAGGGTTGGAGATTGGCCCTTGTCGATTGTCTTATTTTTGTCAGCGGTGTTCTTGTTAATCAGGTCAAAAACAATTACCAATATTCATTGAAACAAACTGAGTATTTTTGAAAATCAGTTTGCTGTTTTGGAAATATAGATACATTCGAAACCTAGGGAGTTGTTATGTCAATAAACAAGGGGATATTTACATCTGAATCGGTGTCACGTGGTCATCCAGATAAAGTGTGTGACCAGATTTCGGATGCCATTCTCGATGCCTTTTTGCATGAGGAACCCGAAGCCCGATTGGGATGTGAGACCTTGGTCTCCAAAAATACCGTTATTGTAGCAGGTGAATACAGAGGACCTGAAAGCGTATGGAACTCCCTAGAGGATATTGCTCGCAAATGTGTCAGAGACATTGGTTACGAACAGGATGATTTTCACTGGAATACCTTCGGGTTTCAAAATTTCATGCATGGTCAATCAGCCGATATTGCCAAGGGTGTTGATGCCTCTAAGAGCAAGGACGAGGGTGCTGGTGACCAAGGGCTCATGTTTGGATATGCCGTCAACGAGGCTCCGGAATACATGCCTGCTCCACTTTACTATGCACACAGGATTTTGCAGGGGATCGAGGAATTCAGAAAGAAGGACAAAACGGACGGAAGCAAACTTGGACCCGATGCCAAATCACAAGTTACCCTACGCTTTGACGATGGCAAGCCGGTAGGATTAGAGAGGGTCGTGATTTCTTCACAACACATTGCCGGGCTGGATTCCAAGGATGTAAAGGACATCGTCAAGCCTATAGCTTCTGCATTGTTGCCTGCAGATTGGGTAGCCAAACTTCCGGATGAGGAATGGCTGATCAATCCGACGGGTATTTTTGTCAAGGGAGGTCCTGCTGCCGATTGTGGCTTGACCGGTCGCAAGATCATTGTAGACACCTATGGTGGTGCCGCTCCACATGGCGGCGGGGCCTTTTCAGGCAAGGATCCGACAAAAGTTGACAGATCGGCAACTTACGCTGCCAGATATTTAGCCAAAAACGTTGTTGCTGCCGATCTGGCAGACAAATGCCTGATTCAAATTTCTTATGCCATCGGCAAACCGGAACCAACCTCTCTATTCCTTGATACCTTTGGAACGGAAAAATTCTCCCCGGATAAAATTGAAGAACGGTTGCTGGAAGTGATTGGTGATAAAATGAATGGGCTGACCCCAAGGGGTATCAGGGAACATTTGAAACTCAATACGCCCATTTATCAGGTTACCGCTGCCTTTGGTCATTTTGGTCGAACCCCTAGTGGAAATGGTGATTTCACTTGGGAAAATACTGATCTCACGAATGATTTATCCATGTAATCAAGGTTTCAAGCTACATAATTCTCAAGGTGAAAAAAGCAGGGATTACCGACAACAAGCCAAGCCATAACTTTTATGGCAAGCGTCTGGGAAAAAAACTCCGAAACAGGCAAAGAGAATATCTTGAGGTTGATCTCAAGCAACGCAATATCCTGAATTTTGTTGGAGAAACTCCGGAAGGTACCAAGCGGTTGGATTTGGATAAAGCCTTCCCTGGAAAGACTGCCGTATGGCTTGAAATAGGTTTCGGTTCCGGAGAACACCTGATACACCAAGCCAAGGCAAATCCAGATGTTGGCTTGATCGGTTGTGAGGTTTATCTCAATGGTGTGGCTTCACTGCTCGGTAAGTTGCGTGAAGAAGACTTGGACAACATCTTGCTGTATCAGGATGATATCAGGTCAATATTTCCATACTTCACTGATCAAGCAATTGAACGGGTCTTTGTTCTCTATCCCGATCCCTGGCCCAAGAAAAAACACCATAGAAGGAGATTTGTAACTCCCGAACATCTAATTCCATTGGCAAGGATAATGAAACCTGGAGCACACTTGAGAATAGCCACTGACATTTCTGATTACGCCCGTCAAGCTGTAGAACAGCTAAATCTGAACCCTCATTTTGAATGGGAAGCTGAAGCCCCTTCTGATTGGAAACTTCCATGGAAAGATTGGCAATCAACCCGTTATGAGAAAAAAGCATTACTAAATAACAGGGTACCTATTTACCTTACCTTCCGACGGGTTTAACAATTTTCACGGAACATCTGGCTCACATCCCAATAATCCAATAAACAGATGATAAGATTTTACTCCCAAAATCATAAGCAAATAT
>VYFX01000084.1 GCA_009842205.1 Paracoccaceae bacterium | reverse complement strand
GGGGATTATATACTTGAATAGATTTTAAGTTTGGTTATATACATATCCAGTTTTTAACAAATTGGAAATGATCATGCAACAACCGAATTGGGGAAACAAGACGATATGGACGGGGGATAATCTCGATATAATGCGGGGCATGAACTCCGAATCCGTTGACCTGATCTACCTTGATCCTCCCTTCAACAGCAATGCCAATTATGCAGCACCAATCGGTTCAAAGGCTGCTGGTGCAGAATTCAAGGATATATGGACACTTGAGGACATAGATATTGCCTGGTTGGATTTGATTGAATCAAAACACTCAAACCTCAATAGGGTTATCCAAGCTGCAATGACGGACAGCGATAAATCATACCTGATCTACATGGCCGTAAGGTTGCTTGAAATGAAAAGGCTTTTAAAATCCGATGGGGGGGGGTATACCTGCATTGTGACCCCACAATGAGCCATTATCTCAAGTTGATGATGGATGCAATCTTTGGCCGTAAAATGTTCAAGAATGAAATTGTTTGGGCTTATACGGGTCCTTCAAATACAAAAAGATATTTTCCAAGAAAACATGACATCATCCTTTATTACGGAGAATTAAATTCAACATTTAATTATGATTCAATAAGAAAACCATATGATCAAAAAACCCTAGCACGGCGCAGATATTCCGAAGGGGAATCGAGTATTATATCGGCATCAGCCAAAACACTTGAGGGTCGCAGTAAATCAGAAGTTGAAAATTTGTTTGGAGCAGGGAAAATTCCTGAAGATTGGTGGGCGGATATTCCTGTTTTGACCAGCCAAAAAGAACGGACTGGTTATCGCACTCAAAAACCACTTAATCTTCTTCGCAGGATTATTTCTGCCAGTTCCAACAAGAGTGATATGATTCTGGATCCATTCTGTGGTTGTGCGACAACATGCATAGCAGCCGAGGAATTGCAAAGGCAATGGGTTGGAATTGATATTGGAGAAAAAGCAGCCGATCTCGTTCAAATGAGAATGAAGGAACATTTGGGAATGTTGTATGACGGGATCCATCGCACTGATATTCCTACAAGAACTGATTTAGGGAGACTTCCTCATTATAAAACACACAAACAAACTCTTTATGGCTTTCAGGGAGGGCATTGCAACGGGTGTGCCGAGCATTTCAAGCCACAAAACCTTACAGTTGACCACATCATCCCAAGATCGGGCGGTGGAACGGATCACATCGGCAATCTGCAACTGCTATGTGGATATTGCAATTCTGTAAAAGGCGATAGGGGAATGGAATATCTGATTGCCAGATTGGAACACGGAAATACAAGAAGGGGATACATGAAATGACTGATAGCAACAAATCTGGGCAAACTACGAAAACAACCAAACTGCCAATACATCAACCTTCCGATCCAAGAGGTGGGGTGAAAAGCGGTGATACCGGCAAGCCATTATCCCCTAAATCGCCAAAGCCATCTGAACCAAGGACAGAATAGAGTCGTAAAATATGGCAAATACGATCAACAACAGGAAAGAAAAAGCCGACCACAGCAACCACGCTAGATATGAAGATTTTTCTTTGATGACAACTCTATTGGATACTACTGTTTCGGCATATCCTTCCCCAAGACTGTAAGCGATGCCCTTCGCTTCATACTTGTATAATTCATCCTTGATGAACATCAAATCAAAAGGACGCAACCAGGCTATTGGTCTTACAATATAGACGCTTAACCCTACACAGACAGTGAAATTCAAGAACAATGCCAACATTAGCCATAAGGGTAATGAATCAACGGAAACAAATTCAAGCGATATTGTAAACAGGGTAATGATAAAAGCCAAAACACCGAATACTTTCAGGTTGATTTCCTTGTTTAGTGATTCTTGGGATTGATATTCGGACCTACCGGCATCAAGAAACAATATTTCCCTACTTAAAACATCAGAAGCCGAATCTTCCTGCATTGTATAACCCCTCTGTGGTCAAATTACTGTAGGTCAATCGCTTTCCAACCAATCCCCTAACCAGTTCACTCATTATATCAAGCATGTCCAACGGGCGGTTGTTCTGACGCCAGACAAACTCATCAACATATTTCTGCAGGTGCTTGGGACTTATCTTGTGATAGGTTCCCTTGTGGGATCGCTTGAACATTGCCCAGAATGATTCAATCCCGTTGGTATGAACCATACCCCTGACATATTCCTTGGCACTATGCTTGACCGCTTCCTGATTTGGCAACTTGCGATAGCCGAAAGTGGAATCGGTAAATACCCTTGTCTTGTCTCCAACATTGACATTGTCCTCAACAAAACCCCTCAGGGTTGCTCCCTTCGTATTCTCTACAACCTTTGCCCTGACCTTCTTGGTTTCACGGTTCTTGGCACCGACTACGGGTTTCTTGCCCTTTGTTCCACGACCATCATCAATATCCCTTTCATGCTTGTTGCGATCCTTGCCACCAACATACATCTCATCCACTTCAACTACTCCCTCGAACATGGAAGGCGATTGTTGAAATGCAGTTCTCAATCGTTGAAGCATGAACCAAGCCGTTTTTTGTGTAACTCCGATATCCCTATGCAGTTTCATTGATGATACTCCCTTGAGGGAAGTTGTAAAGAGATAAATGGCCATTGCCCATTTACTGAATGGCAAGGGTGAATCTTCAAGTATGGTGCCATTCCTGACACTGAAATAGGACTTGCAAGTCTTGCAACGATAGGGTGGCAGTGCAGGATTTGGCTTGACGGCATAGGTGTTCGTTTCCCTGCATTTTGGGCATACAGGTTTGTCACCCTGCCAGACAATTTTTTCAATCCATTTCCTGGCATTGTCCTCATTGGCAAACATTTGATTGACTTCAAAAATGTTAAGTCCCTTTCTGTAGGCTTTTCCCGGTGCTTGACTCATTCTTTTATCCTTTATAATCTGAATATGTTACATATATAGGATTTTTTAGAATCTATTCAAGTATATAATCCCC